>NZ_UGOA01000001.1:567500-1313333 GCF_900452385.1 Legionella donaldsonii | reverse complement strand
ATAAGTTTTCGGCAGTGGTGACTGGATTTAACCCATTGCTATCAGAAATCGCTTCAAGGGTAGTTTTTTTACCCATTCTCTCATAGGAGGACGCTTTCACTTGAGCCTGGCTGGATTGAATTAAATCTATTTGCGTTGCTACGGTAGCTATTTCTCTGTTTATCGCATTCATCACTGCCGTGTCTTGTTTTAAAATCCTGTCAAATAAGGTCTGTCCAACCAACCGTAAACCATAGTCACCGACGGTTCTAAGAAAGGGTTGTTCCTCAGGTTCTGGTGAGGCGCTAGCTGCTCCCTGAGACAAGCGCTCTTTTTCTTGCTCTGTTAAATTCAGGTAACTTACAATTTCCGCATCCAATCGGGGATCTCTAGCCCTCATATGAGGTTGGAATTGCTGATAAAGGAAAGCTAATTCTTGTCTATCCTGGATAGTTAATTTTTCAGGTCGCGTACTAATTTTTGCAAAAAATGATTCCGCAGCCCCGGCAATCTCTTGTACCTCATACATCCTTTCTCTTGCTGCATCGAGTCTCGCATGTTGCCGACTTATCCTTTGTGCTACGAAGGTCTCATCAATTAAGTGCGCGACTTCTTCCCCTACTTCGAATTTCGTGCCTAACTCTAATTTATCTTCATCTTTTTCAGTGACATATAAGAAAGCCTTTACACCGACGTTATCCGCTTTAACCCTTGCTTCTTCAATTTTAGTAGTAAGGGTTTCAATCAATTTATTGTAATAAGTCGTTGCTGCACTTAACGCTGGCTCAACCAAGAGGCCAGGTTTTAAACCCATCGTTATCTCAAGCGCTTCCAACTCATCTATGATAGCTGGTAGTACTTTGCGTTTAAAATTAAGTAAGGCTTCTTCGAGTCTTAAGTAGGCTGCCTTAGAGGTTGGTATGGCAGTCTGGACTAAGGCCTTCGTATGATCTTTTAAGAAACCTGCCAACCGCCCAATCGCAGCAACATATTCAATACCGAGTCCTTGGGACCAGGTTTTAACGGCCATGCTATCCAAATTGGCAACAAAGGCATTCGCTTCTTTTTCTCTTTTTTCCTTTTGTTTTAAAAGGGCAGGATTAGGGGGATCCATAGATAAGTCTGGCTCAGAGAATAAGGAGCCGGTTTCAAGCATGGTTTGTAATTGTTTAAAATAGTCTGGAATATTAAAAACAGCTTGTCCCAGAGCATTGAAACTTACCTCGTCAGAGGTGATCTGTTCTTTGGGTAAAAGCTCAACTGCTTTACCAAACACTTCACCCCAAGGTTGATCTAAAAGAGCACCACGGGGTGTAAATTGTCCTAGCTGCTCCAATAGTGGAGCCATTTTTTGTTTAAGCTGATTAAAATGAGGGCCCAAAATGGCTTGAACAGAGGCGTTTGAGTGATTGATTAATTGGATCGCCTCATACACTTGATTAATCACACAATAAAGGCTTCTTGCGATTTTTGGAGCAAGTGCTACTAATTCTGTGAGGCTTGCTGTTTCACTCAGATTGATTTGTTCAAGCTCTTGTAGCATTTTTTCAATATTGAACAACATATTGATTGCTTTTTTAAGCACAACGACTTGTTCGGGATCAGAGGAATCGATGTGGTAAGGTACCCCTCTTGCTGAAGGCAACAACTTTTCAGCAAGTTGCTCAGACATAATCTCAGGATTAGTTAACAACATCGTCAACGTATGTCGAATCGCATTGCACTTCTTAGATAACCCTAAGGTCTTAAACTTATCAACTGTAGCCTTAACCTTAGTATAAGGCTCTTGCATTGCCGAAAATACGTGCATTCAACACCACAACAAAGTGCGTTGCTCTATATAAATTGTATGACTAATTTATTATCGCAATATTACGTATTTCTTATGTGAATATTATGGAGTCGAACTGACAATGAAAAAATTCTGCTAATTGATGCGGAGACTTTGCTGTGATAGAACTAGTTAATTAAAAAATATTTTTTTAAATGTTTTGAAATAAATGATTCACTCGTCTTGGCTATGCCAGTTCACATTGATATTTTCAAGTAACAGAAAATAATTAGGATATTATGAGAATAATCAAATGGTTAATCACCTATTTACTGATTGGTTTTTCCACTTCGGTTTTTGCAGAACAACTATTGATTCCTATCCAATACCTGGAAACAACTGGCGCTCGCCAATTAACACCATTTACTCTGGAGGATGAGTACTACATTGCAGTAGCCCAGTTCGCTGAAGACATCCCTGACACCCCTGCCAAGATGGACGGAGGTAACGCCGATGTTGATGTGATCATTTTCAAGAAAGCAGGTAGTCAATTCCGTGAATACCAACGCATCCCCGGACATGGTAATGAATCAGCTACTTTTTTTTCGATTGGCAAAAATTCTTTTTTAGCGATTGCCAGTGCACACTCAGGTCCTCATCCTCCTTTTAATTTGCATACTTATTCCATGCTCTATCAATGGGATGGGCGTTATTTTTATCCCGTACAAGAATTTTTAACTTACGGTGCACAGCAATGGTACTCTTTCAATATTGGCCAACGGCACTTTTTAGCGGTTGCAAATGGAGGGGGTACTTCCGAAAACAAAGGCCATCCTCAAGAAACTAATTCCATGATTTACGAGTGGGATGGTAAAAAATTTGTTCCTTTTCAAACCATTCCATCACGTCAGGGTTATTCGTTTAAAGCCTTCTCTATTAATAACAAATTATTTTTAGCCTTTGCCGATCACTTGAAGCAATCGTCCCTTTATTTGTGGGATGGGGCTCAATTTAATCTGTATCAACAGTTTAAAGGTGATGGCGGGCGAGGCTTTGAATTTTTTATGCTGGATAATAAATTTTATCTCGCGTACGCCAATATTAAAACAGATTCGGTACTCTATCAGTGGGATGGAAAAAAATTTAATCCCTATCAACTTTTACAAGGCGAAGGAGGACGCCATTTTAGTTATTTCACTTTAAGGGATGAGCACTACCTTTTCCGGATTAATTTTATTACCGGTAATCACACTAATCCAAACCCCGCCTTGCAATCTCCTTTATATCAATGGAAAGAGGGACAATTTGCCATCATTCAAACAATACCCACTTTTGGTGGCGTTAGTTCCCATGTGTTTTCAATGGATGGTTCACTTTATATGACCCTGGCAAACAGTTTAAGCGCTGACCGGCGTTTCAAAGTGAAGTCAGTTATTTATGAAATTACCAAAGGCAAACACATTGAATATGGGTAACACAGGTACAATGAGTTCTTGTAATAACCCTGTTGCTTCCTTGTCTCAAAACCAGACATGGGAACGCTGAGGCACGTTTTGTTCAGTGCCATTTCGTTCGTATAAAGACTTAGTTCAATGGAAAAATCCTATTTAAGATTCCGTTAATGTAACTGCAATACACTAGGCAAAATTTGCCAGGAACCAGCATGGGTAAAGAACAAATTTCTTTTTTTAAACGGTTAACCACTGGTAGTGGAACGCCAACAAAAACAGCGTTTCAAGACCTTGAAAACAACCTATTAAGTACCTGGCTTTTAGAACATTACCGATTGCAAGGAAGTATCATCACTGTCGAGCATAACGAGGGCAAAATAGGATTTTGCTGCATTGATTTAAACCAACCCATAGAAATAGAGAAAATCCAGTCAGCTATCAATGCTTTCCTCCAAGAAAACCCTGCTACGCCATTAATGATGCTTGGAACAGTTCAATACTGCACGAGCAAATTCCCAGCGATGCAAACACTTTCTCAATTGCCACTTCAGGGAATTAGCAAACACGTCGTTGTAGCCCATCACGATATGAATTCAGATTTACGCCAACAAGTCGAAGAGGTTGTGAAGCAACAACAGTTAGCTAATAAGCAACGTCTTTCCTTGTGGAGCGAGGCAAAAATAAAATATGCCAAAGAAATGGACCCTTTATCGCAGGATAAAAAGCAGCAATTGCAAGCTGCCTTGGAGCAACTTGAGGAATCGATTATCAATGGATTAGATAAAGAAAAATCCATTACTGACTTTATTGCTAATACTCAGCTTATTCTTGAAGAAGAAGCGCATCCTTTTCTCAATATTGTTTTAAAAATTGCCGCTGTGGCAATTATCACTTTATTTGCAGGTGCAATAGGATATGGAGTTGGCTTAACACTGTGCTCCTATTATCCCGCTCTCTTTATTGCACCTTTTCTGGGATCAGCAGAGACAGCCTTGCCTACACTAACAGCGACTACCGCTTTCCCGAGCGTTATTACTGCGGGCGTTGCCTGCGATAGTCTATTTAAACCCAAAGGGCCTATGCCTGTCCCCAAAGAAGCCCATGAACTAACGGATGCAGCCCGTTCCCACTTGCAATCGCTTTTCTAACAACCATCAAGGGAGTACCACTCACTCCCTTAACGGTTTAACGGGTAATTATTGATTTGGGCAACCACTTTGATGGTAGGCTACAAGGGCATTATAAATCGCAGTATAATTTGCAAATGCAGTTCGATTCGCTTTTATATCATCAAAAACAGTATCTGTTCGTTTGCAATCACCCAGCCCAGTTATAACCGTATGGTCACCGCTCGCTTTTTTATAAGACATAAAACCCTTGCCGCAGTGCAGATGTGGCCGCTTTGTCTTGGGGTTTCCTAAATATTTTTCATTACCGCAATAGGTATTCTTATAGTTAATGCTCGCAAAAGAAATCACTGGAACCAACATAATCAGGCAAGCTGCTACAAAACTTTTTTTCATGTTAAGACATCCTCGTTTAAAAAAGCGAAGTTTGCCATATCTCTTTTTAATATCAACTAATTATTATAAAAATATCATCATCACACTGGCGTTAGGGATACGTTACCGGGATCCAGAGAAGATATAGTATAATAAATAAACACTTAAGCTTGAGCTAAACAATGTCTACCGAAAAATTTGAACCTGAAGACACCGTTCAACTTCAGGAAGTCGATGAGGTTAATGGAATTACCCGCGAGTCGACTCACCATTTAATGAGATCAAGCAAGATCAAGGGAGCAGCTGTTGCTGCTTGTAGAAATGGGGGTATTTTTACGATGCCCATAGGAGAAACGCTTGGCACAGAAGAGTCCTCCCCTACTCCTGTTAGGCCCGGAACAATTTTTGAGGCCGCTTCGCTGAGTAAACCCGTCTTTGCTTATTTGGTCTTAAAACTAATCGAAATGAATAAAATCAACAGAGAGCGCCCTGCATTCCTGGGGAAATTTAAGACTGAATTTGATTTAAAAACGCCTTTGTATACTCTGTTCCGGGATACAGAGGGACAAATAATTCCAGATGACGAAAACCCCTTCCTCAAGCGATTTCTCCCGAACCAGAACGAACAGGCAAAACTCTTGACCGCTGAAATGGTACTATCCCATAGAACTGGTTTACATATCACGGATGAAGAACCATTTAAATTCCAGTTTCCACCGGGTAAATATTATGCCTATTCAGGACCTGGTATTGACTGCTTGCAAGGAGCAATTAAAGAACTGACCGGTGTGGATCTGGAAACATTAGCTCGAGAATACGTATTTGGGCCGCGGGCTTTAAATATGCCAAACAGTAGCTATGGCAATAAACCTGTCGCCGCCAACAGTCTAAGAACAACAGCGGAAGAGTATGCCAAATTCATAACCGCCTGGATCAATGACGACCAATTAAACTATGCCTTCAGGCCTATTGAACCCATTTATTCGATGATCAACGATTTCTTCCCCTATTCAGAAGATAAACTGGTTGAAAAAATAAGGGTTTCTAAAAGCGATAGAGAACAGGTGACTTGGGGTCTAGGCATAGGGTTAGTCAAAAATAATCAGGGCCAAATAATAGGCGCTTACCACACCGGCGACATGAATAACGCAAGGGCTGGTTTTGGTGCCGAAATAAATCCGCAAACTCAACGTGGTATAGCAACGACTGTTTATTTCGCCAATTCGCACAATGGTCATATCCTTGCCGAACACGTCTTACCTTCTACGTTAGAGCCCGCACTCAATTACTTTTTCCCAACCTATGGCTTTGCTCGGAACGTCGAAGAATTAGACGGCACTGATTTTCACGGAGTAAATCCAAAAATTTTAAACCCGGAATTAAAAGAAAAGGCCTACAAGACAAAGTCTGCCATGCAGAATGAAGAACAAATAGGCGATCAAACAACCGAGAAGGTTGAAAAAACACAGACACCCACCGCTTACCCAACTACCCCTAAACCACCTTGGGAGTACTAGGAATGTTGGATAGGGGTTTCTAGCTACCTCATCGTGTTCTTAAGTAAGAGAACCGTGTTAAGTAATTGAGCACATGGATAACTGTATTAGTTCATTAGGATTTAGCATTCTATACACACGCTTATCCACAGATATTGTGGATAAGATAAAAAAACAACAATCCCTAAAGCGTTTTATTAAACCCTTTTAAAATAAGGCTTTTGAATTATTAAACGGTATTTTTTTCTAAAAAATAGACGGGAAGACCAAAGAATTATCCACAGACTTTATAAGAAAATAAAAAAAGAACTATGCGTGGGTGATGATAAACAAATAAATATTAAAAAAACAGTCTTGACTCTAGAATTTTTAAATTTAAGTTGTTAACTGCTTACCTTGCAGACTCTGTCAAAATAACCAATCTGAATTATTATTTATTAATTTCAGTGAATATAATTGTCTTATTTTTACCTTGTCTTTTAGCTGCATATAATGCCTGGTCGGCTGCATCGACTAACTCTTTCAATGACGAACCATCCCCTGGATAGATTGCAACGCCAAGTGATATAGCAATATTAGAGACCCGTTCTTCAATTACAATCCGCATTCTGCTCACTTTATTTCGTATTTTTTCAGCAAAGAGCTTTGCATTCTTAGCATCACAGTTCGGTATAACAATTAAAAACTCTTCCCCTCCGTAGCGACAGGCCAAATCACCTTCTCGAACCAAAGACGGAAGTAAATTACCCAGGCGAGATAACACATAGTCTCCTATTTCATGGCCAAAACTATCATTGATTGCTTTAAAATTATCAATATCAACCATAATAAATACCAAGGATGTCTTGGTACGTTTTGCTTGCCCTATTTGCTTGATCATAAATTCGTCAAGAAAGCGACGATTTAATAAGCCGGTAAGTGGATCACGAATAGACTGGGAATGAAGTAATTCTTTCAATCTGATATTTGCAATCGCTAGTGAGACTGTTTCTGCAACCACTGGAATTAACGTATTCTGTTCGTCAGAATCCCTATTAATCAATAACAGGCCTAGTATTTCATTTTGAGCCATTAAGGGGATGCACAAGGATGCCTGCTGTTCTTGTTTCATCTCTTTGATGTGCCGACATACAACCCCGGGCTGCACTTCACTGACCTCATGAATACAACCTCGTCTTAAAGCCCAACATTCATTGGAAGAAAAAATCACTGGATAATGATTTACATCATCCCATGTAATTTTTTTTTCCAGGTAGTTGCGTGAATTATGCATTAGATATAGAGCGCCCTTAGAGAAACCCAGAATTTTATTAGCAAACGATGAGAAGGACTCCAGTATTTCATCAATTGTGTTGCAAGCAAGAAAAGTTTCACTTAATTGTGTAATAATAAACATCTTTTGATTAATCGATTTAAGTTGCGATTTCTCTTTCTCAACCGTTTCATACAATTCTCTGAGAGACTTTTCTTTTTGTTGTAATAATTTGTTTTGTTCAACTCGCAGCGTTACATCGCGGATAATAGCAATTGCACTACCTCCTTGAGGGGTTTGCAACGGACTTAAACTAATTTCAATGATAAATATGTCCCCATTTTTTCGCTTTCCTTGAAGCTCCATGCCAAGCCCCATGGGACGTACGCGCGGCGCATTAAAATAATCCTCACGATGCTGAGGATGTATTTTAGCCGCATTTTCAGGCATTAATAACTCGACTGCTTGTCCTAATAATTCCTTTTTGGTGTAGCCAAACATGACTTCTGCCTGAGTATTACTAAATTCAATTTTTCCGTCACGATTCACTAAAATCATTGCATCAGGAATAGCAGACAAAAAAGCCGAATTATACCCCTCTCTTTCTTGCAACGTCTTATTAACCTCTTGAAGATTATTAGCTCTCTCCATGATTTCCCAACCAACCTGCCCTTCATGACCTTGCAAGATTTCCATAATTTTTGATTGGTCGTCATGAGATTGCTGATGAATAAAGGTTGTTACATCCACGACTCGATGAATAATGTATTTGACGCGGTTAGCTTGATCCAGAATGGGGCAATTAATGGCACTCCAGTGCCTCTCCTCAAAACCCCCGCCTAAAGCAGAAGGGCGTCGAATAGCATATTTTTGTATAGCCATCGCATCAGAAACTTTGCCTTCTAATACCCGATTTAACGAGTAACGCAAATTACTGACGCCGGTTGCTGACGTATCATCAGGATTGTCTGGAAAAATATCGAAGACAGAGTGTCCCAGTATGTCCTCTCGCTTCAGCATCGTTGCTTTAAGATACGCATCGCTTGCACCAACAATATTAAATCGGGGGCATAAAATAAGGTACAAATCTGGAACTGCCTCCAAAATGGCTTTAGCGTCTTCTTTGAAATGTTGAATGTCTTTGTTTTTCATGTCCGCTCATTACCGATTCCTTGGCCTTAAGAGATATAATCAATAAGACATAGTAAATGATAGCATAAGATTTAATCATTCAGCTCAAAGAACTCCATACTCCTGTAAGAAGAATTCGGCGATGTGCAAAAGAGTTTGCTGCGGATTTCCGGGATAGGAGTCCCTGCTTCAAAAGAAAGCAATTGACTGTAGCCAATAACGGCTCACAGCGATGTTTCCATCACGGTGACAGGATGCCCTCTAAATTCATCCATACCAATTTTATTAAATCCCTGTCGCACATAATAAGCAGGAAGTGTTGGATCGAAAGTAAACAGGTACAATGTCTTAAAATCTAATTCAATGGCCTTTTGCTTGGTGACATCAATTAGCATTTTTCCAATACCACATTTTTGATAGGCTGTATCGACCACAAGAGAACCAAGCCAGGGCGTCAAATGCGGCTGAATTCCATCATTTTCACGTAAAGAAACACTACCTACGAGTTTATTTCCATCAAAAGCAACAAAGGTCATTGGCAACACCACATCGTTCAAATGCTCACGAAAACGCTGCTCGACACGTTCGATGGGAATGTCTGGCACCCAAACACGTCCTAAAACAGAATGCCAAATCCTTGCTAGAGCAGGAATTACTTGAGGATGATTTTTAAGATAGGAGATGGTAATACTCATCGGAGACGCTCCTCTTTAAAAATTGAAGCTTACTGTAATCCATTTATTTTTATATTCATAGAACATGCTACGTATTGCCTGCTATCCAAAACTAAGGCTAATTGGCTATCTACGCCAAGGAAACCGTTTGAATTTGGAGAATGAAACTAATCGCAGGAATTGCTATTAATAGCAATATAATCAATAAATTAGGTTAAATTAATCATTACCATCGGCTGTCATCAATCATGATTTCTTGTTATCTCGTGCCCTGCGAGTGCCACCAGACTGTTTATCCCTAATTTCAGGACAAATAATACCAACCTAAATTAGTTCTTATCAATTGCATTGAAAAAAATAAAATTATTCTTGCCGTGTTTTTTCACGTAATACATCGCAGCATCCGCTTTCTTAAGAAGATCATTCATGCCATCTCTGGGGTACAATGAAATACCAATACTCAAAGTAACTTTGAGGTTATAATTTTCAATCAAAAATCCTTTTGAGAATAAACGAATTAACTTCTTCACTATTTTAATAACATCCTTTTCTTCATTAAGGTAGGACAATATTAATGCAAATTCGTCTCCACCAAACCGTGCTAGCGTATCAATGTCCCGTATACATTTTTGCATGCATTGAGCTGCCGTGCACAATACCAAATCGCCTATATCGTGACCGTAAGTATCATTAATGTTTTTAAAACCATCGATATCTAAAAAACAAACGGCCATATTACAATTTGTTCTTTTTGCAATAGCCAGTGCTTGAACCAGGCGATCTTCAAAGAGTGGGCGATTAATCAATCCTGTCAAAACATCATGTTCTGCGAGGTGTTTTAATTTTTCTTCGTTTATTTTTTGTTGGGTAATATCGCGAGCTGTTGTTGATGCTCCTATTATCTTTCCCCGAGCATTTTTTATTGGCGCTATCGTAAGAGAAACTGGAATAATATGACCCTCTTTATGCATTCTGACTGTTTCAAAGCCTTTAATGGGTTGATCCTTAACCATTTTATCCATGATATATTGAAACTCTCTCTTCCTCTCCTTAGGAAATAGCATTTTTATATTAGCCCCTATGGCTTCCTTTTCAGTGTAACCGTAAAGATTCCTGGCTGCTTCATTCCAGCTTTGTATGATCCCTTCCAGGTTTTTTCCTATGATTGCTTCCCCTGAAAACTCAACAAGAGCAGAAAGCATAGCCTTTGCATCTTCCAGTTTTTTTCGCTCAGTAATATCATGTTCAATCGCAGCAAAATACTGAATCCTCTTCTTACTATCTTTAATAGGGATAATAGTAAAATCGAGCCAATACTCTGTTTGATCTTTGGCATAGTTTAATAATTCAACATGGATAGCTTCTTTTTTTTCCAAAGCGATCCTAATTCGTTTTAGCGTGTTTTTATCCGTTTTATCTCCTTGTAAAATACGGGGTGTTTTACCTAGAACTTCCTCCTGGGTATAGCCGGTAAGCGTTGTAAACGCTTTGTTGACATAAAGGATTTTTGGCCCAAATGGCTCATTGAGAGGTTCAACTGCAGTGATGATAACGACATCATCAGTCTGATCAAGAACCGATTTAAATGGTAACTCCTTTTCATCAATTTTATCGGACATAAATCCAGTGCTCCTCATCCAAGAGAATATCCAACTTCAATTTCACCTTAAAGATCGGTTTTTCGAGAAATCATTTTTGACCAGCATTTACTCATCAGAATCAAATAACAGGCCTTTAAACGTTTGAATTTCGTCCAGTGCTACATTGATCCCTACTGGAGGCGATAGGGTCGATGAGATAACCTTGCGTGTACTGGATCCGAAACAGCAATTATTTTTAATTCAAGTATAATTAGGCCAATTCTCAAGCTGCCAATTCCATTTCATGATTAATAATCTTACTTTTTATTAATCAGAATATAGCAGCATTATGCTTAATAAAGCATCGTTTTATTGTCCCAATACGCCAAATGTCCTATTTATTTTAAATAGTTGTACAACAAAATTTATATCAAGATTCACATCTTACATCTCCCCCATCTGGAATTTGCCATCTACCCAAGCAATCTACTTTTCGTCTAATAGATGTTCAGCTTTGATTACCCCAAACCGCAGCCCGACAATAATTGCACTGGTTATATTTTTACAATTCAATTTTTGAAAGATGGATTGCCGATGCTGAGTCACTCTTCGGGTGGATACCTTTAAAAACGCAGCTATTTCTTTCACCTCTTTACCTTGTGCGGATAGATACAGGCACTGTTTTTCCTGCTCACTTAAACGTAGGTCGAAACAAATCGGAAGTCGTATCCAGGTATTGGAAAGTAAGGCCTGGATTTCAGCTAGCTGTTTGTTGGTAGGACTGCTATTCCCTAAGTAGTCCAGGTAATTCTTTGCAAACACTTTAAAAAAGGGACTGTCGATTAAATTCGTTTTCCTCAAGCTTTCTTGCTTTGTTTTCACCATTATTCTTCCTTTATTTTTTAAAGGTGTGACTTAGCACAGGAATTAATGGAAAAAATAATTCCTGTGTCTCTAGTCGCTGAAATAATTAAGATTTCTGGCTAAAAGCGAATTAAAAGCACGCTGTAAACCATGCCCTTAATGTTCAACCGGTGTAAATAATGGGAAATTTTGGTGGCTTCTTACGGACATGCCATTGAAATACAAAACTGAAATAGACTAAGATTCCTTTAGCCATCTTTATCTCCTGTGATAAATTTGGTCAGCTGGCGGGGAGGCGCTCGAATTCCTCTCTGTCAGCGCTTGTTGCATTTAATACTTCAAACGCGCTTTTTATACTATTTGATTCTTTAGTGTCTTGCAATGAATTTTTAGAATTCAGCAGACACTAAAGGAGCAAATTAGCTCCTCTACAAAGCGTTTCAATTAACAACTGCGTTTCTATTCCTGTCATTACTCTGAATGCTATTCTCTGAATTTTCTTACTAGGGAGTACCTATGGAGCAAGGCTTGAATTTTGATTGTTGAATACAAAATTCAAGCCCGGACTTCGTTTACACAGCCCTCTTTCAAACGGTGTGCAACCTGGCGATTAATTGCAAATCCCATTAATGACACAGTTTTTTAGTTCCGTCGCAAATTTGAAACTATTACTTTGGTCATAAGTGACTTCCCAATTAAAGACACCGCCAATATTGCCATAGGCTTGAGGTGGAATATAACTGCCGCAGCTTGTATTACCAGCAACCGCTGTTTTAAGGCATTGAATTGCGCGCTTAATCGTGGCGGTTGGCGTTATAGGCGAGCCGTCACTTTGTCCATTTGCGTTAGCAGACGGATAACCAATGACAACTTGTGACGGTTGTAAATGGCTAATGTAAGGCTGAAAGCCTGTAGTTTGCCCATTCACACTAGCAGGCCAATTTGCCAGTAAATCAGTAGCCATCGCGACGGAGAAATCAGGGGTATTCGTAGGAATGGGACCGTAACATACCAGGTCAATACCAAATGCACAGCCTGTATTGTAGAGCTGAATCCCAACCCAGGCCAGAGAGGTATGAGTCTGCATCACTAACGAGGCATAATTACCCCAGGTCTGATCAAACCCCCTTGTCGCTGCAATATTAGCAACCTGCGGCGTTAAGGTAATCAGGAGAGAAGGATTTTGATTGTGCATCGTATTGATAATGCTAGCGAGTACGGCAATATCCCCTTGTGGTTGAGAAAAAGTCCCACCACCATTAATGCCGTGCTCAATATCGATGTCAAAACCATCAAAATGGTATTGCGTGATTAAGCCATTTAAAGAATTAATAAAGGTTTGTTTAAAGTCTTCTGCTGAAGCAGCTGCAGTTAATACTTGATGAAAATCAACACTTGTATTAGGAAGACTTGTTAACGCACCGCCTAAAGAAAGAAGCACTTTAATGCCAGCGGCATGAAGCGACTGGATATAGTCTTTCGTAACCGTATCGAAAGCCGGGGTGATGACTCCAGGTGTACTTGTACTAAATACTCCAAAGGCAATCATTACATGGGTATATCCCGCATTCGCTAAGGCTTGCGCGGTAGGCGGGGTTTTCCAGCCCGGGATATAACCAATAATACGTCCCCCTGAAGCAACCTCTTGAGTTAAGCTAATTATTTCAACGGCGTCTGGAGTGGCTGTTAAAGGCTGAGGGGAAAATCGTACCGTGTAGCCAGATACCGCATTAGTTGAAACGGTATAGATAACGCCATCGGTTAAAGAGACAGACGCTGAGCCACTGCCATTCGTTAAATCGATAGTTTGTTCGACAGACTGTGAACCGTTATTGGGTGTTAAAGTAATTTTTAACGCAGATAAAGAAGGCGGTGCGCCATTCACCTCTAATCGCACAGAATCTTGTGCTACCTGAATACATTGATAGGTTAAATTAGTCACTGGGACGTTGGTCGCGTTGGCCGCTAAAGAAGCAGGAGTAAAGGTTGGCAAACAGTTGTAACCATTGTAATTAATGGTCGATGTCGAGAATTGGTAAGTTGAGCCCTCAGCTAATTGAGAGACGGTTGTCACACTGCCCCAGCTTAATGATTGTGTTTGTGAGTTACCTGAGTTGGCCTGGGTAATTAAGACAGAAGGATTTTCACTGTAACCGGCTATCTCATTAGGTACATTTTGTAAATTGATGCGTAATTTCCCGAGTTGCTGTCGCTGTGCGTAACTAATTATTGAGCTCACTGTCTCATTGGCAACTAAATTAACACTGCTGGGATTGGCCTGGCCTACATAATTGTTGCCGGCGCTGTCGGTGACTGTATCGGCTGAAATCGTATAGTTACCGGCAGCAAGACCGGATAACGTTTTTGAACTTTGCCAGGGTAACTGGATATCGCCAACCGATTGACCATTCATTGTCAAATGAACCATTGCATAATTTTGCGAAACATTCGTTGGCTTCGCTGAGGAATTAGTTATTTGAATACTGCCTGTTTCTACCACGGTGCTGAGGTAAACATTGGTAGTACCCTCTATATGGCTATCGGTCGTTGCGCCATATTTAATTGAAATAGAGCTGCCGATGGGTAAAAGGCTATTAGCACCAGAGAAGCTCGGGAAATGCAGGTTAAGGGTTGCTAAAAACTGATTGCCAGGTTGTTGTTGTGAAGTAATATTTAATACGTTGTCAGGGTAAGACAGCGGTGAAAAATCACCCCAAAATGACGTATTTAACGCTTCGGTTGTCTGAAACGATATCGTTGTATTTTGAAAATCGACGGCCTGACTGCAATTATTCGTCAACTTTAAAACAATTGATTTCCAGTATTGACTGCCTGTCGCACTGAAATGAGAGGTAATACAGGTTGTGGGTTGAGCCCTAGTGGATTGTAGAGAAGCATGTGCCATCCCTGTTGCCGCCGTTAAAATACCTAATCCAACGTGTAGATATCTCATCCTTGACCTTCCCTGTTATTAAAAAATTCAATTTATCATGCTATTACATTTTTTAACAACCCTATGATGCCTTCGCTGCGCGATGTTGTTTTCCAAGCATTTTGTACGGAAGACGGTTTCATTCCTGTCAATAACTACTATGCGTTTAATGAGCCAAGCAACTAAAGTGCTTGTATGCCGGTCTTTTAACCTGAATTCAGTAATTTTTTTAGGTTATTGATTCATTCCTACAGGAATTAGCTCGACTATGAATGGAAGTAGCCACCAAGCCCACATTAATTTTAAAGCGCAAATTAGGAGCAATAAGCATCAGTAGCCACTGTACGTAAAATCTATGCGGCTTAGCGGATGATCAACCATGTTAAGTTGTTGAGCACCTACTCAACTGCTTTAGTTCATTGAGATTTACCACTCTATACACATTTTTATCCACAGTTTTTGTGGATAACGTAAAAATCAATAATGAAAGAAAAAATGGCAAAACCCTTTTAAAATAAGGGGGTCGGATGAGAATTAGATGTTGTATTATAAAAAATGGACGAGGCGAGTAAAGAATTATCCACAATAGCTAAGGACGTAGAAAATAAGTCTTCGGTGGAGCATCATAAACAAATAAATAATAAAAAAACAGTCTTGACTCGACGATTTTTAAATTTTCGGAGATGGTTTTATGGTGTGTTAAGGAAAATTTAGTCTTACCTCTTTAGCATTAAAAAATTTTCGTAGCCTATTGATTTGAAAAACATATCCCGGCTACTTTGAATCAAATTTATTATCATTGATTAGTTTAACAACAAATTTATGATAAAATACTACCTGCTAATGGAGCTCATCTGAGCCATCATATCACCGCCGCACTCGACTAGTTCTGGTGAGTAGCTTTTCATTCAGATGAATTGTTTTTCCACTTGAGTTTTGATTTGCCTATTAATTTTCAAATTATCTATTGAGCCTATGTATGAGCGCAAAAAAAACCTTTAGCTGTTACATTATTGGTGACGATAATATGACATTAGAATGTGCAAATATTATCTTGGCTAGCGGCCATGAGTTGCTTGGCTTGATATCTCCGTCAGAAAAAATCGAAAAATGGTGTACTGCTAATTTCATTCCTTATATTGAGAGCGTTAGGCAATTTGAAAAAAAACACATGGGTGGGAAATTTGATTTCCTCTTTAGCATAGTCAATGGTGAAATCCTTTCCAAAGAAATTCTGGCGCTTCCGCGTTATTACGCTATCAATTATCACAATTCTCCATTACCCAAATATGCTGGTTTGTATGCAACGACATGGGCGATTCTTAATGGCGAAACACAACATGCGATTAGTTGGCACATTATGGATGAAAGGATTGATGCCGGTAATATCCTGAAACAACCCCTCATTCCCATAGATGATTTTGATACAGCACTTAGTTTAAATCTAAAATGTTACGAAAAGGCTATCCACTCATTTCGTGAACTTGTTGATGAGCTTGCTACAAATACCACTAAACCAGTCAAACAAAATTTATCATACCGCTCCTACTACGGCCTAAAAGATAAGCCCGCTAATTTCGGGTTTATCGCTTGGGAAAAATCCGCTGATGATATCGATCGATTGTGTAGGGCTCTCTCCATGGGAAACTATTTAAATCAATTAGTCGTTCCCAAAATTATAATGAATGGAAAGATTTTTGTCGTAAAAGCGCTAAAAAAATTAAATGCACTCTCAGGAATGGAGCCAGGAACAATTGTTAAGCTTTCAAATAGTTATATTCAAGTAGCTACCGCAACTTTCGATATTGCCATTTTAGAGCTTACTGATCTTGATGGAGAAAATTACGATATTCCAACATTGGTTCATTTATTGAATATCACTATCCCTACAAAGCTTGACCCAATTGATGCTGGATTGCTCGAAAAAATATCAACGAGTCCTGCCCAAAACCCTAAAGTAGAAAAATTCTGGGTTAATGAGTTTTTAAAATGTGCCCAGGAAGAGATTTCATTTTTGTCTAAGCTACCGAGACGAGGGGAATCAGTTGCCGTATTTGGCGAGATGAAAACCAGAATTCCCAATACCTTGCTAAAGAAACTAAAGAAACTATCGAGTGACAGTGACGGTCATTCTTTAGAGAACATCTTGTTAACAGCTACCTTAATTTATTTATACCGGCTAAACAATTATAGAAATTTATCCGTAGAATTGAGCCCCCTGGAATTACAATCGAAACCTTTATTCCTACATAATTTTTTATCAGACCATCTCCCGTTGTCAACCAGGTTTGATAGTACTATGGCATTCAAGGATGTATTAACATTGGTCTCAATCGAAAAAACAAAGCTGTTGCAAAAGAGCACCTACACGAAAGAGATTTTTATTCGCTACCCACAATTAAAAAAGTCTTCCAGTCAAATTGACGCCAGTATCAGGTTCATCGATGCAAACAATCCCCCCCCCTGCAAGACGAATAAAAAATTAACTATTTTTATCTCAGCAAATCACGACTGGTTCCATTTTCATAGCAATGTCAATGACAACTCACAGCCAGGATCTTATGCATTATTTGAAAATATGAATGGACATTTTTTAACACTACTGGAAGATTTAGTTGATAGTCCTGATAAAACTATTTTCCTTCTTTCAATAATGGGTAAAAAAGAAAGAAATAATGTGCTGCATGCCTGGAATAATACAGGGTTTAAATATAACTATAAAAAACTGCTGCATCAGTACTTTGAAGAACAAGTTACTAAAACGCCCGATTCAATCGCTGCTGTATTTCAAGGTACAGGAATTAGTTATAACGAGCTCAATCAAAAAGCTAATCAATTAGCTTGCTACTTGAGAAACCAGGGCGTGCGGAAGGATCATTTGATAGGGATTTGTTTAGATCGCAGCATAGAAATGGTTGTTGGTATTTTGGGAATCTTAAAATCAGGAGGGGCATACCTTCCCTTAGACCCCAATTATCCTGATGAACGCATTTCCTATATGCTGAATGATAGTAAAGCAAACCTATTAATCGTGGATCAGCAATCAATAAAGAAAAGACCTCATCGATACACAGGCAAAATTATTGACATAAACTCCGTACTGGATTTAAAAAATTTACCGGATGAAAATCTACAACATGTCAGTAATTTTTCAAATTTAGCTTATGTTATTTACACATCAGGAACAACTGGTAAACCAAAAGGCGTAGCGATTTCCCATCGTGCTATTTGTAATCACATGGTATGGATGCAAAAAGAATATTCCTTTAGCAATACGGATGTCTTTCTACAGAAGACTCCCTTTTCATTTGACGCCTCCGTTTGGGAATTTTTTATGCCTCTCTTCATAGGAGGTAAACTCGTAATAGCACCAGCAGACGCTCATGCCAGTCCCATCCAAATGACTAATTTAGTCAAAGACAATCAGGTGAGTGTTTTACAGCTTGTCCCTTCCATGTTGAAAGAATTAGTGTCTACACCAGGTTTTGATAGCTGTCATTCACTTAAACAGGTCTTTTGTGGAGGTGAAGCGCTTTTGCCAGAAACAATTGGTGCTTTTTTTAAAAATAACGCCTCTGGCGCAAAACTACACAATCTTTATGGCCCAACTGAAACGACTATTGACGCAATAACACTGACTTGTACACAAGCGGATGCAGAAAGCGATGCAAGTCGAATCGGTAAACCCATCTCTAATACAAAAGCCTATATTTTGGATGACAAACTGCAGCCTGTGCCCATCGGAATGACAGGTGAGCTCTATATCGCTGGGGAGGGTTTAGCGCGTGGTTATTTAAATAATCAAGAATTTACAGAGCAAAAATTCATAGCTAATCCGTTCAGCAACAAAAAGAATGACAGGTTGTACAAGACCGGTGATCTAGTCAAATGGCAATCTGACGGAATTATAGAATATATTGGTCGACGTGATAGTCAGGTCAAAATCCGCGGATTTAGGATCGAAGTGAATGAAATTGAATCCCATTTGGAAAAAATTCCCTCCATTCATCAATGCATTGTCATACCAGAACCTGGCTCTGATAATTCAATATCGTTATCAGCCTACGTTGTACTGGATCAAAACGCTCAACTATCTGCTACAGATATTCGCTCCACCCTCAAAGCAATGATTCCTGACTACATGATCCCTTCTCGATTCTTTGTTGTAGACAAATTTTTAATAACCCCAAGCGGAAAAGTAGATAGAAAGAATTTACCCACACCCTGTAAACAATTGACTTCTAGCAATGATTACGCAGAGCCAAATAATGATATTGAATTGCAATTAAAAAATATCTGGCGCTCTGTGTTAAAAATTGACCATCTTGGAATTCATGACGATTTTTTTGAGCTGGGAGGTAACTCACTTTCCGCTATGAATATCATTTCGCTAATTCATGAGCAATTTTCAGTGTGTTTAAGCCTTAGAAATTTTTTTGAGTTCTCAACGATACACTCTTTGGCGAAAGAAATTGAAATGGAGACTCGTACAGCGGATGATCGATTAACTATCTATAATCCATCTGAAAATTTTATTGCCCTCAAAGAAACCGGTGATAAAACACCTCTTATTTTAGTTCACCCTATTGGCGGCAGTGTATTTTGGTATAAACTTCTTGCCAAATATTTAGACAAAGAAAGGCCCTTATACGCGATACAAGACCCAGGCATTGATAAAAACGAATTCATTTTTAATACCCTGGAAGAGATGGCTAGCGCATACATCGATTCACTTCAGGCTATTTATCCTTATGGTCCTTATTTACTTGGCGGCTCATCATTTGGCAGTACTGTCGCGATTGAAATGGCGAGACAGTTAGAGGAGAAAGGGGAAACTGTTAGAGCCATTATCTCTCTCGATGGCTGGGCATTTTATCCCACACTTCAAAGTAATGAGCTTTATTTCCAAGACATCA
This sequence comes from Legionella donaldsonii, assembly GCF_900452385.1. Classification (NCBI taxonomy): domain Bacteria; kingdom Pseudomonadati; phylum Pseudomonadota; class Gammaproteobacteria; order Legionellales; family Legionellaceae; genus Legionella; species Legionella donaldsonii. Next base: position 1,293,785 of record NZ_UGOA01000001.1, on the reverse strand, counting down.
TGAAGGAACAAAATTCGAGACTATTAAAAAAGTATGTAGAAAATAATGTCTATAATTCTCAATTTTTGCTAGACCTACAGTGGCATAGGGAAAACATGTTAACGCAATACAAATTGCCTATTATTAATAGCCAATTAATTTTGTTTAAAGCCGAAAAGCTGACCGAGATGTTTCAATATGATGCCCCTTTAAATTGGTGGGAAAATTATTCGAAACGCCCCATCGAACTCCACATCGTTCCAGGAGATCACGAAAGTATGTTTTACGAGCCTAACATCCAAACCTTAGCCAGCAAACTCAACAAGAGTTTAAGTGAGAAAAATATTGAACCTTCCCTATTAAATGAAGTTATTGGAGGTGATTTATTAGAATTTTAATAGATATTTGAATTAACTCGCGGGCATAATGATTCAGGCTTATTTGTTTTTATTTTTTCCCTAGCCTACCATTTACTTGGTTGAACATTAAACCGGGTTGATTTCATGCCTAAAACCACAGAGATATTATCGACGTTTATAAACCTGGTTGACCAGCCCATCATCTTGGTATCATCCGAACTCATTATTTTAGATCTCAATGTTAAAGCAAAAACGGAATTTAAAATAAAAAAAGCCACCACGATAGGTAAACCCTTTTCAGTTGTATGCCCCAATCTTGATCCAAACAGCCCCCTACAGTCTCAACATTTAGTTTCCCACACCAGAGATAAAACGGTTCTGTGGCATATAGCCAACCTTCCAGAGGAGAATGAACTCATCCTGATTGGGACAGTCCAGGATCAAAAGAACGAGTCTCTTTTAAACATGCAAAAAGAATTTGAGGACTCTACTCATCAGGAAATCAGTAATCTAAACCTACTTTTGTCTAGCCATTTAATTGATGAGAGCAAAAGCACATTAGAGCAAGTGAGAAATATTTATAATTACATGGAAAATATTATTGCCGAGATGCCAGTCAGTGTTTATTGGATCAACAGGGATTGCGTATACCTTGGATGTAACAACAATATGGCTAAATTATTACATCTAAAATCAAGACACGAGATCGTTGGGAAAACCTATGCCGATCTTTATGATGATAAATCAGCATCCCACTATAGGAAAGCAGACAGAGCGGTTATGGATAAAGGAGTATCATTAACTGTAGAAGAACCTTTGCATTACCCTGATGGAACTAAAGAAATTTATTTATCCAATAAAGTTCCTTTGCATAATACAAAGGGTGAAATTGTAGGGATGGTTGGCATCTCCGTTGATATTACCGAACGTAAGAAAATGGAAGAAGACTTACTTCAAGCTAAAAGAGCAGCTGAAGCAGCCAACCAGGCAAAATCTGATTTCATTGCCAATATGAGCCATGATATTCGCACCCCGTTAAGTGGGATTATTGGGATGTCACAAGAGATGTTTAATATAGCGGACAATGCCCGTTCCTTTTTACAACAAACGCCAGAAGAAGCAAACTTAGCTACCCCCCAAACCTTTTTTTCTTTATTAAAAGAGATTACTGAAACCGTACAGGAGGATACCCAGCTTCTAATAGGAGCAACCGATCAACTATTAGAACTTTGTAATGAAATTCTGGAAACCATGCGCCTGGAATCAGGACATCGGCCAGAAGAAGTAGAGTCCTTTAATCTTCGTGATTTAGTTAAACACAACATTGATCTTTTACAACCGGTTGCTTTTCACAAAAAGTTAAAATTGTCTTTTGATATAGAGGAATCTATCCCTACCTATTTTAGTGGATTACGGAATTACCTTGACCGCACCCTGCTTAATCTTTTATCTAACGCTTTAAAATTTACCAACAGCGGTTTTGTCAAAATCAACGTGAAATCGCTTGATGAAAGGGACTCATCTTATCGCTTGGGCGATAAGATGAACTTACAATTATTGGTAGAGGACAGTGGCATTGGTATTCCAGAAGATAAATTTGAAACAATATTTGAACATTTTTCTCGCCTGACGCCTGCTTATCAAGGATTATACAAAGGTGCAGGTTTAGGTCTATATACCGTGAAGCGTTACATCGAAGCGATGAATGCCACAATTAATATACAAAGTGAAGTAGGTAAAGGAACTTGTTTTATTATTAATCTTCCACTGGTTGTCTCTGATCATTCTGATAGAGAAAAAATACCGGTGCGTCAGCCACCAATCTCTACCGTGCAAACCTTGCCATTTGACCGTACCATAAAGCCAGAGGGAATAACAAAAGTCGATGCTGTGGCCTCTGTCCTGGTAGTAGAAGATAATCCCCTTGCCGCTAAAAGCCTGCAAGCTTACTTAAATCGCTTTCAGTGCGCTCATGATCATGCAGAAAATGGCATGGAAGCACTCACCATGGTTCAAAATAACGACTATGATTTAATTTTGATGGATATAGGATTACCTGACGTCGACGGTATTGAAGTTACGAAACAGATCCGTGCATTGAATAATCAAAACGCATTACAAGTACCCATTGTAGCCATCACAGGACACGCCGATGATGCTCAAAAGGTGAATGAATCATTGGAGGCCGGTATGCAAGAAGTTTGCAGCAAGCCATTACAGCAATCCAAGTTAGAAAGCCTTTTACAACAGTACGTGTTTAAAAAGAGACAATCAGAGTCCGCCTCACTTGGGATTGAAATCCAAATCAGTGATGAGGAAAAAGCAGCGGTAATCGACTGGCAAGCAAGCCTTGATCAAATGAATGGGGATGAGAGTCTTCTTCGTGAGTTATTATCAGTGCTGGAGATTGATCTTAAAATGAGTCTCGATACCTTGGCAAAAGCTTATGCGAGTCATGATGATGAAACCCTTCGCAAAGAATTGCATCGTGTTCGAGGCGGCATCAATTACCTTACCCTACCCCAACTCAATAGGGCACTGGCACGTTTTCATGAAGCAGTAAAATTAAAACCGCAGGACAGTCAGCAACTCGCCAACACATATAATCAAGTAGAAGAGGCAATCAGAGCATTTTGGGATGCGCTGGAAAAGAAAAAATTTACTTTCTAATCAGATTACCAACAAGGCAAAAATCCACCTTCACTGACAAACCTCTACCCACTTATCATGTAACCGATTATGTGGCTGCTTGAAGTAAGGATATTTCATGGTTATCAAAACCAAGAGTCTGTTTTGCTTGTGTAACAGAGTAATTAAAGAACACATATAATTTTAAACAATGTCTGGCAAATTATAAGCTTCACTAAGTTCCATTTTGGAACTCCCTACGAGGAACTTAGATTGGTGCACTCACTGCGCACTCAATTCAACAAACTCTATTTAAGCCTTCTCGAGATTTAAAAAATAACGAGTCGCTTTAAGTTCGCCAGTTCGTTTGAGAATATTTTTTTTAACCAAGTCATTTAGATCCCTGGTTGTTGTCGCGATGGGCGCGCCTGTTATGCTCATATAATTTTTAGCACTTAAACCACCTACAAATCCTTCAGGCCCAGCATGAAATAATCTTAATAATACCTTTTCTTGCCTTGGATTAATTTTCCCTTCCACTTCCCTTAAAATTACCGATTTCTTAATAATAAAATCAATATACAAATAAGTGTTTTGTTGCGCTTCTAAAGCGATGTTAGCAAACCATATTAACCATGACGTTAAGTCTAAAGTTTTACTTGCTAAACCTAATTGCTGATAATATTCCTTTCTCTTTTGTAATAATATTTTTGCCAATACTGTCATTACTGGTTTTGAAAATCCTTGCGATAAGGCTTTTTCTGCTATAGCTCGCCCTATTCTTCCATTTCCATCTTCAAAAGGATGGATACTCTCAAACCACAAATGAGCTATTCCTGCTCGGGTTAATGTGGGTAAAGGAGCTGAGCCAGTAAGGGAACTCCGTTCAAACCAATTAATAAATTGATCCATTTCGGCCGGAACACATTTTGAAGAAGGCGCTTCAAAATGGATTTTTCGATCATAATCAGGCCCAGAAACAATTTGCATTGCTTCTTGATGCTTACGATATTGACCAATATGTTCCAAATGATGGCTATTACCCATTAAAAATTGATGCCATTCAAATAGAACCTGATGCGTTAGCGGACTAGGAATCGTTTGATATAAATTAACCATCATTTTAGCGATCCCACGCTCTGCCATGCTAGCTCTAGTAGCTTCTGTAGACACCCCTAACTCTTTTTTTATGGAGGATTGAACGCTATCTCTGTTTAAATGCTCACCTTCAATTTCAGAGCTATCTAAAGCATCAGTACACATTAAATCAATAAATAAATTTTGCTTACCTTCTTGAGAAATATGTTGTGAGGACCCAATAATAATCCCACCACTCTCAGTAAAAGACTGTTCATACACAACTAATTTATCCGAGTCCCAAGTAAAATTAGGCCAATCCTCAAGCTGCCAATTCCATTTCATGATTAATAACCTCACTTTTTATTAATCAAAATATAGCATAATTATGATTAATAAAGTATGGTTTTATTAATCACTGCTTAATTTTAAATAAGGCTAATAACCTGACATTTGTCTTTTGACTAGAAGTTGGCAAAAAGCAAGATCTGACCCTAGGCATTGTTCACCTTTTTCAAGTACTAATACCATCTATAAGCCATACTATAATTCGCATAAAAGCACTCAAAACGCCCTAATATTCTCATCGACAGACAATTAAAACAATCTAATATTCGCAAAATAACCATCAAATAATTCTTATATTCGCAGGATAAACAACAAAACATGCTATAATTCGCTAGATTGTGGTATAACATGCTTATATTATATATTTATCCAAGGTTAGACTATGCTAGAATTCGCAGCAGATAATAAGACAGCAAAAAATTTATCCAGACGATATAGGGATAAAAAACTTAGAAGAATCTATCAAGGTATTTATACTGATGATTTAACTACCAGCATTGAAAATATTGTATTACAAGAATGGATGAAAATTATTCCTTACATAGTTTCCCAAGGCATTCTTGGATACAGTTCCGCCCTGGTGTTAAAACCTGTCCGATTTGACTCAAAATCATCAATTGTTTTTGTCGTCAGCACATATGAAAAAACAATCAATCTTCCTGGTCTTGTTATAAAAGTGTATCAGGGGGAACCCGATAAATTCTTTGAACAAATTACGCCTAATTTAGCACGGAGTAATTTGCCTAGGTCACTATTAGAAAATCTGACAACAGTCAGGGGCGCATCTTATATAGGCACCAAAACTGTAGGAATAGAAGGTATTGAAAAAATTCTTAGTAAAGAATTACATTTGAGAGGCGAAGAAAAATTAAACGCTATACGTGATGAGGCTAGAATAATAGCGCAAGAACTCAATTTTAATAAGGAATATGAAAAATTAACGAAAATTATTAGCGCGCTACTTTCAACCCATCATGATAAAAATACATTAGTCTCACCCTACGCTAAAGCAATTGCTCAAAATAAACCATATGATGACTATCGAGTCCAACTATTTGACGAGTTAATTATTTATTTTAAAAAATGTGAATTCATTTTTCGCCAATGTCAATACGAAAAAAATTCCTTCAAAAACTTAAGCTTCTACGAATCTTATTTTTCTAATTTCATAGAGGGAACTGAGTTTTTAATTGATGAGGCAGAAGACATCGTTTTTAAAGGTGAAGAAATTAACAATCGTCATGCTGATAGTCACGATGTGTTATCTAATTTCACGATAACTAATGATTTATACGAGATGAGTATAACTCCCAGAACTCCAAAAGAGTTGATTGAAATTCTCCAACGAAGACACTCAATCTTAATGAAAGAAAGACCCGAAAAAAGACCAGGTGAATTTAAGATTGAACAAAACAAAGCTGGTAATACGTATTTTGTTTCCCCCAAAGAATCATTGGGCACTTTATATCAAGGATTTGAACGTTATAATATTCTCAATCCAGGTTTTGAGAGAGCTCTATTTATGCATTTTTTGATTAGCGAAGTACATCCATTTGATGATGGCAATGGCCGCTTATCAAGAATTATGATGAATGCTGAGCTGGTCAGTCATGAAGATTATAAAATAATAATTCCTACTGTTCATCGAGATAATTATCTTAATGGGTTAAGGCTTGCTTCTCGGGATAAAAATTTCAAAACTTATGTAAAGGTCATGGATCAAGCGCAAGCTTATACTGCATCAATTAACTGGAAGGATTATGGAGAGGCACGAGATAAGATCGAATCAGACCATGCTAACTCAACCGCTGATGAAGGAATCCCATTATTTAACAGAATATTAAGGACATTAAAGCTATCAGATATTGCTAGTTAAAAGATAATCAGATGCAACATGTACTTGTATAGAAAATATCGGAAATACCATGCAAACAGTATCTTATACTTATATGCGCAAACATTTATGTGAAATCATGGAAAGAATCGCCAATGGCGAACAAATCTGCTTTGCTCACAAAGGACAAGAACCTTTTATCATAGCCAAAGTTGGCTCACTAACCGAGGCTCAGCTTGAAGAAGCAAAACATAAAAAACGCGCCCAAACTGTGGCCAAATTAAAAGAGCGATATGCTGCAACTATTAAAGCCTTAGCGGATAAATAATGGAATTAATTTTTTGTGAGAATTATCTCTATCGAAAAAATTAAACCCTATGGAGGTGCTTACAAATGAATTTGCAAACCATTAAATCTCTTGATGACAAAGTAGAATATGTTTTATTGCCTGTAGCTACTTATAATGCTTTACGTCATCAAATTACTGAGCAATTAAAGCATTCTCAAGAAGATTATGAGATCTTTAATCCTGCTGATTACGTTGATAATCCAGTAGCTTTAGCTCGTATTCAAGCTGGGGTTAACTCAAGAAGAATTAGCCACTCTGATGGGCGTTACTCAAGCATATATTAGTGGTAAAAAGCAAGATCTGACCCTAGGCATGCTTGCAAGTCATTGTTTAGGAACATTTTTAATTTTAGGAATTGCAAGCTGCATTAGTGATCATAAGCCTTTAATGAAGCCGCGATAAAAATTATGGAAATTGCTCGGCAACAGCTTCTGGACTAAGTGGGTGTCAATTTTTACTTAGTCCATTAACATCTCTTTATAGCCTGGTTTTATTAGATCTTAACATATATCTAAAAATGCATTAAAAGAACTCTTCATATCGAGGTAAAAAATGATTGTGATAAAAAAGCTGGACGAATTGCATAGAAATGAATTGTCATCCTATCTCAATCATCACCAAGAAACGACTATGTTCATTAGGAACAACTTATATCACTCGGGAATTACCTACCAAGATGCACCCTTTCACGGAGAATATTACGGCTCCTTTGAAAACAATAAAATTAATGGTGTTCTAGCTCATTATTGGAATGGTAATGTGATGATGCAAACAGAAAATTTTTCTGCATTATCAGCGTTAGTAGAAGAATTTGAGCTAAAAAGAACAAGACCAATTGCCGGAATACTTGGCGAAGACACCCAAGCCGGTTTTGTCATTGATAAGCTAAACCTAGACCTCTCCCTATTTGCCATTAATTATCAGGAAAAATTATTCTTACTTAATCTTGGGAAAATGATTATACCTCAAGCAATTCATTCATATAGCTGCACACTCAAACCAGTACAAGATTGCGACATGGATATCATCAAAGAATGGCTTATCGCTTATCATATTGAAGCACTCGGGGATGATGCTGATAATCCCACACTTGAACAATCCATTATTGATGAAATTCAAGATACGCAGCTTAGCCAAAATCGATGGGTTTTATTTGTAAATAACACGCCTGTTTCCCTATGTGGATTTAATGCCAATCTACCTGATATTGTACAGATCGGCCCCGTTTATACCCCGCCTTCATTAAGAAATAAAGGTTTTGCCAGAATTGCAGTGTATCTTTGCCTAAAACAAGCTGCTAACCGACAAGTCAAAAGAGCAATTTTGTTCACCAATGATAATGCCGCTATATGCGCATACCAAACCCTCGGTTTTCACCAGATTGGAAAATACCGATTGGCACTGTTAAAATAATGTTCTTGTTGGAGATAAGATGTATGGTTGAGCTTGAAATTGTTAGTTTCTTGTCATTAATTTTTCTAGCACATTTTAAAGATAGCGATCACATCAAAGCGATTACTTGGATAGCTACCTAAAAACAACTGGCAGAAAAACTCAGAGATTTGTGCACTACCGGATGACTCTACAGTCCCAAAAACCCCGACTATCCCCTCCCACCCCTGCGACAAATCTGAAATTGAATTTCGTTGTAAGCAAACTCTTTGATAAAACATTTGCTACGCTTGATAATTAATCTTATGCTAAAGACTTTTATTACTTTAATAAATATAATAATTACTTTAGCTATTATGTGATTGAGGGGCATTTATGGGGCACTTAAGATCAGAATTGCTTAATAATAAAGGCGAATGATAATAATTTAACCAATGGTAAAAATGGCTAAAAACTTTTTTATTAGCATAATAAATTAGGGTTAGCTGTTTTGACAGCGCTTTTTATACTCTGTACCTATAACCACATTGTCGATTCTATATATGAACAGAAACCCGTTGTTCAATCTAAAAAGCTGATGTTAGAAAGCGAAATAGCGTCATTAAAGAATTTGTTAGCTCATCAGAATCAATTAACTCATCAGGACCTAAAAAATTTTGATAACAAGTTTGGAACTAATTTTTTGAGCATTGCACCAACTTCATATACCTCAACTTCACCTCAGGATAATCAAGAAATTTTGAGCTCAATATTGGAGCAAGAAAAAAACAAAAAAGAAGCTGCACTTTCTACAATAGAGCAAGCTGGTTTTCTAAGTTACATACCCCCTTGGCCAATGTTGATTATCTTGGCTCTAGGAGTTTTCTTTACCCGATTAATTAGTAATTTAGGGGATGTTACACCGACATTGATCTATCGAGGATATCAAAAGATAAAGCAGTGCTGTGTGAAGTCATAATTTGATGAAAAAGAAATATTTAAAATGATTCGGTATTATTTAAGAAAATAGCACTTTTTCTTTTTTCAATAGACTATTATCTATACTTAATTAATAATTTTTACAAAAAGGATTTTAATTATGGAAAATAAATCTTACGTGATATGGAACAATAAAGGCGGCGTTGGTAAAAGCACGATTACTTTTCATATAGCGTGTGTTTATGCTGAAAAAAACCCAGATAGAGATATTGTAGTTATCGATATGTGTCCTCAAGCGAATTGCTCTACTATGCTTCTTGGTGGTGGACGTAATGGTGAAGTCGTATTACAAGAGCTAATAGCTTTAGAAACTCCAAAAACTGTTGTCGGGTATATCACGGATGTGATCATTGGAGAAAATCATAACAACAGCGATTATTTAATAAAGGTAAACGATAAAAACAATAAACTGCCCCCCAATATCTATTTACTATCAGGTGATGGAAATTTAGAACTAATTTCTCCTCTACTATCTAGACGCGCGGAAGCAGACCCTATTTCGGAAAAAGATAAGCCATGGAAAAAAATCCATTCTATAATAAAAAATCTTACTAAAGAACGCATTACAGATAGCAGACCGGTTACTTATTTTGTTGATACAAATCCAAGCTTCTCAATATATACCCAAATGGCTGTAGCTGCTGGAGATTTTTTATTAGTTCCGATTAATGCGGATGATTCATCAATTTTTGCAATATCAGGTTTATTTAATTTAATTTATGGTTCAAAAAAAGAACATCCAGTCTATGGTAAATATACTTTTGTAAAAAGAGTGCAAGAAAACCAACTAGATAGACCTAAAATTCATTTGTTACTCGGGAATAGATTTACACAAAAAAAAGGGGCAGCTCATGCTTTCAAAGCATTATCAAATGAAGCAACAAAAAAAATGTACCAAGAGTATAGAGATAACAAAAAATGGTTTCGCGATCACTCTAATGATATTTCGTCTCAAGATGATTTTGAACAAGAATTTACTATTGAGCTGAGAGATTTTAATAGTGCAGGGGTTGTTGCTTCAAACTCCGGAATTCCCTTAAGTGCGATGGATAACCACACTTACAAAATCTATGACGAAATAATACAGGTAGCTAAAGAACAAAGAGATAAATGTAAGGAAACAATAGAAACTTTAGTGGCTAAACTTTAACACTATAATTTATTATTTAATATTTGCAGCGGAATGCCCCACCAGTGCCCCATAAAAATTTATTTTTATTAGAAGACTAATGCCGTTGCGCGGAATCGAACCGCGGACCTATTGATTACGAATCAAGTGCTCTACCGACTGAGCTACAACGGCAATCATGCGCAAGTATATACTTGCTGAAGTTAGCGAAGCAAGATTGTCTTTAGTCTCTCCTACTCTACTTTTACCTGTAGACCAGAGAAACGGATTAGGCACTATGCTCGTGTAAAACCACACCCAAGGTCCAGTCACCGCTCTGATTGGCAGACAGGAAATTGACTGGTTCTTGTGGATGGAGCCCATAACCGTCTACCATCAACGCATAGTAGTAAGCAGGGAATAAACAATAACCATAGAGAAAATCATTTCCCGGGTATTGATTGCTTAAACTCCCCCAGCGCTGGTGACAAATCTGAGCATCCGCTTGACTCAGCAACGATTGGTTAGTGAATTGCTGCCTTTTAAAAGTAAAGGGCTTACTTTGTGCAAGCTCGGCTGTTCCCCCAAGGACAAACCACTGGTCTACCGGATTAGCCTGCATAGTGGGCTGTACAATACTGTCAACGTGGTGCACACCTGTTATTAAAGGAGACACTGCTTCTTTGCAGGAGTAAGCATCACCTGCGGCAGGCATCCCTTTTGGTAACTCATAATCCTCAGAAAAACAAGCGGCCGTATCGAGATATTGATGGGCGACTTCGGTTTGACCTAAACCGAGAAAGCTGTGGACAAATAAAATCAAATGACGGCCATAAAGGCTAAATTCACGCACATCTTTTTTGCTTAACCCTTCCGCAGTTTTTACCGGGAAAATAATTTGCACGGAAGCACCACCCATATCCATCACACCCACTGCTTTTTCCTTAGCCGCATTGCTAAGCACTCCCAACTGGTAGTTCACTGCTAACCAGCCAAAGATCCCCTCTTCACTGCCAGTAATTGTTCTGGAATTACGCAGTTGCCATTCATGGTGCGTACTAAACCATTGTCTCAACAAAACGTACAATTGATGTTGTTTGGGTTGCGGCAAGAGACGCATACCCGCCGTAGCATAAAAATAAACCTCTAAATTTTCTTCCGGAGCACCACTAAACAAGGTGGTGAGATAAGCATCCATGGTTGCCTGGTTAGCCTCAATGGTAGCAATACCGGGCTTAATTTTTTTTGACCATAATTCCTTGATATTAATTGGAGAGTTCGTTTGATCAACGTCATAGGCATAAATATGTAAACGGGAACCGGTACTTCCTGCATCAACGACGGCTATACATTCATGGAACTTACAGGTGGTACTCGCATTAACTACAAGCGTAGAAAAAATACAAAATAAAAAAATAGCTATGCGCACCATGAGTAAAAATCCAAGAATAAAATTAAGTGGGATGATGCTATAGTATGTATATTTTGTTGTCAACGAGTATTGGATAAATACAGGGCATTCACTGTCATCCCTTGTAACAGGAAAACTTAATACCGCTAGTATCTTGATGTAGCTTGATCGTTACCATACCACAATCGGCAGTATTATAAATTTTCACCTTATTTTTCTGTAACGTATTAATCGTTTGTTGATGGGGAAAATGGTAGCGATTATCAAAACCGGCTGAAATGATTGCGTATTGTGGTGACACCTGTTGTATAAAAGCAGCTGAGGAAGAGGTTTTACTGCCATGATGCGGCACGACTAAGACAGTCGAGCGCAATTGTTTGCCGTAAGTGCCGCGCAGATCCTCTTCGCCTGCTTTTTCAATATCGCCAGTCAATAAAACTTTTCCCTTCTTATTGCTTATCTGGAGAACACAGGAGGTATTATTTTTGTCTTTAAAAGCCTTCACAACTGTAAAAAAACGAAAGAAAACCCCATCCCATTGCCAGGCTGGATAATGATGGCAAGTAGTCCCCTGTTTATAAAAAGCGACCTGGTCCACTACCAGTTCTCCGATGGGATAGTTTGCCTGCAAAGAGGGCAAGCCACCGCGATGATCCAAATCAGGGTGGCTAATAATGACTTTATCAAGTTTGGTGACTCCCAAGGTATTGAGATAGGGAATGATCGCCAGTTTTCCCATATCACCCCCTTTGTAAAATTTCACACCCGTATCATAAACAAGTGTATGCCTCGCAGTATTCACTACAACAGCCAAACCCTGGCCTACATCTAAAACATCAATCCATGCATCGCCTTCCTTCACACGTGGGTAAGCAGGAAAAAGCCCCGCAAGTCCCAGGACAAGTGCAGCTGGAAGAATGGTTCTAATGGGTAATAACAGTAACAGGCTCATTGCTGCCATCAAGGCCAAAGGCGAAAGTAATTGGGTAAAAGAAAAATCCAGATTGAGCCAGGCAAAGGAATCAATCCATCGTAAATAATAAAGCAATCCCTCTGTTGCCCAATAAACAGGCATCACCAAGACCGGTAAAGCAAGCCATTGCGTCACTAGCATTGTCACTAAAGCAAGCGGCACAATGACAAACTCTATCCAGGGAATCGCTAATAAATTGGCTGCCAATCCATTCACTGCCCCATAGGAAAACCAATATAAAGTGAGCGGCATCAAACCCAGCAGACAAGCTAATTGCAAACACAGGCCTTGTTTGACTCCCTTAAAAGGAAAACGCTGGGTAACGAGAATTAAGATTGCCACCGCTATAAATGATAAATAAAATCCAGGCATTAAGACGGCATGGGGTTCAAATAGCAAAACGGCAAGCAAGGCATAACGCCAGGCTTGCCAGACCGTAAAACGCTGGCTTAGGAAATGACGTAAAAAAAGAAAAAAACAGGCAACCAGCGCGCGCTGTGTCGACGCAGAAAAACCCGCCAACAAGGCATAAGCAAGCGCCATACAAAAAGCAACCACAGAAGCAACCTGAAGCGCCGGCCAATAAAGGCAAAGGCGACTGGCGCGCGACCACAACCATTTTATCAACCAATAGGTTAAGCCGGCTACCAAACCAATGTGGGAACCGGAGATAACCATTAAATGCGTCGTTCCGGTACGGCGAAATAAATCCCATTGCTGCTTATCCACATTAACCGTTATTCCCAACGTTAGTGCTTGTAAAATACCCAACGCATGACCTTTAGGCATTAACTGCGCCATTGAGTCCGCTAAATGATGACGTAAATTAAGTAAACGCTCTGGGTGCGCTCTTTGTTCAAGACGCTTGGGTGGCAATGGTTTAAGCTTAATATAACCGGTCCAGTGGATATGGCGTACATCGAGCGAACTGACATAATCAAAGTGGCCAGGATTACCTAAATTGGCTGGTTTTCTCAATTTGGCCTGCAATTGCCAAACCTGTCCAAGTTTAAAAATGGGGCAGCGTTGGTAACAGGATAACAACAGAGTAGCTTGTACTGGCTTATTATCCAAACGGGTTGCAGCAAATTGAAATTGTGCTTTACCCGGACTAATGGCAGGAACAGAGATTACCCTGCCCTGCAGTACCGCTTTGGCAATAACCAACTGCTCAGGCATTCCCCGATCAGCAATCCAGAGTTGATGAAAAAGCACCCACAGAATAGCCGTTAAAAACCAAACAATAAGCGACCAATGCGCTCTTAAAAATAAGGCAGCGACAATTAATAACAAGGGATAGATAGACTTTGTATAAGCAAAAGCTATCCCGGCAAAAAAGGCGAGAATTTCCATATTCCATCGATTGGCTTGCTCCAATAGTGCTTACTTTAGAGTAAATAAAATTAATTCTCAATAATGACCGGCGATGGAGGCATTAGGTTACAAAGAATTTTTTCTGGCAAGCAAAAGATAATGCAGCCATGAGCAAATTCCACAAGAACAGCTATTGAAATGCTAGCAATATCAAACAGATTCCAATAGGATAGATCCCATCTAAGGTAAAGGGATGTTTCGATGATTATCGCGGCTTTAAACGAAAGTAACAGTGATACCCGGGTGGCCATTACCCCTAATGCAGTAAAACACTATTTGAAACTTGGTCTTGAGGTCACTTGTGAAGCAGGTGCTGGCAAAGCATCTGGCTTTAGTGATGCTGACTATGAAGAAGCTGGCGCTACTATTGTCGCCGATAAAAAAGACCTCCTGAAAAAGACCAAGATCCTTGTCACGGTCAATGAACCCTCTCCTAAAGATTTGCAAGGCTTACCTGCTGGTTCTTTAGTGATTGGCCCTCTTGATAATGAACAGGAAGGCGAACTATTGACTTGGTGCTGTAAAGAAAAAGTGAGTGCTTTTTCAATGAATCTCATCCCACGCATCAGTCGTGCACAAAGTATGGATAGTTTATCTTCCCAGGCGAATTTAGCTGGTTATCGTGCAGTACTTGAGGGAGTCAACCATTTTAATCGCGCTATCCCCATGATGATGACTGCTGCTGGAATGATTCATCCAGCCAAGATCCTAATCCTGGGTGCAGGCGTTGCAGGCTTGCAAGCCATCGCTACTGCCAAGCGTTTGGGTGCGGTCGTTTATGCCTTTGACGTTCGCCGGGCGGCGAAAGAACAGGTAGAAAGTTTAGGCGCCGAATTTATTGAAGTCAGTGAAGAAGACAGCGAGACCAGTGGCGGCTATGCGGGAGAAACCAGTGAAGACTACAAACGCCGGCAAGCTGAACTGATTGATCAATACGCCAGGCAGTCTGATATCGTTGTTTCCACAGCATTAATTCCCGGCCGGAAGGCACCTATTTTACTGACTAAAAAAACGGTAGAAGGGATGAAGCCAGGTTCTATTATTGTCGATTTGGCAACCGCTCGCGGTGGTAACTGCGAACTGAGCAAACGTGACAAAATCATTAAACATGGTGAAGTGACTTTAGTCGGTTACAGCAACGTAGCCGGTCTGGTCCCAGCAACAGCCAGCGAATTATATGCTACCAATCTGGTTAATTTGATTCGCCTTTTGCTGCCATCTACACCACCTGTACTGACTTTTAGCAGGGAGGATGAAATTATTAAACAAGCCCTGCTCTGCCATGAGGGTAACTACCTCCCCTTCCAAACGGTTAAGGAGAACTAATATGACTGGTATTAATACGCTCAGTAATCCCTATATCGCTATTCTGACTATTTTTATCCTGGCCTGTTTTGTCGGCTACTACGTGGTTTGGAAGGTAACCCCTGCCCTGCATACACCGTTGATGTCTGTGACCAACGCGATCTCCAGTATCATTATTCTTGGCGCTTTGATTGCTGCGGGCAGCCAATTAACAGGTACGATTACCTGGCTTGGCGGTATTGGGATTTTTATCACTGCCATTAATATTTTTGGTGGTTTTGTGGTTACTCAACGCATGTTGCTGATGTATAAAAGCTCAAAAAAATAATGCCTTATTAAGGATGATAATATGACTTCATTGTTTCCTTTTTTTTATCTGATTGCAGCAGTATGCTTTATTTTGGCTCTTAAAGGTTTGGCAAGCCCGTCTTCTGCAAGGCGAGGTAACCTGCTGGGAATTTTTGGGATGGCTCTCGCCATTATTGCTACCCTGATGATGCCTTCCATGAATCATCATTGGCTGCTTATTGCATTAATCCTGGCTGGCGGTGTTGTCGGTACTTTTATCGCCCTAAAAATCAATATGACCGCTATCCCCCAATTGGTGGCTGGTTTTCACTCCTTAGTGGGTTTGGCTGCTGTCCTTGTAGCATTCTGTGCCTTTCTATCCCCTAACTCCTTTAATATCGGTACCCCGGGAAACATTGAAAAAGCAAGTCTGGTAGAAATGAGCCTGGGTTTAATTATCGGTGCCATCACCTTTTCTGGCTCGATTATCGCATTTTTGAAACTACAAGGCTGGATGTCAGGGCAACCCGTTCGTTTTCCAGGACAAAAAGCGCTTAACATCCTCATTGGTTTGGCCATTCTTGGCTTGTTTATCTTTTTTATTGTCGCGCAACCCTTCCATACATTTTGCTTACTTGCACTCTTGTCTTTCTTGATTGGCTTTTTGTTAATCATCCCTATCGGCGGTGCTGATATGCCGGTAGTTATTTCCATGCTGAACTCCTATTCTGGATGGGCAGCAGCCGGTATCGGTTTTACGCTGAGTAACCATCTGTTGGTCATCACGGGTGCTTTAGTAGGTGCGAGCGGGGCCATTTTGAGTTATATCATGTGTGTCGGTATGAACCGCTCCATTATTAACGTCATTTTTGGTGGTTTAAAAAATGCGGGCACTGTCAGCAGTGGCTCAGCCCATCATGAATCACAGCAAGTTAGACAAGCCAATGGCGAAGATGCAGCGTTCTTGTTAAGCAATGCTAGGGATGTCATTATTGTTCCCGGCTATGGTATGGCGGTTGCCCATGCTCAGCATGCCGTTAAAGAGCTGGTCAGCGCACTGGAGGCACATTCAATTCGAGTTCGCTTTGCCATTCATCCAGTCGCTGGTCGTATGCCTGGGCATATGAATGTGCTCCTGGCAGAAGCGAATATCCCTTACGATAGAGTCTTTGAGCAAAGTGAGATTAATCGTGACTTCGCTACCTGTGATGTTGCCTTTGTTATCGGTGCTAATGACATCACCAACCCTGCTGCCAAAACCGATCCCAACTCACCTATTTATGGCATGCCTGTTTTGGAAGTTGAAAAGGCTAAAACTGTTTTATTTGTAAAACGCAGTCTTTCACCCGGCTACGCCGGTGTGGAAAATGATTTATTTTTCCGCGACAACACCTACATGCTCTTTGGAGATGCAAAGACCATGACGGAGTCAATTGCCAAAGCCTTGGCTGAAATTTAACCGGAGAGGCAGTCTTAAGCATTAAACAGACTGCCAATTATCAATCCTGTAAAACTTTTATTCGATCACTTATTTCAATAGTTGTATACCTCTGCGACTCTTGATATAAGCCTTTATAGGGGCATGGCTTAAATTGCCATGCTGGGAAAATCACGTTATGGTATTTTTGTGTGTCATTTAGGAGACAATTTTTATGCTGCGAAAAATCGGTTGTAGTTTACTATGTGCCGGTGCACTATTTAGCGCAAAAACCCTAGCAATGAATTATATGTATGCTACTTCACCAGGTGTCAGTATTGAATATCGACTAGCTCCCAATGAACCCGTAGTCTTCGCAAACTCTTGGTTTTGGACAATTACAGCTATTTGCACGACCCACATTGAAGGCTCTCATACTGAACTGTATGCAGAAATGATTAATAAAAAAGCAAAAATTAATGGCAAACTTTTTGAAAAAGGAGCTAGAGAGTCCATGGTTATTCATCATGGGGAAAAAATAACGATTAGTGCCGACTCTGGCGCGAAAGTAAAACTAATTAACCAGGGTTCGTATCTGGTCAAAGCCCATTGCTCTACTTAAAAGAATGTAAGTTATTCCACAAAAAGCGACATTTTGTGGAGATCCGGTCAAACTAAGTAAACATAAAAAAAGGGGAGTATCAAACTCCCCTTTTATTTATTTACGATATTTTAGAATATCCTGGGGAGCCAGGAGCTTGTTGGTTGCTGGTCTTCAACTTTTTGTTGAGGATAAAGACTCTTACTAAAGTCACGCAAAGTTTTTTCATCAAAACCTGCATCAACAACCTCTTCCACCTCATCCACACTTAAAATCGCTGCAGGCTCCTCAACCAAGTCGATCTTTGTATGGTGTGAGTCAACTATTTGCTGATGGAAATGATATAAATAATTACGGTAAGAGTGTTGTTTATAACTGCTGTACTTGTCGTCAATCACCAAGTGATCAATTGAGGCTCCGATGACTTCCGAAAGCCTGGCAGATAACTCTGTAATAAACGCTTCATCCACTTTATTGTCATTTTTTATGAGAGCCTGCTCTACATGGTGCTTTAAAAGAGCTATTAAATGAGCCTGCCAATCTGCCATGACCAACTTCGCATGTTTTTTACCGTTCTCATTGTGAGAGAAAAACCGGGTAATTTCGTATCGACTCGCATTATCAGCATAGGCTTTTTCATAATTGAATCCTTGCTTAATAATGTTCGAATAATTAACCAATACGTTTTGCAGTTTTTTAGCCTCAGGAAGAGCAAGGCCATCTACGTTTATTACATCATCGGTTAATAATTTCTCTACTAACTCGGGGCTTTTTAAACCCAACAAGGTAGCCGTAACTCCGTTCACAACTTGAAAACGCTCTTGAAACGCAGAAACTTTTCTATCACGCGCTTCTACATCACTTCTCAAGACTACAATTTCTCTATCTTTGGCACTAATAAGCTCGTCTTTTGCCTTAACGGTTTCTTCTACTTCTGCCAATCGGGCTTTGCTTTCCTCAAGCTCCAGTTTTAATTTTTCAAAAGCAGCGGTAGAGGGAGAGGCTAAATAGTTACGAATGAGTTGGAAAAAACTCCCCGACTGATGCTCGATTTCCATCATACCAAGCGTAACGCCACTGTGCTCAATGACCACAAAATCATCTTCGTCAACAATCCCGCTTACTTCAACATCGCGGGCCTGTTGCATCATTGCCTTGATCATGTCGTCGATGATTTTTTTACGGTGTTTCAGTAATTCAATTAATCTGTCTCTATGCGGATCAGAAGAGGCTTCAGCCTTTTTTATCAGATGTTCATATTCTTCAGAAATATCCTGCTGCTTAATTAAAATTAATTCAGCCTGTCTATTCAATTCAGATTGTTGTGCTGTCGCTATTGCTTCCTGAAAATTACTTTTTGCTTTACTAAAATCAGCACCAAATAGAACTTCACCGCGCGCAACAACTTCTCCCGCTTCAACACTTCGTTCCTCCAAAGCATTAAAACGATCGAAAGGAATCCTTGCGAAGGTAGAGGCAATATTATGCGCTAATGCGACAATACCACTTCTTAAGCCATCAAGAAAATCTTTGTTATAATAGATTTTTTCCCATTGTCTTCTAGCCTCTTGAAACCAACTTTTGTCTTCCTGGCGAGCACGATAAACCCTGCTGCAATCGGCATCAAACCTTTCTGCACAAGCTTGCAACTCCCCTCTAACGCGGTGCATTTCTTTCAGATAAGGATCAACAAGGTAAAGAAAATCATTTAAATAAGTGATTTGATTGGTCTTCGTAAATTTGTAAAGCCTGTCGAGCTCGGACTTTAAAACCTGCAATCGATCACGTAGTTGCAACAGGCGAATAAAATTTTCCTTCTGACCTTGATCAAAGTGCTTTAACAAAAAGGAATTATCCTCCGCTGCACTTAAATCATAAGCCAATCCAGCATAGAGGTCTTTATAACCGCCTTCTTCCGTATATTTATCATGTGGCTTGCGGTACAACTCAACAACCAAAGGATTATTTAAAAGCCCTTGTTGCTTAAGAGTAAGAGTAATATCTTCTGCTCTGGTATAATAACTGCGTAGTTGATCCCCACTGATTCCTTCCTGGCCAGTAATTAAAGGCAATGTATATTGATCAACCCGAAGAAGTATCTCCTCCATAGTGCCAATCGTCTTTCCAACCTCTAAAAACAGCTTTTCAATGGCATCTTCTTCTTGTGCCGGCTGTTTCTGATGAGCGATACAAATGTTATCAAGCGCAGTAATACAACTAAGCATCTCACCATCTACACTGGAGGATCTGCGGATATCGTCATTGTTCATTAGCTCAACGGTGAACTTATAAATTCTTGAACGGTATTTATCCTGTTCTTCCTCAGGAAGGTTCATTGCTTTTTGACAAAGATGGGCAATCAAGATCATGGCAAACACTTTGCCATGGGAAATATCGGTCAAATCAGCACGGCCGAAATAACGTGTTTGGTTATCCGTGATGTATTGGTAGCAAGTATTGTAAACAAAATTAAAAAATTCGCAGTTTCTTTTTACTCCCTTTTCAGGATTACTCTCTGAAATACGTCGATAAACATCAGAAAGGCCACCGGCTTTAGGCTGTTCCAATCCATCAATAAAACACTCTTTATTCGTTATTCCAAAGGTGTACAGCCATCCTTGGGGAGCATCATTAATTACAATGCTTGAGCTCATGCTAGCCATAGCACGCTCATGATCATAAATACCTAAGATGTTTCTGA
The DNA here is from genome assembly GCF_900452385.1 of Legionella donaldsonii. Taxonomy (NCBI): domain Bacteria; kingdom Pseudomonadati; phylum Pseudomonadota; class Gammaproteobacteria; order Legionellales; family Legionellaceae; genus Legionella; species Legionella donaldsonii. Next base: position 1,273,663 of record NZ_UGOA01000001.1, on the reverse strand, counting down.
TAAAGGGAGTTTCTCTAAATTTAATCTTGGCCATGTTTTACACCTGAAAACGTCTAAAGCAATGCTGTTAATACTAGTTAGGAAACCTTAAGGGATTATTAAGGCAAACCCGTAAAATTCATATTCCGTTAATAAAAGTCCAAATTAGCCGCGCTAGATTAGCACATGATCAATTAATGTTCACGCGTTGCCGAAAAATGAATTTTCGGATAACGCTCCTGTGCCATGGTCAGATTCACTTTGGTAGGGGCCAGATACATGAGAGAATCACTGCCATCCAGCGCCAGATAGTCGTGAGCCTTGGTACGAAATTCAGTCATTGCCTTGTCATCCTCGCTGTAAACCCAACGAGCACAACTTACATTCACTGCCTCATAGACGCAATCTACTTTGTATTCGTGCTTTAAACGATGCGCCACCACATCAAATTGAAGAACGCCAACAGCACCCAGAATTAATTGGTTAGAGTTGAGTGGTCGAAATATCTGGGTCGCCCCCTCTTCAGACAATTCAATCAACCCCTTGAGCAACGCTTTACTTTTTAAAGGATCTTTCAGACGTACCAAGCGAAACAGTTCAGGGGCAAAATTAGGGATACCTGTGAATTTCAACAGTTCGCCTTGACTAAACGTATCGCCAATACGAATTGTGCCATGATTATGCAAACCAATAATGTCACCTGCCATCGCCAATTCCGCATGGCTGCGGTCACCAGCCATAAAGGTCAACGCATTGGCAATTTGCACTTCTTTACCTAGGCGTAAATGGCTTAACTTCATTCCCTTTTTAAAGGTTCCAGAGCAAATACGTAAGAAGGCAATGCGGTCGCGGTGTTTAGGATCCATATTGGCCTGAATTTTAAATACAAAGCCTGTGAAAGCGTCTTCTTGCGGCTCTACTATCCGCTCAACGGTCTCACGTGGCATCGGGCCTGGGGCATATTTGGCAAAATCATCCAATAGTTCTTTAATACCAAAATTATTAATCGCTGAACCAAAATAGACCGGCGTCATTTTTCCAGCCAAATAATCAGCCAGATTAAATTCGTGAGAAGCCCCTTTGACCAATTCAATTTCATCACGTAACTCTTGTGCCGTTTGACCCAGGAGTTGATCCAGCTGCGGGTTATCTAACCCTTTAATCTGCATCGCCTCTTGCTTTTGTGTATTTTTACCGGGCTCATAGAGATAAACTGTATCCTGATAAAGATGGTAGATCCCTTTAAAGCGTTTACCCATTCCCACCGGCCAGGTTACTGGAGCACATTGAATGCCCAAAACAGTTTCTACTTCATCAAGCAAACTGATCGGCTCTCGCCCTTCACGGTCCAATTTATTGATAAAGGTCATAATAGGGGTATCACGCAAACGACAAACTTCCATTAATTTAACGGTTCTGTCTTCTACCCCTTTTGCCACATCGATAATCATTAGTGCGGAATCAACGGCAGTCAGTGTACGGTAGGTATCTTCGGAAAAATCTTCGTGGCCTGGTGTGTCCAGCAAATTCATCACATGGTGGTTGTGGACAAATTGCATCACTGACGTGGTAATGGAAATACCCCTTTCTTTTTCCATCTCCATCCAATCAGAAGTCGCATGCCTATCTGCTTTGCGCCCTTTTACGGTTCCGGCCAGCTGAATTGCACCTCCGAATAACAACAGTTTTTCGGTAACGGTTGTTTTACCGGCATCCGGGTGAGAAATAATGGCGAAAGTCCGCCTTTTGGTAAAATCCTGGTAAAAATCAGACATAAAGAAAACCTGCTGCGCATTCGATATGCGCATTCTAAGTGAAATAACAAAAACAGACAATTTTACCACATTCAATTACGGAATATTGGCTGCTATTTATTTGCAAATTAATATTTACTAAAGTGTAACTTTAACCGGGGCCTTACTTTTAATAATTGCTTACGGGCACGTTTCAGCCATAAGGCAGGCCAAAAACCATATAAAGTTGCCAAATGATAAAAATACAAACTCCGATAAGTGTAAAGTGCAACCTTACCACTGATAAAATGCTGGATTTTGGCAAAACTGGTCAAATGGCCATAAGCGCCATAACAGGCCAGGGCAACAATAGAACCTCGATCGCGATACTTAAACACGTTCTTTGGTTTATGGCCGGAAAATTCAGCGTTGAATCTATCAGCTAAAAAACTGGCTTGCTGATGCGCTGTTTGCGCTCTCGCAGGCATCGGAAAACCAGTATTGGGATCCATTAAATGCGCACAATCACCGATAGCAAAAATACTGTCATCCCGCGTCGTTTGCAGTGTTGGTTTAATCATGAGGCGATTAATAGGATCCGTTTCCAGACCTGCTATTTTACTTAAAAAATCGGGTGCTTTTATACCAGCTGCCCAGACACAGAGATCAGCCGGGATAAATTCGCCTTTTTCGGTGTGAAGTCCATTTGCCTGCACTTGAATCACTTTCGTGTTGGTGTAAACATTCATCCTGAGCGACTCCATCTTCTTACAGACCGAGTCAGTGACTCCTTCTGGCAGTCCTGACAGGATACGATTGGAGGATTCAATCAGTGTAATTTGAGCTAATTTTATTGCTGAGTTATCGAGTTCATACGCTTGAACTTGTGTGAGTGAGTGATGTAATTCTGCTGCAAGCTCCACCCCTGTAGCACCCGCTCCTACAATGACAATATTAAGGGGTTTTGGTGGGGAGTTGGGAAAATAATTAATCGATAAAATTTTATTGAGATATTTTTTTTGAAACACATTTGCCTGCTCGAGATCATCGATCGTTAAGCAAAACTCACCCACTCCAGGTACACCAAAACTATTAGAGCGGCTGCCTACAGCAAAAATCAGCGAATCATAATGCAGTGTCCTTGATGGAATAATCGCTTTACCCTGCTCATCGAGTAAGGGGGCAATCATGATCACTTTACTTTCTCGATCCAAATCTATCATTTTTCCTGGCTGGAAATGATAATAATGGTTAGAGGCATGGGCATAGTAATTAATTTGATCAATATTAGAATCGAGAGAACCTGCAGCCACTTCGTGTAATAAAGGTTTCCATACGTGAGTGGATGTTTCATCAACAAGCGTAATATCCGCTTTATGCTTTTTACCCAGTTTTTTACCAAGCCGAGTTGCTAACTCCAGTCCTCCTGCACCACCACCTACAATAACAATTTTGTGTTTGATCGGTTCCTGAGGCATCATCTACCTTCGCTTTTATTCGCTATAAAGATATTATCTTAGTTTAGTTTATCCCGGCTTTTTCAAGAAGCTAAAAGCGAAATGAAAATAGCCTTGGAATTTTAAGAGCATAAAATGTCTATTGAATCGATCGTATTTATTGAGAATCCCAGCGAAGAAGATCATGGCACCATTTATCATGGGATCAACCATTACGCGGCCCAACAAGGTATGGCCGGTACAGGTGGGTATTTTTTTGCAGCCTACGATAACGTCAACAAAATTATCGCTGCTATTTCCGGCTTCGACAATTTTGGTCCGGCAGAAATTGGGGGGCTGTGGGTTGATGAGCGGTTCCGCAATCAGGGTTATGGGAAAGCCCTGGTTACCAAGGCAGAAGAATGGGCTAAAAGCAAAGGATGCAAAGCCGTCACTGTTTTTACCCTCAAGGAATGGCCAGCTTATGCCTGGTATCAGACACTGGGTTTTGCAGTTGAATACGAACGTCCAGGGCATGCCAATAATTGCATAGGCTGCTACCTGATTAAAAAAATTTAAACCGCAATCTTCGCACACTGACCTTTTAATCTTTATGGCTCTTTTTGGTTACTACCAATAGAAAATATGCTCCGCTGCATACATCGTTTTTTTAATTTCTATTGATGGTTTCTTTCTAATGAGACTAAACTGTAGTAAGAACCTGAACCTAAATGCCATGAAAAATTTTAATCAAAGGGTTTTATTAAATCTTTTTTTATTAATTCTATTCTTCTTGCAAATAGGCGTTAATGTTTCGTCTTATGTACAGATCCAGCACCTGCTTAATGCCAAGCAATGGGTATTACATACACAAGAGCTAATTAGCGCGATTAATGACTTATGGGGTAATATTCTAGAAATTAGCGTGTATACGAGAGGCTATGTCATTACAGGTGATGCCAACTCTGTGCAAGCATTGAATAATGCCAGCGCTGCCGCTTCAACAAAAGTACAAAATCTTAAACGACTCATTAAAGACAATCCGAAACAACTTGAACGTTTGAACCATTTAAGCACTCTATTAAAAGAGCGCATTCATTTCAGTAATTCCGTTATTGCGATTTATCAAAAAAAAGGGGAAGAAGCGGCTGAAGACCTATTAACCAAACAAAGAGGCGCTTTACTGCACCAGCTTCAAACAGTCATCTTTACTATGATTAATACAGAAAAATCCCTGCTAAACGCAAGAGATGATGAGCTACAAAAAACCAGCGATACAGCGCTTAGCTATATCAAAATGACCAATACCCTGACGTTTGTTCTGTTTTTTTTGTTCCTTGGAATATTCAATATACAATTTTCGCGCACCGTTAAACTTATTCAGAGAAGAAAACAGGCAGAAGATCAACTAAAAGGCATCATTAGCGGGACAAATGATTCTATCGCAGCAATTGACAACAATTATAATTTGATCGCCTTTAATCCTTCCTACGCCCAGGATTTTCTGCAACTTTTTGGTAAATCCATTTCCCTGGGTGACAATTTAAACGATCTTTTACAACATCTTCCTGCTGAACAAACCAACCTGATTACTCTATGGAAAAAAGCACTCAGCAATAAAAAATTTTCCATTATTGAAGAGTTGGGTGATTCAAAACTGACACGTAACAGTTATGAAATTACTTATAGCCCCATTCATAATGCAGACAATATACTCATTGGCGCCTCACAAATTGCAAGAAATGTGACGGAACGTTTAAAAATAGAAAAAGAGATGGAAAGAGCCAACGCACAACTAACAAAAAACATAGAGGAAACCAGGCAAAGGAATCATGCTGTGTATCTGCTCAATCAATTAAGCAGTACGTTGCAAATGTGTTTAAATGTTGAGGAAACTTTAGAACCTATTGCAATGTATGGGCAAAAGATCTTACCCACCACTGCAGGTAGTTTATATTTAGCCCATCCTTCTAAAAATTATATGGACTGTATGACAGGTTGGGGCAAGCCTATTATAGAAGAAAAAATAATCGGTACCGAACAATGCTGGGCTATCAGACGTGGGCAAATTTATCATTATTATAACTCTGGGCAAAGTATTCCATGCCAGCATGTGAAAGCAGTTAAACCCATACCCTGTTATGTCTGTATACCGCTTCAAGCACAAAATGAAAACATAGGTCTGCTATACCTGGAATTTCTAAATAGCCAAGACCTGAATGAAAAGGAATTTCGGCAACTCGTGGAGAACCATGAACAATTAATTATTAGCATTGCCGAATCGATAGCACTATCCCTCTCAAATATTAAATTGCATGTGAGTATAAAAATGCGCTCCATTAGAGATCCACTCACCAATTTATACAATCGCTCCTACCTGGAAGAATTTTTTTCCAGAGAATTACAACGTGCAAAACGGCAAAATAATAACTTGGCAATAGTCATGATGGATCTTGATCACTTTAAAAAGGTCAATGACACTTATGGCCATGAAGCAGGCGATATCGTCTTAATTGAGGTCGCTAATTTATTAGCACGCAATATTAGAGAAACAGATATTGTTTGCCGCTATGGTGGCGAAGAAATCTTACTTTTGTTAGTCGAGGTTAATAGTGCAGAAGAAGTTTATGAACGGATCGATCAGCTGCGTCAGGAGATTGGTAAATTAGAAATTTCTTTTCAGGGGAAATTACTCGAAAGAATCACTGCTTCTTTTGGCATTGCGATGATGCCCGAACATGCCGACACTCAAAGCGCATTGATTGAAATCGCAGATCGCGCACTCTACCAGGCAAAAAAACAAGGCAGAAATAAAGTTGTTTATTATAAAAAGACATAATCCTCTCTTGTCAGGGCAAGAAAGAGAGGAATTAAAACAGAGGGTGTTTTGGATGCGGTCCGTAGAACACCACAACTAGTCCTTCCTTACCTTCCGCGCGGAATCGAGAACTTATCCTGACTAGTTATTCATTGATTAATGAAAGCGCTTCTCCTTCACAGACAAAGTAATCATTAACTTTGGCGGCACTCACCAGAGCCAGCGTTTCGGGTTGCCAGCGTGGAGCTTTATCTTTATCGACCAATAAAGCTCTTACTCCTTCGTAAAAATCCGGATCACGCATAAATTGGCCAACCAGGCAATAATCCATCTTAATGCATTCGGCCATCGACAGGTTTTTTGCTTTGTGAATTTGTGCCAGAGTCACCTTAAGACTTAAAGGTGCTTTTTGCTGTAAATGATCTAAAGTCTGAAGAGCCCAGTCATCACCACTTCTCTGCAATGAAGCAAAGATTTTTTCTACACTGTCCTGCGCGAAACATTGATCAATAATGGCTTGCTTCTTCTCAAACACAGCTCGCTCAGCAGGCATAGCAAATTGCTGCAGGCAATTAGCAACCGCTTGAGAAGCGTTGTGTGATAAATCAGCAGCAATAAGACTCATTAGAACATCTTGCAATTTATCTGAACGAATCACTTGCTTCACCAAACCCAACGCAAGTGCCTCCTGCGCATTTAAACGATCCCCTGTTAAACCCAGATAAACCCCGAAATTTCCTGGACAACGAGCCAGTAAATAACTGGCAGCGATATCGGGAAAAAACCCTATCCCCGTTTCAGGCATAGCAAAAACAAACCGTTCACTGGCAATGGGGTAGGAACCGTGCAAAGAAATGCCAACCCCCCCTCCCATTGTGATCCCATTCATCAAGGAAATATAGGGCTTGCTATAGCCGTGAATATAGTGATTTAACCGATATTCATGCCAAAAAAACTGCATTTGCCCAGGATCTTTGTTAAGTCCTGCGTCATAAAGCCAGCGTACATCACCTCCAGCACAAAATGCTTTTTCGCCTTCAGCCTGAACAATGACCGCATGAATATCATCGTCGCTCTGCCACAGTTCCAGCTGCTGCTGTAAGGCTTTGATCATCTCCAGAGTTAACGCATTTAACGCGTTGGGGCGATTTAAGGTCACTAAACCAATATGCCGCTCACGAGCAAAAGCAATATCCGCTGTCATACTACACTCCTTTGAATTTTGCCTGTCGTTTTGCCAAAAAAGCAGCTACACCCTCTTGTTTGTCTTCACTGGCGCAAACCTTGGCAAAATGAACGGCTTCTAAATGCAGTGCATCAGTCAAAGACAAGTCATAGCCATGATCAATCACTTCCATGACACTAGCAATAGCTAAGGGAGCCATTGCTAAAATGCCCGTTAGAATTCGTTTGCTTTCCTCTATCAATACGTCGGGTGCAAAGACTTCGCTGACCAGTCCCCAATTCAGCGCTGTTTCTGCATTGATAAAACGGCCCGTTAAACACAGATCTATCGCACGACCTTTACCTATCAGCCTTGCCAAACGCTGTGTCCCGCCATAACCCGGGATAACTCCCAGTTTTACTTCCGGCTGACCGAACTGTGCTGTAGTTGCTGCAACCCGCATCGTTGCTGCGATTGCCAATTCACAACCACCACCAAATGCAAAACCGTTGATTGCGGCCAGAGAAGGCTTGCCCAAGGTTTCCAATTGTCTAAAGACATGTTGCCCCTCACAGGCAAATTGATAGCCGCTTTGTGCATTACACTCTGCCAGGCGGGAGATATCCGCACCCGCACAAAAAGCTTTCCCTGTTCCGGTTAAAAGCAATGCTTTGACTTTTTTGTTTTCTTTTGCCGAGGCAAAAATTTCCGCCAAAGCATGCAAGACATCACTGCTTAGAGCATTCAATTTTTCCGGACGATTTAAAGTAAGGGTCAAGATACCGTTGCTATCCAATTCTTGGGCAATTAAATTCATTTAGAAACTCCTGTTAATCAATAAAATACTCTTCATCCAAACTTGCTTTAGCAATAATTTCGCGCATGATTTCATTAGTACCCTCAAGGATCTGATGCACCCTGAGGTCACGGAAAATGCGCTCAATCTGATAATCGTGTAAGTAACCATAACCTCCATGCAGCTGCATTGCTTTGTCACTGATACGAAAAGCAATATCAGTCGCTAGACGCTTAGCCATTGCACAATACATGGGCGCATGGGGATCTTCTTTATCCAGAGCATCAGCAGCGCGGTACACCATTAAACGGGCAGCCTCAAAATCCGTCAACATATCAGCAAAATAAAAACGCAACGCTTGCATCTGGTTTAAAGATTTACCAAATTGCTTACGTTCATTTAAATAGTTTTGAGTTAAACGCAAACAGGCAATCGCCCCTCCTAAAGAACAGGAAGCAATATTAACCCTACCTCCATTTAATGCTGATAACGCAATTTTAAACCCCATCCCCTCAGCACCGACCCGATTAGCCACAGGGACACGGCAATCCTCAAAATACACCATACAGGTAGGTTGACTGCACCATCCCATTTTCCTTTCCAACTTACCGAAACTCAACCCCGGCGTATTTTTCTCTATTAATAAACAGGAGATCCCGTGATGGGATTCATCACCTGTTCTTACCATACATAAATAGACATCACTGACACTGCCGCCGGAAATAAACGCTTTAGCACCATTTAAAACATAATGATCACCTTCTAAAACTGCACGGCTTTTTAATGAAGCTGCGTCAGAACCAGACTCAGGTTCAGTCAAACAATAGCTAGCTAAAGCGGTCATGGAAGTCAGACGTGGCCCCCAGGTCCTGCGTAAAGCTTCATCGGCATAACGATCGACCAAAGAGGTCACCATATTGTGGATAGAAAGATACGCACTGGTCGTGATACAACCAGTCGCTAATTGTTCAAAAATAAGAGCAGCATCAAGCCGTTTGAGATTAGAGCCCCCAATATCTTCAGCAGAGACAATTCCGGCCATGCCGAGGCCTGCCGCTTCTCGCAAGGTTTCAACCGGGAAAAAACTATGTTCATCCCAATTCGCTGCATTGGGCGCTAATTTATTGCGCGCAAATTCTGCAGCCATATCACGAAAAGCGAGATGCTCTTCACTGAATTTAAAATCCATAGCCCATCCTTAGTTAAACGTGAAATCAATTCAAAGACCAAACAACCTTATGACAGTTCGATAAAGATGTTATTATTGCCAATTTTTGGCGTCCGTGAAATAAAAAACAAGAAAAAATCACATGGAGACCACCACAAATTTTGATATTAAACAGGCAAAGGCTGCTCATGTCTTAAAAAATTATTTTGGTTTTGACGCTTTTCGCCATCCTCAAGAAGAAATTATCAACGAACTAATTGCAGGTAATGATTTACTTGTACTTATGCCGACCGGTGGTGGTAAATCGCTCTGCTACCAGGTTCCAGCGTTAGTACGTGCGGGAGTCGGGGTTGTCGTCTCTCCACTTATTGCGCTCATGGAAGATCAGGTTGCAGCCCTAAAATTACAGGGAATTCGCGCCGCTTATTATAACTCGTCATTGAGCAGCAATGAGGCAAGGCAGGTATTGGCGCAATTACACAATAACGAACTCGATTTACTCTATATTGCCCCTGAGCGCTTGCTAAGCCAGGTTTTTCTTGAACGGTTACAAGACTGCCCTATAGCTTTGTTTGCTATTGATGAGGCCCATTGCATCTCTCAGTGGGGGCACGATTTTCGTCCTGAATATGCCGCGTTGGGTTTATTGAAACAGCATTTCCCTGAAGTGCCTGTCATTGCGCTGACAGCAACCGCTGATCAACAAACACGGCAGGATATTATTGTTAAACTGAATTACAATCCGAAACAATTTATTGCTTCTTTCGATCGCCCTAATATTCACTATCTTGTGCTTGCCAAAAATAATCCCCTAAAACAGTTAAACCAATTTCTACAAACCCAAAAACAACAGTCAGGCATTATCTACTGCGGTACTCGCAACGGGGTGGAACGCCTTACAACGAAACTGCAGGAAGCGGGTTACAGTGCCAAAGCCTATCACGCTGGTTTGTCTCATAGTGAGCGCCGCGAAGTGCAATCTTTATTTCGCCACGATCGCGTTGAGATTGTCGTCGCAACACTTGCTTTTGGTATGGGTATTGATAAGTCCAATGTGCGTTTTGTCGTGCACTACGATTTGCCCAAAAATATAGAAAGCTACTATCAAGAAACTGGCAGAGCTGGCCGCGACGGCCTGGCTGCACAAGCCCTGCTTCTCTACGATCCTGCCGATAGTGCCAGATTACGGGGCTGGATTGCTACAGGCAACAACGAAGCTCAGCAAAGGGTAGAAACGTCTAAATTGAATCATATGCTGGCCTTTGCCGAAGCAACTCATTGTCGTCGGCAAATTTTATTGCGTTATTTCGCTGAAACAAGTGATCAAGCCTGCGGTAATTGCGATGTCTGCGATAATCCGCCCCAAACCGTCGATGCAACTGAAGATGCGCAAAAATTGCTTTCCTGTATTTACAGATTACGCCAAAGTTATGGTTTAACCCATACTATTGAAGTATTGCGCGGTCAGAATTCCGAAAAAATCGAAAAATCAGGCCATCATCTTTTAAGCACCTATGGCATTGGCAAGGACAAATCAATTGCTTACTGGAAACAATTAGCATGGCAATTGATTCATCGGGATTATTGTTATCAGGATCTGAACCAGTTCAATGTGTTGCGCCTGTCTAAAAAGGCTATCGCCCTATTAAAAGGAGAAGAAAAAGTTTCTCTTGCTCTCGTGAATGTGGATGCGAAAAATAAAACAGCTAAAACAAAAGCACGCAATCTTCTCACTGCCACGCATCATCCACTGTTTGAAACATTGCGTGCCCTGCGCCGCCAATTAGCCGATGAAGAAAATAAACCACCTTTCATGATTTTTAGCGATACAACCTTGCATGAAATGGTGCGTGAGAGACCGCAAACGATGGAAGATTTATTGAATATTTCCGGGGTAGGCCAACATAAACTCAACCATTATGGCATGTACTTTCTAAAAGCCCTGCGCGACTATGTCGAATTAGTGTGACATGTGAGCACTTCGCCGTATTTTTGTCATACCGTCGTCTAGTAGCCTTGATGCAGCGTAGCGTAATCAAGGTATTCACTCTCCAAAATTAAACAGTGAATATGCCCACGCTTATAATACAAACATTGAGATAAATAAACCTTGATTTCGCTACGCTGCATCAAGGCTACACTTGTTTAGGAATAGCTTTTCTACCAAATCAGTGTGCGTGGCAACCTATTTTCAAATGAACCTGGTAATATTTGGCTTTACTTCCTTCAATAAAGCCACGTGTTTCCACGACTTCATACCAATCCAGTTTACCATGCATTTTTGCTGCTTGAGCCACAGCATTATTGATTGCTTCTTCAATACCCTCTTCCGATGTGCCGACCAGTTCAACAATTTGATAAACTCGACTGTTCATTTTCTCTCCTTGAAATCATTGGCAATACATTGAACCTGAATTTGAGTGTAGACGAAAAACGACTATAAAGAAAAGTCTTCAATCATTCTTGAAGCTGTTGCTGGGCTTTGGCAATGGCTTTGCGAATCATTTGCGCTTCTTCTGATTGCTCAGGAGCCAATTTCAATAAATGCTGCCAATAGTTAATGGCTTGCTGATAATGATGATTCATGAATGAGTCCATCGCTAACATGGCTAAGGCATCGGGTTGGTCAGGATCTTGCCGCAGCAAATTAGTAAATAAAGCTCTAATCGGCTCATCAAAACGCTGTTGATTTAACTGCCAAAGGCTTTGTCCATAATTGACGGTGGTGGCTGTATCGTTGGGAGCGAGTTGATGGGCCTTGGCAAATGCTTCAGACGCTATTTGCCATTGTCCTTGGCTGACATAAAGCCTACCCAATAAGTACCATCCGCGTGCACTGTCAGGATTGGCTTGTAAACGCGCCTTTAATCGATCAACTAACTCCGTCGGGCTTTTGATAGTCTGAAGAACCGCTTCTACTCGGCGCTGCCTTTCTGTTTCCTGCCTATAATGTTGCCAGGTAGACCACGCACCCCATCGCCAGTAGGCAGCAGCTACCCCAATAATTACTATTGGCGCCAAAACAGCAGCAAACCACTTCGTTTTACGCAATGGGTATAAGGCCACTGGCAATGCCAGCAGAACCAGGGTGATAAAACACAGCGGAAGCCACCATTCATTCATTTGTCGTTCGCTTCAAACAAGTACGCCAAAAAATTAATAATCCCAGCAAAAGAAACAATGCAGGACCAAACCATAATAATACCGTCAAGAGCTTAACTGGTGGTTTAAATAAAATAAAATCACCATAGCGGGCAGTTAAATAACTAATAATTTCGCTGTCACTTTTTCCCTCTTTAACCAACTCATACACTTGCCTACGCAAATCTTTGGCGAGACTTGCATGGGAGTCAGCCAAATCCTGATTTTGACAAACCAAACAACGCAGCTCTTTTAATAAATGTAAAAATTGCGCTTCCTGTTTCGGTGTTTCCAAAGGATAAAGGGTATTCGCATACCCAGTAGAGAAAAACAAGGAAACCAGGAGCAGGCTTAAACAAGCTGTCAATCTCATCATGCTTCACCCTGCAACGTTTTCATAAGCGGCAAGAAATCAGCTTGCCAGGTTTTTTCGTCCAGAATACCAACATGGCGGTAACGAATAATACCCTTCTTATCAATAAGGAAAGTCTCAGGAGCCCCATAAACACCCAGATCCATAGCTACTTTCCCTGTTTTGTCTTCGCCAATCACCTGATAAGGATTGCCCCATTCTGCAAGCCATCGTTTAGCATTTTCGCTGCTATCCTTGTAATTCAAGCCATAAATTGGCACCCCTTCACGAGCAAGCCGTAACAAAAATACCTGTTCATCCGTACAAGCAGCACACCAACTCGCCCACACATTTAATAAAGCTATGCGTCCGTGCATCGATTGTGGGGTGAATACTTGCTCTTTACCCAAGGTTGATAATTGAAATTCAGGTAACATTTTCCCTATCTGTACAGAAGGAAGAGTCTGTGGTTCCAAACTTAAACCACGCCAGAGAAAAACGACCAGCAGACTAAAAACTGCTAAGGGAATTAACCGCCAATACAGTGCTTTCATACTGCAACCTCTTGTATCTGATTAGCGAGCTTCTGGCGTTTCTGGTAATAACGACGATCCGCCAGGGCAAGTAATCCCCCTGCTAAAATCATAAAACCGCCCCCCCAGATCCAGCGCACAAAAGGCTTGTAATACAAACGTACCGACCAGGCTTTATCATCAAGAGGCTCACCCAAAGCAACATAAATATCACGAAAGGGATTCACGTCAATAGCTGCCTCAGTCATTGCCATTTGCCCAACATTGTAAATACGTTTTTCAGGATAGATAACCGTGCCTTTATCCTTGTGCCTAATCGCAAAGTGCGCCTGTGTGCCGTGATAATTTGCACCTTCTAAAGGAATTTCCCGCAAAAACTTAATTGTATAACCTGCCAGTGATACAGACTCACCGGGTGCCATTTTTACATCATCTTGAATGCCATAAGAATTCGATACCGCAATACCAATTACTGTTGCGGCAACACCGCAATGAGCAAGAACCATTCCCCAAAAAGCCTGACCAAGATTTCTTAACCCTCGCTGCTTGCTACGAATATGAATCAGTTTTACTGTGCTCAATATCACCCAGAAAGCAAGTATTAACCCTAAGAGTGCATAACCATCAATACGTCCGGTTAAAGCAAACTGTAAACCCAGAGGTAACAGAAGACTGGCAAAAAATACAAGTCGCAATTTAGTCCCTAGTTTTTGCCAACTGTCTCGCTGCCAGTTTAAATGAACGCCAATTCCCATGAGGATCACTAAGGGAATCATCAATGGAACAAACACTGAATTAAAATAAGGCGCCCCAACGGACAGCTTACCCAAACCAAGCCCGTCAATGAGTAACGGATACACAGTCCCCATTAATACAGTCAGCATCATAACTGCCAGAAAGACATTATTCAGCAGTAATGCACTCTCACGCGAAAGCGGTGAAGGATTATCACGGCGCTGTAAAGTCTGTGCCCGCAATGCAAATAAGGTTAACGAGCCACCAATCACGACTAATAAGAAGCATAGAATATAAAGACCTCTCTGAGGATCAACAGCAAACGCATGGACCGACGTTAATACGCCTGAGCGAACTAAAAAAGTGCCTACCAGGCTAAGTGAAAAAGCAGTAATAGCCAGTAATAAAGTCCAAGCCTTAAATTGCTGTCGTTGTTCACTGACTGCGAGTGAATGTAATAAAGCGGTACCAACGAGCCAAGGCATAAAAGAGGCATTTTCAACGGGATCCCAAAACCACCAACCGCCCCAACCTAATTCACGATAAGCCCACCAACTACCCAGAGTGATTCCAGCAGTGAGACAGCACCAGGCAGCTAAAGTCCATGGTCTGGTCCATTTTGCCCAAGACGCCTCAACACGCCCCACCCAAAGTGCAGCAATCGCAAAAGCAAACGCAACCGAAAAACCGACATATCCCATATAGAGCATTGGTGGATGAAATAAAAATCCTGGATCTTGCAACAAAGGATTCAGATCACGCCCTTCTGTCTCTAATAATTGAAATTGCCGTGTGAAGGGATTAGAGGTTGAAAGCAGGAAAAGAATGAATCCAATACTAAGCCAGCCTAGCACTACTAAAACCCGTGCACGCATTGCCGAATCCAAAGCGGAACTAAAAAAACTAACTGCCAGCATCCATACACTTAATATGGCAACCCACAGTAGCATCGACCCTTCATGTCCGCCCCAGACCGCGCATAATTTATAAAACCAGGGGAGTGAAATACTGGAGTTAGTGAGTACATAAGTCACAGAAAAATCATCACTCAGAAAACAAGCCGTAAGACAGCAATAGGCAAAGGCTATAAAAACAAATTGCCCAGATGCATAAAGCGGTGCGGCAGCAACCCAGTCTGTTTTGTTTCGCACAAGCCCCCAGGCAGGAATAATCGCCAGCAAAAAAGCAAATAGCAACGCCAATATTAGAGAAAATAAACCAATTTCAGCAATCATGCGCTTTTCTTTTCTCCTTGTTGAGCCGCTTTAGCCAAGGCATCTTTAACCTCCGGAGGCATATAATTGGCATCGTGTTTCGCTAATACTTCCTGCGCTTTGAATTGCCCATCTGTGCTGAGCTCACCAAGCGCGACAATTCCCTGCTCTTCACGGAATAGATCGGGTAAAATACCTTCATAATTGACAGTCACTGTTTGCTTGAAATCAGTGAGCTTAAATTGAACCGCCAACCCCTTGCTTGCCCGTACAATACTGCCTTTTACCACCATACCACCTAAACGAATTGTATGTTTACTGGAAGCCTCTCCATTAACAATCTGAGTTGGGGTATAAAATAAACTGATGTTCTGGCGCAATGCATAAAGCACTAAACCCGTCACCAGCGCGAGAATAGAAATGATAAATAAAAGCAGTAACATTTTACGCTTACGTACAGCATTCATGAAGACTGTCTCTTAAACCATTGTTGTAATAATTTGCGGGCACGGGCGCGTTGTAGTCTTAGGCCAACAGTATTCATTGCCAAAACGACGACTACCAGACCATACGCAGACCATATGTAGGAAGAATAGCCTCCCATGGCAAGCCAGTGCATAAACTGTGTCATAATTCTTCTCTCTCCACCAGGTTCTTTACCCACTGCTGCCGGCGTTCACGCAGAACCACCTCATTTCGAGCCTTATGTAACATAACCCACAGGCAATAAAAAGAAAAACCAGCCAGCGTCAATAATAAAGGATAAAGCATAGTAATCGCGATTTTTGGTTTGGCAAAAACAGATAAAGTTGCGCCTTGATGCAAGGTATTCCACCAATAAACAGAATAATGAATAATGGGCAAATCTACTAAACCCACCAACGTCAAAATAGCGACGATTTTATCGCCCTGCTCTTTATTCTGAAAAGCCGTTCCAGTCGCTAAAATCGCCAAATATAAAAGCAATAAAATAAGTTCGGAGGTCAACCGCGCATCCCAAATCCACCATGTTCCCCACATGGGCTTACCCCAGATACTGCCCGTCACTAGCGCCAGAAAAGCCATAATGGCCCCTGTTTGGGCAGCAATCCCTAACATTAAACCAGCCATTTTAATGCGCCAGACCAGCAAAAGCACTGCCAAAAATCCCATCCAGCCATAAATTGCCATCGATAAAAAAGCTGTCGGAACATGCACATAGATAATACGGAAAGCATCACCTTGCTGATAATCCGGTGGTGCAAAAACCAAACCCCAGATCATACCAAGTAAAAGAAAAAGCAAAGCACCAGCACCCAGACAAGGTAGCCATGATCGTGTCAGCTCATAAAATGCCTTTGGCGATGCCAGTTGGTATAAAAATTTCCACATAGGGAATAATTGAATCAGAAAAAAACAAAAATTTTACCATGCATTACTCAGCAAGGCTAATACGAATCACCGCTGCAATCGCAAAAGGTAAAAAACCAACCGCAAGAATGGATAAAGCCAGCAAGAGTGCTAAATAGCCCAGTACAGGCAATCCTTGCATCACCGCGGTTAAACTACCACTGCCAAAAACCATTACCGGGATAGTAAGAGGCAATAAGATCAATGCCATCAACACTCCTTTTTGCTGCATGCCCGCACTAAATGCAGCAGCCAGAGCACATAGAAAAAGAATGGCCGGTGTACCGACAATCAAACTACAAAGTAAAATGGTTGTTTCATAGGCAGTCAAATTAAACAATAAAGCTAACAAGGGACAAAAAATCAGCATGGGTATCAGGTTGAGTAACCAATGCACTAAAATTTTTGCTCCCACAATCACGCTTAGGGGGTAACCAGAAATCAACCATTGTTCCACAACACCGTCTTCATAATCCTGTTGAAAAAGCCCCACTGAAGCTAACAACATAGCCAGTAACATTGCTATCCATACTAATCCTGGTGCGACGGTACGTAAGAGAATGATGTCGGGTGGCATGGTTAATGGAAAAAAAACAGCCACCATTAAAAAGAATAAGGCCGCCTGAAACAAAAGTCGTGGTTGGCGAAGATGAATGAGCATTTCTCGGCGGAATTGGCGGCGAAAGAGGGTTAACAGACTCATCATCACAGAGAATACTCCTGATAACTCGTCCGGTTTAATGGCAAATTCTGGTGTGAAGTCAAAATAACCTGCCCACCCTGGGCAAGATGGCTTTCAAGGCAAGTTATCAAGGTAGAAATGGCTTCTTTATCTAAAGCGACCAAAGGCTCATCCAGCAACCATAATTTCGCATCAGTCATTGCTATGCGTAATAATCCAACCCGCCTTCTTTGCCCCGCCGAGAGATGATAAACCAGTTCATCACCAAACCCTTGTAAACCAAAGCCTGCTAATAGATGGTCAAAACTGAGGGTGCGTCTACCCCAGTGCATATCAAAAAAACAATTTTCTTTGATGGTAAGTAAAGGATTAATCCCTCCTTTATGCCCAACATAACAAAGCTTTTGTTGGTAAGCCGCAAGATCCGCCATGATCGCTTGTCCATCGTAACGAATTTCCCCCTCATGGGGCTGAAGCAACCCTGTCAATAATTTGAGCAATGTTGTTTTGCCTGCACCATTATTGCCCCGCAAATGCAGTAATTGTCCTGCAGCTACAGAAAATTGGACCTTCTGTAACAAAGGCTTATCCTGATAGTCAAAAGTGAGGGATTGAACGTCGAGCATGCAGGATTTCATTAATTAAAAAGGGCAGCCTATCTATATTTGCTTATTCTGGCAAGAGCAAATCAAGAGTAGACGTCTTGCGAAACTCGCTGCAGTGAGAGCAGCGCGAGGAGAGACGGCGCGCAGAACCGCAGTGTACACGTCAGTACATGAGGATTCGAGCACCGGTTCGACGAAGCGATGCGCCAATGCAGTAGAGTTTCAAAAGAAGTCGACAAGACTTGCACTACAGAGCGGTCATGGTGATAATCATTGCTTTATAAAATTTAATTAAGGTATATGATGGATTTCCTGATGCAATACGGTTTATTTGTTTTAAAAAGCCTCACATTGGTCATCGCAATACTACTGACGCTGGCTGGTATTTTAGCACTAAGCCGTGGTTCCAAATCGAAACATAAACTGGAAATCACCTCGCTCAATAAGCAGTATGATGAAATTCAACAGCGAATGGCGCATGAAATAAAAAATAAAAAACCTGAGAAGAAAAAGAAGAATAAAAATAAAGAAGCAAAATCATCGCTGTATGTGATTGATTTCCAGGGTGATATAAAAGCGTCGCAAGTGAATGAGTTTCGCGATGTTATCACTGCTGTTCTTGCAATAGCTCAAGAGAAAGATGAGATTGTTGTTCGTCTTGAAAGCCCTGGCGGTGCAGTGAATGGCTATGGATTAGCCGCTTCCCAATTACAACGTATACGCGATAAAAAAATACCATTGACCGTTTGCATTGATAAAATTGCTGCTAGCGGCGGTTATTTAATGGCTTGCGTTGCCAACCGGATTATTGCTGCTCCTTTTGCTATTGTGGGCTCCATTGGTGTTGTTGCTCAATTACCTAACTTTCACCGTTGGTTGAAGAAAAATAATATCGATTTCGAATTATTAACCGCCGGTGAATACAAACGCACACTCACTCTTTTTGCTGAAAATACGGAAAAAGGGCGTGAAAAATTCCAGGAAGAATTGGAAAAAATTCATCGCGCTTTTAGAGATTATGTGCTTGGCCATCGTCAGCAATTGGATATCGAAAAGGTAGCGACTGGTGAACATTGGATAGCCAAAGATGCCTATGATTTAAGACTGGTGGATAGTTTGAAAACCAGTGATGATTACATCACTGAAAAAATGGAAAACTACAATGCATTTAAGATTGCAATTCACGGCAAACGCTCTCTCCTTGACAAACTGATGCAACCTGCGATGAAATTGCTGCATCGATGGGCTTAAAAAAGAAAATAGTAGCCGCGGATACAGCACTGCGGCTACTGAGTTACAAATGGAGTTGTTGTGAGATTCTTTTTTATTAAATCCAGATTCAAAAATGTAGAACAGGTATATTGGCTTAATGGGCCTCAAGTGACCTTGCCTTTAACAAAAGAAAAAGTGGTTGATGAATTTCTTGCCCTGGGCTTTTATAGGTTAATGGGGATTTCTACTCCCAAAACTTATTTGGGATCATCAGCAAACGATGCTGTTCTTATCAGTAAAATGATTAAGAATTGGCAAGGTCTTCGTTTCAACGATAATTCTCCTGAAACTCCGAGCTTACCCTCTGATCTAGACGGCCTAGCAGAACTTGAATTAGCCGCAGCAATCCTGTCAGATATTGATCTGAGTGGATGGGTTTTCGATAACATCGGTAAAAAACAGACAGGAGACAAAGTCCGGCTCACGAAGCATGATGGTGGAACTCAGGTTTTATCTTCTGAAAAATTAAAATTTTATTTGCATTTTTTTCAATTAAAACAGCAAGATAAAGAATTTCCCCAAGGGATTTCAACCTTATGTGATGATGACTCCCTCAACCATACTTATCTTAAAGTTTTTCTAGTTGATAACGTCACTCATTATAATCAGCGATATAAACATTTATTTGATAACCTTACTCCCGAACATAGAAAGCGGGCACTTATTAAATTATTCCATATCGAAAGAAATGACCTAATGCTGCTAGTTTCTAAAGTTCCCGATGATTGGTTGCCTCCGGCCAAGAAAGTAGAGACTGTTAATTTTTTAGAAAGTCGCCTTGCAGAATTTAGGAAAAAATATCAACCCCAGTTAGGGCCCATTAATGCAACAATGAAAGAACAATCCTCCAATTATTTTTTTCAAAAACTACTGAATCAAAAGCGTGTTGTCCGAGATGATTGGGCAAGTCGATTCGTTGTTGATACAACCTTTTCAGACAATAATGACTGGAGTCAATCAGGCGCGGGGCAACAACGCTATATTAAAAATTAAATCAGCAACCCCTTTTCGTCCCTCTCGACGAGGTCGGTTCTCAATCGTAGCCTGGCAATTAATTTTATATATCATTTCCTCTACAACAGGCTTTCTTCTCCTGTAAATGAGAAAGGCAAATTGTTGTTGTACTATCCCTGCTTATTCCTTGTCCTCTCCACGCACGCAGGGAATTTTTTGCTAAATTCCGTCATTAGATTCCCATTCAGGTTTTTTTCCCATATAGTTGTATATACTTAACGAATAAAGAAATTAAACTGTCAGCACGGAGTAAATCATGGGTGATTTCAAATCAAAGCTACCGGATTTTAAAGAATTGAGCTCCTTTGCGGGTAAGCTTTTCAAGGATGTTAAAACCAGCGTCGGTGAAATTATTGACGAATATAAGAAAAAACGCGAAGCAGAAGAACAGGCTGCAGCCGCAGCCCAGCCTAAAACCCCGCCTAAACCTACACCGGCGGCTCCTCCTCAAGCTCAAGCTCCGCAACAACCTCCAGCTCCGCAACCAGAACCTGGACCAGCAGAAGAATCCCCTGCCAAAGCAAAAAAACCGAAGCCTGCTGCTGAAGAAAACGTGGGAAAAGACGAAAACGCCGATAGCGGACAAGCTTAAAAAAGCGTCCCCTCTATTTATACACAGATAGAATTCTTTCCCCCCTGGTCCTCCAGGAAGAAACTGGGGGGTGAGAAAGGTCAGGCGCGCTCCGGGCGTGTTAAACCATACTTACGCATCTTTTCTACCAACGTAGTACGACGCATATTTAAATAGCTTGCAGCATGAGCTACTACCCAATCGGACTCATCCAAAGCCTGACTAATAAGCGCTAGCTCCGTTTTTACCAAATGCTCTTTAAGATCAATACCATCTCCCGAAAAAGCTTGCTCCTGACTAACCATTTCAAGCAGGCTCTCGCGCTCATTGCCGCTGACTGCAGTATTCGTTGTAGGAAAATTATTATCCGTCTTGAATCGCCTTGGCAAATCATCAATATCAACGATCCCGTTAGGGAATAAAATAGACAACCGTTCAACAAGATTAGCAAGTTCACGCACATTACCAGGCCACTGATAACGGCTTAAAGCCTCCAAAGCCCCAGGCATAATACGTACACTCGGCCTATTTTCACCTTCAATCCTGGCAATTAACTCATTCACTAACAAGGGTAAATCTTCACGCCTGGCCCGTAACGGAGGCATATCAATAGGAAATACATTTAAACGATAAAAAAGATCTTCGCGAAACTTCCCTTCTTCAATAGCCTGCTCAAGATTTCTGTGCGTTGCAGCGATAATTCTGACATTGACCTCGACACTCCTATTAGAGCCTACGCGCTCAAAGCATCTCTCTTGCAAGACCCGTAATAGCTTAACCTGCATGGCCAAAGGCATATCGCCAATTTCATCAAGAAATAATGTGCCACCATTTGCCAATTCAAAACGCCCTTGTCTGGAGGTAATTGCCCCAGTAAACGCACCTTTTTCATGGCCAAACAATTCACTTTCCAATAACTCAGCTGGAATGGCACCACAATTAATAGGAATAAACGGTTTGCTGTGGCGTGACGATAGAGCATGTATATTTCGTGCTACAACCTCTTTACCTGTACCAGACTCCCCTAGTAATAATACGCTTGCCTCAGTATTCGCAACCTGCTCAATCAGCCGGCGTACTTGCCTGATTGAATCACTATTACCTACGAGACTACGAAATAAAGAAGTTCGCTTTTCATGACTGGATTGGGCCAAAGCAATTTCCTGAGCAATTTGACATTTATGCAAAGCTTCCAGCATCTGTGCATAACTAAATGGGAAACAAAGGTTTGCCAAGACGTTTTTAGTATAGTAACGACTCTCGGGTATAGGAGAATCAACCAGTATAACGGGTAATTTGGGGGCATTAGTACCCAGTTCATCCAAAAATTCAATGGTATCGTTGTAAGAGGAACGTACACCGGCTACGATTGCCTGAGCATCCTTGTAAGATTGGGATTGCCAATTACTATAATTGGCATGAAAACAGGTTTCACCCACAAAACTCAAGATCGTACTGAGCTTGTGACAACGTTCTTCGTTGTCATCAATGATATAAATTGCTTCATTGTTGCTCATAACCGTATCCCTGTATCCTGGTTATCTAATGTTGAGTATTGGTTAATAACCAACACACTGTCAAATAAATGACTATATTTTTTATTAGTGTCATAAATAATTAACACGGTGTCTTTCCTTGTTTTTCCTATCGATAGCAATTGATGTAAGCAAATCCATTACATGCATTACCAAAACATAGTTTTTGATTACCAATAGCCTTCGTGGCAGCTACTTTATCTTGCTTGGCATATCGACGCGCGGCTAAATAACCCAAGCGGCGACAAAATGAATAAGCCGCTCGCTCTCCACACCCCTTTCGTCCGTCATAACACCAATCAACACGGTAATTATTATAACGGGGGTAGACAAAGCGTCTTAAACGATAGTGGTAGGATTTTGGTGGTTTGTGGCTCATATTAGCAACGCAGCGAATCGTTTTAAAACCATTGCAACGCCAACCCTTACACTGTGCCCTACACGCTGGAGAAGTAGACATGTAATTGGTCAAACCGACGTTGTAATCAATAATTTGTTGATTCGCATAGGCATAACCCATTATCCGGCAATAACGAGTGGCTACCTGGATACCACAAATCTTGCCACCGAGCATGCAATAATTCAAACGCTCCCCATGATAAGTAGGAAGCCAAAAACTGCGATAAAAATTATCTTTACTCATCCCTGCATAGGTATTAGGCAATATCGATAGCGCTAATACACAAATTACGAGATATCGGTAAAAAACAATCATTATAACAATCCTTTAGTAACTTATCTCCCATGTTAGCCTATGCCCGTCAGCAAAAAAAGAGGGGATAAAACTAATCCATTAATACTGTGTTTTCAAAAATCGATCTTGCTATAAAAAAAGCGATGCGTATCATTTTTAATAAATCTCATCACGCTATTATCTCTCTGCAAATGAAAATTATATTCATAAATAGAATTTCTTTAAGAAATTAGTTTGCTCACCTCAAAAGAAACGAGTAATGTATTGATAAAAATCATTTATAAATGAATAAGTTTTAATATTGTCTGTAATCAAAACGTGCTGGATTCTTAATCCAGTATCAAAGTAAAAGGATAATTGCTTTGAATTGGAAATTACTTGTCTCCAAACGCATTTTTTGGATCTTGGCAGGTTTCGCTATTATGATACTTATTCCCTGGCTGATTGTGAGTTGTGCAAAACACTTCTCCAAGCCGCCTGAGGTCGTTATTCCTTTAGTGCACCAGGGACGCCGCCTGATTATTCCTGAAAAATCACCACTACGAAAATTAATTACTATTCAAACGACTACCAAACAAACCATAGAAGATCCTTTTACTATTCCAGCGATGGTTGAGGCCGATCCAGCCACATTGGTTAAGGTGCTACCCCCCCTTTTAGGACGAATCAGTACTCTTAATAAACGCCTTGGTGATTCAGTCAAAACAGGTGAAATCTTGTTTACCATTGATTCCGCTGAGCTGGCTCAAGCATTGAGTGATGTCGATAAAGCGAAGGCTGCATGGGTATTTGCAACACAGAATCTCAAACGCCAGGAAAAACTGACTGTCTCCAATATCGCCGCTCGCCATGATACAGAAGAGGCGCAGAATAATTATGAGCAAGCAGTCAGTGAACTTGCACGGGCCAAAGCCCGATTAATTGAATTACGTGTAGAAAATACTGGCAATGACGACAAGCATGTCCTGGTTGTTCGCTCTCCGCTTTCCGGGCATGTTATCGAATTAAATGCTGCGATAGGAGGCTATTGGAATGATACAACCCAGCCAATCATGACCGTAGCTGATTTATCGAAGGTATACATTACCGCGAATGCTCAGGAAAAAGATATCAGTAACATTTATCCTGGTCAAAAAGTCAAAATAGTATTGGATGCTTATCGCCAACCTATACAATGCGTCGTTCATCACATTGGCGCCGTCGTGAACCCCAATACGCGTACGGTCAATATTCAAATGATTCACGACAATCAAGACGGACGACTAAAGCCCAATATGTTTGCCAAAGCAATCTTCTACGGTAATCCCCATGAAAGTATCGTCTTACCGCTGACAGCAGTTATTCAACGAGGATTTGACAGTATTGTTTTTATTGAAACCGCGCCGTGGCAATTTGAGACAAGAATCGTCAAAACCGGTGCCCAGCTTGACGAACACATCGAGATTGTTTCGGGTTTGCATGTTAATGAGCGAGTGGTAGTAACTGGGGGAATCATATTGAATGATTGAAAATTTAGTCACTCAGTGCTTTAAACGCCGCGGAATTGTTGTTCTTGTTTTTATCTTTGTCGCTTTCTATGGTTTTTATTGCTGGAAGCAAATCCCTTTGGAGGCCTACCCTGATATAGCCCCCACTACCTCACAGGTGATTACTCAGGTGAATGGACTTGCAGCAGAAGAAGTTGAGCAACAAATAACTATTCCACTGGAACGAGAGATTATAGGTACGCCCGGTATGAGTGTCATGCGTTCGCGCAGCACCTTCGGTTTATCCTTGATTACGGTCATCTTTCGCGATGGTGCACCCAATTATTGGTCCCGGCAGCGTCTACTCGAACGAATTAACGATGTCGCGCTGCCTTATGGTGCCCAACCAGGTTTAGATGCCTTAACCTCTCCTATTGGTGAAATCTATCGCTATACCCTGCAGTCACAGACACATACCTTGGCTGAATTATCCGAATTACAGTTCTGGAAAGTCATTCCCAAGCTTAAACAAGTGCCGGGTGTTGTTGAGGTGGCTAATTTTGGGGGCCTGACCACTCAGTTTCTACTGGAGTTTGATCCGATAAAATTGGCCAAATATAAACTTTCGCTGGGACAAATTACCCAGGCGATTAATGCAAACAATGCCAGTGCTGGTGGCAGTATTATGAAACGAGGGGAGCAAGGTATTGTTGTCCGTGGTGTGGGTTTAATTCACAACCTCAACGATTTTGCGAATATTCAAATAACTCAATACAACAATATTCCAGTGTTCATTAAAGATATTGGTGAAGTGAAGCTAGGTAGTAAGGAGCGTCACGGCATTGTTGGCAAAGATGAGCAAGGTGATGTTATCGAAGGGATAACCCAAATGCTTAAAAAAGAAAACCCTTCACAAGTTATGGACGGTGTACATAAGACCGTCGATGCCCTCAATAAACACATCTTGCCCAAGGGAGTGAAAATTGTTCCCTATATTGATCGCAGCGATCTGGTCCATGCGACTGTTCATACGGTTGGTAAAACCTTATTTGACGGCATGACAATGGTTGCCCTTGTTCTACTGTTTTTTCTAGGGAGTGTAAGAGCAGCTGCGATTGTAGCTCTAACCATCCCACTCTCTTTATTAATCGCTTTTATCTGTATGTATAATTTCGACATTCCTGCCAACCTGTTATCACTGGGGGCAATCGACTTCGGGATCATTGTTGATGGTGGGATCGTCGTAATGGAAAATATTTTGCGCCGCCGTGAAGAAGATGAAAAGGCAATATTAACTGAAGACGATATTCTGCAATCAACCTTGCAAGTCACCCAACCCATTTTCTTTGGTATTCTCGTTATCATCACTGCTTATTCCGTTCTCTTTGCCTTCCAGCAAATTGAATATAAATTATTTTCACCCATGGCCTTTGCAGTGGGCTTTGCCTTGATTGGTGCCTTATTAGTCGCCTTAACACTAATTCCCGGCCTTGCTTATTGGTCTTATCACAATCCTATTCACATCTATAAAAATCGCTTTCTCTTATGGATAATGCCGCGCTATGAATCATTATTAGCGCGCTTGATTGGTAAGAATAAACTAGTTGTGGGGTTATTTCTCTCTACTTTCCTGGTGGTTACCCTTCTGGGAATGTCTATTGGAAGAGATTTTCTGCCTTATCTTGATGAGGGTTCTATCTGGTTACAGGTCACTCTTCCTCCCGGTATTTCGCTGGATAAAGCAGCACAGATGGCTGCCGAATTACGGGCAGCTACCATGGAATTCAAAGAAGTTGATCATATTGTTACTCAAGTCGGACGTAACGATGAAGGTACCGATCCTTTTACACCTTCACATATCGAATGCGCCATTACCCTGCATCCTTACAATACCTGGAAATCCGGATGGAGCAAACAAGAGTTGATCAAACATCTCCAAAGCAGGTATGCACAATTAGCCGGAATTCAGGTTGCCTTTTCACAACCAATGATTGACGGTGTATTAGATAAAGTAGCGGGTGCTCATAGTGACTTGGTTGTTAAAGTATACGGTAATAATTTTCGTGGCGTCCGACATCTTGCTACATCGATTGTGCAGCTATTAAAAACTGTTCCTGGCGCCCAAGATGTCATTATTGATCAAGAGCCGCCGATGACAGAGCTTCGCATTGATGTTGATAGAGCTGCGATTGCCCGTTTAGGAATCGACATCGCTGATATCATGGCACTTATTCAAACCGGTATTGGCGGCAGTCCAGTTACCCGAATTTACATTGAAGATCGCAGTTATGATGTCGCAGTAAGATTCAATGAAACCGCCCGCAATAATCCGCAAGCAATTGGCAATATGTTGCTGAGCACAGCTAATGGAGCGCAAGTTGCATTAGGACAGCTCGCTAAAATCAGATTTGTAGAAGGTCAAACGACTATCACGCGCGAAATGGGTCGACGCCAACTAACCGTACGTTTAAACCTGCGGGGGCGTGACTTGGTATCCTTTACCAACGAAGCAAAAAAGCTGCTTGCTCGTAACATTCACTATGATCATACTGACTATGAAATTACTTGGGGTGGGCAATTAGAAAACCAACAGCGAGCGCAAGCAAGGCTTGCTGTCATTATTCCTATGCTGATGGGGTTAATGTTGGTTTTATTATTTTCTCAATTTGGTAATTTACGCCAACCCGGTCTAATCCTTCTCGCAGTACCTCTGGCAATGTTTGGTGGTTTAGTTGCCCTCATTCTACGCGGAATGACTTTGAACGTATCCAGTGCCGTCGGCTTCATAGCCCTGTTTGGAGTCGCTGTACTCAATGCCATCATTATGATTTCCAATCTCAATCGCTGGCAAAAAGAACATAAGGGCAGCTTGAAAGAAGCAGTTATTCACGGTGCCAAGGAGCGATTACGACCTGTTTTAATGACCGCCACCGTTGCGGCAATTGGAATGATCCCCGCTGCCACAACCCATGGCTTGGGCTCTGATGTCCAACGTCCTTTAGCAACAGTGATTGTTGGTGGCTTGGTATCCGCGACAGCACTCACACTCCTTCTTTTACCCGCGCTGTATTATTTTATTGAAGAGCGCATGATAGCAGGGAAGATTAAAAAAGAAATCCGTACAAACAGGAAAGAACCATGAGAAATACGTGGGGACTAAAGTATCGCCATGCAGGCTATCATCTCCTCTCGGCACTTATAGCAACCAGTATGTTAAATAGTTGTGTTATGGGCCCTGATTTTCATCGCCCACCCCCACCAAAAATAAAACAGTACACCGCTCAACCATTACCGGCTTCCACCATTTCTGTAAAAACTACAGGAGGAAATAAGCAATACCTGGTTAATAACTTGGACATACCAGCACAGTGGTGGAAACTATTTCACTCTCAGCCGCTCAACGATTTGATAGCATCCGCCTTGCAGACTAATCCCGATCTAAAAGCTGCAGCAGCTGCGTTGCGTGTAGCCCAAGAAAATGCAATGGCTCAACGTGCTACTTTATTGCCCTACGTTTCTGCCAATTTAAATCCAACTCGTCATCTAACTGCACACACCCTATCCAGTATCGTTGCATCAAATGCCTATGTTTACAGTTTAACAACCCCTCAACTTACAGTGTCTTATGTTCCTGACGTCTTTGGTGCCAATATGCGGCAAGTTGAATCCTTGCAAGCACAGGCTGAGACGGCTCTTTTTCAGCAGGAAGCTATTTACCTGACTCTGACTTCCAATGTGGTGATGGCAGTTATCCAAGAAGCGTCTATCAGGGAACAAATCAAAGCAACCCAACGAAGTATTGCTATTGCACAAAAACAACTGGACATGATGCTAAAGCAACAAAGCGTAGGCCAAATTGGTGCCGTTGCAGTTGCGGCACAACAAGCAGCACTTGCACAGGCACAAACCGTTTTACCCCCATTGCAAAAACAACTTGCCCAGCAACGTCATTTACTTTCTGTTCTCTGTGGTCATTTTCCCAGCGAAGAATTTGCGCAGAAATTTGAGCTAAGCTCACTGACTCTCCCAGAAAAACTTCCCCTTGGAATACCGGCACGTCTGATTGAACAACGCCCTGATATCCGCGCCGCTGAAGCGCAAATACACGCTGCCAGTGCACAAATTGGTGTTGCCATTGCCAATCAACTGCCTAATATTTTGATAACCGCTGATGCTGGTAGCTCTGCGATTGAATTGGGAACCTTATTTAGCTCATTAACCAAATTTTGGGATATCGGCCTCAATTTGACCCAGCCGGTCTTTGATGCGGGCGCTTTGTTACATAAAAAACGCGCAGCAATTGCCGCTTATCAACAAGCTGTGGAGCAATACCGCAGTGTCGTGCTTGCCTCTTTTCAGGACGTTGCCGATACCCTCAAGGCAATTCAATTTGATGCAATCAGTCTAAAGACAGCAGCCAATGCAACCCAAGCGGCTCGAAAGAGCCTTGCCATCGCTCAGCAACAATGGGAAGCTGGAGCAGTTGATCATCTATTTGTATTAAATGCCCAACAAAATTACCAACAGGCTCTGATTACGCTTGCACAAAATCAGGCGAATCGTTTTATAGATACTGCTGCTTTATTTCAGGCACTAGGTGGCGGTTGGTGGAATCGAGACGTATGCTCTCCAGTAAAGGCTTAACCTGTTTGCTTACACTATCAGTTCATGGAGGATCTTATCTTGACTACTCGTAAACGGATTTGGTATCAAAGCTTTGTTGCCCCCACTGAGCAAGCAAATTATTTAAAGCATCTACAAGATCAATTGAATCAGTATGCGGACAAAGAGTTTCAGTTTGAAGTACATGGCTTAACCCCTGCAGATAAAAACCTGCATCCACTTACCGAGTTTCGCTGTGCCATGCAAACTATTCGTAATGCTGTGCAAGCCGAAAAACAAGGTTACGATGCTTTTGTTATTGGTCATTTTCAAGAACCCGGCATTAACGAGATAAAAGCCTGCGTAGATATTCCTGTGATTGGCTTAGGTGAGTCCACTATGCTGCATGCTTGCAGCTTG
Source organism: Legionella donaldsonii (assembly GCF_900452385.1). Lineage (NCBI taxonomy): Bacteria > Pseudomonadati > Pseudomonadota > Gammaproteobacteria > Legionellales > Legionellaceae > Legionella > Legionella donaldsonii. The sequence goes on along the minus strand of NZ_UGOA01000001.1, from coordinate 1,244,343 downwards.
GGACATAAAATAGGCCTTGTCACCATCAATCCTGTTTTCATTCCCTGGCATGAAAACCAAATTAACTATTATGGATTGCAACAACGAATTACTGCTGTTAGCGCTGTCGAGGCAAAAGTGCAAGATTTTGAACAAGCTTTTACCAATTCGTCTGTTTATCAAAAACTGCTTCATGCGTTTACTGAACAAATTAGACCGATGATTGCAAAAGGGGTAGAAGTAGTTCTGTTGGCAGGCGGTTTGCCGATGTTGTTACTCGCTCGGCAAAAAAACTTTACTATTGATGGTGCAATTGTAATCAATGGCATAGCGGTTTGTGTCAAAGGGACGGAGATGACCCTCAAACTCAAAGAATTAACCGGAGGATTTATCAGCCGGCGCGGCATCTACCAAAAAGCTAACCAGGAAACAGTCACCGAATTCCTTCATTTACTTAAAGAAGAAAAATTTGATTAAGCCTAGGTACGTCCCCTATAACCACCCTGTTGGGGGACGCGTTCAACCGATGCTTGCTAATAGGTTACTTGCACTTTATCGGGGCCCAATAAATCAGCTAGTAGAAGGACTAGTTCATCACTCGGTTTAACGCACCACTTTGTACCCATAGTCAAGGTAGCGTTGGCATTGGTGTTGGAATAACGAATTTGTACCACACAACCTCCCTGGTTAGCCTTTAAAATGGATTGCAAGGCTGGAAGTCTATCTCCGTCGGCAGCGGTCATGGATAATAGGAGGCATTTAGCAAAACGCGTACGGGCTTCCTCTATCGTATATAATTGATTCGCTGTCATTTTGACGCCACCACTATAATCATCAGTAGCGATTTCACCCTCAACAACGATCATCTGTCCAGTTTGGACATCCGTTTGTAAGGCTTCATACACTTCGGAAAAAACAACAACGTCCAATTTGGCAGTAGAATCCTCCAAACCAATAATTGTTAGCTTTTTACCTCGCTTAGTCATCACTCGTCTGATTGCAGTGACCAATCCACATAGCATAGCCTTTTTGCTTGCTGCCGGATTGAGTCGTGCGATCAAACTGATAAATCCTTTAAATTCCTGGCAATATTGCTGTGCTGGATGCCCCGATAAATAAAGGCCCAGTGTTTCTTTTTCGCCATTTAAGCGTTGCATTTCAGGCCAGGGTTTACAGGCAACATAATCTTCCTGATTACTTACATCTTCTAATAAAGCGAATAAATCAGTCTGACCGCTGTTTTGGTTTTGGTGGGTCTTATCTGCTACCTTTAACGCTTTTTCAAGGGATGCATAGAGAACCGCACGATCAACATGCCACTCATCCATGGCCCCCGCTTTAATCAGGGCTTCCAGAACACGGCGGTTGACTTTGCGTAAATCCAACCGTTGGCAAAAACTAAATAATCCTGGATAAGAGCCAGCCGCTTTTCGTTCGTCAACAATACAATTAATTGCAGCTTCCCCGACCCCTTTGATAGCACCTAGTCCATACAGAATGGTCTGATTATCAGCGACAGTAAATTGATAGCTTGATGTATTAATACCAGGAGGTAAAACATTGAGCTTCATTTGTCCACACTCATCAATAAAGGTCACTACCTTATCGGTATTATCCATATCAGATGACATAACCGCCGCCATAAAGGCTGCGGGATAATGTGCTTTCAGCCAGGCAGTTTGGTAAGCAACCAAGGCATAGGCGGCTGAATGTGATTTGTTAAAACCATAACCGGCAAATTTTTCCATTAAGTCAAAAATATAGGTAGCGGTTTGCTCGCTAACGCCACGCGCTGTAGCTCCTTCAGTAAAAATGGTTCGTTGTTGTGCCATTTCTTCTGGTTTTTTCTTGCCCATAGCACGACGGAGTAAATCTGCAGCACCCAAGGTATAATTGGCTAATACCTGGGCAATTTGCATCACCTGTTCCTGATAAAGAATGACACCATACGTAGGCTTTAAAATAGGTTCCAGATCAGGATGAGGGTACTCGACTTTTGCTCTGCCATGTTTTCGATCAATAAAATCATCCACCATCCCTGACTGCAAAGGCCCAGGGCGAAAAAGTGCGACCAACGCAATAATATCTTCAAAACAGTCCGGCTGCAGGCGATGGATTAATTCTTTCATACCACGGGATTCCAGCTGGAATACGGCCGTGGTTTGACAGGCTTTCAAAAGATCAAAGGTCTTCTCATCATCGGTTGGAATCATACTGATATCAATAGCTGATTCCCCTTGCTCTCGCTTCTGCTTATTAACGATGGCAAGTGCCCAATCAATGATGGTCAGGGTTCGTAAACCCAAAAAGTCGAATTTTACCAGCCCGGCTGCTTCGACATCATCTTTGTCAAATTGACTGACTATCTGAGTGGAGTTTTGTTCACAATAAATAGCGGTAAAGTCGGTTAGCTTCGACGGTGCGATTACCACACCGCCCGCATGTTTACCGGCGTTACGAGTAATACCCTCCAGTTTTAGGGCCAAATCAAACAACTCTTTGACCTCTTCCTCATCCTGATAACGGCGCCGTAACTCCTCTTCATCCTCGAGAGCCTTGCTTAACGTCATCCCAATTTCAAAGGGAATTAATTTGGCAAGTTTATCGACAAAACCATAGGGATGCCCCAATACACGGCCTACATCACGCACAACTGCCTTGGCAGCCATTGTACCGAAGGTAATGATTTGCGACACACTTTGCCGACCATATTTCTCAGCAACATAATCAATAACCCTATCGCGCCCTTCCATGCAAAAATCAATATCGAAATCCGGCATCGATACACGCTCTGGATTTAGAAAACGCTCAAAGAGTAGTTCATACTGCAAGGGATCGAGATCGGTAATTTTTAGCGCATACGCTACTAAGGAACCAGCTCCCGAACCTCTGCCTGGCCCTACAGGTACGCCATTTTGTTTTGCCCACTGGATAAAGTCAGCCACAATCAAGAAATATCCGGGGAAACCCATCGCATTGATGACATCAAGCTCGATTTGCAACCGCCTGTCATAGGGCAAACGGGCGCTCTGAATGAGGTCTGGTGGTTGATTACGAAAAATCAGGGCAAGGCGTTCCTCCAAACCCTGTTTTGATAATTGGGATAAGTACTCTTCAACCGTTGAGCCGTCAGGAATGGGAAAATTAGGTAAATAATTGTTGCCTAAATCAAGTTTTAAGGTACAACGTTTACTGATTTCGACGGTATTTTCTATCGCCTGTGGTAAATCTTTAAACAACTCAACCATTTCGTCTGCTGAGCGTAAATATTGTGCTGCACTATATTGTTGATTACGTCTGGGATCAGCAAGACTCAATCCTTCGTGGATACAAACACGCGCCTCGTGCGCCTCAAAATCATCTTTTGCGATAAAACACACATCATTTGTAGCAACCAGAGGTAAATGCAGCTCCTCGGCCAAAGCAACAATACGCTCATTATACTCTGACTCATCGGTGCGATCGGTCCGCTGTATTTCCAAATAAAAACGATTGGGAAAGACTGCTGCAAACGATTTGGCCAGATCATAAGCACCTGGCTCATCACCTGCCAACAAGGCTTTACCGATGGAGCCCTTACGGCCACCTGATAACGCAATCAACCCTTCGGAATACGCGGCTATCCAATCGTGATGAACGCGTGGTTGTCCCTGGTATTGCCCTTCTTGATACGCTTTCGACACCAAACGGGTTAGATTGCGGTAACCAGTTTCATTTTGACACAAGAGAACGAGAGACGACAGTTGCTCAGGATTTTCCGGATCATGACAAGGCAAATCGCCACCAATAATAGGCTTGACTCCCCGTTCAATCGCTGCTTTAAATACTTTAACAGCAGCAAAGAGATTACAAAAATCGGTAACAGCAACTGCATTCATCCCTTTTTCAACAAGGGTTTTCATCAATGGTTTAATGCGTACTAAACCATCAACCATCGAAAACTCTGTATGGACGCGTAAATGAACGAATCGCGGTTGCATAAGAAAGACCTATCCCCAAAATGATGACTGCACTCTACCGAAGACAACCAGGTAGAGCAAGCATGAAAACACCAAAAAATGGTAGATCACGTTTTCACAGGCTGTCGCATCTTTGGAACAAAACACATGACGCTGTAATAAATAACATTTTGCACAATGACTGTTATTTATGATCGATTAATCCCCCATATGGAAATAGGTGTTATACAAATTAATGTAAGCACTTCCACTTTCTATGTTGATTAATTGTTGGTTAATACTGTTTATTAACGCTTGGTTTTGGGGCAAAGCAACAATGCCAATTCCATCAGCAACTTTCATAGGGGTTTCAAGCGCATCAAACTGATCCCCGCCATTAAGTTCCCAGTAATTCGCTTCGTTATTATCCAAAAATACCGCAGTAACATTTCCGCTAGACAAATCACTGATGAGCGATTCTATATCGTCAAAAAGTTTAACCTGAAATGTGTTACCGTATTTGGCAACGAAAAAGCGATAAAATAATCCGCGACCAGGTTCCCCACTCTCTTTAACTAGTCCAACGGTGGATCCCTGCGGTATATCCTTGATAGCATTAATTTTGCTACTTCTTAAAACGACAAATTGTCCCTTACTAAGTAAATAAGGGTAAGAATAAATATAGGGATCGCCACCCGAGGAGGAGAGGTAAAAAGGAATACTGTCAATACCTATGTCTATAGACCCCTTCAGTAACTCCTCAAACAGTTGGTAATAAGGCATTTGTATCAAAGTGCATTGCTGATTCATTCGTTGACAAATGAGTTTTATCAATTGAATTTCAAAACCCTGGTCGAGGGAAAGAACATAGGGCGGATCAAATTTAACAGTTCCCACGCGAATATCTGCATAGGCATAACTGGATAGCCAAGTAAAAAACCATACGCCAATAAAAATATTAGCCCATTTCGGGTAGCCACCTTTTGTTTTTGGGGAAAATCCATTATCCATTCTTAACTCTCACCTCAATGAGCTTATACAAAATACAAAACACCAATCACTTATAAGCTAATAATAGCTAACTCCTCCAGATTTTAACTTAATCAATTCTTAAGCTTACGTGTTTTACACTAAAAGTAAATCAAGAGGAGACTATCATGTCTAACAAATTATTATCTGAGCGTTTGATGGGTGAATTAGATGCAATTGGCGTTCCCAGTTTAATGACTGAGCGAGTTCAGGCATGCTCCAAACTATTTAAATTACCCAAATTTAAAATTGAAGCACTATTGCATGGCGTCGTTTTTGAATCCAAATCTATTCAAACTATTGCTGATGAACTGGCAGTCACTGTGGAGTGGCTATTAGGCGACAATAATGCCAAGAAGAAAAACCATTAATTTTTGTGCTTGGAAAGAAAGCCCCTGCCGAGTTTAAAAGCAATATAACAACTGGCCAATAAACTCGGTATAGCTTGCCTAAACAGGAATTAGTTTCTACTTAATCTGACCGATTGAAAAAACGAGCGCTTCCGGTTTTGACAGAAGTGCGAACTTTAAACAAAACCGGACAGACACTTCTAGAAACTCTAAGCTCTTGCTTGATGCGGATCAAACGCATCTCGTAGTGCATCAGCAAAAAGGTTAGACGCTAAAACGAGGGTAAACATAAAAGCGAACGCTGAGATCATGGGCCACCAAACAAGGGGCTCCCTTGCCAACTCTAACCGGGCACCGTTGATCATGTTGCCCCAGCTGATAGTCATTGGTGAAACCCCAACACCGACATAAGAAAGTACCGCTTCAGCAAGCACCAAAAAACTAAAATCCAACACCAGGGTAATTAATACAATGTGCATGACATTGGGCAGTAAATGTTTACGCAGTATAGTCAAAGAACTACTCCCCAAAGCACGGGCAGCCATCACGTAATCCACTTCTCTAAGCTTTAAGGCTTCAGCACGAAGCAAGCGGCATAAACTGGTCCAGCTGGTTACTCCCAAAATCAGACACAACGCAAATAAACGCGCATCGGCATTTTTACTCAGGGTGGAAAATTGTTGCGGGTGATTGGCAATATAGGTCTGCATCGATAATACCGACGCAGTAATCAGCAATACACCAGGAATTGAACTAAGTGTGGTATAAAGATATTGAATAAGATCGTCAACGATGCCACCAAAGTAACCTGCTGCTATGCCGAGTATTAAAGCCAGAGGCAACATAAACAAGGTTGTCAGAATACCGATGATAAGACCGGTACGAATACTTTTTACCGTGTAATAAAAAATATCCTGCCCGATTTTTCCAGTACCTAAAAGATGCAATTCCCGCGACAGCCAATAACTATAGAGTAAAACCATAACACATAAGAAAAAGGTCACTAGAGCAGCCAAACCGGCTTTTTTGGGGGTAAAGTGCCAGCGCTTATTGGTAACCCTCTTAGCTGTAATCATAAGCAACCAAAGTACTAGAGTCAGGCTAACACTCCATGCCAATGCCTTCCCGAATAGTTGTTTAATTCGCCAGAATTTATCGGCCTCATTTTTTATCTGGGCAGGTGGGTATTTTAAACGAGGATAGACCTGCTCTACTTTATCGCCAACCAAAATTGTTTCCACACTGTATAAATTTAGTGCTAACGGGGCTGAATAGGTCTTTTCAAAACTGTCTCCCAACGGTGCCATTACTCGATCTAGCACAGAGTCGTTTTGGTGCAAATGAATGGAATCGATAACACCAATAGCGAGAAAAAAACACAGGACAATACCGGCACTTACAGCCAGAGGCCTTCTAAAAATGCGCTTAAAGGCCTGTCTCGTATGCACTTTACGTAAACTGAAAAGCGTGATTATTAAACTAATGATTAACACGCCAAGAAAACACTGATCGGTCCATAAGAGTTCCATCTCAGCCCAACCTCACTCGCGGATCAACTAGCGTGTAGGAAATATCAGTCAAGATTAAGCCTACAATGTAGAGAATTGACCCTAAGAACACCATAGCCCTGACAATAGCAAAATCCTGTTGCTGAATCGCATCAATAATATAGCTGCCTAATCCTGGCACGCCAAAAAATGATTCCAGCACTAAACTTCCCATAAATAAGGAAGGAATAATCACAACAACACCCGTCAGAATAGGTAAAAGTGCATTTTTTAGCACATGACGAAACAAGACGATTGATTCTGATAATCCTTTTGCACGTGCTGTTTTCACATAATCCTTATTCATTTCTTCCAAAAATAACGTGCGGTACCATCGCGAACCGGCGCCTACCCCCGCCAAGACTGCAACGAGTACTGGCAAAACAATAAATTTAATACTATCTAAACCATCATCATACCCAGAGATAGGAACTAATCGCAGTACCTTACCGAAAATATATTGGCCGCCGATAATATAAAAAAGACTGGAAATGGACATGAGGATAATGCAAATAACAACACCACTTAAATCCAGGTAGGTTGTGCGAAAAAAAGCCATCGACATCGCAAAAATAATATCAGCCAGCATCCCAAACAGTAAGATAGGAATCGCAATCGCCAAACTAGGCCACATGCGATGGGAAATATCATAGCTGATATCTCTGCCGCCATCAGAAATGCCAAAATCAAAAGCAAACAAGCGCAGTGATTTTTGGAAAAAAAGAGTCTCTGTCACTTGTTTGAGTCCTGATTTTTCAGCGTTATAAAAAAGAGGCAAATCATAGCCTCGTTGCACTTTCCACTGCATAATCGCTGCTGGCTTCACATATTTTTGGCCTAACTGCATACGCGCCATATCATCCGGTGAATTCACCATAAAAAATAAGGCGAAAGTGATCACGTTAATACCCAGCAAGATAGGAATGGCATAAACAATACGACGCAATAAATAATAGGTCATCATTTGATTCTCACAGCGCTCTGCTTCTCTTTGCGGCGATAAGCAATCAACAAGGGTAGTAAAGTTAAAACAAATAATAACAATAACAAACCCAAGGGCCAAAACACCGGCTTGTTCCAACGATCCCGTAATGCATTACGCAAATCCACATCAACAGCAAGGTACTTCAGGGTATTACGACTAAAGGTGCTGGGCTTCGTGGCTGAAACCCACTGTTGACTTAAAATCAAAGTTTCCGAATTGATTCCCCACACCCAAGGTGCATCATGCCTGACAATCTCAACCATCTTATCAATGAGTAATTGCCGTTGCGGATCATTAGGATGATTCTTCATTAATTCAAATAAACGATCATAGCGACGATTGGAATAATTAGCGGCGTTTTCACCGCCATGTTTCACCTTACCATTTGCCGTATAAAGCATGAATAAAAAATTTTCCGGATCAGGATAATCAGCGTTCCAACCCCAACTAAAAATTTGCGCATTGCCACTCCGCATCTTGTCCTGAAAACGATTATACTGCGTCGCCCGTACATTCAGATCAATGCCAATTTTAGCCAATTGCTTGCGCATCCAATCAAGTTGCGCTTTATCATCGGGTCCGCCCGTGATGGGTACATCATAATGCAAAATTAACGCTCTACCCGTTTTAGGATTGCGTCCACCTGGATACCCTGCTTCACGCATTAAAGCCCTGGCATCAGCAATATTACGCCGTTTTGCTCTGCCTCCTTCCCATCGATACACATAAGGATTAATGCCTTCTTTTCCTTCCTTATAACCAAAAATGCCCGGTGGAATTGGACCTTGTGCAGGATTACCACGACCGTTATAAAAAATGGCAATATTCTCATCAAAATTGACGGCAATCGAAATCGCTAAGCGTAATTTGCGTGCTCGCTCGCTAGTTCCCCCGACCACACTATCCAGCATGTTAAAACCCAAATAATAAATGGCTGGATCAGTGGTTTTGGTCAAAGTCATTTTCTTCGCAACCATAGAGGATGTGAGCCTTGGTTCGCCCGTCGAACTGATTTGAATCGCCTGATCAAAGCTATCCTCACTCACTCCCGACGTATCATAATAACCTTGCATGAACTTATTCCATCTCGGGATCGATTCCTTTTCCAAGGTAAAAACAGCTTGATCAATTAAAGGCAGGCGCTCACCGGCATGCGATAAATAACCCGCATCCCTATCTTCTTGCCCACCATGGGAAGGAAAATAGTCCTCACGAAAATTAGGATTTTTACTCAGCACCATCCGCTTGTTCGGATTATTTTCACTCAGCATGAAAGGGCCTGTGCCAACGGGATACCAATCAAACCCTAAATTATTATCATCCATTCCAGGTTGTGAATAGAAACGATCCGCTTCCCAGGGGACTGGAGCAAAAAAAGGCATAGCCAGCCAAAACAAAAATTGCGGGTACTGCCCCTTGAGGGTAATCTCAAACGTGTAATCATCAATTTTGCGCAAACCAGCCATGCCATATTTTCTTAAATCGACAAAATCATCCGGATTAATCATCATTGGCAAGATACTGGCAAACTCCCTAAAACCAATGATGTGTTCACTCATTAACCCATAGATCGGCGAATTAACCGCTGGATTGGCCAACCGCTTGATTTCATAAATATAATCATCGGCAAGAAGCTCTCGCGTTCCTGTATATTCGAAATCAGATAAACTGCTGATATCGTTCTCATCAAGATAATCAGCCGATAATTGAAGATAACGGTAATTACCCTTTTCATCCTTCGCCAAAGCCGGATGCGGTTGGAAGAAAATACCTGGCTTGATATGAATGGTGTAGCTTGAATAAGCAACCTCTCCGTCATCAGGATTGGAAAGCGCCCGGTTTGAACGATCGAAATACCGCACTTGCGGCATGCTGGTGGCATTTAGAGGCACCAGTTTGTAAGGACGCAGCAAATAATCATATTCCAGTACCGGCTCATAAATTTGCGATGTGAATTGGTATTCGTTGCTGGAATAAGATTTAGCTGGATCCAGTGTTTTGGGTTGCTCGTTGAAAGACGAATAAAAAATTTCCTGCAAACGCTCGTCTTCTGGATAAGGATTGTTTAATACCCACCCGGCATAGGAGGTAAGCAACGTACTAAACAGTATTAAGAATACGATCCCTTGTCTGCAGAATACTGTCAAAGTACAAATCCTGATATACGATAATTCAAAGGTCTTATGATGTGAGCCGCTAAGGCTTTAGTCAAGTACGCAGCTAGCGTTTTCACATCGACTTGGCCACTCCCTCTCCCGCGAAGAACCTTATTTATCGACCTTAATCCAGTTTCTTTCGCGGGAGAGGGAGAGCGATCTTTCTATCAAAGTTGACGAAGAAATTCATCCTCATCCAACACCTTAACACCAAGCGCCTGGGCTTTATCAAGTTTCGAACCGGCTTCACTACCTGCGACTACAAAATCAGTCTTGGTCGATACACTGCCTGCAACCTTGGCCCCAACTGCCAAGAGACGTGCTTTTGCATCTTCACGCCCCATACTGGTCAATGTTCCTGTCAGTACCATTGTCTTCCCGTGGAAAGGATGATTAACATCCAATTGTTTGCGCTCTTCCTTCGGCCAATGCACGCCTTGAGCCAAGAGCTTATTAATGACCTCAACATTATGGGATTGGGCAAAGAAGTGCACCACATGATAAGCACCAATAGGCCCAATGTCTCGCAGTGCCATGAGCTGTTCTGCTGTGGCATTTTTTAACGATTCAATATCAGAAAACTCAGTCGCTAATACGCGCGCGCTCACTTCCCCAACCTCCCGAATACCCAAGGCGTAGAGAAAGCGGGCAAACGTTGTTTGCTTACTTTGCTCAATGGCAGTCAATAAATTCTCTGCCGATTTTTTACCCATCCGCTCGAGGTTAGCTAAAGTATCCAGATCCAGGGTATATAAATCAGCGACATCGCGGACAATCTCTTGGTCGATTAATTGCTCGATAAGAACTTCACCCAAGCCATCGATCGCCATCGCTCGTCTCGAAGCAAAATGCCATAACATTTGTTGGAGTTGCGCCTTACAGAATAATCCGCCAGTGCAACGGGCGACTGCCTCTCCTTCTTCTCTGAAAACGCCTGCACCACAAACCGGGCAATGAGTAGGCATCTGGATCAATTGTGTATCTTCAGGCCGTTTTTCCAATACAACAGAAACAACCTCCGGAATCACATCACCCGCACGGCGGACAACCACCGTATCGCCGATACGAATATCTTTGCGTTTGATTTCATCCATGTTGTGTAAGGTCGCGTTACTGACGGTAACACCCGCTACACTCACAGGATTTAATCGTGCAACGGGTGTTAATGCCCCAGTCCGTCCGACCTGAAAATCAACGGCATGGATCTGAGTCATTTCCTCACTGGCAGGAAACTTATGGGCGCAGGCAAACCGTGGTGCACGAGCTACGTAGCCTAACTCCTCCTGCAACTCGATATCGTCGATCTTGTAAACCACGCCATCAATTTCATAAGGTAACGATGCTCGTCTCTCTAACATCGATTCATAAAAGGCAAGACAACCGGCAAAACCGTGCACCGTTTTAGTTTCAGCAGAAACCCGAAAACCCAAACTCTGCAACCATTGCAAGCGCTCAAAATGGCTAGTTGGCAATGACCAATTTTTCGGCTCATAACCACCAATACCATAACAGTAAATCGCCAAAGGCCTACTTGCAGTAATTGCAGGATTTAATTGGCGTAAACTGCCTGCCGCCGCATTTCTGGGATTAGCAAAGGTTTTCTCACCATGAGCCCGTGCTTTTTTGTTATAGGCTTCAAAACCGGCCTTCGGCATATACACTTCCCCACGAATCTCAATCAGCTCAGGGGGATTCTCGGTCAATAATTTTAATGGAACAGCTGCAATCGTTCGAATATTATTGGTGATGTTTTCACCCACAGCCCCATCACCCCGTGTAGCCGCACAATCTAATACCCCATTTTTATAGGTGAGACTGACAGCCAAGCCATCCAGTTTAGGCTCGCAAGTAAAGAGCAATGCTTTCTCATCCATCTCCAGACGATCACTGACCCGTTTCATAAATGCTTGCAACTCGTCTGTAGAAAAAACGTTCCCCAACGAACGCATCGGTTGCTGGTGCAAAACCGGTTCAAAAGCACCGGCAGGTTTACCACCGATCCGTTGTGTAGGCGAATCCGCACTGACATAGTGTGGATATTCTGATTCCAGTGCCTGTAATTCCTTAAAACAGCGGTCGTATTCAATATCAGGAACCAAGGGGTCGTCGAGTACGTAATAGTGATAATCATAATCTCTGATACGAGTTCTTAATGTTTTGATTTGATTGAGAATATCCTCATTCATTCATCAACTATCCTTTTAAGATTAACTAGGGCGGTTTCCACCGGGAGTGCTAAGAAAACACGCAATTTTCTGTTGCGACTCACTGCGGAATAAAAAAGATTTAAGCGCGTTTTTAAATTAATAAACAACTACCAGCTAACCACAATTAGCTCCCAAGGAGACAATGATGGCTGAAGCCATGGTATTCGATTTACTCCTCTTTTTTCAACGTTTCTGTCTCAAGAAACGGCATACCCCCCATTTTTTCGACGTGACTTTGAAGGTTTGTTAGCTTTTTACGCAAGTAAAACGCTTAAAGACCATGAATGTTTTCAATAATCCACTGCCTGGACAGGAACAGTCTCACCTTGCTCGTGTTCTTTTAAAAGTAAGTCGGTCCCCCTGGCCCGACCTGGGGGCAGGCAAGGAGTTCAACCTACAACTGCTATACTCAAAATACCTAATTTTTTAGGAGATTCTCATGCCCAAGATAACCAAAAAACAGATGAAAGAGTCAAAAGAGGCTAGCAAAATTAAACCCGGTGATTTAGAAAATGTTTCTGGAGGCGTTAAAGAGCGCCCGCTTTTCCCTAAAAGGAAACCACCCTACAGGCGACCCGAATAGAAATTTATTTTGCAGTGAATCCAGATTAAATACCACCCTCATGTGCATACAACCAATCTCTAACCCTGGTTCTATGCATCGCAGGCACTTTGCTTTTGCAATAGCTATTCCATCAGCATGGGGTACCCCCCCTCTTTGATGTAATAATACCAATCACAATGTGAGGTTGCTGAACTAAATTAAGGAAAATAACCCTAATTACGCCCCGCTCTCAATCCCTCAGAGACATCCTAATTTTTTTCTTGCCAATGGAATGACAATTAGGACTTAAAAAGCCAATAATTCGACATTTAACGTGTTAAATTTTATTGTTATTTTTTAATCTTGCTGTCAGGCAGATGAGTGTGTTATAGATGGGTGTGATTGACTTTTAAACAAGGATGATGAAATGGACTTCCCGCGTTTTTTTGTCTGTTTTTTTCTTTTTCTGGTTTCTTTTGGAGCATGCTCAGAAACACCAGATAAGAATATGGGTATTGCTTTTGTACATGGCACCAATGACCATCGCGAAGATGCTGATGGTGGTTATTGGAAAAGGAGTTTTATCAATTCACTGGCTTCAGCGCTTCCCAATCCAGCAAACCACTACATCGTTCATTGCGATTTTAGCCATTACATGTGGCATGAAGAAGCCGCAGGATGCCTGGCTAGCCAATTACTCGAATTTGTTCATGAAAAACAAATTAAACATTTGACGGTTTATACGCATTCGAATGGTGCAAATGTCATGCGTTGGATCCTTTCCAATCCCACCTATGATCCGCGTTTCATGCTTTTGTCTAAAAAAATCCATCACGTCATTGCTATTGCACCGTCCAGTGGCGGTACACCCTTAGCTGACGAAGCAATTGATGGCAATGGGTTTGAGGATGAGGTAGCCTGGTTGCTCGGTTATCGCAATGATTCGGTAAAGCAACAGCGCGTTGGCGATATGGCGCTCTTTAATGATGAAATGTTATTTGGTAGTAAAGGACGACCTTCTTTACCAATTCCTTTTCACGTTATTGTCGGCTCCGATGTTAATGCCTCACCGCTAGACAAGGAAAGCTATTGCAATCAATACCTATTGAATGCGGCATTAAAAATCACCCAACGTTATCTGGATGACTGCTCAGATGGTTTTTTGGATTGTGATTCACAAATGACCGCTGGTCTTTTCTGGTTTTATGATTGGCAAAAAACGAAACAACAAACCCCTTTGAGCCATAATCAAAGCCGCCATTCATGCTTTGGTTTGGACGATATTCTACGGAAAGCACTATTTGCACAAGGAGCAATTCAATGAGAGGTCAGCTATTTGTTTTAATCTTATTAGGGACACTACAAGCGCAGGCAATGACCTTCCCGCAGCAAGCACTTAAACCCTATGATTGCAAGCGTTGTGAAAATCTCCCACGAGAGACTCTCAGTACAAGTTGGCCAACCAATAATAATCCTTTAGGGCATAAAACAAAGCATCAACAAAAAAGCCGTAAATACAAGATAAAAACAACCTTTGGACAATTAAAAAAGGGGCTTGTTATCAATACACAAGCACCTGGAGCCATTATTCGTATTACACCTTTAAATCGAAAATTACCTGCCAAACCTGACTTTCGCATTAAAAATAGTAAGGGTCTTGATTTGACCCTCCTTGAAGCCTCTTCCTTATTTTCCAAAGAAGAAGCGCTACAAAATACTTTCTTTAATGGTCGCGATCTAATTCTCTTACAATTAAAACCGGAACTAGGTGCCGGAGAATTTGTCTTAAGTAGTTCTACACCTGGCCTAAAAGATGATGAAAATTACCTTATCCACGTTTTTGATAAGGATGCAAAAACCTATTTACACGTCAAGACGGATAAGGCTCACTATCAATACGGAGATGAATTAGTGGCAACCATTTCTTTTCAAGATGAGGAACAGCATTATCGCATTGATGCCATTGATGCTTCTTTAGTCAATGCAAGTGGGGACACCATTCCTTTAAATCTGGAAAAAATAGAAGATGAAAACTACGAAGGGCATGCAACCCTCCTATGTGATAAAGATAGCCAGGGAGGGAATTGGTATGTGGAAGTCAAAACGACTACAACACTTAATGCGCAAACCATTAAGCGACAAGGGCATTCTGCTTTTTCTTATATTATTCCCTCCGCAGCGATTCGGGAAATCAAAAAAACAGGAACTGGCCCGCTAACTTTTTCTGCGAGCGTTGAAGCAGCTACTGATAGCCGCTATGCCTTGCAAGTCGTTCTTTATGGTAGTGATAAAGCAGGAAAAATACACCCCATGCAAACAGCGCAAACTGCTGCATGGCTAACTGCCGGTCTCCATAATTTGGATTTTTCATTTGATTCCGAGCTAAAAAGTAATTATAAAGCACCTTATTATCTTGGCTATATTCATTTAACCGATTTGGGTCAATTAAAACAGGTTTTTGAATTTGATACGCCGATTGCACTCACCAAACTAGGGGAATAATGGCTTATTTTGCTGATTTTTCATTGCTTGAGGGTATCGCCATAGCGATTGCCCTCCAATTCTGTCTTTTATTGTGGCTTATCCGCCGTCAATACCAACAACGTCAACACACTGAAGCCCAGCTCGATAAAACACAGCAATTGTTCACCAACCAATTGCATCAGCTGCATCTTGAATTGCAGCAAGGTTACCAAGCGAGTCAGCATAGTATTAGCGAAAAAATTATGCAGGGTCAGTTAACGAGCCAGCAATTAATCAGTGACATTGTACAACGACAAATGACCGATGTCAGGGAACAAATGAGCCACAGCTTTAAACAGCATGCCAGTTCGCTCTCCTCTCATCTGCAAACGTTGACAGAAGAAATACGCAATCATCTTCATAGCCTCACCCAGCAAGTGAATCATAAATTAACTGAGGGCTTTGAGAAAACATCCTCAACGTTCACTGATGTCGTTAAGCGCTTGACCATTATTGATGAAGCACAGAAAAAAATTACGGAGTTGTCTTCCCATGTGGTCAGTTTACAAGATGTCTTGGTAGACAAACGGGCACGCGGTGCTTTTGGTGAAGTCCAATTATCAACGTTGATTGCTAATATGATTCCCAGCACCCATTATCGTATGCAATACACACTGAGCAATCAAAAAAGAGCGGATTGTATTTTGTTCCTTCCTGAGCCGACAGGCAATGTCGTCATTGATGCCAAATTTCCATTGGAAACTTTCCAAAAGCTGATGAATACAGATGCGACCTCCGTTGAGAGAAAATCATTACAGCAACAATTTCGTCAAGATTTGCAAAAACATATCAAAGACATCGCTGAAAAATACATTATCCCTAATGAAACCACCGATGGCGCAGTCATGTTTATTCCAGCCGAAGCCATTTTTGCCGAAATTCATGCCAACTACCCAGAAGTGATTGCCCTCGCCCAACGATTGAAAGTCTGGCTTGTTTCACCCAACACTTTAATGGCTGTCTTAACGACAGCAAGAGCTGTTCTAAAAGACGATGCCACCCGTAAGCAAATCCATATCATCCAGAAACATTTGCATGCCTTGGCCGATGATTTCCAACGTTTTGAAAAACGAATGGACAAATTATCCAAACATATTGATCTTGCTCATCAGGATGTCAGTGAAGTCAGTACTTCGGCTAAAAAAATTACCCAACGTTTTCAAAAAATTGAATCGGTGGAATTGGACATGCAAGAATTAGAAAAAACGATCCCGATACTTGATGCAGTTGAAGACTAGCTTCTCATCGATTGTCTCAAGACATTGAAAAACAAATAACCCCGTTGCAAGCAGCCAGGGTTTTAACAGTCGTCATTGTAGGCTAAAACCAATCTTTTACGAATGAAGAAAAAGGAGTCCTCAAAAATAATGTCATTGTTAGATCAATAAGATAACTTCTTTTTAATTCCGTACCTATGGTATGCTAGAAAAATATTAATTGATGGGATCCCTCATGCGCCTAAAGTGTTGTCTGCTTGCCATCACCTTTTTTTTTCTTGCTTTCTCTGTAAACGCCGAGATTATTTCGCCTAATGACCCTCGATGTAGATACGACCAACCTTACATACCAAGCTGTGCTAAAACTGTATGCTGTGGTGATATGGGTGGTATTAATTACTGCGATTCATCAGCAGGTCGCTACGTGTGTAATAATGGCTATTTCTCATCCTGCTATTGTACTCGACATGCGGTGATGGATTTAGAAAAATTGCAGGGTTGCTGCTTATGGCAAGGTGGGGTTTTCTCCACAGATGAAACGGGACTCGTTATTTGTAATAACGGTGGTATATCCCAAACTTGTAGTGGGGAACCACCCTATCAACCTATTTCAAGCTGGCAATAATCTGTCAACCTGCCGTGCCTTATGCACGGCATCCGTATCTACAAAACGACATTGTCTTCCTAGCGCAGATGGGAATCACCCGATTCCCATCTGCATGCAAAAGATACAATGCACTGGACAAGCCATCCTGCAAACCGCATAATTCTTCTATTTTGTGCGGCGCAAGCATGAACAACACCCCTCTTATAGAAATTAAGCAGATTGATAAAGTCTATGGTGGTGCTACGATACTGAATAATATTTCTTTATCAGTATACAACGGCGAATTCCTGACTCTGCTTGGCCCCTCCGGCTGTGGAAAAACTACCCTGCTGCGTTTGATCTCAGGCTTTGAGCAGCCTACAGCTGGCGCTATTTATATTAATGGCCAATGCGTTAATTTATTGCCACCACAAAAACGTGATGTTCATACCGTTTTTCAAAGTTATGCCTTATTTCCCCATTTATCCGTTTATGAAAATGTCGCCTTTGCCTTGCGTTGTAAACGTGTTAAGGAAAGCGAAATTGCGCAGCGAGTTACAGAAACCCTGCGTCTGGTGCAATTAGAAGCCTTTGGTGAACGTAACATCAAACAATTAAGTGGTGGCCAGCAACAACGTGTCGCAATTGCTCGTGCAGTAATCAATCGACCACAAGTCTTACTACTTGATGAACCCTTAAGCTCGCTGGATTACCGCTTACGCAAAGACATGCAATATGAACTTAAGCAATTGCAAAAAGCGTTAAAGATGACCTTTATTTTCGTCACCCATGATCAGGAAGAAGCCCTGTCTATGTCGGACAGAATTGTTATCTTTAATCACGGTCATATTGAGCAAATCGGTACACCAAGGGAAGTGTATGAAACGCCAAGCAATCTTCATGTGGCAATGTTCATCGGCGAAGCCAATATTTTCGATATCTCTGTGGATGCCCTGGATGAGCAAGACTTACTCACCAAAATTGAATCCGTTACACTACGCTGTAAAAACACAGCTCGGTTTAAGCCAGGTGATAAAGCACATCTAATCATTCGACCTGAGGATATTCGGGTGTGGAGTCTTAATGAAGTAGAAGATACGCAAGAAATGCTGCCGGGAAAGATAGTCGATATTGTCTATAAAGGGTCTACCGTTGATCTCAAAGTAGAACTACCCTCTGGAAAAATCATCAATGCATCGGAGTTTTTTGATGAGGACGATGATAAGCTGGAATATGTGGCCAATGAAACGGTTTGGGTAGAGTGGTTACCCGGCTGGGAAGTCCTATTACCTTATGAACATCAATAATCCTGGTGCTGAGAATTAAGATGAACGTTAAATCACCGTCTCTTTACTTGACTTATACCTGGCTATTCATTTTTAGTTTTATTCCCCTAGGTTTGGTCTTGATAGCCAGTTTTTTATCGCGAGATAGCAGCCATCTGGTGAGCTTACCCTTTACATTAACCAATTACACCGCCCTACTAACACCTGTCTTTGCCAAGATTTTTTTTCGTTCCCTATTAATTGCTTTCGTTACTACGGGATGCTGCTTACTAATTGCCTATCCTTTTAGCTATTTACTGGTTAAATCAAAACATCAATCGTTATTGTTATTATTGATTATTATTCCCTTTTGGACGAGCTCGCTTGTACGTACTTATTCACTCATTGCCATACTCAAATCCAAAGGAATTATCAATGCCATTCTGTTGAAATTACATTTGATCGATACCCCACTCGCTTTACTATACTCCAATTTTGCAGTTATCAGCGGGCTGGTTTATAACTTATTTCCTTTTATGGTCTTGCCTATTTTTACCAACATGGAGCGTTTTGATTTCAAACTGATTGAAGCAGCGAAGGATTTAGGAGCCAATAAATGGGCTATATTTTTTCGCGTGTTCTTACCCAATACCGCCAGCGGTATTATTGCAGGCTGCTTATTGGTGTTATTACCCGCAATGACTTTGTTTTACATCCCTAACGTACTGGGCGGGGCTCGCTCTATTTTATTAGGTAATTTAATTCAAGATCAGTTTCTGGTGTTAGAGAATTGGCCGCAGGGCTCAGCAACCTCGGTGGTATTAACAGTCCTTTTACTGATTTTATTAATTATTTATCGTCGCCAGAGTAAGGAGGTATTGCATTGAAGGCCTTGGCGCAAAAAACATTTTTGAGTCTTGTTTATCTCATACTTTATTTTCCTATCTTGGTTTTGATCGTTTACTCAATCAATAACACCAAATTTTCCCTGCAGTGGCATGGCTTCTCTTTACGCTGGTACATAGAACTTTTCCATGATCGCGGGTTATGGTCCTCTTTTCTACATTCCATTCTGTTAGGACTCAGCGCATCCATTGCAGCTACTACGATAGGCGTACTAACCTGCGTCCATCTATTTCTCTTTCGCAGTAAGCACAGCCATTTCCTGTATGCCTTATTATTATTGTTGATTATTATTCCGGATTTGGTTCTTGGTGTTGCCTTGCTTTTATTTTTTAATGCCAGCAATATTCCTTTAGGCTTTTCAAGCTTATTAATTGCACATATCACGTTCTGCATTCCTTTTGTGGTGTTAACAATCAATAGCCGCATTCATACCCTTGATCCCAATATCTATTTCAGTGCCCTGGATTTAGGAGCGAGTCGTTGGATTGCCTTAACTAAAATTCTGCTGCCCTTATTATGGCCAGGCGTTTTAAGTGCCTTTTTGCTTTGTTTCACTTTATCGTTCGATGATGTCATTATCAGCTACTTTGTTGCTGGTCCTGATTTTAATATCTTACCGCTCACCATTTATTCCCTGGTTAGGGCAGGTGTAACCCCGGAGCTGAATGCCTTATGTACGATTACTCTGCTGATATCGATGGTATTAGTTATCATTTCACATCGCTTATCGGGTAAATCAGTATGAAAATTCTACGCTTTTTTCTTCTAATGATAACGGCCTCTTTTTCTGCCCATGCCAATAAAGTGGTCAATGTCTACGTCTGGGGAGGAGAAATTCCCAAAAAGGTCATACAACAATTTGAACAACAAACAGGGATTAGGGTTAATTTTTCTACGTATGACAGTAATGAAACGATGTACGCCAAATTAAAAGCAAGTGGCAAAAGTATTTATGATGTCATCCTTCCCTCTGCTTATTATGTTGAGCGCATGCAAAGACAAGGTATGCTCACGCCACTTGATCAAACTCGCTTACCTAATCTTGCCAATTTGGATGAGCGCTTTACCAATAATAACTATGATCCAGGCAACCGTTACAGTGTGCCTTTAATTTGGGGGGCTACGGGCATCTTTTTCAATCGAGACTTCGTCAAAATGACACCACGTAGCTGGAATACTCTCTGGCAAAGTCGTTGGCGCCGGCAATTGATGTTGCTTGATGACTCAAGAGAAGTGTTTGCTATTGCCTTGATGAGCCTCGGCTTTAATCCTAATGATAGCGATCCCAAACACATTGAAGCGGCCTATCAACGCCTACTGGCACTTGTTCCTAATATCAAATTATTTGCCAGTGACAGCATTCAGGCCATTATGATCGATGAAGATGCCATAGCCGGCTCTGCCTGGAATGGGGATGCTTTTAAAGCGCATGCCGAAAATAACAGAATTGACTTTGTTTACCCCAACGATGGCTTTGTAATTTGGGTTGATTGTTTGGCAATGCCTCTTAGCCCGCCACATCCTGATGAAGCCTATCAATTTATTAATTTCATGCTCCAGGCTGAAATCAGTGCGAAAATCGCACTCGCCGAAGGGCATGCGATTACCAATGCGAAAGGACGCGAATTATTACCTAAATCAGTGAGTGAAAATAAGGTTGTCTACCCCTCAGCCGAAACACTTAAGCGCGGCCACTTTCAACGCGATGTTGGTGAAGAGACTTTGGCACTTTATAACCTCTATTGGCAGCAATTAAAACTGGCATTTTAATGCTGCATGGCTATAAGGTGGATTAATACCAGCGGAAAAAATGATTATTAAGATAACAGTCTTTTTGAAATACCTTGAGATATCATCATAATGTTTTCAATACTCATGCCCACTTTTTTGGAACCAAGCTGATCGTTTATTTGTTTCCATATCGCATCGGAACGAATACACTCCAAAAAATCATGCCCAAGCCAGCTCAGGCGAATCAAATGGAACCCATGCGGAGAACCGCCTGGTGTTTTATGGATTTTGCCTTTGATTAATCCCGCTTCTTCCATTATTTCCAAATGGTAGGAAATTTCGTTGTGTTCATCTATAGGAAAACTGTCTAACGTCAACAGTGCATTTGGTGAAAGCTCTTCCACTTTGAAGAGTATATTTCTAATCATATCCCAGTTACGTTTCATAATCCTCTTGGCTCTAATTATCCGCTTATAAATACTATAGTGTGAATTTAGGAATCTATAAATTCTACAAACATCCAAACATCATGCGCTAAAACGATTCGCACTGAATGGTAAGGGATTCGTTATCAAATCGGAGCCCGTTATCATCTCCGCAACCAAACGTCCCGTAACCGGTCCCAAAGTCAGGCCATGATGGGCATGTCCAAAAGCAAACCATAGCCCTTTATGGCGAGGTGCCTGGCCAATAATGGGAAGCATATCCGGGGTACATGGACGGCAACCCATCCAGGGCTTTTCTTCAAGTCGTTTGGTAATAGGGAAAAGCGTGCGTGCAATAGGCTCTACACAGTTAAGTTGTACTGGCGTCTTTCGCGAGTCACGACGCGCAAATTCAGCGCCCGTCGTTAGCCGGATCCCGCGTGTCATTGGCGCCATAACATAGCCATTTTCGACATCCAACACCGGGTGATTGAGGCATGTATCCGGTTTCATATCATAATGCATATGGTATCCACGTTTAACAGCCAGTGGGAACCGATAGCCCAATCGAGCACTTAATATATCCGACCATGGTCCTAAGGTAATCACAGCAGAATCTGCTTTAATCTCGCCCTGCTCTGTCTTGAGTGTCCACTGATCAGATAGCTTGCAGGCATCTCCAAAGAAAAAGCGCCCACCAATACGCTCAAAGTGCTTTGCATAAGCAGCGACCAACGCACCAGGGTCACTGACCGCCTCAGACTGCGTATAACGAAGGGCGCCTAACAAAGATTGATCAAGATCGGGTTCAATCTGACGTAAGGTGTCGGCATTCAATTCCTCAAATTTGGCGCCATGCTCAGCCAGGCATTTTTCAGCAAACCTTGTTTCAATATCCTGCTTTTTCGCGCTACGAAAAACTTTAAGCCACCCTCCGGAGCGAAACAAATGTTTAGCGTCTGCTGCCTCAGCCAGCGAATGATGTTCCGATAAACTATATTGGATTAGCGTTGCATAAGAGCGAGCAATCTCGGCGTGGCGGGATGGATGAGAATGAAACCAGTATTTCCATAGAAAAGGTGCCAATTTTAGTAAGGAAGTTAAGTGATATCTGGCTTCCGGTGAGCGGTTCAAAGCATATTTAATCAGGGAACCAATATCTCTTGGGAAAGCATAAGGATACACACCTTCACGCTGAATTAATCCAGCATTGCCAAACGAGGTTTCACTTCCTGGAAATTTCAGATCCACCAAAGCAACCGAACGTCCGCGCATTTGTAAATGAGTGGCAACCGATACACCAACAATTCCGCCGCCAAGCACAAGGGCATCAAATTTCATAGGCCATGCTCTCCATTGCTGAAAAAAATGTCATATAAAAAGGTAGCCTAGCATAATGGCCAATTTTACCGTAATTGGCAAATCGGAATATTAATTTTTATATCAGAAATGCTCTCTCATGGGAGTGACATCTGTTTACAGTATCTTAATTTTGGCTTTTTACTAATGAATTGGCTAGCATCGCGATTCGAATCCCGATTGCTTTTGGAAAAAGCAACCATGACAAACCAATAAGAAAATTTAGCTTGCCCTGGTAATCCCGACATTGATACCAAGCTATGTTTTACTGACTTGTTCAACTGCTTTTGCTAGAATCTCCCCAAACTTATCGCCTTAGAGTGTCATGTCTGTTAGTCATACTCCCATGATGCAGCAATATTTACGCATCAAAGCCGATTACCCTGATATGCTTCTCCTTTATCGCATGGGTGATTTTTATGAGCTTTTTTATGATGATGCCAAACGGGCATCGCAACTGCTCGATCTCACCTTAACTCATCGTGGGCAATCGGCCGATAAACCAATACCAATGGCTGGTGTTCCTTATCACGCGGTTGAAAATTATCTGGCACGCTTATTAAAGAAAGGTGAATCTGTCGCCATTTGCGAGCAAATTGGGGATCCAGCTACGAGCAAAGGCCCTGTTGAGCGCCAAGTCACCCGTATTATCACGCCAGGAACAGTAACCGATGAGGCGCTTCTCGATGCGCGGCGAGACAATATATTACTTGCCATTCATCCTCAGGCGAAGCAATATGGCCTCGCTTGGGTCGATTTAAGTGGTGGCCGTTTTCACTTGTTACAAGTAGGCGATGAAGAACAACTTATTGCTGAAATCAACCGCCTGCAACCAGTAGAAATTCTGCTACAAGATGCCATTGCTATCAATTGTCTACGTAATAATGAGCGGGTAAAAATTCGCCCGGCATGGGATTTTGCCCCCGAACGAGCTCGTCAACGTCTATGTGAGCAATTTGCAGTTAGCGATTTGAGTGCTTTTGGCGAAAAAGACTATGGCAATGCCTTCCCTGCGGCAGGCTGTTTATTGGCTTATCTAGAAGCGACGCAACGCCAGGCTTTGCCGCATTTAACCAGTATAACGCTGGAACAAAATAGTGATTATTTACAATTAGATGCTTCCACACAAAAGCATTTGGAATTATTTGAAAATTATCAAGGAGGACGAGAAAATAGCTTACTCGCCGTTCTTGATTACACAGCCTGCGCGATGGGTAGTCGTTTGCTAAAGCGCTGGCTTGGCAGGCCCCTGAGTCAACATAGTGCAATCCAGCAACGCCAGCAAGCAGTTAAAGAACTGATTGAGAAAAAGCAAGATACTCTGTTACAACCGCTCTTACGGCAACTCTGTGATGTAGAAAGAATTGTCTCCCGTATTGCGCTTAAATCGGCCAGACCCCGTGATCTGGTGCAATTGCGTCAAACGTTGGCTCTCTTACCCGAATTGCATGCAACAGTTGCCCAAAACAAAGCCTCTTTAACACAAACACTGGCAGGACAATTAATTGCGCAGCCAGTATTACACAACCTCTTAACCGCGGCCCTTGTCGACAATCCACCCATGTTAATTCGTGATGGTGGTGTCATTGCAACGGGTTTTGATGAAGAGCTTGATGAATTAAGAACCTTAAACAACCATGCTGCGGAAAAACTCATTACCTTGGAAAATGACGAGAAAAAACGTTCCGGGCTCTCGTCGCTGAAATTTGGCTACAATCGCGTGCAAGGCTATTACATTGAGTTATCACGCAATCAGGCAGAGAAAGCGCCTGCAAATTATCAACGAAAACAGACGTTAAAAAATGTTGAGCGCTATATCACACCGGAATTAAAGTTATTTGAAGAAAAAGTCTTGTCCGCAGAAGTCAAAGCCCTTGCAAGAGAAAAATGGCTTTATGAAAATTTACTGGAAGAAATACAACAATACATTACTTCGCTCTCTCAATTGGCACAGGCAATTGCCCAACTTGATGTGCTCAATAATTTTGCTGAACGAGCACAAAGCCTGAAATGGTGCTGTCCAGAATTAGTTAGCAAACCCGGTATTCACATTCATGCCGGACGCCATCCGGTGGTAGAACAAGTTCTGCAACAGCAATTCATTGCCAATGATTTAGAGCTGGATGATAAACAAAATATGCTCTTGATTACCGGCCCTAATATGGGAGGTAAATCGACCTACATGCGCCAAAATGCTTTAATTGTCTTGCTCGCGCATCTAGGGAGTTATGTACCGGCTAGACAGGTACAAATAGGTCCTATCGATAAGATTTTCACACGCATTGGAGCGAGTGACGATCTGGCCTCAGGGCGCTCCACCTTCATGGTCGAGATGACTGAAACAGCCCATATTCTACGCCAGGCAACCGCTAAAAGTCTTGTTCTTATTGATGAAATAGGACGGGGTACCAGTACTTATGATGGGATGGCACTGGCCTACGCAACCTGTATCTATCTGGCCGAAACCGTCAAGGCCTACAGTTTGTTTTCGACTCATTATTTCGAATTAACCCAGTTACCTGAACAAATGGATCGCATCAGAAATATTCATTTACAAGCCACATTGGCAACAGGCCGTATTGTTTTTTTATATCGGGTAGAAGAAGGCCCTGCCAATCGCAGTTATGGCCTCGAAGTAGCGCAACTTGCCGGCCTTCCCGCTGAAGTTTTGCATCTTGCTACGACTCATTTGGATCTGGTTCAACAACAGTCTCCTCAACAACCAGCCCCTGCAACTACAGTGAAACCCCTGGCACCTGTACTGCGTGAGTTAGCGAAAATTGATGCCGATAATCTTTCAGCTCGTGAAGCACTCGAATTGGTCTATCGTCTAAAAGCATTGGAGGCAAACGAAATAACAGATTAGATTTTTTTCAAAATTTAGAACCTGCTTTGTAACTACGGTACTCGAATACTGAAAATACTGGCATCGAAAGAAGTCTATTGATGTAATATGTTATCGCTTTATGAATAAAAAAATAGGTCTCATTCTATTGCTTCTGACAGGATTGCCCTTGCTCCTTGGGGCCAGCAGTAATAAGAATCCATTTAATATTCGTGGTGTGAAAGGGAAATTATTAAGTAACATCCAATTACGCTTAAGTGAATTGAATGAAACCATTTCACTGAGCCAGGAAACGGATGCAGAACTTCGTTTGCATATTGCCAAAGCGATGCAGCCCTATGGGTATTTTAAACCCCAAATTCACATAAGCAGACAACCTTTACACATTGCAATTATCCCCGGGCCACAGATGCTTGTTACCAAGGTGCAGGTGGCAATTCGTGGGGAAGGGGCACAAAATTCGGAGTTAACCAGGCTAATACAAGACTTCCCTTTCAAGGAAGGTAAGCCCCTGGATAGCGCCCAATATGAAGATGCCAAACAACGTCTAGTTGGTGCTGCGGAAAATCAGGGTTATCTACATTCATCATTCGAAAAAGCTGAAATTCTAATTGATCTGAATCGGTACAATGCCCAGATTATTTTGTTATTTAATACAGGTCCACAGTATTATTTTGGCCAGGTAAAATTTGACCCCACTTACATCTCGCCGGAATTGCTCCACCGCTATCTCCCCTTTCACTATGGCCAACCCTATACAACAGAACAACTATTGACGTTAAATAACTATTTGGTTGATAGCGGTTATTTCAGCAATGTGGCAATCAAACCGCAAGTGAATGGTCAGCGCTATATTCCTGTTGATGTTCATCTGCAACGCGCAGATCGCATTAATTATTCATTAGGCCTTGGCTACGGTACCGATACGGGCATACGAGGACGTGCAGGCTTTCACGTTGTCCCCGTAAACCGGGCCGGTCATAAATTTAATGTCGTCGGTATAGGTGCTTATAATGAAAGCTCCCTGCAAGCCCAATATATTATTCCGGGACAAAATCCAGTAACGGATCAATACAATATCAGTACTAATTTAGCGAACATGAACTATAACGCCGGTTATAGTGATTCCGTACTAACCTCAATCGCGCAACAACATACTTTATCTGACTTTCAACGAATATTGTCTATTAATGGTTTGTATGAACGCTTCCACTATACCGGTGCGCCTAAAATTGAAAAACTCAGTGTATATCCACGCGCGACGTTCACCTGGTCTAAAACGACTGACAAACTTTTTTCCCCCAGTGGTTATAATGTGACGATCAATGGTTTGGCAGCCAGTAGGGCTATCTTATCGGAAGTCAGCTTTGCGCAGGCATCAATTAACGCCAAGGCTGCGCTTACCTTGCCGGCCCTACGCACACGCTTTTATTTTCATACTATTCAAGGGATAACCCAAATTTCAAACATTAATGAATTACCTTTATCCCTGGCACTGCTACTTGGGGGAGCCGATAACCTGAAAGCCTATAGCTATAACTCGCTTGGACCTGGGAAAATTCTTAGTTATGGCGGCATTGAAATTCAGAAGGAAACGGTCGACAAATGGTATCTTACAGGTTTTTTAGACAGTGGTGATGTCTATATGCCAAGTTTGAAACGTTTACAAAATGATGTGGGGATTGGTTTAATGTGGGTATCGCCCATTGGACCAATTAAAATCGGTTTCGCACAAGCGGTGGATAACCATTTTAATCGGATTAAAGGATGGAAACCAAGGTTTGTCGTAAGCATGGGGCCTGATTTATAAATGCGTTTCCTTATTACAGCACTGCGCTCCACATTCTATAGCATGTTTTTGCTTTTTATCCTGGTGATTAGTCTGTTTATTTTCCTCGTGACAACTACCCCAGGACTCTACGTCACTGCCAAACTGGTAACTATTTTTTTGCCTGGCCAACTTCATTTTGAGCAATTACAAGGACGTTTAATTGATCAGCTTTCGTTTAAACATCTGCGCTATCAGCATCAACAATTTGCCGTGGAACTCAGCAATTTCCAGTTAAAATGGCAAGTAAGCGCCCTGTTTCACCATCAAATTACTATCGAACATCTAAACGCCGATAGTTTAACGGTTGATTTATCTCCCCAGAAAGCGGGGGCTGAGAAAACTAACGCCCAATTACCACAATTACAATTTGTCCTGTCTATCAAAGACGCCTCTATCAAGCAAACAAAAATTACCCAGGCCGGCATAATCCATCAAATCGATGCGATCAATTTGCAAGCCAGGCTAACAAGCAAGCAATGGAAACTTAAAAAACTGGCAATGAACTTAAATCAAATTGCCATTATTGCTGAAGCCAAACTGCAACCCCAACTGCCCTTTACCGCGTCAGCTGCATTGCGATTTCAGTCTGCCAATAAAATATTCCCCTTAGAGGGCAAACTTGATTTAGGCGGTGATTTTTTTCTTTATCATTGGCATGGTGAGTTCACTAATCCTGCCCAACTTACACTCAATGGCACACTAAGGAATGGTTACGAAATCCACACCACTGCACAATGGCAAGCGATCTTATGGCCGCTTTATAAGGCATATAATCTGGAGAGCAGTAAAGGGGAAATTCATGTGGATGGTTCGCCAGAGGATTTAACGCTGCGCCTCAAATCGACTCTTAATTCCCCTTTAGCTGCAGAGTGGGAAGTGAATAGCAAAATTACTCCACACAGCATTAATGCGGTAAGCACGGTTAAATCAGCACAAGGCCGTATTGATTTTAACTGCGTTTATAATGCCCTAAATAGCCCGCAAATTCAGGGCCAGATGACAGCACAATCCTTCGATGCTGAGATAAATCCGCTATCCTCCTTACGGCAATTGAAATTAAGCACCGCGTTTGCCGGCGATTCCCTTGGCAATTTATCACTCAAGAGCAACTTAACTGCCCGCTACCGCGACAATTTATTGAAAGCAGTCCTCGATTATCAAAATCAACAGTTAAAGGGCAAAATTATCTTAGGCGCTAATCAATTATGGCTATCAGGAAAAGCACCTTATCAATTACAGGCAACTGCCAGCTTCCCTCAACTGCAACTTCTACATCCTGATTTAGCTGGCTTAAAAACCTCAATTACTGCAAAAGTGTCGTTAAGCAGCGCAACAAAGGGAGAGGCCCTAATCAGGGTTCGCCCAGGCAGCTATCAATTACCAGATGACAGCTTGCTATCGAGCCTGCCATTTACTGGCGGCAACTTTCGTGTACGTTTAAATCCGCAACATTTACTTATCAACGGCAAATTGACGATTGATCCACACAAGCAATTAGTTCTTAATCTTGAATTACCACAATTTCAGTTGCAAAAAGGTTTGGCAAATGACCAAAGCCTGCGGGGCTCTCTCCGTCTAGACGTTAATTCACTGGCTTTTCTTAGTAATTTAAATAAAGAGATTAGTAAAGCAGAAGGACAACTCCACGCCATTCTAAACGCGAAAGGCACTATCGCCAAACCGATTATTGATGGACTTATTCAACTCGAAAAAGGCAGTTTTTCCTTACCCAAACAAGGCCTTGTGCTCAATCCCGTACAAATTAAAGTTCAAAGTCAGGCACAGCACTGGGAGACACAAGGCTCTGTTGTTTCAAATGGCAGACCATTAACCTTAAAAGGTAACGGTGTTTTTTCACCCGCTGTTAGAGGTACAATAACCCTTAGGGGGGACAGTTTCCCCCTAATTAATACACCGGAATACCAAATTAATGTCTCCCCTAACCTAAACTTCGAATTTACTCCGACATCACTGGCTATGAAAGGTACCCTCCTTATCCCTCACGCCCAGATTAAACCCCAATCCTTTAGTAATTCAGTTAGCTTATCTGGGGATGCGGTTTTTGCAGGTAAAGAACAACCGCCTCTCAATCCTTTACATCTTGATACGGATATCCGTGTTGAAATGGGGAACGACGTTGCTATTAGTGTACAAGGGTTACGTGGTTTTCTTACGGGTGCTATTCGTCTGCGCCAACTCCCCCAAGGCCCTTTGACTGCCAGCGGTGAATTAAATATTCGTGATGGTCAGTACAAAGCTTATGGACAAGATTTGACAATTAAACAAGGTCAATTACTGTTCACGGGTGGTTTAATTGATAATCCTAGCATTCATGTACGAGCCGTCCGTCAATTCACCAACGCAAATAGCGCGTTTGCAGGCTCAAATGAATTACTTGATTTTAATGCAACCAATTTAAAAACGGTGGATTTCGGTAGGAAAACAACTGTAGGAATTGAGATCACTGGACGATTGAATGCACCTAAAGTAGCACTATTTTCTGACCCCCCTACGTTGCAGCAAGGGGATATTTTGTCTCTACTCATTCTGCGAAAACCAATTAATCGTGCTAATAAGAGTGGAGGTCAATTATTGCTTGCAGCAATATCCTCTATGAATCTTGATTCAGGGACAGGAGGATTACAAATGATCGACCAGGTCAAACAAACCTTGGGATTAGATTTCAATTACGAAACGAATCCGGAGTATAATTACAACACCAAGCAAACTACCGAGAAAAAATCGGTCATTGTAGGAAAATCATTGTCTAAACGTTTATATCTAAGTTATAACTTTGGTTTGGCACAATCAGATAGTAACGTCCTCACACTAACCTATTTACTCAATAAATTTTTTAGTATCCAAGTCAATGCCAGTCTTACTGCAAGCGGGATTGATATCTTATACACACGTCGCAAGGAATAATCGGATGACCAATTATCAACTTCCCCTACGTTTAAAACGAATGCGCCGCAACCCGGCTGTGCGGGCGATGCTACAGGAAACGCATTTACACCCTCAACAATTCATCGCTCCTTTATTCATCAGTGAAACTATCACTGAGAAAAAGGAAATTAAATCGATGCCTGGGCAATTTCAATTAACACTCAATTGCTTACCGCAAGAAATTGAAGAGCTTTCAGCCCTGGGCGTTCCTGCGGTATTACTCTTTGGTATTCCAGCACATAAAGATGCGCAAGGCAGTGCTTCTCTCATGGCAGACGGCATCATTCAACAAGCCATACGTACTATCCGCGATGTCAATAAGGAGCTTTTGATTATTACCGATGTCTGTTTTTGTGAGTACACCAGTCATGGTCATTGCGGTATTTTACAGGGTGAGCAGATAGATAACGATGCAACCTTGACCTCATTAAGCCAGCAGGCAGTTAGCCATGCCGATGCCGGCGCCGACTGGGTAGCCCCAAGCAGCATGACAGATGGCATGGTAACAGCGATTCGCCAGGCTTTGGATGAAGCGGGTCATCTTGATACAGCAATCCTAAGTTATGCAGTTAAATACAGCTCAAGTTTCTATGGCCCATTCCGCGAGGCAGCGCAAGGAGCACCTCAGTTTGGCGATAGAAAAACCTATCAAATGAATCCGGCTAATGGCCATGAAGCCTTACGAGAAGCCGCTCTTGATTTGGAGGAAGGGGCTGATTTATTGATGGTTAAACCAGCAATGAACTATCTCGATGTCATTTTTCGACTCAAACAACATTATCCTGAAATTCCTTTAGCCGCCTATCAAGTCAGTGGCGAATATTCCATGCTAAAAAATGCTGCAGCTCAAGGTTTAATTAATGAAGAGCAAGCCATGATCGAGAGTTTGCTTTCTATTAGGCGCGCTGGGGCAGATTTAATTATTTCCTATTTCGCCAAAGACATTGCTCGCATTTTAAACAAAAAATAGACTTCTTTTGAAGTTCGCTGCAGTGAGAGCAGCGCGAGGAGAGACGGCGCGCAGAACCGCAGTGTACACATCAGTACATGAGGATTCGAGCACCGGTTCGACGAAGCGATGCGCCAATGCAGTAGCGTATAAAAATAGACTTCTTGCGAAACTCGCTGCAGTGAGAGCAGCGCGAGGAGAGACGGCGCGCAGAACCGCAGTGTACACGTCAGTACATGAGGATTCGAGCACCGGTTCGACGAAGCAATGCGCCAATGCAGTAGCGTATAAAAATAGACTTCTTGCGAAACTCGCTGCAGTGAGAGCAGCGCGAGGAGAGACGGCGCGCAGAACCGCAGTGTACACATCAGTACATGAGGATTCGAGCACCGGTTCGACGAAGCGATGCGCCAATGCAGTAGCGTATAAAAATAGACTTCTTGCGAAACTCGCTGCAGTGAGAGCAGCGCGAGGAGAGACGGCGCGCAGAACCGCAGTGTACACGTCAGTACATGAGGATTCGAGCACCGGTTCGACGAAGCGATGCGCCAATGCAGTAGAGTTTCAAAAGAAGTCTGATAAAGGGTTGTCACTAATCAAGCATTACCCTATAGTAAAACCCGCAAGGGATTCGTTGTAAACGATGGTAATAATAATAAAAAGAGCGGCCTATTGATTCCTGACCGCTTGAAACAAACCAATTTTTAATTACGGAGTAAAGATATGAATCGAGTGTTCAAAGGTTTGACTGTTGCAGCGTTAAGTCTCGCAACCAGCGCAGTTTTTGCAAGTCCAACTTATTTGATTATCCATAACAGAACCAATGTCGAGTCAAACGCCTATATTGATGGAACTATTGACTCCCATCAACCTACTAAAGCGAATAGCGATGGTAAAGTACATTGGGCAGTAGTCAGAATGATTTGCTTCGGACACATCGTAGGAGGAAATTGCGGCGCATTAATTAAAATGGCAACGAATACTTCAAACCCAGTAAACCTAGGTTGGTTAAATTTGAACATCGAGTCAGGTGTTATAACACCTACAGAAATTCGCGCTAATGGGTATACTATAAAAGTGAATGGCCCAGGCGAAGCGACTATCACCAAGGATTAAAATAAAAAAGCCACGCATTGCGTGGCTTTTTGAGCTTTATACTCTTTACTTTGTAGCAACCGGAACTGGCTTATCAATAGTCCAGACAGCTTGAATACCAACCAAATCTGCGTGTGCATCAATATCAGCATTAATATTGTAGGTACTGAACGAACTAACAGGATCAGTTCTGTTGATTCGACGGTCACCAGTAGCAAAGAGGTGTGTATACCCTACATCAACACCAATTTCTGGCTTTAATTGATAATGTGCACCAATAGATAATGCCCATCGATCAGAGTCGGGGATACGGATGCTACGATGCAGGTTAGTGGTTGGAGTCTGATCATAACCACCGCCAACACGCAACATTAGCTGCTCATTCACATGGTAATTAGCCCCGAGTGCAAAACGCCAAGCATTGTCATAATCTTCAATAGAAGCAGAAATAACCTTGACCACACCAACGACTGGCGCGGAAGTAAGCGCGTTATTTAGTTGAATAGTTCTTAGGGAATGCCAGCCCGTATAAACCACTGAACCTAAGAGAGCTAATTTCTCATTAACATCTTGATACGCACTTAAGGTAACAATTTCCGGAAGATCGATGTCATTACTGGATAAATTATTATTCCATATTGTGTTATTTGGAGTTGCCGTTGCTACTGAAACCGGATTTATAACGTTAAACCCAGGTGACGCATAACGACCACCCAAACGGCTGTATCCATTAAATTTATGCTTCATCTGTGATTGGTAATTTAAACCAATGCGAGTGTGGTTATCATTAAACATAGTTAACACACCAGCGTGGAAACCGATACCAAACGAGTCGCCCTTGTTATAACTCATTGAGTCCACAAAACTTGGTGGAAAACCAAACGCTTGCATTAAGGCGGGCTCACCCAGGATGCGATTAAATTTAACTCGCGCATATTGGAAATCAATACCACCACCCAGAGCAAGATTCTCAGTCAGTTTACCACCAATTTCAGGAGAGACATTGGTAGTAATCAATTCGCTGATCGTAGCACCATAACGAACCTGGCTGGTTTTATCCCAGTCAGTAACCAAACCAAATGGTGAAACGATACTTAAACCAAAGGTTGCATTTTCACCTAAAGGCAAGGCGTAATGAAAAGAAGGGACTACGGCATCTTTAGCTCCCTGGATTCCACTAAACGTTTGGCCAAAAGGAGGAAGACCTACCGTTCTGAAAGTACTGGTACCCGTTAATTCAGAGGATGGAAATACACCTACAGCACCAACAACCACTTGTTGCTGCCGAATGAGTGCCAGACCTGCCGGGTTGTACCAGCCAGTTGACGCATCAGCTGCTTCTGCTGCCACACCCGCAGCATAATTCCCTACTGCCGAAGCAGTACTTTCTGTGTACAGGGAAAAGCTCCCCGCGTTGGCAATAGTACTTGCCATCATCGCAACGACAGCTGCGCTGACGATTGTTCTCATGGGTTTTTGCATGCTCTTCACTCCACACTCCTTAACGTTAAAATGCATCCCGAGATGTTTGCAAAAGACTGATGATAAATGAATTGAAACGGTTTTCAAACGATTAGAGAAAAAATTTCCTAATAAAATCATTAAAATAGTCATGATAAATCCAAGGTGTAATTATTAAAATCACATTGGGAATTAATTGCCATTTTGTTGCAGCCTTCTGCTTGTATCTATTCATCAGTCCATGTTAATGTGTTCTTTTTTTGCACGGGCATAATCATGCAACAAGTCGTTACGAAATTTGGTGGTACCAGTGTTTCTTCTCTTCAAACCTGGGAAAATATAGCAGCCATTACTAAACAACATATTGCCAATGGCGTACAACCGGTTATTGTGTGTTCAGCCCTTACGCAAATTTCAAATAAATTAGAGCAAGCCATCAATGCTGCTTTATTAAACCAGCACCAAACTATTGAAGCAGAGATTCGCCAAGGCCATATGGAATTAGCCCAAGCCTTGCAAGTGTCTCCTGAACTGATTACTACTGAGCTGGAACAATTGCATCAATGGTTGACTGGTATTGCCCTTCTCAAAGAAGCACCGGCAAAAACACGGGCACAAATTTTAAGCCTGGGTGAGTTAATGATGACTCGTTTAGGGCATGCATTTCTGCAACAAAGAGAAATTAATTGTCTGTGGTTCGATGTCCGTGAAGCATTAATTTCTACAGCAATTCCTGGCGGCGATGCTGTCAATTACCTTGCAGCAAGATGCAATAGTGAAGCTAATCCAGCGCTCAGTAAAAAACTGCTTGCCAGTGGCGCAGCGGCTGTTATTACACAAGGATTTTTTGCGGCCAATCCACAAGGAGAAACGGTATTGCTTGGTCGTGGAGGCTCCGATACCTCAGCCGCTTTATTGGCCGCTATCCTGCAAGCCAGTGCTTGTGAAATATGGACTGATGTTCCCGGGATCTATACAGCCAATCCTCATCAATTGCCGCATGCACGCCTATTAAAACAATTGAATTATGATGAAGCCCAGGAAATTGCCTCGATGGGTGCAAAAGTTTTGCATCCCAATTGTTTACCTCCCGTACGCCGGGCAGGAATCCCTATGGTGGTCAAATTCACTCGCATGCCAGACCATTCAGGCACGCGGATTTCTAAAGAAAGTGATGATAATGCTCCCCCCATAAAATCCATTCAGGTCAAACATAGTGTTATCCTGATTTCCATTGATACGCTTAATATGTGGCAACAAGTGGGTTTCCTGGCTGATGTCTTTGCAGCATTTAAAACGCATGGTTTTTCAGTGGATCTACTCTCTTCCTCAGAGTTTAACGTCACGCTTTCATTAGATAGTAATGCCAAATTACGTGACCGTCGGGCATTGGATGCGTTGCTCGCCGATTTGAATCGTTTCGGACGTGCTAAATTGATTGAACCCTGTAGCGCGGTTAGTCTTGTTGGCCATCATATCCGTACTGTCCTACCCCAATTAGGACCTACCCTTGAAGTATTCGATGCGCAGCAAGTTTACCTCATGTCCCTGGCTTCGAATGATTTAAATTTAACCTTTGTTGTTGATGAATCACAGGCTGACAAATTATGCCAGAAACTGCATAGTCTACTGATTGAAAATAACCCGCAAAGTTTCTATTATTCAAAAAGTTGGCAGGAAGAATTCGGCAAACCCGCATTGAAGAAAACACCTTGGTGGGAAAATGAACGCCAGAAATTGCTGACAATCGCAGCAAACAACTCGCCCTGTTATGTCTACCATAGTCCAACTCAGGCCAATAAAGCCGATGAATTATTAAGCTTAAAATCGATTGATCAACTCTATTACGCGATTAAAGCAAACCCACATCCCGCTATCTTGCAGACACTTTATCACAAGGGGATTGGCTTTGAATGCGTCTCAATAGATGAGTTGGAACATGTCTTGAACTTATTTCCTCAAATCGATAAAGAAAGACTCCTCTTTACGCCCAATTTCGCTGCAAAAGCAGAGTATGAATACGCACTTTCACTAGGTTGTCACGTCACCGTCGATAATCTATATCCTTTGGAAAATTGGCCGGAGCTCTTCGTTGAAAAACGCATTTTATTACGTATAGATCCAGGCTGCGGTGCAGGACATCATAAGTATGTTTGTACAGGCGGTAATGAATCCAAATTTGGCATACCGCAGCATGATCTCACTCAGGTCATTCAATTGGTTGCCCAACACCATGTTAAAGTCATGGGGTTACATGCTCACTCCGGCAGCGGTATTTTAACTCCCGAACTTTGGCAGCAGACCGCGCTAATGCTTACAGCATTGGCCGAGCAGTTCCCAGACTTATCTGTCATTAATCTGGGCGGCGGACTGGGCATCGTTGAAAAGCCTGGACAACAGCCTTTAGACTTGGCAGCCTTGGATGCTTCCCTAATGGCAGTAAAAACCCGTTTTTCTCATTTGAAATTTTGGTTGGAGCCTGGGCGTTTCTTTGTCGCTGAAAGCGGCGTGCTCCTCGCGAAAGTAACCCAGTGCAAAGAAAAAGGTAAAGTCCGATTTATTGGCATTGAAACAGGAATGAATTCACTGATGCGACCCTCACTTTATGGTGCCTATCATGAAATTGTCAATTTGAGTCGCCTGCACCAGGAAAAAACGGGTTTTGCACATATCGTTGGCCCCATCTGCGAATCAGGGGATACCTTAGGTTACGACCGATTGCTACCAGAGACTCAGGAAAATGATGTGATACTCATTGCCAATGCCGGTGCCTATGGTCATTGTATGAGTTCCAACTATAATCTCAGAGCACCAGCGCAAGAAATTATTTGGGACTAATACTCACATGCTTAAGGATAGCCAACAACGTCTACAAGCTACTGATCCTCGCCGGTCTTTTATTGTACAAGCACCGGCCGGTTCTGGTAAAACCGAAATACTGACTCAACGTTATTTGAGATTATTGGGACACGTCAACGAGCCTGAACAAATCGTTGCTCTGACCTTTACGCGCAAAGCAGCCAGTGAAATGCGAGAGCGTATTATATTGGCTTTACAGCAAGCTGCTTCTGGTCTTGCTCCCGCCTCTGCACACCAACAACAAACCTACAGTTATGCTGCTGAAGCACTCAATCGCTGTGCAGAACGAGGCTGGCAACTTCTACAACAGCCAGGGCGTTTACGAATTATTACTATTGATTCATTATGTCAGACTCTCTGTCAGGCAATCCCTCTGCAAGAAAAACAAGTTCCCTATGCACAAATCAGTGAATACCCGGAGCGCCATTATCAAGCTGCGGCAAGAGCCTGCTTCGCGCATGCACTTAGTGATATCAATTTACATCAACCCTTAAAATGTTTGTTACAGCATTTGGATAATCGTCAAGACAAATTTTTAGAACTATTGAGTGAATTACTGGCTAACCGAGATCAATGGTTAGCCTCTTTATACTCTGCTCGTGATCAAAGTCAAACAAACTATGAGCAAATGCTTCTCTTTATTGAACAGCACGAGTTAACCCGTTTTAAACAAAGCACACCGGTCAATTGCCAGGACGATTTATGCCAGCTTGTTCGTCAATTCGCCAGTCTTGAAACAAACCCGGACTCCCCCCGCTATTCACTCCGTAACTGGCATAGCTTCGCGCAATTAGATAGAGACTTGGTCGCCAATCTGGCTGCATTGCTTTTAACCTCTCAAGGTCATTTAAGAAAAAGTTTTGATCATCATGTCGGGTTAAAACGTGGAATTTGCGACGATGCGCTCTATAATCATCTAAAAGAAAATAGTAAGGCAATACTCAGCCAACTGGAGAATGCACCTGATTTTCTTGACGCCTTAGTCCGAGTACAACACTTACCTGCCCCTCACTATGACCCTGAACAATGGGAGGTATTGCAAGCGCTATTCACTTTACTTCCTATATTAGTCGGGCATTTGCATTTGATCTTCAGTGAACAAAATGAGGTCGATTTTGCTGCCATTTCGCAGCAGGCTCTGCTTGCGCTCGGTGATGAGGAAAATCCTACAGATTTAACACTTTTTCTTGATAACGCTATTCACCATTTATTAGTCGATGAATTTCAAGATACCTCTATTCAGCAGTTTCAATTGCTGACAAAATTAGTCTACGGTTGGCAGCCTGATGATGGTAAAACTCTCTTTATAGTGGGTGATCCCATGCAATCCATTTACCGTTTTCGTCAAGCAGAAGTGGGACTTTTTCTCAAAGCAAAACAACAGGGAATAGGCCCTGTCCAATTAACACCGTTGGAATTGTGTTGTAATTTTCGCTCTACCGCAACCCTGGTAGATTGGGTCAATCACCAATTCCGCACTATTTTTCCCCAACTCGATGATATGGAGTCGGGGGCCGTTTCCTTTCATCCATCAACCAATGTTCTGCCTGCTGATGGAAACAGTTACGTCAAAGCCCAGCAATTTCCAGATCGCCAGCAAGAAGCCCTCGCTTTAATTAAATGCATTGTTGACGAATTGGAGGCCAATCCCAACAGTGACATTGCTATTCTGGTGCGTTCACGTAACCAGCTCACTGATATCATGCAGCTATTGCGCGAACAACAAATTAGCTTTCAGGGTGTAGAGATTGAGCTATTAGCCAAGCTTCCTCATCTCCGCGATCTTTGGTCATTAACCCAAGCCTTGCTCAGACCAGCGAATCGGCTAGCCTGGCTGGCATTACTGAGAAGTCCCTGTGCCGGATTATCTTTGGCTGATCTTCATTTGCTGGCCAATTTTGATAAGAAAAAATCCATTTATCATGCTTTGTCGCAGTTAGACCACATCGTTAGACTTAGCGAGGAAGGACGTACACGGGCTCGTTTTGTTTATACCGTGTTGCAAGAGGCTTTAGCTTGCCGCCATCAACACTCATTCTCTGGCTGGATAGCACAGTCTTTCCGACAACTACACGGCGATAAAATTTTAACTGCCACCGAGCAAGCCGACCTGGAGCAATTCTGGCGCTTGATTGATCGGTGTACTCCCAACGGTCAATTACCTGAGTGGGATTATTTTAACAACGAATTTAATCGCTTATATTCTCAACGTACCACTCCTTCCCGTTTACAGGTGATGACTATTCATAAATCCAAAGGACTGGAATTTGATTGTGTTATTTTGCCAGGCTTAGGTTCTAAAGCAAGAAACCAGGATAATCCTTTATTACGCTGGTTAAAATTACCCAGTAAAAAACATGGCGAACTATTACTTGTTTCCCCTATAAAAGCTGCGCATCGAGAACAGTGCTTGCTTTATGATTATCTGGGTAAACTGGATAGCGAAAAAAATAGTTATGAATTACAGCGTTTACTTTATGTTGCAGTTACACGGGCTAAAAAAAGACTTTTCCTCTTTGATAATAGTGAAAAAGAAAGCCAAGGAACTTTTCGCAGCTTTCTAAAACACGAAGAATTTCTTACTCAGGAAGAAAGATTGCAACCGATTATGCCTTCCGAAAAATTACCCGAACTTTATCGACTGCCTTTCGCTTTCTATGCGGACTTGCCATCGATATCTTTCTCCAAAATACCGGCAACGACTCTTTTGCCAGCAGATAGTAATGCACGCCAACTGGGAATAGTTGCCCACGAATTGCTGCAATGGATTTGTGATCACCACCCAAGCACCGATGAAAATCTACCTTGGCCACTTGTCATGAATCAACTTAAAAGTTTAGGTTTGGATCCGACAGAACAAGACAACGTTTATGCAATACTACAACAACAAATAGCCCATTTGTTTAAAGATCCAATTGGCCAATGGTTAATACAACCTCATGCAGAGGAAAAAAATGAATACGAATTACTGGTTAGCGAACAAGGAACGGTTAGCACCAGAATTATTGACAGAACCTTTATCGCTCAAGGATGTCGTTGGATCATTGATTTCAAAACTGGCAGTGAACAAATGGAAGCCCAAAAAAATCACCAACAACAAGTGAATGAGTACGCTCGTCTTTTGGCCAGACTAAGGAGCGAACCCATTAAATGCGGGCTCTATTACCTGGCTAGCGGTCATTGGGTACAATGGGACTATACTGGCCATTTAGCCCTGTCACCTATTGAATAAAAACCGTGCTTACCCATTAAATGAACCTCAGGAAAATCTACGCCTACTATAAAAGAAGAGGGATTGGAGTTCCTGATTAATAAATGACTGCCTTTGTAGTCAAATATATACATTTCTGACTAAAAAGTGATTGCCGGGGTAATAGGCGTTGTTTTAGATAGCAGTATTATCTATATTTAAATATCATTTTAATAATTTGATCAACACGAAGGTATGGATATATTCGAGTTATTGGATGACTAAGAATTCATATAATAATGGCATATTAGTAACAATGCCTAAATTGTTTGTAATCATTATCCTAATGGTAATTATATTACCGACATTGGGGATATTATTTGGCTTTAAATTAGCAGTTCCTGACTGGTCGAGTCAATCAATCATTATTTATCATGCTCTCTATTATTGGTCTATTTCAATTATTGCGACCCTCATCACCTTACTGGCATTCACCCATTATCAATTAACAAAAGATAATGTAGCGCTTAGTCTAGGTTTCGCTTATTTATTTGCAGCCTACTTCAATACTGCATTTACCCTGGCTAACGAATGGGTATCCCCATTAAGTAAAAACGTTGAAAATTTACATGCCTATGTTTGGGTTCTTTCAAATATTTGCGCAGGAATATTATTACTAGTAGGTTTAAGCGGTTGCTTATTAAAAAAATTAAAGCAACGATATTTAGTATTAATTTTATTAATTTTAACAAGCCTATTTATTCTTGCCAGTAATTATTACTGTATGCATTGGCTTAAAGAAGTAGAAAGACTGCCTGAAATTATCCATTCAGAAAATACTGTTATACACCCATTTGGTTTAATCAATTTATGTCTCTATCTGTATTTGATTTTCGCTATTTATCCCCGACTCATTAAGAAAAAACTCTCTCTATTAACTCATTCTATTTTTTATATTGCTATCGCTCAAATTGTTATATCTTGCTATATGATCTTTGGTTCAACGCATATTTACGATACCGTTTATCTTAGTGCGCTATTAATACAATTATTAATCTATTTAATTCCCTTTTTCGCACTGATATTAAGTTATCTTTCTAGTTATGATTTCGCACTTGAAAGTCAAAAAGAATTACGACAGCAGAAAGAGAAATTTGAACAGCTATCGACCTATGACCCTCTCACTTTTTTACTGAATAGACGGGCGTTTGAAGAAACCACCAATAAAATGATAGAAAATGCCAAACGCTATGATTATAAATTTACTCTGCTATATCTAGACTTAGACAACTTTAAATCCGTTAATGATTCGATAGGACATGATGTGGGAGATGCGTTAATTAAAGCAGTTGCCATACGCTTAAAAAAATCGATACGAATGAGTGATTATTGTGCCCGATTAGGTGGCGACGAATTTGGGATCATTCTTACAGAAATTAATTCACAAAATGAAGCTAATCTGGTAGCACATAAATTAATTACTATCTTGAATAGACCATTCCGTATCAAGGGCAAACAACTTTATACTGGAGCCAGTATCGGTATTGCTATCTATCCATCGGATGGCACTACGTATCATGACCTATTAAAAAATGCTGATACTGCCATGTATCGCGCTAAAACATCAGGTAAAAATACCTATACATTCTATACAAAAAATTTATCGAAAATATATTCCCATGAGTTGGAGATAGCAACTCAGTTACGCGTCGCCCTTAAGAAAAATGAATTTTATCTTAGCTATCAACCTATCTATCATTTACTGACCCAAAAAATCATTGGAGGTGAAGTGCTTTTGCGTTGGAAAAATAAGGTTTTGGGAAAAATTATCCCCCAAGAATTCATTAGTATTGCAGAAAAACTGGGAATGATGATTCCTCTGGGTAACTGGGTATTAGAAAACGCTTGTAAGCAAATTGAAATTTGGAATCATAAATATCAAAAGCCCCTGCAATTTTCGATCAACGTATCTCCGATTCAATTATCCCATTCCAATTTTATAAGGAAAATAAAGTCTACTTTAAGAAAACATCACATTAATCCAAACCTACTAAACCTGGAATTAACTGAAACTGCTTTATTAGAAAATCGAGTGGGTGTTGAAAAAAACATAATCGCTTTAGAGAAAAATGGCCTTAACCTGGCACTTGATGATTTTGGCACAGGGCATTCCTCGTTAACGCGTTTGAAAAACTTACCGATTAGCACCTTAAAGATTGATAAATCATTTGTGATGAATATTGAGCATGAAAGTAATTCTGCAATCATTATTGAAATCATTATCCAGCTGGCCAAAAAACTACAAAAAAAAGTGATCGCGGAAGGAATCACCACAGAGAGTCAATTAAAATTCCTAATAGACCATGGATGTCATTATGGACAAGGGTTTCTATTTAGTGAACCATTATCTGCAAATCAATTTGAGTCATTAGTTTATATCGCTTCTTCAAGTTAACTAACTGCTTATTCAGTCAACAAACGAGAGCGATTTTGATTACCCTGGCCTCAGTCGATACTTATAATTCTTTCAATATATTAACTAATAAATCCACAGAATTAGCCAGCGCTATTTGCTCCTCCTTAGCTAAAGTCTGTAAATTTTCATTCAGGCGATTATGGAGAAGATAGGGGGAAGAACAAACAAATTCTTTTCCTTTATTGGTGATATCGATAAAAATAATACGGCGATCCTTCGAATCTCTAGTGCGATTAACAAAACCCTTTTCTTCCAAACGATCGATAACACCCACCAACGTACTGGTAGATAAGTAAACTCTCTTTGACAGCGCTGAAAGCGTCATGATGCCTTTTTCATAAATCTCATACAGACATATAATTTGAGGTACAGTAAGCCCATAACATTTATTTAAACGTCTGGAGTGATGATCCATCTGTTGCATCACTTTACGCAAGGCAAGCATGATCATTTTTGATCGCTGCTCAGATTGTGCATCGACCTGAATTTTTTCTAATGCATTATTATCAAAATTGTTCATGAATAAGTCTTCTAAGTAACCCAGGGTTGAAATGAGCCGCCTAAACTATTAGTATGAAAAAATAGTTTGTGTACTAATCATTTCAACAGTTATAGATTTTTAATAGAACATCTATTGTACTCAACTATTCCATACAACTGTAGGAGCCTTTGTAAATATAGTAAGGACAGACAAGTTGTCCCTAACAAATCTGAATTGAAAAATTCATGATCCCTGGTTGTTTTAAATCAAAATAATTAATAATAAAAAAGAAGGATTAACTGATGAAAAATCAACGCTATGAATCCTTATTAACATTTCCCGAGTTCGAATTTCCTGCTTCACCAACCACGTTAGCCTCGGCGGAAGAAAACGAAATTTATTTTCGCAGCAATGGTATTCTTACTTTAGGAGTAGAAGTTGAATTACAACTCATTGACGCCACCAATTATAATTTATGCTCACGTGCAGAAGAGGTATTAGAAGCCACTACCCCCCTGGAAAAAGTGAAACCGGAATTTTATTTGAGCACCATAGAAATTAACACGGATAAATGCCATTCCGTACAGCAGGTTGAAGATGATCTCTACCAAACAATAACTGACTTACAACCTGTCGCGAGAGAACTAAACCTTTTACTTGCAACTACAGGTTCCCACCCTTTCTCCAAATATTCCGACTGGATAATTTCTCCGACTGCTCGCTATCAAGAGTTAATCGATCGCAACCAGTGGCTTACCCGTCGCATGAGTGTTTTTGGTTTACACGTCCATTTGGGTATGTCCAGTGGCGAAGATTGCATTCGTTTTAATAATTTTTTTATGTATTTTTTACCTCACTTGCTAGCACTCTCTTCAAGCTCCCCTTTTTGGCAAGGGATTGATACCGGATTATCATCTTGCCGACCGACTACTTATGAATCATTGCCAACGGCTGGACAACCTTATCAGGTGCGAAAATGGCAAGATTTCGAACATCTTTACAAGACACTAAAATCCTGTGGCTCGATAAAATCACTGAAAGATTTATGGTGGGATCTGCGACCAAGCCCTGGCTTTGGCACGCTGGAAATTCGAGTTTGTGATGGCGCAGCCACGCTGTCTGAAACGCTTGCCATTGTTGCTTTTATCCACACTCTCGCTCACTGGTTTAGTGATAATGGTAGTTGGCTTGAATCAGTAGCCTATCCACCTTACTGGCTATCACGGGAAAATAAATGGCGAGCCATTCGATATGGCTTGGATGCCGAATTGGTCATGAATACCGATGGCAAAATAAAGTTAATGAGAGATGACTTGGAAGAATGGATTGAAAAACTACAACCTTATATTAAACAGCTTCATTACCAGCATTATTTTTCAACCTTGCAAACCATTCTAACTCGTGGCACCAGTTCTGAACGGCAAAGAAACGTGTTTGCGCAGACGAATTGCTTTAAAGAAGTCGTCAAACACAATGTCAATGAATTTTTACAGCAGGAGCCGCTTTATTAAAGCGGCCTTGGCTTTTAACATAACATACCCCGTGAATGCTGACTCGCACCACCCGATTAATCATTCCCTAATTACATAAACCCATTACCATTACGTAATAAAGGCAATACCTCCGACAACGGCCGCTCAGGCAACTCCAGTAAAATCTGTTCTTGCGGCCCTGCAATTGCCAATAAGCTGATTAGGCTATTGACCCCATGACAAACAGCATCGGTACGAACTGTTTGTGTTCTAAAGTTGGTAATAAAACCGCCTATCGCTCGGGCAGGATTTTTCACA
This sequence comes from Legionella donaldsonii, assembly GCF_900452385.1. NCBI lineage: Bacteria > Pseudomonadati > Pseudomonadota > Gammaproteobacteria > Legionellales > Legionellaceae > Legionella > Legionella donaldsonii. The sequence goes on along the minus strand of NZ_UGOA01000001.1, from coordinate 1,199,673 downwards.
TTGTAAGTGTTTTCCTTGGTGTAAGCATTTTGTAATAACCAACGACTTGATAAAATAATAGCCTGTTTATACTGTTGGCAATTCGCCAAATGATTTGAGTTACAAAACTCGTAAAACACGCCCATGACTTCATTAATCCAGCCATTCCCACTGGCTGACATCGCATCGAGATAGCGGCCGTTATTATAGAGATCATCCCTATTAGTAATCTGGCGAGATAGAATTTTGCTGCCAACATGTTGGATCGTATCCCGGTAAATAAGGGCATTATCTACCTTGGCAAAATCAATCAAAGACATCATCACCCAACTTGTAGAGATAGAATTTGCCGGGCGATAATTATCACCGACTAAAGGGCCTTGAGTCTTCACCAAATCGACAAAACGATTGGCAATCCTGGCTGCTCCCTGATAGTAACGTTTATCTTGTGTCACTGCGTAAAGTCTCGATAAAGCAGATAAGACTTGCCCAGAATACAGAAATGATTGTTTTTCATTATATTGCCAACCACCGTGATCACAGCGAGCAATTGGTTTTACCCTGCCATCCTGTTCTACCATCGTCAACAACCAATCCCCTGCTTTTTTGGCTGACTGTAAATACTTTGGTTCATCGTGGTAGAGCTGAGCAAGCTCCAACAAGGTAAAAATGGTTTTCGAAGTCGTGCCCACGACAACCACACAGGTTTTCTGATTCGTATTGGGATCAAAACCATAATAAAAACCACCGGCATTAGGCCCCTCCGTGACCTGATTCGATAGAATAAAATCAGCGATGGATTTAAATTTCTGCTGTAGCTGTGGATTTTTGTTTAAAGCATAAAGTTTCAACAGCGTATATAAACTGGATGAAGAATAAATGGTCCGCAATAAACTTTCTTGTTTGTCGTCATGTGCATCATAAAACTTAAAAAAACCATGCAATTGTGGATGCATTGTTTCTAACAAATAGTGTTCACTGTTTTTTATTTGCTGCGCAACCACCTTGGTATCTAACCGTCTCACTGCAACACGGCTGCCAACCAACTCAAGTCCCTGATCATTGTATTCAATAAAGGAATAAATTTTTGCTGGATAATAATCAAAATCAACTTTAAAACGGTATTGCTTAAGTTGATCTGAGGTCAATTTATCAGCAGCTTGGTGACCCAGTGCCAAAGCCGTCGCCTTCTTTAACGTATCGGTTAACCGCGCTCCATTAGCACACCCCTTTCCCACCATGTTTCCTTGATGGTATACAGTAATTTTTACACTCCAATCCATTTTTTGGTAAGGGTTACTCCAGGTGGCATCCAAATCATTCAGTTTAGATTGTGACGTTTCTGTGTTTTGTGCTATGGCTGCTGCCCGAATAAATTTAATAATTTGATCACGAAATACCTGGTTACTCAATTCAGGAACAAAATGGTGCTTTACTTGTTCAATACGGGGTTCCCAAGCAGCATAAAGAGAAAAAGAATACAGGAGGCAAAACAGGAGTGTTGTTATTTTACGCATAATGCTTATCTTCCTGGGGCAATGAAATGGAATAATTCGAATTTAGAGTTTATTAATAAAGCCATTCAATTAGCAATCGGATCGTCCCTAACAGTTTCATTTCTAGTTCATATTTCAATGACAGGAGTGCTTTTTTATCGACAATCAATAAACAGGCTGTAATTATTTGGATTTTAGGGGGGTTATGCCTCTGTTGAGCAATGGCTATAGACCGTTTCCCACCAATCGGATCTGCCAATGCACTCAAATCACTTAGCTCAAGAACTTGCCCCCCAAACCCTTCATAAAAAGAAAGACCTGTCTTCTAGTCTATAAACCTACGTTTGCTGCAAACAATCGGTATAATGCACTCACCTGCTTACCCTCTGGATCCCCATTTGAATCACAACAATCAAACACCTTATGAGCGACTTGATCCTCATGTCATTTTAGATGCACTTGAAAGCCTGGGCTTTATTTGCACAGGCAGCCTACTCGCGCTCAATAGCTACGAAAACCGCGTTTATCAAATAGGGATAGAAGATGCTGAACCTCTCATCGCTAAATTTTATAGGCCTCATCGCTGGAGTTCGGCCGCTATTTTAGAGGAGCATCAGTTCGCACTTGAATTAGCAGAACAGGAAATTCCCATCGTTGCTCCCTTAATTATAAATAATCAAACCTTACACCATCATGATGATTTCAAATTCGCACTCTTTCCCAGACGTGGCGGCCGCGCACTGGAATTGGATAATAGCGAGCAATTGGAATGGATGGGGCGCTTTCTGGGGCGATTACATCGAGTCGGGGCGTGTCAAAGATTTCGACATCGCATCCAATTAACTAGTCAAAGTTACGGCCATGACCCCTATGAATTTCTCATTGAACAAGACTTTATTCCGGATTATTTAAAACCTAATTTTTGTAACACAGTCGAAACAGCCTTACAAAAAATCAATCAGATATTGAACAGCATAGGTCCAGTTGCTCAAATCCGCTTGCATGGCGATTGCCATGCAGGAAATGTGTTATGGAGCGAATCCGGGCCTCATATTGTGGACTTTGACGATTGCCTCATGGGTCCTGCGATACAGGATATTTGGATGTTGCTTTCAGGTGAACCCCAGCAAATGGATATGCAACTGACAAAGATTTTACAGGGTTATTGTGAGTTTCATGATTTTAACCCGCGTGAACGTCATCTAATCGAGGTATTACGTACATTACGCATGTTGCATTATCCAGGATGGCTCGCAAAACGCTGGGCTGATCCCGCATTCCCTTTGAGTTTTCCATGGTTTAATACGCCTGTGTACTGGCAGAATCAGATTATGAATCTTAATGAACAGATTGAACTATTAGATCAAATTGACTGCTAGATTCCAGGATCGGGGCAGATTATGCCTGTTTACATAGAACAAGACCTGCTCCTGCGTAATCCGTTTAAAATCGCCTTTAATTGCTAGAAATTAGAGCAATAAACCCGATGAACTATAATAAGGAAACAATGAATCTGAGGTTGTAACATGCCTAGAGCAAGTGCGAATTATGAATACGCCAAACTATTCGCTGATGAAATATGGCGATTTTATATTGACTATTATCGCCAACTTACTAAAGAGGGCAAACAAAAAGGGTCTCTGTTATTTGATGTGGAAGAACCAGGTTATATGGCTGCCATGCTTAAGGCACATCAGTTACTCAATAACACCTTGCACAAGACGCTCACCCCCCAACTTATCTTGCAATTATATAGAACTGCTTTAGAAGGCGTAAGCAAAACAAACTTGGAAGAATTCGATCGCTTTGATCGGTTTCGCTCGAATGACGTAAGTGGTTTTTGGTTAAAACTTAATACCACAGGTGGCGACGAAGCGAATGTTTCAAGAGAGGGGTTGCGAGAATTTTTACAAGAAGTGATTGCCAATGGAAATGAAAATAAATTTGAGATCTTGAGTAATAGCAGTGTAGATGTACTTAAGGAAGCCCTATCACAATATGAAAAAAAAGAGGATAAGAAACAAGCACTGGAAGAAGTTTTAGATTTTTTAGAGGATAAAATAAAAAATACAAAATGTAAGTTCGTTTCGCCCAGCATGACTCACAAAGTCATTGAGGAGAAAATTAAATCCTATCTTCTTCAATATGAAGAAAAACGAAAGCATGTGTCTGGTGCTCAAAAAAAATTGGATGTCATTATTGAATTAGTTCAAAAAATAGAACGACTACATCCTTTTATTGACGGCAATTGTCGAACTTTGGTGATGCTTGTTCTAAATAAAGAATTAATTAGGAATGGTTTTAAACCCACGATGTTATGGAACCCAAATCGCTTTGACTTTTTTGCAACTGAACAATTACGCCAAGACATTATAGATGGATGGATGCTTACGAAAAAATATCAATCTGAAATAGCTAACCTGAACACGTACAAAACAGTGTATGAATATGCAGATAAATTATATGCAGCAGCTCATAAAAGTGTATTTCATAAAGACGAAACCACAAAGAAAGCAGAAAGACTGGAAAAATTATTGCAAGATCTAAAAGCAAAATCCCCACATGAAGGCATTGAGCTGATTCAAACGAACCTGAGAACATTTAAAAGCAGCAGAGGGTTGACTACTCGCATCTTTGGATTAGATACAACAACGGAAAATTTATTAAGAACCTTAATGAACGATCTTGAAAACATGCCATCGACAAGTATTACCATCGATAAGAATACTTAAGGTACTATGCTCAATTGCCTTTAAGATATTATTACTCATTAGTAAGGCAGGCTGGTGGTAAACCCGATAGTTAACTGCCTGCACGTGGGAGGACAGTAAGGTGACCGCAGTTTGAGTTTATAGACAAGGTCTATTGACTAATGAGCTTCCCGAACTTGAAATCGTAGGCTATCATGCCAACTCAATGAAAAGTGGGTTAAACGGCGATGAATGTAGAAAAAATCATAGTTGACATCCTGACAACTACCTCTGATAAGACACTAGGTTTGACAATAGCTGAATTGGGTATACAACCCAGGCTGACTATAGAAAATAATCGAATTGATTTAACCTTGGCAGCAGGTTTCCCAACCCAATTGTTAGAAAGCAGCCTAAAACCCCACCTTAGCGGGCTCTTGCAAGAGGCCTTGCCAAACTATCAAATTCGGATCGCAGTGGATTTTTTTGTTAGAGCCCATCGTACTCAATTAGCTGGTAAAGGATTACGAGGTGTTAAGAACACTATTGCTGTTGCCTCAGGCAAAGGCGGCGTAGGAAAATCAACAGTTGCCGTCAATCTGGCAGTTGCTTTGGCTCGCGCCGGAGCGAGAGTCGGTATTCTTGATGCTGATATTTATGGGCCCAGTATTCCCTTAATGCTTGGGAAAACCAAACCCGTAGAAATCAGTGGCGACCATTATTTACCAGCCTCTGCACACGGTATACAGGCTATGTCCATTGGCTATCTCACCGATAATGAGCAGGCCCTAATCTGGCGCGGCCCTATGCTGGCAAAATCACTCTTACAAATGCTGGATATTACTCTCTGGGACGAATTGGATTATTTATTTATCGATTTACCTCCCGGAACCGGTGATATTCAATTAAGTTTGGTGCAAAAAATACCTTTAACCGGAGCAGTTGTAGTAACAACCCCACAAAATGTGGCAACTCTCGACGCACAAAAAGCCATAAAAATGTTTGCGAAAACCGGCATTGACGTTCTTGGCTTGGTGGAAAATATGTCTTTACATATCTGCAGTCAATGTGGTCATCAGGAAGCCATTTTTGGGATGGGTGGTGGACAAACACTGAGTGAAAATTTCCAAACAACGTTATTAGGTCAGCTGCCTCTGGACAGTCGTATTCGTAGTCAATGCGATGAAGGTCTCCCTATTGCTGCTCATGGTGATTATGAATTAGCAAACGCTTTTATCAAAACAGCCCTAAAAACAGCGGCTATTTTAGCTAGAAAACCCTTAAATTATGCCGATAAATTTCCCCCTGTTATAATTGAATAATAAAAAACCAAATTGAATTTAATATATACTTAAACGAAACACCGTTTTTCGTGTTAAACTAAAGGTATTTTTTACACATAAGTGATTATCCATGTCTGAAAATTACACAGCTGAAGCAATAGAGGTGTTAAGCGGTCTTGAACCGGTACAACGCCGCCCTGGCATGTACACTGACACAACCAGACCCAATCATTTAGCACAAGAAGTGATCGACAATAGCGTCGATGAAGTCATTGCTGGCTTTGCCAATCAGATCATCGTCACGCTGCATGAAGATGGCTCCATCGAAGTGGAAGACAATGGCCGTGGTATGCCCGTTGATTTACACCCGCAATTAGGCTTAAGTGGTGTCGAAGTCATTATGACGCGCCTGCATGCTGGTGGTAAATTTTCCGATAAAAATTACAGCTTTTCTGGTGGATTGCATGGTGTAGGGGTCTCTGTCGTTAATGCCCTCTCTGAACGGGTGGAAGTTATCATCAAGCGCAACGGCATTATTTATAGTATGTGTTTTGCCAATGGCGACAAGTTAGAAGAACTTAATGAACTTGGAGTAACCAAAAAAAGAGATACGGGAACCATTATCCGTTTCTGGCCCAATGCTCACTATTTTGATACGACAAAAATCTCTGTTAAACAACTTACCCATGTTCTGCGTGCCAAAGCAGTTCTTTGCCCAGGCTTGTCCATGACCTTCAATAACAAGGCCACGAACGAACAAACTCATTGGTGCTATGAGAAAGGCCTGGCCGATTATTTATTACAATCCTTAAACAATGATTACTTTCCTGACGAGCCCTTTACCGGCGAATTTGCCAGTGAAGAAGCAACTGTGGATTGGGCTTTGGTCTGGTCAGCCACATCGGGCAACAGTAATTTAAATGAAAGTTATGTGAATCTCATTCCTACTGCACAAGGTGGTACTCACGTTAATGGCCTTCGAGCAGGCCTGTATGATGCCTTGGCTGCTTTTTGTGAATTACGTAATTTGTTACCACGCGGGGTGAAATTAACCGCAGACGATCTCTGGGAACCATGCCAATATGTACTGTCAGTGAAAATGAAAGAGCCGCAGTTCGCCGGCCAGACGAAGGAACGTTTAAGCTCCAGACAAACAGCGGCCTTTGTCAGTAACGTGGTAAAAGATGCTTTTTCTCTTTGGCTTAACCAGCATCGTAGCCAGGGGGAAATGATTGCGGCCTTTGCCATTGAGCGCGCTCAAAAACGTCTACGTCAAGCCAAGCAAGTTGCCCGTAAGCGCGTCAACCAGGGTCCAGCCTTACCAGGAAAACTAGCCGATTGTCTGCAACAAGATTTAAGCCAGGCAGAATTATTCCTGGTTGAAGGGGATTCAGCAGGTGGTTCCGCTAAACAAGCTCGTAACAAAGATTTTCAGGCTATTCTGCCTCTACGAGGAAAAATCTTAAACTCCTGGGAGGTAGAATCCAATGAAGTATTAGCTTCACAGGAAATTCATGATATTTCCGTTGCTATTGGCGTTGATCCGGGTTCCACTGATTTGGCCGGTCTGCGCTATGGGAAGCTTTGTATTCTTGCTGACGCTGATTCAGACGGTGCGCATATTGCTACACTCCTCTGTGCACTCTTCTTACGCCACTTCAAACCGCTTGTTCAGGCAGGCCATGTCTTTGTTGCCATGCCACCTTTGTATCGAATTGACGCAGGTAAAATAGTGCATTACGCGTTGGATGACGAGGAAAAGCAAGCCATTATCACGCAACTGTCTCAAACCACGAAAGCGAAGATTAACGTTCAGCGCTTCAAAGGCTTAGGTGAAATGAACCCTATGCAATTGCGTGAAACCACGATGGATCCCAATACCAGACGTCTGGTACAACTCACTCTTGAGGATGAAGAAACTACCGTAGCCATGATGGATATGATGCTGGCCAAAAAGCGGGCTTCCGACCGTAAAGCCTGGCTGGAAACCAAAGGAAACCTGGCTGAAGTTTAACCAGGTTTCGCGGTTAATTTTATAGCCTCTTTCCTTATAATGAAGATTAAATAGTCAATTAGCCTCTAAAACAAGTAGTCGATGAATTCTTAAGCAAGCACTAACACCTTGCTTGAGCGTTTCTTCTATGCCATTCCTCTCAGTTACTCCCAGCGTTACCATTTGAGTAAAGGGATTAAATTAGAGTAATCATCGGTCCATAATTGACTCTCTCTTTTCGCAACAAAACGCCACCCGTGACTACGCATTAAATAAATTGACAACGGTTGGTTTGCTGTAAGCAAGACCCATTCTGATTGAAATTGGCCTAACTTATTATTGCCAGCATGCCCTTTGTGCAACACCAGCAATTCAAGTTCTCGCCCGGCTGCGGTCAGTACAGGCAGTAGATTCAGATGGCGATTACTGATATTCACCAAAATAACCCCATCAGCGATAATTTTTTGCTGGTAAAGCTTGAATGCTTCCAGGGTTAGTAAATGGGTCGGAATGGCATCAGAAGAAAAAGCATCCACAACCAGTAGTTCTGCAAGTTTATCTTTACTCTGCAATATCAAACGGCCATCGCCTTCTACTAAGGAAACCCTCGGTGGACAATCCCGTAAATAGGTAAAGAAAAGACTATTTTTTGCTATCTCAAGTACTTGCTCATCAATATCAATGATGTCAACCTGATCCTCTTTGTGAAACTGGCAAGCCATCATGCCTGTTCCCAAACCTAATATAGTAGCCCGCAACGGCTGATAGGTTTCTTGTAAATGCCGCACGACGGGTAACATGGGACCGTAATAAGCCATAGCCCCATTCCCAGGCCCTTGCGCTCCTTCCAGTTGAAAACCATGCACCGTATTCTGACTCATTAAAACATGTGCTCCAAACTGGGAAACAATTTGTTTCACACCATAAAAATTGCGTTGTTGGCTTAAAATTTTTGTTGGTTTAAACCAGGGGGAAAATAAAAAAACGAATAAAATACTCATGCCCACAAACAACGTGATTCTATTTTTTGGCCAAATAATAATACAAGCTAAGGCTAGAATCTCAGCCAGGTGATATTTCTTAAGCCATAAAACCCACGGTTGATTCGGCAAACAATAATTAAGCATTAATAGGACAAGAACAATAAAAGGCATCCAACCTAAACGGGTAGATTTGGATAGAGGCAAACAAAAGAGTGCTAGCAGAAAAATCAAAGGATATTCATAGGCATCATTAAAAATTCTTGGTGCCAGCAAACCATTAAACAAACCAGCTAATACGCCACCCAAGGCAAGGCAAAAATAAAAACTTGTCAATTGACTAGCTGGCGGCCGCATCCTTACTAATTCGCCGTGACACAATAAAGCAAACATAAAAAAGCTGACTAAATGGAAAATAATTAATTGCCAGGCTTGCAACAAACTGGCACCAACGATAAATACAAGCACAGGGAAAATGACAGCCAACAAGGTAGAGCGCTCCACCCAGGCATGAGAAATCAGTGGCTTTCTGGCAAAAGTGATGACGAAAGACAACAAATACAGTGCTAAAGGAAATACCCACAGCAAGGGGGTTGCCGCAATATCAGTCGATATATAAAAAGTCACACCCAACATTAAACTACAGGGAACAAAACTATAACTTACCCAACGAAAAATAGATTGCCAGGCAAGGTTGTTTTTCTTCTTTATTGACTCTAATTGCTGGTAAGGGATAGTAAAAAAGATAACCCCCAGAAACAACAAATAAACAACAAACATACATTGCCAATAATGAAATTGCTGTTCTATGCCAAGAGCATATTCAATCAGCCATGGATAACTGATTAATGCCAGTAAACTGCCTACATTGGAAGCTACATATAAAAAATAGGGATCATTGGCGTATTTATCCCGTGTTTGACTATAAGCAAATTGTAACAATGGCGCGGAAGCACCAATGATTAATAATGGCAATCCTAATTGACCGATTAAATCTTTTAAAATAGATAACTCAGGTACTGCACCACTCTCAGAAGGAATAAAGGGCTGTAATAAAACAATTAGACTGAGTAACGCGACTACAAAATGCAATGACCTCCCAAACCGCCAATTAGCAAAACGACTAAGCAACCAGGCGTAACCGTAAGCCGACAATAATAACGCTTGAAAGAATAACATACAGACTGACCAAACAGCCGGCGTACCGCCATAGAGAGGCAACATCGCTTTTGCTACCATAGGCTGGATCACAAATAACAAGGCTGCGCTTAAAAATAGACTAGTGGCAAAAAGAAATTGTATCACCTATTTATCCTGCTATTGCTGCACTACATGGAATAAACACGCATCCAGTATTGCATCGAACTCCCAATCAGCAAGGATTGTGGCTGATATCTTAAAACTAGGGAAGATTTTTTTGATTTAAGCAACCTAATAAGATCAACAGAGCCTAAGCCCTGTTGTCTTATTTATTTTTTTAGTTAAAGCTATTTGGCACGTGATGCATTTAACATCCAACGTGATTTCTCATGCTCTTCAATACGATTGGAAAGTAAATTAGCAGTCCCTTCATCATTATTTTCTTGTGCTAAGGTCATTGCCTGGTTCAGATCTTTCACCAACGTATCATGATCATTAGCAAGTTCGGTCACCATCTGATTAGCATCAAGGCTGGAATCCCCATCTTTTATCTTCTTTAATTGCTCAAATTCCTTAAACGTCGCTGGCGCTTTATGCCCCATAATGCGGATACGTTCAGCAACTTGATCAGCAGCCTCCGCTAATTGCAGATATTGCATTTCAAATAATTCATGCAACGCTTTAAATTGGGGACCTGTAACATGCCAATGATAATTTTGGGTTTTTAAATACAATGCATAAGTATCTGCCATGATAATGGATAGTTTTTTGACGACATCGCTCATACAAACTCCTTGTTATTTCATGTATTCGAGGCTGTTTACATTCCTGCTATCTTGGTGCTTACCGCTTGATTTTCTGCACTTCGCTGCCCACACATACGAGCGTGAGGCGCCGCTGCGGTGCTCCATTATCAAGCTGTCAACACGCAAGCTAGAGAAATATTACCTCCTCTAACCATAGCGCAAAAAGAAGATATTTTAAAATCAATTGGTTAAATCATAACCATTGATATTATTTATCGTTGGCCTTTCCAGATAAATAACAAAATATCTATATACCCTTCAATAATAGGCTGCAAACTAAGATAATTCATCAATTTCAGCAAATTGACAGAATAATTTGCTAGAATCATGTCGTTTTGATTAATCAAGTCTGAGACAATATGAACGACCAATTGCATATTCTGAACATCAATGATTTAGAGTCCATTAGTGCCGACAATAAAGAGCTTGCTTTGCAATCCCTGGAGACTGGCAAAGTCATTTACTTTCCCAATTATGCTTTTTCGCTTCAGACAGCAGAAACCGAGCAATTACTCACGGAAACAATCCTGGATGGTAAACATAAAAATGTGAGTTTTGATTATAGCCGACAACGCTTGGGAGGTTATCGACAGCAGGGTGATGAAAATGCGCTATCGGCCCCATTAAAAGCGTTTATGCAGCGCTATGCTGAATTTGCAAAGCAATTGGTAGATACGGTATTTCCGCAATATCAACAGGCACTCCTATGGGGAAGAACCAGTTATCGCCCTGCCGAGATTAAAGGAAGAGTCAGCTCAAAGCGCAAGGATGATACTCGTCTGCATGTTGACTCGTTTCCAGCCAGCCCAGTTAACGGACAACGTATATTACGCGTCTTTTGCAATATTAACCCGCATGGAGCACCAAGAGTCTGGCATCTGGGCGAGCCCTTTGCCAAAGTGCTTAATCGCTTTGCCGCAGGCATTCCAAACTATAGCCCTATTCGCGCTAAATTTTTACATTGGATAAAAGCAACTAAAACGCTCCGCTCAGCCTATGATCACTATCAGCTCAATTTACATGATACGATGAAACTTAATGATGACTATCAACAAACCGTCAATAAACAACGATTTGATTTTCCTGCCAATAGCACTTGGATAGTCTTTACTGATCAAGTCTCCCATGCTGCCCTAGGGGGGCAATTTTTGTTGGAGCAAACTTTTTATCTACCTGTAGACGCTATGGAGAATCCTTCTTTATCACCTTTAAAATATTGGGAAAGAGAACGGCCTGGCAAACTCGCCTAAAGTCTGATAGCCTGCTAAAAATCTAGCAGGTTGTTTTTGTAATAGTGACCTAATATACTTAGAGTGACTGTGGTTTTGGATAACTAGAAGGATGTATCATGTTATCAGCCAACATGATTCCACGCCATGAGCTCCAACAGGTCATCATCCAGCTTGAACAAGCGCTTAGTGAACATTTACAATGGCATAGCACGCTCCTTCGCGCCCTTGTTTGCCATTTACCCATTGATAATAATAATCTACAAGCCGATGGGCACCATCAATGCATCTTTGGTCAATGGCTAAGCACATCAGCCCCTAAAGAGCTCAATGACTATCCTGGATTTCTTACTATTGATGAAGCACACAAAAAAATACATCTTCTCGCTTTACAGCTAGTAAAAGAAGCTGCAACAGGAACTATCAGCCCTGTTAACTATGATCTTTTTACCAGCGCACTGGCCTATTTACAACTGGAAATTACTGCATTAAAAAGTGAACTGGAGTCCTTATTATATAATCGCGATGCGTTGACTGGGGCTATTTCACAATTAGGCATCTTACCCATCTTGCGCGAACAACAGGAATTAGCCAAGCGCCAGGGTCAAAATTGTTGTATTGCTATGGTTGATCTGGACCATTTTAGTGAGATTAATGAGCAACACGGACGCTACATAGGCGATAAGGTATTAGCAGCTATCGCACATTACCTGATTGATAATCTTAGGCCTTATGACAGAGTATTTCGCTATGGTGGTGAAGAATTCCTGTTATGTATTCCTTTCACTGCACTAGCCCCAGGCCAAAAAGTGGTTGAGCGCTTACGAAAAGGTCTTGCCACCATCACCATCGATGCAGGCCAGCAGGAAACTATTCGCATGACCGTTTCCATTGGTTTAGCCTTACTTGATCCCCATCTACCTATAGAGCAATGTATAGATCACAGTATGCACGCCATGAGCGCCGCAAAGGCTGCTGGAAGAAATTGCGTACAGATTTGGGAAACATCAAACGAATAATGAACACAACAACGTATCAATAATGAGGGCCATCGTATTGTTAGTTTCAAACAATGCGATAGCCCTCCTACTAAGACGAAGAAATTTTTTCAATTCTTATTTTGAGTACATGGGTACAATCAAAGGTGCGTCTGCTATTTCAAGATCCATATCAACCGTTTGGCCTGTTGTTTGCTCAGATTGTTGCTCTGCTTCATGGAAAAGACGCATTTTTCTTGCATAGTTACCTGATTCCGTTTTTTGCTTTTTAGGGCTCTCCGGTCTTTCCTCTGGGGCAGAAGGCTTGGCAGAATCTGTTTTTCGTTTACGCGCCTCTGGTTGTGATGCCTGTACAGCTTGAAGATATCCAATTCTGGCTTCTTCTGCTACTGCGAAAGCTGCTCGAAGGTCTTTTAAATGCTGAATAATAGGAATAGCATTTCCTTGCTGCTCTGCCTTGGTATTACGTTTAAATAAAGGGGCAAATTCCTTTTTATCTGCCTTGTGCTGAAGCATTTTTTCTTTTTCTTCCAGGGCTATCGCTGCCTTTTCTTCTTTAGTTAACGTTTTCTTTTCTTCTTTGGTGAGCGTTCTTTTTTTAAAGGGTTGTTGACTCTGCAGAACGCGATCCAGGAACTCCAGTTTTTCTTGTAAAGGTAAACTTTCTCTAAAGGCATCCATATGCTTCTTCAATAGGATTCGTTTCTCCATTGGGGAAGCAGCTTCTTTATATGCTTTGGTTTGTTTAAATTTGAGTTCTTCCTGAGTAATCCTATTATCAGAAATTGCGCTCAGCTTTTTGAAAACCTGATTTAAGACACTCGCCTGTTGTACTTGCAAAGAGCCTTTATGGTCTTGCTCACAAAACCCTTTAAGTAAGCGAGGGGTGACTCTTTCTGCGAAACCCAGTTGCTTGCGGTAGTCATTAAACGCAGCGAGGGTTCCTTGTTCAAATTTTTCTATAAAAGGAAGGCATAGCTCATATTCGTTCGTATCTTTCATTAACTCTTGTAATATTTTCTTGAACTTATTCACTCGGTTATGAAAGGCTTCACGATCTTCCACCCTGCCGTGCTTACTATCCGCACCCGTTAACCGGCGTAGCCATGCGTCTCTTTCGCACAACTTAAGAAGAAGCGATTGTGAGCCTTTACACAAAGCCCAAAGCTCCGATCTCTTGATAAAACTGGGTAAGGTATGCGTATCCCTACCTAATTTTTTTGCATCATCCTCTGTTAAAATCAATCGATTAACAACTTTTTTCCCCAATTCAATCATAAAAGCTTCTGATGCGGACACAGACTGATCAAGGCTAGAAAATCTTTCCATTAACTCTTTGTAATCATGTTTAATTTGCTTTAGAGTGCGGGCATAATTGGTTCTGAGCTGTTTATTAGCATTTGATTCGATACTTACGGTAGGCATGAGAGTACATCCTTAGAGAAAAAGCTTTTATAAGTATAGTGCTTATACATTAAGGAAATCTTAAGAAAATATTAAGTGTTTCTTAAAAAAACATTAAGTGATTTTCATTGAAAAAATAACGCAAAATCAGCGAGTGCAGTGACTTTTTTTATGAATTCTGTTATCTAAGCTTATTGGCTGAAGAAGTAATAGGACATTTTTGGTTGTGACAACTCGACATAACACACTTAACTCATACGCTTTTCCCATTATTTTAATTACTTCCATTTTGCTGGGAGGCTTGGCTGGCTATTTATTTGGCTCCGGTACCCGTTATTTAAAGCCTTTGGGCGATATTTTTCTCAATTTAATTTTTACAGCAATTGTACCACTCATTTTTTTCAGCGTGTCCTCGGCTATTGCACGCGCAGGTTCTTTGGGAAAGCTGGGAAAAATTATTTTCTATATGGCTATTGTTTTTCTGTTTACTGGAATGATAGCAGCTATCTATACCATTCTTATTGTAACGTTTTTCCCGCCTGCACAAGATGTTTATTTGCAGTTGGCAAACCCTGAGAAAGTGGCTACGATCAGTTTTTCAAGTCAGATTGCTGCTATCTTCACCGTTCCCGATTTTTCCAAACTCCTCTCCCACGAAAATATGCTTGCCTTAATTGTCTTTTCAGTTTTAGTGGGGCTGGCTGTTGCCACTACAGGTGAAAAAGGCAAATTATTCGCCACCTTTTTACAATCAGGTGAAGAAATTTTCATGCGCGTTTTCTCGTTCATTATGTATTACGCCCCCATTGGTTTTTTTGCTTATTTTGCCGTTTTAGTGAGTGAACTGGGTCCTAAATTAATGGAAAGTTATGTTCGCATTACTGTCATTTATTATATTTCGTCACTGGTTTATTTCATCGCTGCCTATACTTTTTACGCCTACCTCGCCGGTAACACAGCGGGAATAAGAACATTTTGGAAGAATGTATGGCTTCCTGCGACCACAGCCATCGCAACCTGTAGCAGCGCTGCAAGCATTCCTGCCAATTTGATTGCCACAAAGAAAATGAACGTTTCCCCAGAAATTTATGAAACAGCCATTCCGCTGGGAACCATCATTCATAAAGATGGCTCTGTGATCGGTGGTGTTTTTAAAATTGCCTTTTTGTTTGGTATTTTTCATCTGGATTTTTCGGGAGCCACCGTGTTACTCACCGCGCTGGGTGTTTCCTTATTGGTTGGTACCGTCATGGGAGCCATTCCAAGTGGTGGTATGCTCGGTGAATTATTAATCCTGACTATCTACGGATTTCCACCATCAGTGCTGATAGTTATAGCGGCTATTAGCATTCTTATCGATCCACTAGCAACGATGTTGAATGTGACAGGTAATAGCGTAAGTAGTATGATGATTGCCCGATTAGTCGAAGGAAAAAAATGGTTACTGCCCAAAAATAACAGTACTGTTTCAAATTGAAAGCCAATCAACAATAGGATTTAACATGAATAACCCGCCAAGATGCCCAGAATGCAACTCCGAGTACACTTATGAAGACGGCCAACTTTTTATTTGCCCGGAATGCACTCATGAATGGCCGAAAGATATCTCTGAAAGGAACACAGATAAAGAAACGGTTATTAAAGACGCTAACGGAAATATCCTAAACGATGGTGATACAGTGACTGTTATCAAGGATTTAAAAGTTAAAGGCTCTTCCTTGGTCGTAAAAGTCGGTACTAAAGTTAAAAATATAAGATTAATTGAGGGTGACCACGACATCGATTGTAAAATTGATGGTATTGGTCCTATGCAATTGAAATCGCAGTTTGTAAAAAAGGTATAGATTACTATCAGTCATGCCAGTGCTCACCATGGCAACTGGAAAGCATCCTATTTTTCAGCCATTCTTACTAGTAGGGAATGAAATCAAAGGGTATGAAATAGGATGCAAAACTATCTAATCGAAACAAAACGCCTGGGTTTGCGTTTTATGCGACGGGAAGACATTGAACATCTCAGAAGCCTGGATAAGGATCCGGTTGTTAAAGAATTCTTTCCCGAGGGTACTCTCACTGATGATGAAATTAAAGCCTACATGAATGACTGTATGCTGAACTGCAAAACCAAAGGCCTCCCCTGCTTTGTTATTTTTAAACTTCAAACCAATGAGTTTGTTGGTGAAGCTTATTTTGATCACCTTGATAGTGGCGAAACCAAAGTGGGTTATCTTTTTCATCAGAAATACTGGAACAAAGGTTATGGCACTGAAGTACTAAGCGCACTGCTGAATTGGGCAAAAACCTATATTAAAGCCGACTATATTATTGCTTATGCCGATAAAAAAAATAAAGGCTCGTTTCGCGTAATGAAAAATTGCGGGATGGAATACTATAAGGATGAGTATTATTTGGATATGGAATGCCGTTTTTACCGTATTAAAAATCAATAATATGAAATTAAAAACTGCTGCCGGCATCTAAATTCAGACAAAATAAATTGACAATATTACTTAGAACTTTTTCGCAAATTTTAAGTTGTTCAATACTGACAAACTCATTAGGTCGATGTGCCTGCTCAATGTCACCCGGACCACAAACAATTGTAGGGATATGTGCCTCTTGAAAAATGCCCGCTTCCGTTGAATAAGAAACTTTCAACCGCTCTTTTACACCGGTAACCATACGCACTAATCGCGTAATGAGAGCATCTTCTGACGCGTTAAACCCAGTCGAATCGGATATTTGATTGAGGGAAATCGCAGCATCCGGGCATGTTATTTTCATCTCAGGTAATAATTCATCACGAATATAATTTTCAATTTGACTACGGAAATTTTCACGAAGAAATTGGGGGATATACCGCACATCAAAAATAAATTCACAATGACCAGGAGTAACATTGGCAGCAATTCCACCACTGATAATATTCGTAGAAATCGTTGTGAAAGGAACATCGAAATCCTCATCAAAAGGACCGTTTTTCCTCAGGTGGCTAGCAATATTGCTGACATAAGCAATCAAACGACTGGCATATTCAATTGCATTACAACCACGCATGACAAGTGATGAGTGCGCTGCCAAACCCTTGACCTTACAGTGGTAAACTTGCCGGGATTTCTCTCCGATTATTGGCCGCATATTAGAGGGCTCACCAATCATGCAAGCTTCTGGCTGCAGACCTATTTTCCGTAAATGCCTGGTTAAAACGTCTGCTCCTATACAGCCAACTTCTTCATCATAGGTAAAAGCAAAATGGATAGGTTTTAAAAGATTTAATGTTTTAAATTCGGGGACGAGAGCAAGTAAAACAGCGACAAATCCTTTCATATCGCAGGCCCCACGACCATAAATTTTGCCATCTCTTTCTGTGGCGATAAAAGGATCGGTATCCCAAGGCTGTCCAGCGACTGGAACTACATCGGTATGGCCAGAGAATAGAATACCTCCCTGTGTTTCACCATTGTTTGCAGGGATGGTTGCTAATAAATTTGCTTTAGATTTTTTCTTGTTGTGAATAAGACGATAAGGAATATCATAGCGTTTAAACCAAGCCTCAATGGCCTCAATTAATTGGATATTGGAATTACTAGAAATGGTGTTAAAACCAATAAGATGCGAAAGCCATTGTAATGTATTCATAGTATTGTTAGCGTCGACTCACCTGGGTAAACTTTAGTATCTCAGGCTTATTCGGATTTCTATCCGCTACCTTCAACCTTTAATTTATACTAAACTAATTTTTTAGTTAACCATAGAACTAAATCATCATCCACGGCATAGCGCCCCCCAGGGACAACATCATTGTAATGAGACGTTATCCCCAGGCCATCCGGTAGATATCCTCTTTTTATATAGAGTCTTTGCGCCTGTCCATAATCGCCATAAAGCCCAACCCCCAATCCACATCGAGTACTTTTTTTAGCGCTCTCGTGTTCAGCCCGAGCGAGCAAACAGGAACCAATCCCCTTCTTACGATAAGGTGGCAATACATTCAGATCCATAATTTCCGGTATATTTTGATCTCGAAATGATGGATAGGACGATAGCCATTTTAGAGTAACATAACCGGCCAATTCATCTTGGGAAAAAGCAAGCCAAATAATACGTTCCCCTCTATTTTGTTCAGCTAAATAGGTGGTAAACGTCGAAGCAGGTTTTACCCAATTATGTCTGCTAAATTTTTCTACAATAGGCTGAATATCAGTTTGCACTAGCGATCTGAGATTAATCTTATTCTCATTTTCAATGACGGCATCAGATATATTTTTTGCCATATAGACCATTAGAAAATCATAGTTCTCTGGTTTTAAATTAAATAATGGAGAAAAACCTTGTGCTCGGTAAAATTGATAAGTCTTTAGATAATTTTTATCCGCTTCCTTTGGCGCTAATGTTTCCACTGTTAAAGTAGAAGCATTTAATCGATGCGCATACTTTATTGCCGACAAAAGCAGAAGGGCCCCTACCCCTTGGCGATGATTCTCGCGCATGACTCCCATCCAATAAATATTGGCCGTTGTTGGATAAGGAAAATCCAAACATAAAAGTCCTACATAATCATTACCAAGCTTTGCTGCAAAATTAATTCTATCCAGGACACCCATTGCATAGTGCTCATTACAGGCAGGTAAACCAAAATACTCAGGCAGATTTGCTGTAATCTTGCGACATAAATTTTGCGCAACTATAGGCGAAAGCTGTTCAATGGTAATCCTCATTTTATCTCCTCAAACTAGTTGGTCGACTTACAATAAATAAGCATAACCTATTGGATATCTCTCTAAGGTAGTTTAAACCTAATTGGTAGGTTAGACTTGCCCCATTTGGTTTAAGGATAAAAATTGATGAACAGATTAAACAATAAAGTCATCCTGGTTACCGGAGGTGCTTCGGGTATTGGTGAAGCTGCTTGCCGTTTACTCGCCAAAGAAGGAGCGCAGGTTGCCTTACTCGATATCAATATAGAAAAGGGAGAAAACATTGTTGCCGAACTCAATTCCCAAGGCTGGAAGGCTCAATTTTGGCCGATGAATGCCGTTATTGAGAAAGACGTGCAAACCACGTTTTATCAGATTAGTGAAGCCTGGGGCCGAATCAATGTATTAGTCAATAATGTAGGTATTATTGGCGATAATAAGCCTACTCATGAACTCACCGAAGCAGAATGGGATAAGGTAATGAACATTAATGTTAAAAGTGTTCTCTTCTGCACCAAACATGTGATTCCTCATCTGAGAGAAGCCGGTGGCGGCAGTATTATCAACATGTCTTCTTTACATGGTTTAATTGGTACACCTGATTACCCGGCTAACCACGCCGCTAAAGCAGCAATTCGCTTAATGACTAAAACAGATGCGATGCTTTATGCGAAAGACAAAATTCGTGTTAACTCTATTCATCCCGGTTACATTTGGACCCCCCTACTGGAAGAAGTAGCACGTAAATCCGCAATAGGCTATGAAGAATTTATTGCCCGGCACAATACCATTCAACCGATTGGCCATATCGGTCAACCAGAGGATATTGCCTACGCCATTGCCTACCTTGCTTCCGACGAATCACGCTTTATGACAGCGAGTGAACTCGTCATTGATGGTGGTTTATCAGGTGGTCAGCTCGTTGCAAGCTGTTAAAAGTCTACAGAGCTTCGTTTCTTGTCTTTTTCCTTAGCTCTAGACCCAAGAATGGTGTTCAGTCATACTAGTTCATGGGTTCCTTGTGGAACTGTGCGTTGGACCTTCTATAGACTTCTTCCAAAGAAATCTAGTGAATTATTTAAAGGAATAATTATGACATTTATCAAAAATATCGGTTTTATTTTTCTAGCAGTCTATTTAATCTTGGTTGCTCTTAGTACTCTAGCACCAGGTATTGCCATTCCAAGTATCGTAGTAGCAATTGTCGCCCTGGTCGCTGCCATTTTTATTCTTATTGGTAAATAACGTCGTTTTCTACAAGCAACGTTCGCCGGGGACCTTATTGTCCCGGCGCCTTTTATTTTCTTATTTTTTAATACCAATCACTAGAACTAATTGCCCAGCTCAATTTGTTTTTTCTTTACATTGCTCTGCCGTTACATAAACAAGATAAGGTTGTTGTCCTTTTCTATCCACACGATAGATAAGTCCCATGTTATGTTGAAAAAATAAGGTGGCATCTTTGCTTTTACAAACTGCTTCCCCACTAAATATTTCATTCAACCTCTTCTGGACAAGGGTCGGACTCATTTGCAGAGAGGCCTGTTGGAGTGGATTCAAATTGACAAATCGATAATAGAAAACCATGTTGTTTCCTTCAACAGCGACCTTGTACCACTCCAATGTGTCCCCCCATTTTATGGGTAGCTTCTTATTTTTAGCCTGTATTTTTTTGACAAGTTGCTCACGAAAGTCATCTTTTATCGTTTCATATTCGTAGATGAGATAACTATCCGTTAATGATTTTAAAAAAATTAATGCAATAACTATTTTTGCCATAATTGGCCACAGTCGTGTCCCTTTATAGTTCGTTGAACTGCGGCCTGTTACAATCCATAAAAAAACGGTATACAGCAGTGCAACCGTCAGTATTAGATAAATAAAAGAAACGCTCTGTATCGAGTTAGAGCTGTAAAAAAACTGAATGAGATAAACAAAACCCTGAAGTAAAACTGTACCCCCTACAGCAAATACCCAAAATGTTAACCATAATGGGTACTCTCCCCGCCATAATTTTTTGAGCATGATTATCCTTTATTGAAAAATTTCATGCGGCCAAGTTCATCGAACATCCACTAACGATTGCTAACCGATCATAAACACCTGCAACTACTTGACCCTATCCTAACATACCGTCATCGAGTTTCATGATTTGCTCTTCCGAAATTTACTTTATTCTGAATTCATCCCCTGTTATCGGTTTTTTATACGACTTTACTTAGGAGCCCCAGATTGACCAAGTGCCTTTTCAAGGCCTGAGAATAACTCTTCCACCCTTTTGAAACCCTCAAACCCCGGGTATTTTTTGCGTTCATCCTTTAGTACTTGAAAGGCTGATCTTCCTTGATTCAGATCTTCCCCAGCATGAGGATCAGCCCCATGTTCCAGAAGAAGGCTTACCATTTTTATTGCGTTATCAGCTTCATTACCCCCGCGCCCTACTTCCTCTATTAACAGATGTAAACATGAAGTAATAGTATTATCCCAATTAACACTTAATAGATTCGGATCTGCGCCGTTTTCTACCAAAAAAACAACGAGGTCGCTACTCTGGTGATATACTGCATGGAAAAGCGGCGGGTTTTTATAGCTAGTACGAGCATTAATATCGGCTCCATGCGCTAAAAAAAACTGGATCGCCTTCTTATCAGTTTCCATTAATTTCTTCATTTTCCAACAATCAGCCAGGTATATATTCAATGCTAAATTACCTTGGCTGTCCTTCGCATTCACCACCCCACCGCATTTAATGAAGCTGGCTAGAAGTAAATCAATATTTTCATCGCTACCTCTTGCCCATAAAAACCAGTTAATTAAAGGTTTGCCTTCGATTTCTAGACTAGTTATTAACTGTTTATAGGGATTTTTTGAAAAAAAATCCTCTATCACTTGGGGCGCACCCTCCATAAGGAGATTTCTCACAAGAAACTCCTCATTCTCTTGCTTATTCTGATTGAAAATTTGCAGTTGCTGCCAGGCCTGCGAATTCTGCAGTTCAGTAACGGCTTGATTAAATGGTTCAAGCGCTTTTGCATCAGTGAGCAGAGGATTAATATAAAAGGGCTTGGCGATCCCTCCTTTAAATTCTTTCATGTGAGTAAATTCTTTTACTATTTCTTTGGCTAACTTGTCTTCTTCTCCCAGAGGAAAACGCTTTATTTGATGTTCCATAGAATCAGCAAAGAGCCATTCCTTTTTATTGGGGTCAAACCCTACCCCAATTGCATGTAGCGCTGTCTTTTCTGAAGCATTCTGACCTGAACCAGGAACTTTAAAATAACTTGCGAATTCGAAAGACACGGGAGAATCCATCGGAGGCATTTTTTTTGCCATCAAAGATAACGCCTGACTTAAGGCGGTATGGTCAAAAATACCTGTAATTGCATTGGGATGATGAATCTTTTTCCCCATCTTCTCAAGCTTAATTGGCGTAAGCAGTTTCATGACCAAACGTGCATTTTGTTGATTAGAGGGCCGCGTATTCGGAGTAATCGAAGAAATATCATGAAAAACAGATACGGAGTCAAAATAAGCTTGACTTTGAAGAGCTGCATTTTCTTTATTAATAGAAATCTCTTTTACGCTATTTGTAAATTCTGTAATAAGCTCTTTTTTCAATTTTTCTAATTTGTTAAATTCCGTCTTGTCTTTTGCAAAACGTTCTTTTTTCAACATTTCTATTAAAACACCAACCGAATTATCTGGATGACTTTGCAAATCCTTTGGCGGATAGGAAGTATATATTTTTAACAGGGATTCTTTCGCTATCCCTTCAAGTTTTCTATATATTTCAGCTAATTTTATGGATCGTTGATTGAATGTCTCTAACTCTGCACCCAACATTGTCAATTGTGCTGAATAACTATAACCATAACAAAGACCTTGGGACGTTAGAGGGTAACCAAGGATGATCATAAGATTCATTAATTCCTGCATTGTCAAATAGAGATCACCTTTGTTGCTCATCGTCAATTCCTTAGTCCAACGAGACGTACTTTACAGAGTAGAATGAAGAGCAAATAATGATTAATTATAGGACAGCATGCAAATTACGACTTCATTACAAACAACCTTCAACATAATGTGTTTCCTGATTTCTACCACTATAAATTTGCGTGATTACTTTACCATCCGTTTCAAAGCGAATGGCACGATCCCTCCCTGTTTCAATAAGGGTAAGATAATGACCGTTTTGATCATAGTGATGGGGTTCAACTTCGAGCTTGCCAGCATATAAAGCCTGTACCTGCACTTCCGTATCGCCAATTCTTGCCCCTTTTGAGGTAGAAAAAGACGAGGAAGTTATATTAATACGCACAATTTTATCGCCCGAAATCATGAAGGATAAACCCTGAGTTCCTTTTAGGCTAACATAAAAACAACGTTCGTCTTCCGCTTGATCTACCTCCGGTTTAGTCGAACCAAATTTCATGCCAGAGGCCTGCTCTGCTTGTTTTAAGGTCATACCAATTTGGATAGGCCCCAAACCCTCTGGCGATAATTGCCAATCCTTTATCGTTGCTGCAAAAAGACTGCCCACCAATCCCGCTGTTAAAAAAAATATAAAAATTATTCGTTGCATGCCCAACTCCGCTTATTCTGAAAAAAATCTCTGCTTCAGGTTAAATTATACGCCTTGCTAAGGATGGTAGTAAAAAAATAAAAATGACAGGTTTTGATGGAAATTTATTCTTAATATTTCCTTAATATTGATTTAATTTAACTAAGATAGAATAGCAAGTTCTCTTTTATTTTGGTGGAAAAATGAAGTTTCTTATAAAGAGCATTGATGATAGTGAATTTGAATTATCTCTGGATGAAAAATCAACTATTCTCGATTTAAAATCACAAATAGTAGACTACTATAAGAAAAAATTTGGAGATCTATGCACTGTTGAAGATATTAATGATCTACGCGTACTTTTTAATAGGAAAGCCTTGCTAACTAATCATGTTAGTTTGGGACAGTTATTCGATAGCAAAGAAACAAATCTTTTATATCTTATTGTCCCAAAACGTCATCGAGATCAGCGTTATATTTCTAAAGAAATCGGTGAGTTTTTTGTGGATAAAATTACCAGCGACCTTAATTTGGTAGGTATCAAGAAAACGCTTGGTTATCTCACTACCCAGGAAATTGTTGAAGGCGGCTACAATATTGAAGAATTAAAAAACGCTTTTAGACAAAAAGGGATTACGACTTATATCAATGAGAGCAAAGGCTTTTTTTATGCCTATGATAAGCCTTCCCTGCAGGCGCTTTTAAACTCCAACCTTACTTGTTTAGAAAAAAATGGTTGGCCTGGAGACGTTGATGAGTTTGTTCGGCAAGTGTGTCAGGTTACAGCCACAGAACCAGGGTTATGGAACCTAATTCATCGGGCATTTACGGATACTTCCTGTGTCTTATCTGCGAAGACACTAACTATTTCGGAAGTGCCACCCATCAATTTGTTAATTAGCTCCCAAACAAATAGTGGCCTTTTGGCTCGTCCGAACGATGAGCAGGAACCACCAGAAAAAATGGGGACAGTCACACCATCCAGTACATTTGCTTAATATCCTTGTTAAAAAGGACGTTAAATCGCCCCTCTCTCGAGAAGCAAGTTCTTAATTTGAATTTTCTCAGGTGTATTACAAAGAGCAAGGGGCGTTTGTTGTTTGCTATCAGGCGCATTGAAATCAATCGTCGTATTTGCCAATAACCAACGCACTGTTTCCAAATGCCCGGCGAGTACAGCATAGTGCAGTGCCGAATAGCCTTCACTATCAATAGCATGTAAGTCCGCCCCTTTATCAACCAGCACGTTTAAAGCCGCATTATTTCCTGCCTGTGCTGCTAACATGATAGCGGTGCGTCCTCTCCCATCAAGCACATTAAGATCTTCGCTGGCATCACAGCAAAGAATAGTGATGTCTTTATCACTATAACGCGCTGCATAATGAAGCGCTAATCGTCCCTTGCTATCCGCCAAGATTGTTGCTTGCTCCATTGCTAGCAGACTACGGACACAATCGATTTTATTATTTAAAATAGCGGTATGGATTGGATAACAGAAATAATTATTTTTAATCAAGGCAAGCTCGGGATTTGTTTTCAGGACCTCTGCCAATAAAGTAGAAAAATCGTGAATTGCCATCAAATGGAGTACTGTATCTCCACTAATATCTTGATGCTCCAGTGTTTTTGGTGACTTCTCTCTTAGTAGTCTAAAAATTCTTATTTTCTTTTCTTTTAAGTCATCTTCATAAAGCATTGGCATTTCTAAAGCACTAAAAATAGGTAGCTGCGACTGTTTATTAGGGTTGTCAAAAGCCGCCCCCAAATCAAGCAAAACCGAAACAGTATAAAAATGCCCTGCCAAAGCAGCGATATGCAAAGGTGTATTTCCATGAGCATCGGGTTTATTTAATAAATCCCGTTGTGGATTTAAGGAAGCGATTGCTTGATCGAGGCCCAAAAAGGCGGCTGCTTGGATAGCATTCCTCCCCTCAAACGCCGCTACCTCTTCCCCGAGATCCAGAGGAATATTAATTAGAAACTCTTCGAGGTAGTCTGTTGCCAGTTCCTCATAGTTTTCATAGTTGTCCTCTAACTTATCAGTAAAGCGGATATCTCTGGATACTTTTTCATAACACCATTGTGCTAAAATCTGGACTCTCTCTTCATCACTCTGCGTTGAATTAAGGCCTAATTCTTCATATAAGGCATTAAATTCCATCATTACTCCTCTAAGTCATCGCTATGTTCACCACGCACATTGTGATGAGGCAGATATCATCCTACTCCACAGTATAGAATATTCGCTGGAACTGGTAATTATTTTAAATAGATGACATAGTCCCCTAATTAAGTAAATATCTATCCTAAAATACCTCTATGAAGAATCAATTAGTTATTATTGGCGATACCAATACAGGTAAAACTCAACTCATACACCATCACTGCAGCTATAATTACGAACCCACACCAACTATTGGTGCAGAATACGTATTTCGCCTTAAGTCCGATTGGTTAAGTGCCTGTTGGGATATGAGTGGACACCAACGCTATAAGGACATCCATCCTTTTTATTATCACTATGCCCAAGGCATTGTTGTGGTTTTTGATTTGACGAATAGAGCAAGCTTTTCCCACGTCGAACATTATGTCAATGATGCCCAAAGACATGCCATGAAAAACCCGTTTATTATCCTGGTCGGGAATAAGTCGGATCTTCATAAACAACGAGAAATAAGTCAGGATGAAATTGATGCACTAACAATAAAATTACAAGCAGAAGCCCATAATATTATTGCCTATGTTCAAACAAGTGCGCTGACTGGTGATGGGGTTGATAAATTATTTCGCTATATCAAGAAAGCATTTACAAAAAATAGCTCGCGTTTTGAACATTCATTTTTTGCAAAAAGCAACGTTGTGAATATGCCCGTTGATATAACCGATGAAGAGATGGCAGATACCTATTTAGCAAACAGGAGTGACTCTGACCTGGCTCGAGGACATCGGTAATTGCTTTATTTCGTTGACTGCCGTCCCTGTAACTTACTGATGGCCTCTTTTAATCCAGTCGGAGAACCTATTTCATAAAAGCGTTCAAATACTTCATAACCATACAACTCTCCCCGAAGTGATAAATCATGGAAGAGTTCAGCCAGGTCAAACGGTTCTCCCTTAGGATAATGGGCCAGGAGAGATGCAGACAAAATGCTTAATCCATAATCAATATATTGCATAGTAGAAGAGGGGTTCTGTTTGTTATATTCAATAATTTTATTGTCCTTAAATAGAACATTACTGATGTCCCCCTGATTTTCATTTTTAAATACTGTCATTAAGGCAAGCTTTCCACTTTCATGAAAACTTCGCTCTACGGCTTTGAAATCAATAGGAAGATAGGAGTCACCATAAAGAATAAAAAAAGCATCACCTAAAAGCGCTAATGCTTGTCTTAATGCTCCCCCCGTCCCAAGAAGATGAGGACCATCCCAAGAATAACGTATTTGTAAATCGTAGGCAGAACCATCCCTTACGATGGCTTCAATCTGCTCACCCAAATGCCCCACACAAAGAACTACCTCTCTTATTCCTTGCTTGCGTAAATAACGGAGTTGATGATTAATAAAAAATTCGCCTGCTACTTTTACCAATGATTTAGGAATTTCCTCAGTAACAGGAAGTAAACGGGTCGCGAGCCCGCCGGCTAATAGGGCAACTGGTAAACTCATGTAAGACGTCCTCCCTTTTATTTAGGTCAATTGAGTGGCTAGTGCTCTGATAATATTTGCAGACAACTAGATATAATGATATCAATGAAATTCCCATCTCATGGGAGTATCGATTTTTGGATAGGCCATTAACAGATGATTAATAAGCAAAAAAACAATACATCGTCTCGTCTTGCAGTCATTGGCGCAGGACCATCGGGTCTGGCTGTTAGCCTTTTTCTAAAGGATACACCCGAGATCCTGGAAAGTAAAAATCATGTTGGCGGACATGCCTCATCGTTCCTCGCCAATGGCTTTACTTTTGATTATGGCCCACACATTTTATTTTCTCGTGATCAAGACATTTTAGATTTTATTGTTGCCACCTTGGGTGAGAATGTTGCCCGGTGTCGACGTAACAATAAAATCGCCTATAAAGACCGGTTGCTTAAATACCCTTTTGAGAATGATTTAAAAGCACTATCCCTGGAAGATAATTATGACTGTATTCGTCATTTTATTTTTAATCCTTATAAAGAAAAATACGCAAACCCAGCCAATATGAAAGAGTGGTTTTTAAAAACCTTTGGCGAAGGGATTTGTTCACGCTATTTATTTCCCTACAACGAAAAAGTATGGAATATCCCGGTAGAACAACTTTCAATGTCCATGGCTGAGCGTATTCCTAATCCTCCCCCGGAAGACATCCTCAAATCTTCTTTGGGGTACACGACTGAAGGTTATTTGCATCAACTCTATTATTTCTACCCCCAAACGGGCGGTTATCAAGCGATCAGTGAAGCCTGGAAGAAAGCGAATCGCATTAACTATCAATTTACCGTCGATAAGGTCCAGTTCATTAACGGCAAAATCAGATTATTTGATCGGCACGGCAGCATGAAAGAATATGATCAAGTTATCAGTACCATGCCTGTTCACCACCTCATTACCAAGTTAGATATCGCGATACCTGATGACATTCGATTCGCTGTGGAACAATTAATTGTTAACCCGATGTATGTTGTTTCGTTTGGTATCCGCGGCGTTGACAACAATCAATATACCGCGGTTTATTTTCCAGAAGCGGAATTCCTGGTCAACCGAATCAGCTATCCTTGTACCTTTTCTGCCGCGAATGGGCCCGAAGGACATTGGAGTTTACAAGCTGAAATCACTTGCGCTAAAAATTCCGCAACCTGGAACAGGCCCGATGCGGAAATATTAATGCACACTAAACTAGGTTTACAAAAGCGAAAACTATTGCCTCCTGACGACGAAATTGTTTTTGAGAAAATTGACCGTGTAGAGCATTCTTATGTTGTCTATGACGTCGGGTATGAAGAAAATATTGCTAAAGTAAGGGCCTGGTTTGCCAACTTGGGAATCTATTTATTAGGCCGCTTTAGTTATTTTGAATATATCAATGTCGATATGGCAGTCGACAGGGCCATTAAACTCGCCGCAACATTAAATGGCGATAAAGTAGATTGTCACCAAACAAAATTAGTCTATTTAAAAAATGCCCTAACTAAACTAACCGGATCTGCTTTATGCCAGATGTAAATTTCATTTTGGATTTTCAAAAAAATAAAGATTACCCCTATCTGGAAGAAATCAATGAAGGTATTGTAAAGCAAATACCCCCTGCCAAAGGATCAGCAGCTATTTTAGACGTCGGTGCAGGGAGAGGCCTCTTGGGGGCCGCCTTAGTCCAGCTTGGCTATGAGGTGTGTGCTCTGGAATCAAATGTCTTGATTGCTGAAGAAGCAAAAAAGAGAGTTCATCAAGTTATCTGTGCTGATCTGCATGAAGTGGCAACCGTGCGAGAGGTGTTGCAAGGTAAAAAATTTAACTACCTTGTTTTTTCTGATGTGCTGGAACATGTTTATGATCCCCTACAAATTTTGCGAGATTATCAGGAGTTTCTCCAACACGATGGGAAAATCCTGATCTCACTCCCCAATGTAGCAAATTGGCTTAATCGCGTACGTCTTGTTTTTGGCCTCTTTAATTACGAAATGACAGGCGTCATGGATCGTACCCATATACGCTTTTTCACCTTTCGTTCCGCTAAAAAGATGGTTAAAGCCAGTGGTTGCAATATTGAAAAGGTAGACTGCACACCATTCCTGGTGAGGGCTTTCCTACCCATTATTAAATCTCTACTCGGCCGTCAAAAAAGCGGGGATACAAACTCCATTATTACCTCACCTTATTATCAATTTTATTGTAAATTCTTATATCCTATTGAATATTGGATTAGTCGACTGATACCTGGCTTATTCGCCTTTCGTATCATCTTGGTTGCAAGCAAAATAGCTGGAGAAAAAACTGAATGAGCTTAACAACAGATCCTACAGGGAAACGTGTTACTGTTGCCATGATTACCAAAAATGAAGAAAAAGCCGTAGGAAGGGTTATTCAAGATATCAAACAGGTTGTGCCTGACGCTGAAATTGTCATTATAGATTCGAGCGCCGATCAAACAGCGACGATTGCCGAAGAAATGGGGGCAAAAGTAATTCGCCAAATTCCGCCCCGTGGCTATGGTCCAGCTATGGAACGTGCCTTACGAGAAGCAAGTCGCGAAGTGATTATTACTTTAGATTGCGATAATACTTATCCCAGCAAAAAAATTCCTGAACTTGCCTCATTAATACTTGACCAAGGCTACGACCTGGTTGATGCATCGCGACTAGGCAAAAAACCACAGGCAATGCCCTGGTCTAACTATGTTGGGAATGTCGTGTTTGCCTGGCTAGCCAGTCTATTATTTTTTAGGCATCTAACCGATCTGCACAGTGGAATGCGAGCTTACCGAAAAACCATGATTGATGCTTTACAATTCGACGCCCAAGGCGCAGCCTTACCTGTTGAACTACTATTAAAACCAATCATATCTGGTTATAAAGTACATACCGTGTTTATTGATTATCATGAAAGAATTGGACAGAGTAAAATGAATGCCTTGGATACGAGCTGGTGGACCATAAAACGCATCATTAAAGTCAGGATGCATTCATAAATTATCCCTAGGATTCTGCAGCCAAATATAAGTTAACTTTTTGATTTTTATTATTTTGTTCTTATAAATTTTAAATCTTGATTCTTAGCAAATTGCGGAACAAACCTTTTGCAACGGACATTCCGCAGCATGAAAAAGCTAAAATTAGAATTATCCCCAAGGAATTATCGCATTAGTTAAATTGAGAAAAAGATCAAGCCGATATAAGAAAAAGATCACAGCCCACAAGAGAAGAATCAGGTACCCTTGTCTCCCAAAGACCTATTGGAGAGAAGGATGCTGAATCGAGATACAGTAAGTTCAGAGCAATTGGGGCATTTAGGACTTGTTGCAGCAACG
The DNA here is from genome assembly GCF_900452385.1 of Legionella donaldsonii. Lineage (NCBI taxonomy): Bacteria > Pseudomonadati > Pseudomonadota > Gammaproteobacteria > Legionellales > Legionellaceae > Legionella > Legionella donaldsonii. The sequence continues at coordinate 1,169,406 of NZ_UGOA01000001.1, read as the reverse complement.
ATTAGAGAATTAGGGATAATAGAGAGAATTGATGCACGCCTTGAGTTAAATGAAAAAAAAGGAGGCGTGGTAAGCTATGGTCGTCGAGTAGCGGCGATGGTTATCAATGGGTTGGGTTTTATGAATAGCCGGTTGTATATGACGCCGCATTTTTTCCAAGATAAGCCTGTGGCTCAACTGCTTGGTTCAGAACTAGACGCGGCACACCTGAATGATGACAGTCTTGGTCGCTGCCTGGATAAAATCGCAGAATACGGTGTGACCAGGCTTTATTCGGAATTGGCTTTTGAGATTGCCCGAGAAAAAAATTTACTAAGCCAGAGACTGCATTTAGACAGTACAAGCTTTGTTCTTTACGGCCGCTATGACACAGAAGAGGCCGCGCCCGGGATTGCGCAACCAGACTACGGATATTCCAAAGCGAATCGCTCTGATCTAAAGCAAGTGATGCTGTCACTAGTACAAGGAGGAGCTGCGAATATCCCCTTATGGATGGAGGCCTTAGATGGGAATAGTAGTGATAAAACAAGTTTCCAAGAGACGGTTAGGAGGGTGCAAGCGTTTACACAAAGTATTCATGGGATGCCTGATGGCCTTTGTTTTGTGGTTGATGCCGCCTTTTATGTTCCAGAGCAGTTGGCAAGCCTCAATAACGTGTTTTGGATAACCCGAGTACCTGCACAGCTTAATGAAGCCAAAGTATTGTTGAACAAGCCTTGTGATGCTCTGACCTGGGAGCCGTTTGATGCAAACTATCGTGGAAGTGTTCATGAAACGGTTCTTTATGGTATTCCACAACGCTGGGTTTTGATTGAGTCGCAACAGGCGAGGTTGCGAGAGCTAAAGACTTTTCAGAGGCATTTGGATAAAAAATCTCAAGAGCTCATTAAATCCTTATGGCATCTTGGTCACCAGGTCTTTCAATGTCCTGACGATGCAAAGCAGGCATTAAAACCGCTCATCAAATCACTCAAATACCACCAAATTCATTATGAGATTCTACCTGTTGAACGCCATACAGGGAAAGGTCGCCCAAAACCTGGAGCTCAAAAAATGGTGATTGGATATCAAATACAAGCCTGTCTTTCTACCTGTCTGGAGAGGGTGGGTGCTAAAAAAGAAACACTGGGACGCTTTATTTTGGCCAGTAATCAATGTGATAGCTCGCTATTGAATAATCATGCCATGCTTCAACAATATAAAGAGCAATCCTGTGTCGAATCAAGCTTTAAATTCATGAAAAACAATGCCTTCGAACTGGACTCTTTCTTCCTTAAAACACCTGAGCGAATTACAGCCTTGATGATGGTAATGACGCTTTGTCTCATGGTGTACAATTTTGCTCAAGCTCACATCAGGCAATGCTTAAAGGAGCATGATGAAGCACTTCCCAATCAGCTGGGTAAGCCAGTACAAAATCCCACAATGAAATGGATTGCTGAGCTGATGAACGTGATAGCTGTTGTAACCATCCTGACAAACGATCAAAAACATCGTGTGGTAACTAATCTAAAACCAGTACATCAACAAATCATTTCTTATTTTGGTCAGTATGCTCTTGAAATCTATGGACTTGCCGCAGAATCTGCGCGTGGCACAGGCTTCTCCTGCCTGGCTATTGAACAGAATAATTATAAAAATCGTTTATCTTGGTGCGAAACGTAGGTTGCAATTACAGAAAAAAAGACTTACATTACAATTGACACCGGTTACGTCCTAGCTGGAGAAATCCCCAATAATTTAGTTTAAGCCTGTATTTGATTGCATGAAGCCGAAAAATCGTTAATGAAGAAGAACCATGATGGTCTATACCAAACAACATTTGAACGAAACAATAGAAATTCTTAATCAGCTAGATATTAGTGCAATTGAACAAATGGTTACTTGCCTTGCTACCCTCAAAGAGACAGGCGGACGCTTATTCTTCCTGGGTGTAGGAGGAAGTGCCGCCAACTGCTCACATGCAGTCAATGACTTTCGCAAGATTATTGGTATTGAAGCCTATACACCGACTGATAATGTCGCAGAACTGACTGCACGAACTAACGATGATGGATGGGCAACAACCTTTGTAGAGTGGTTAAAAGTCAGTAAACTTTCAAACAAAGATATGGTGTTTATATTCTCCGTGGGAGGTGGCAATTTAATTGAAAATGTCAGCCCAAATCTTGTGATGGCCTTACAACATGCAAAAACAATAGGGGCAAAAATAACGGGGATTGTAGGGCGAGACGGGGGTTATACGGCCCAAGTAGCGGATGTCTGCATTATTATTCCAACAATTAACAAGGAAACAATAACACCGCATACCGAAGCGTTACAGGCAGTGGTTTGGCATTTGTTAGTGTCCCATCCAAAATTGAAAGACAAAACTAACATGTCGACTCGGTTTACCTGAGGAGCTCTTCGTGAGGAAGTGTGATGAATAAAAAAATTGAGCAATTGAGGGTAAAAATATTTTCCGATGGCGCTGACAGAACAAATATCCTGGAGATGCACCACAAGCCCTATATTAAAGGATGGACTACTAATCCAACCTTAATGCGCCAGGAAGGAGTATTGGATTACCAAGCCTTTGCGCAAGAAATTCTTGCCCTTATTCCTGACCAACCTATCTCCTTTGAAGTACTCTCCGATGATTTTAGTGAAATGGAACAACAGGCTCTGCAGCTTGCCTCCTGGGGAGACAATGTTTATGTCAAGATTCCAATTACCAACACACGCCGTGAAACCTGCCATGCCTTAGTTAAAAGGCTGGCAGCTCAGCAGGTTAAATTGAATATAACGGCTGTGATGACCCTGGAACAAGTTCGTCATATTACTTCAGCATTATCCCCCGAGGTACCTTGTTATATTTCCGTATTTGCCGGCCGTATTGCAGATACTGGACTGGATCCCCTGCCTATAATGGCAGAGGCTTTGGAGATTATTAAAACGAATCCCCTAGCCGAATTAATCTGGGCCAGCCCGCGTGAATTGTTCAATATCTTTCAAGCAGATGCTATTGGTTGCCACATTATTACTGTCACTAAAGATATTCTGAAAAAATTACCCTTGGTTGGTTATAATTTAGAAGATTACTCTCTCGATACAGTGAAAATGTTTTACAACGATGCGATGGCAGCTGGATTCGAGTTACCTCGTTAGGAGAGGCTATGATTATTGCGCGCAGCCCATTGCGGATTACTTTTGGTGGGGGTGGAACGGATTTACCGTCTTATTACCACGAACACGAAGGATTTTTAATTGCGGGAGCGATCAACAAATACGTTTATGTCACCGTAATGAGGCCCTTTAGTAAAGGCATATATCTTAAATATTCCGAATTAGAACATGTCAGCTGTGTGGATGAGATAAAACATCGAATCATTCGGGAAGTTTTACGATTACCCGAGCTGCATTCCAACCAAATTGAGATTGCCTCCCTGGCGGATATTCCGGCGGGCACCGGTCTGGGTTCATCCGGCAGTTTTACTACAGCCTTACTGGTCGCACTCTATGCCCATAACCACAAATTGATTTATCCACAAGAATTAGCTGAATTGGCCTGCCGTATTGAAATAGAAAGTTTGGGGGAACCAATCGGTAAACAAGATCAATACATCGCTGCTTATGGCGGCTTAACTTGTTTTACCTTTCATAAAAATGATCAAGTAACAGCAAGCTCTTTAAATATTACCAAAGATATGTTGTTTGATTTAGAAGATAATCTTTTACTCTTTTTTACGGGCTATTCCAGAAATGCGGGGAGCATTCTTCAAGATCAAAAAACCCGAACCCAGGAAGGCGATGATAAAATGCTGCAAAATTTACATTTTATCAAAAACCTGGGTTATCAGGTCAAAGAAGCCCTGGAGCAAGGCAATGGCCTTCGCTTTGGTGAGTTGATGCATGAGCACTGGGAATATAAAAAGCAGCGCTCACTTGGTATGAGTAGTGAGCAAATTAATGCCTGGTATGAGCTTGGTATGAAAAATGGCGCTGTGGGTGGAAAATTAGTGGGTGCTGGCGGCGGCGGTTTTTTAATGTTTTATGCAGCTGATCGGAATAAATTGCGTCATGCAATGCGTCGGGCAGGTTTGGAAGAAGTCCGCTTTAGTTTTGATTTTGAGGGAACCAAAGTGGTACTTTCATGAGCCAAGGAATACAATCTGCTTACCCAAACGAAAAATGGCTTTGCCGTGGGGCAATAGTTGCCTACGTCCTTATGGTATATGCTTTTTACCCAGCCTTTCATTTATCATTCAATACCGTCCCCCAAAGTTTATATCAATATTTAACGGAGAGTTTTTTATCTGGGCACCTCAATTTACTTGTTTCACCGTCGCCAGAATTACTGCAGTTAGCAGATCCTTATGATCCGACCCAAAATAGTCACCTCCGACTGCATGATGCCTCGCTGTACAAAGGGAAATACTATCTTTATTTTGGCCCCCTTCCAGTTGTCGTGTTTTACCTGCCTTTTAAGTTATTAACGGGTTTCTATCCCTCAGGCGGACTTGCCGCATTCTTTTTCCTTTCATTAGGATTTATAGTGAATTTCTTGCTGCTAATAAAAATTAAAGAACGCTATTTTCCCCGTATTTCAGAACTACAGTTAGTCTTAATGGCCTCGCTCCTGGGATTCACCAATGGGGCTCCTTTTTTAATGTCCAGGCCTATAACCTACGAAGTGGCGATCGCTGCTGCTTATTGTTTTATGAGTTTCGCTTTATTTTTCCTCTATCAAATTTTCCAACAATATAAAACAAAAGATATTGTTCTGTTCAGTCTTTGCTTATCCTTGTGTGTCGCTGCCAGACCTCATTTTGTTCTGGTCTGCTTCTTTATACTGCCTGCACTTTTAATTTATCTTGTCAGGAACACGACTAAAAACCGGTTCACATTAACGATGGCTGTCGTTATTCCAGCAGCTATTGTGGGAGGATTTTTAGCACTCTACAACTATTTGAGATTTGACTCTATTATCGACTTTGGTCATATCTGGCAACTTTCATGCAACAATATAAAAGCGTTGCATCTTGAATTAGCGACCCTGGGAAAAATTCCTCGTAATCTTGCTTATAGTTTTTATTTCTATTTTCTACAGCCATTCACTACAGGTTTGACTTTCCCCTACTTTGGACTGCTCTGGCATAATTGTTGGTACTACATTGATAAAGACTATTATCTTGAAGCAGTTGCCGGCGTATTAACAACGACTCCTTTTATTCTTTTAATTTTGGCCCTGCCCAAGCTGCTAAAAATTTATTTCAAAGAAAACAAACCAGAGAGACTTCCTTTACTTCGTTTTTTGCTCTTTACCTTTTTTATTCCTCTTATTATTGTCGTATTTCTGCTTCTTCTGCCCTTCGCTGTTCAACGCTATGAGATGGATTTCATTCCCTATTGGATCACCCTGGCAATTATCACTCTTTGGCTATACGAAGATTATGCAGGCCACTCAAAGTGGTTTAAATTAGTCAAGGTTCTTTTTATTATCTCTGCAGTCATCAGTATTTATATGGGTATCAGTTTTGGCTTGGCATACTGGATTTTAGTGTAGGATAACCTGCACCTCTTTTTGGTTATTGCTGCGTATCTCTGTCTCTGCCGTGCTCATTTACGTCATGTAAATTCTGTTCCTTCAAACAGAGTGGTCTTAAACCAACAGGTTAGGCCAACAACTCTAATTCTTTAATCATCGCCAAAACGGATGCTTCGATCGCATGGGCAGAATTTTGTTGGCAACACCATCCCAAGGAATGAATTTTCTCAGTGTTTAAACGCACCACCGGAACATCACCTTTCCACCCCCTATCACCCCCGGTAAATTGAAAATTGACTGGCTCTTTTATCTTCATGCATTTGACAACAATTTGGGCAATATCATGGACACTGATACAATCGCCAGTCGCTACGTTATAGACCTCATATTTTTTTGTTAAGTGACTATTTGCCAGTAAAACTGCCGCAATGACATCCTGAATATGGATATACGATTTGCTTTGTGTACCATCGCCTAAAATTTCCAGGGTGGTCGGATCGTTACTAAGCTTTCTTATAAAATCGTACCCTACTCCATGTGTTTGACGAGGTCCTACGACATTGGCGAAACGAAAAACGCAGGCAGTCATATCAAACATATGGCAATAACTGCAAATAAACGCTTCACTACCTAATTTACTGGCTCCGTAGGTAGAAATGGGATACATACCGCCTTGATTCTCAGGGCTTTCAATAGGGACTTCACCATAGACTCCGCTGCCTGAGGTGTAGATAATTCGTTTCACCTTTGCCAATCGTGCTGCTTCTAATACCTGGAAGGTAAGATAAATACCATCAGTAAAATCAATACTCGGTTCCTTAACCGCCCGGGCAATATCCGGATTGGCTGCAAAATGCATAACAACCTCGTGGCCTTCGATCGCCTTATTCAGTTTGTCGCTTTCTTTAACGTCACCATTAACCACTGAAAAACGCGAGTCGCCATTGTGCTGCTGATAATGCCATTCTTTACCAGAAGAAAAATTATCATACACCGTCACTTTTTGCGTTGTTTTGTCCGCTAACAAGGCATCTAAAAAATGAGAACCTATAAAACCTGCCCCACCAACCAGAAAATAAGTTTTAAAAAGCATTTTCTATCCTATCTTGGCTATGTAAATTTCATGATTGATTTAAGTTTTATCATTTCCGCAAAGGCGAAAATCTATACTTTGATTATTTAACATGGCTTTCTTAAAGAAAGATACTGCCACGAGCCTAAATATCTCTTGGCAGTACCCAAAGATAGTTTGAAGGCTATTTAAAATGCTACATTCATAGCCTGCAAATCGACTCTTTGCTCCTTCGTTGGACGAGCTGCCTCAACAATCAGAGCGGCCATGAAGCCGATCAAACCAAATGTTAGTGAGGCAGTAAGACTGGTTAGCACAGCAGGAGTCATAGCTAATCCTAAAACAGCTGCTCCAACACAGGCTGAAGTAACAGAAAAAGCAGTCCTAAAGCACAAATTGGCTGTCGAGTTTGCCACCATCGCAAGAAAAGAAGCGTTCGGCTGAAGCTCACTAATTAACATTTTTCTTATAGCCATCGCTGGAATGATTAAGAGGGCTCCTCCAAGGGCACAGGCCCCAGCCATGGTGGCAATAGATCCAACGGTAGGTATAGAATTTTCAGCTGCAGATAATAAAAGAGTACCGAAAAGACCTTTCCTGGCGTTACCTAGCGCACCAATCGCAACATCACCGGCTAATTGTACCGGGGCTCTATTTTTAAAAAAATTGGTCATCTATTTACTCATTGATTAAATTTGGGTGTTATTGTCACCATTCAACACATAATGTCAAGACACCCTTGCAGAGCATTTTTGATGATGTTTTTGATTATTTCGAATCGCCGGGTTGTAAGCCTTTCGGCCTGCAACCGACTATGTAGATTTAAAAGGAACCATTAGTTCCAAATGGAGAAGGAAACGCAGGAGGAGCAGGAAAATCGTCTTTGTCCAACCCGATCGCCATTACGTCAATGCTGAGTATATCCCAAACTTGCAGAATACACTGATCAACAAAAGTCTTTTCTTCCTGTTCCGTCGAATACACTTCTTGAAGAGCCATGTGATTACTTTTATCTTCCGATAAGATGTTTTGCAATTTATCAGTCAAGCGCTCAAACATAGCAAACCATTCCTTGAGCGCAAAAACTAATACGGTAGCGCCCAGTACACCGAAGGTGTTTATATTACCGCTCAAATAACTGATCACATCACCCAGTAAGTTAGTTTTTGAAATCATATCGTATTTGGGCGATTGCAAAAGTGCATGGATATAAATCATACAAGGTCCAGGCATACCGGCTTGAACTTGCGTCATTACTCCCATTTTTTCTAATTTTTTAAGTCTGTCATCAGCCTTAACACCACTCATTTCTTTAAGAATTGTCAGCGAAGCTAATAGATGAGCAATAGCAGGCAGGCCAGCATCAGAGGATGCGGGTATAGACAGATTGTTAAAATACTCTGAAACAGGGCTTAAAAGTCTCTCGATATAACTTGCCTCGTCGTTAGCGTCCCAATCCATCTCAGGTAACTCTGGAGCATAGTCCCCTTGCGTTATGGATTGCATATATTCCTCTACTGCATTCGACAAAGCAATCTCTCCTTCCTGAAGAGTTTCTTCTCTGGCTTGTAATTGCTTTGAATGAAAAAATTTTGAAAACATTAGTTTCTCCAATTACCGATTCTATTACCGCTTTGAATTGCATGTAATCTTACAATTTTAAACCACTATCCAAACTACAGGTCCTAATGGTAGTAGATTCTAGTTCTAGTGCCTCTGGAACATCGGATGTATTCAAAGCCTCCTCTAAATATCTTCTCCATGAATTTTTTTGATCCCAGGCAGATTGAGGATCCAAAAAATGGCACTCGTCAGTTTGGTGTGGTAATCGGCTTAACTCGCTTAATGCCTCTTGTCCCTGAGCAAATGCCTGTTCTATAGCCCGCTCCCCTGCTTCTTCTAACATATTACCTAATTCTATCATATGAGGCGGACATAGATATCGACAATGATGAATCTCCAGATAGCGTGCTTCCAATATAGAATAGGAACCCGTTGCCATGGAATATTGGGCATCACGCAAGCCACGCATTAATATTTGCGTGTTTTTGGTGCGAGGTATAACGCTACAAGAGAAGTCACGCTGAGCACATATTAATTTCCATCGCTTACACGCTTCGCTTTCCTCGATTGCACCAATCAGTAGGACTGGATACTCCTTTGGATCCACTTTTAAAGCAATCTGTTGTAAAAACTCTTCCCCAGGGGCACCTGGCGCATCTTTACTGCAATAAATAACAATCAATTTATCTTTGCCTGTCTCCCCTACACTGTCCAAATGTGGTTCATATGCAGTACCAATATGGGATTTCCACTTATTTCGTACTTCACGATCTTCAATCGAGAGTTTCGTTAAAGTGGGTAATAGCGGAAAACCGCCTCTAGCGCCAATTCCAGGTTGTAATGCAAAGACATGGGAGTATTTCTGCTTGTCTTGCAGGGCGGTCAGGAAATTATTGACATTAATACTCATTCCAGGCACACAACTTAGTACTATTTTACAGGTAATAGGAATTTCTAGTGCTGCCCTTAAGTATTGTGCAGTGATAGGCTTTTGCGCATGAGCCCATCCGGCCATTACAAATAAATCCAAGCTCTTTGTCAGTTCTGTAAAGCTTTGCCAGAATATTCTGTCTGTGCTGAAATTTTCAGGTATTTGAGCAAAATAATCTTCTACCAGGTTATATTCTTCTTCGTTCATCAGTAATTCTGGAGGTATATAACAGGTAAAAGAGGTGATCATTCTAAGCTCATCATTGCTTAAAAGTTTTGCTGCCCCACTCGCCTTTTTTCGCAGTTGTTGTAGGACTTTTGAAGCCGCAAATTCCAGGGAGAATTTTTTAGGCTTTGAATCATCTATAGTTTTATAGTAATAAATACTCTTATTCTTTAAGACATATAAAGGAAAGTCTTTCTCGCTTCCTGAGTGTTGCAGCGCAATATAACAGTTTCTTTGTTCCAACTTCGGTGGTTCTGTGGATTTTAATGTAAGGGGTACTATTCGCTTAGCTTCTTTCTTATATAAATGATACCCGTCTTGAGCTTTAATATACCAGGTTACAGTAGCATCCAAGGTATTAAGCGATTTATAGCTCTCTATTGTTTTTTGGCCAATATCCAAGTACTTGCATTTTATGCCAGTAACGCTTTTTTCAAACGAGCTTTCGGCTGTTAAGAATAGCCAAACTTGTCCTTCTAATCCTTTTTCTTCCAAATTTTTTAGCCATTTTGTTCTAATTTTTTTAGCCCGCGCCTCCGATGCTGTATCATAGCTAAGGCATAAATGGACTTCCGTGCCTTTTTCCAACTGTTGCAGCAGATAGAATTGAAGAATATTTAAGAGGGCCTCATCTCCGCCAGTATCATTTTCAAGTCTTGTATAAAGCAATATTCTCATGTGAATCTGTTACCGATTTAATTTTAGACATCAATTTGGTCGCATATTGTACTCAATGAGTATTAATGATTTATTAAGTGATCAAATTAATCTTTTTGAAACGTAATTACATAGAAAATATTAGAAATTTTCTTATTTTCGATGAGTGGCCTAAATGACTTCTCGCAGAATGAAAGTTCCTCTAGATAAACTTGCCCATTCATTATTACCAAGTATGATTCTAGGGTATCACTATAAATTATAAGGACTATCCATGTTACGAACTGTACAAGAACTTTCTCTTGAAATGGCAGAGGTAATGGCCGAGCAGGCGGAAAAATATGCTGTTAAAAATAATATACGTATTGCTATTGCCATCATGGATAATCACGGTAATTTAAAGTTATTTAAAAGAATGGATGGCAACAATTTTGTTAGTGTTCGTATGTCTCAATTGAAAGCGATGACTTCTGCCAGTATTCCAATTTCTACCAAAGAGCTGGCAGAACGAAATAATACTTATTCCAATAGTCCTTATACTTCTGTTCCAGACATCGTTTTCCTCGAAGGCGGGCTAGCGATTATTAGCAAGGCAGGCCAGCATTTAGGCTCAATAGGTATTAGTGGAGCCAATCCTGAACTGGATGGTCTCTGTGCGCGAGCAGCGCTTGACGCAATCCAAGACTACTTATAGTACTTACTCAAACCAGTAAAATAATCCAATTAACCTGGTGAAAATTAAAAACTATTTTATATAATGAATAGCAAGTAAAGATGCCTGTCTGGATGAAGTGACTGACACTATGGATCAGAACCATTCTACAATGCTCTTCTTGCAACCTGATAGAACGATCTCATGAGAGCATATAGAATTTTTCAGCAAGCTTCATCTGGTAAACCTGGGGCACAACCGTTGGTGAAAAAACTAGCTTATGCATTCATTGGTTTAGGGAGTCTTTACTTCAATAATCTTTATGCCATCCCTTCACAGGCTGCAACATTAAATTATTCAAGCGGGGTAGGTACTCCCGTCACTACGACAACTGCAGATAGTTTGAATAAGGGCAGTTGGTCGTTTAGTGGAAGATCAGAATATTATCGCCTTAATCCGTTGTCAGATCAGACCTTATTAGAGGATCCCATATCAGAAAGTCAATTAGCTCTTTTAGTTAATTACCTGATGATCAACTATGGCCTAACCGATAATCTCACAATGGGTGCAACGCTGCCTTATACCCGCAATTATCAATTACGTACCGCATTTCCTGATGAAGAAGGTTTTTTTTCTCAGGTAGTTAATCTGGGAGATGTATCCGGTATAGCCGATGCGAACCTTTTTGGGTTTTGGCACGTGATCGATGATAACAAATTTCCCTTGTCAACTGCGCTTATTTTCGGTGTTAACGCTCCTACCGGTAGAACCAATGCAATGACTTCTTACGGGGTACCTTTTGCCGCTGCGGATCAACCAGGTAGCGGCTCCTGGAACCCTTTCGCCGGTTTAATTTTTTCTAAAAAATTGGGAGAATTTTCACTCAGTGCTGATTGTATTTATACTCACACAACCCAAGGTACCCAAGAAACGCTGTTAGGTAAAATAGTGGATTATAATTTTGCAGTAGTTTATCCCCTGGTTACTCAAAATAATAAAGAGAAAAATCTCAACTACTCCATTGATGGTATTGTTGAGTTAAACGGTGAATACCTTACTCAAGATAAAATTGCGGGAATGAGCGATCCTAATACCGGAGGTAATAGCCTCTTTTTCTCGCCAGGATTCAGAATTAATCTGGGAGATAGTGTCTCCTTCTATTTTTCTGCCGGTTTTCCTATTACTGAAACACTACGCGGAACACAGGTAAAATCAAAATACGGGATAATTGGTGGCATTGATCTCATGTTATAAGATCCCTTTTCTTGCTTAAACCAATGGGGCTCTTTCCAAGCTCGCTGTGGTAGAGGTCTAATGAACGACTTTTAGTTCCGGCTCTCCAAAACCAGGCTCATTAACAACCTTGGTTTGTTCACGAATCATGAGGAGAAAAGGAATAAATCCCAGAGCTAATACGAACGATAATTGATATAAACCCACCCATCCCAACCACATTTGCAACATTGCGGCAACAGGACCCGAGAAAACGCGTGGTAGGGTTGCTAATGCCACTAAGAGAGAAAACTGGGTTGCAGTAAACGACTGATTTACCAAACGCATAAAAAAGGCAACCAGAGCAGTTGAACCCATACCCGCAGCAAAATTATCACAAACAACTGCCGTAGCAAACAAAGGTAAATTTTTACCACTTATTGCCAGAGCAATAAACAAGACATTGGTAATTGCCTGAATTAAACCAAAAACAAGTAAGGCACGAAATAATGACCAGCGAATTAACAGTAAACCAGCAGCCAAACCGCCTAATAGAATGGAGCTGATACCCATCATTTTATTAACATAACCAATAGTATCTAATGAAAAGCCAACCCCTTGAATTAAAAATGGCATCACAATACCACTTGTTGTGGTTGTAAACGCCTCCCCTAATTTGTAGAACAAGATAAATAACAGCAAGGGAACAATACCGCGCCTTTTGCCCAGTTCTTTCAGTGGTGCAACAAACGATTCCACAAAATTGATTTGATTTTCATTATGTTTTGAAGGCTCATTACTCCACAAAGTCGCAATGACACCCAATAACATGAGAAACCCCATCAGGCGATACGTAAACGCCCAACCGAAATTCTTAGCGATAATTAAAGCAAAACCACCAGCAACAAGCAGAGCAAAACGATAACCAAAAACCGCTAATGAAGCGCCGATGCCATGCTCAACGACAGGTAAATATTCAACGCGATGCGCATCAATGGCTACATCTTGAGTAGCCGAAAAACAAGCTAACATAAATGCAATAACCGCCATAAGTTCTGGCGCTGTATTGGGTGAAAACCATGCCATGACATTAAAGCCAATTAATAAAGCAAACTGCATAATCAAAATCCAGCTTCGTCGCTTACCCAGTGACGAAAGTGAATAACGATCAAGTAATGGTCCCCAAGCAATACGGTAGGCATAAGGCAAACTAACCAGACTCAGCATACCAGTTGCCAGTACTGACATACCTGTATCAGCAAACCAGGCTTGCAAGGTACTACTGATTAGCGCTAAAGGAAGCCCTGAAGAAAAGCCCAATAAAAAAACGATCAATAGGCGTTTGTTCATGCTTTAAAATACTCAAGAAAGGTGAAAGCAAACTCACCCTCAACGCTACGCACCGAGGGTGAATTGAATCAATTAAGCGTCAGATTTCTTGACAGAAATCAGATGAATTTTGAAAATCAATGTTTCATTAGGTCCGATTGGGCCACCAACACTACGTGGACCATAGGCAAGACCGGCAGGAACATAGACTTCCCAAGTAGAACCGGCAGGCATTAATTGTAATGCTTCAGTCCAGCCAGGGATAACCTGTGATACTTTGAAAGTAGCAGGCTTACCCGTTTTTTCAGTGCTATCAAAAACCTGGCCATCAATTAACTTGCCAGTGTATTCAACAGTGACGGTGTCATCTTTTGCTGGTTTTGCACCAGTACCAGTCTGGATTATTTTGTATTGTAACCCGCTTGGCAAACTAACTACGCCTTCTTTAGCCTTATTCTGGCTCATGAACGCTTCACCTTTCGCTTTATTTTCTTCAGCTTTTTTAGTGAATTCAGCATTTCGTTTTGCCATTAGGTCTTTTTGAAATTTATTTAAAACGTCTTTCATTTGTTGTTCAGTCAGCAACAGTTGACCACCACTCATGCCGTCTTGTAATCCCTTAGCCATAGCAGCAGGACTGATTTCGATGCCTTGCTTCTTAAAATTCTTACCTAAATCAGCGCCAATGCTATAAGACAACTTATCCATGTCACTATTTAATGATGTTGTAGCTGTCGCATCAGCTGCAGCAATTGTCGTTGACATTGCCATACTTATGACAGCTGCCGCGACCAGTCTCATCTTCATAAACAATCCCCTTTTTGTCTGTCGTCAGAATAGAACTTTGCAAAAATGCCCATTCATTCTGCCTAAATTCTAATGAAATTACCAGTAACCGTGTAAGCAATCTAATATTATTTGTGGTGAATTTTATCTTTGGTACCGATTTATGTTGTTTGTGTGCAATTTTCCTTCTAAAATTGTCATTATTTGGCGTGAATTTGAGTTTAAAATATGAGTATCAGCTTATTTGATTTGTTTTCCATCGGTATTGGCCCATCGAGCTCACATACCGTCGGTCCAATGCTCGCTGCCAATGCTTTTTTGGATTTATTAGAAAACAAAGAGAAACTTAGTGATACAAACCGAGTAAAAATAGAACTTTATGGTTCTTTAGCCTTAACGGGTAAAGGTCATGGTACAGATAAAGCTATTCTAAACGGTTTGGAAGGCAAAATGCCGGAAACCGTAATTCCCGAAACGATGATTCCGCGCATGAAGGAAATTATCGCTTCCCAACAACTCTATCTTGCTGGCAAAAAAAATATTTCGTTCACCGAAAGCAACGATTTTCTATTTTTGCAAAAGGAATTGTTACCTAAACACAGTAATGGAATGCGTTTTTCAGCCTATGACCATGCTGGAAAAACCCTATTGACTCAAGTTTATTACTCCATCGGTGGTGGCTTTATTACTACAGAAGAAGCCTTTGACCACCCTGCTGCCGATAATAATCCTCCCCCTTATCCATTTACTACGGCGCGTCAACTATTAAAATTATGCCGAGATAATCAATTGACTATTGCCGAATTAATGATGGCTAACGAACGAACCTGGCGAACTACTCAGGAAATCCAGGACGGAATCCTTGCCATTGCCAAAGTCATGGATGAATGTATCGAAAATGGTTGCCATCATCCTGGGATTTTACCTGGTGGCTTACAGGTTAAACGCCGTGCCCCTGATTTATATCAAAAACTTATCGAGCATAAAGGCATTCCCAGCATATTTGAACAATCAGACATTATGAACAAGCTTAATTTGTACGCAATGGCAGTCAATGAAGAAAATGCCGCCGGCGGCAGAATTGTTACGGCCCCAACCAATGGCGCAGCAGGTATTATTCCAGCGGTAATGAAGTATTGCCAGGAAGCGCACGATCGCTTAAACAAAGAAGATATCTATACCTATTTTCTTACCGCAGCAGCCATCGGTATCCTTTACAAGGAAGGTGCGTCTATCTCTGGTGCGGAAGTGGGTTGCCAGGGTGAAGTCGGTGTTGCCTCTTCCATGGCAGCAGCAGGCTTGACCGCCGTCTTGGGCGGTACCATTGAGCAAATCGAAAACGCTGCTGAAATTGCTATGGAACATCACTTAGGCATGACCTGTGATCCCGTTCTGGGCTTAGTTCAAATTCCTTGCATAGAGCGCAATGCCATGGGCTCAGTTAAAGCAGTCAATGCTTCTCGTATGGCACTTATTGGTGATGGCCAACACCAGATTTCACTCGATAAAGTGATAAAAACCATGAAAGAAACGGGTAAAGACATGCAGAGCATTTACAAAGAAACCTCAATGGGTGGATTAGCTGTTAATCATCCTGAATGCTAAGGTAGACAGGTACACGAATGAGAGCTTCCGCCCAGGCATTTCCTCTTCTATCTGCAGCGACTTAGTGATATGACATAGTTTAAGGTGCAATGGCATTGGCGATGTCAAATTACCTTTTAGTATGCACAAATCCTTTGTTTCCAGGAAAAAATTACCCTACTCTTGGAGCCTCAAATCCGCCATTTAGCATACAAAGCTTTTAATAAAAAACAGGCATTATATTTCATTATTGAAACACCATTTTTTTGCTAAACATTTTTTGTAATACCAACAGAGCAGTAATCAATAGCCACATTGCGGTAAGAACTTCCACAAAAGCCTGAAGCGGACTATCCCCTAAATATCCCATGACCACCACCGCCAATACAGCCGAGGACATATTAATGAAGCTCATCATGGCAGAAGCGCTAGCTTTATCAGGCAAAGCGTTAGAAGCGATCAATGAACCGCCCGCAAAGAGTAAACCACCAAATAAATATAGACTTAAGGTACTAAGAAAGAACCAGACTGCAGACGATGAATTCTCATGGAGCATAGCCAGTAAGCTGATTGTACCCACAGCACAACCAATCAGCCCAAGAACGATAACCTGCATGGCCGGAAATCGATTTAATAAGAATTTTGCCCCCAATCCACCCAAGAGCATGCCTAACATATTAGCAAGATTCCAATAGCCATATTCAGCAGCCGAAAGATAAAGTAAATCATTCGCTATTTGCGGCCCTGCGGCTGAAAAGCAATAACTAATTACCGAACACAATCCAACTACCAAAGCAAATAAAACCAGAGTATGCGATGCTAGAGCCTGTTTATAAGCAATCATGATTGTCTGGATATTAATTGCCTGTTTGTTTTTGAGCGTCTCCTTAAATAACCAGGTCCCAGCTAACATAAGCGTACCCTGGATGAATAAGAGCAGAAAACAGTCTGTCCAATGCCAATATTCTGTAATAAGTCCTCCTAACGTGACAGCCAGACCTATTCCCAGAGTAAACGACAAAATCGTGTAAGCCATTGCTGTTTTTCGTTGTGATTCAGCTAACCATTCGTTAATTAACATCAAGGTACAAGCCAATCCGCTTGCACTTCCTAAAGCACTTACCAAGCGACCGGTAATTAGCAAACCATAAGAATGGGTTATCAAGCAAAGAAAACAGAGTAAAATACCGATTAAATTAATGCTTAATCCTACTCGTAACGCAACTAATCTACCCCAACGATTGGCTAGTGGAGCATAGATTAGCTGGCCAAGAACATAGCCTAGTAAAAATGCCGAAACGACCCACTCTATTTCGCCAGTCTGTAGACCAAATTGTAATTGGATCTGCGGCAAGGCTGGAGTCAAAATTGCTGAAGAGAATGAAGCAATGGAAATATAGCTTAGTAACCAAGCGATTCGAAGATTAGAAACCATGATTAATCCTTCTACTCATAACTGTAGAAGACATTATAGTAATTAATTATTTTTCAATAAATCTGGTTTTAAGTTAACAATTGTTAACTTAAAATTAATTATTGATGATTAATTCGTAGGCTGGAGCAGGTGTAGTTCCGTAAAAAGAATCGCTTATCGCGTAACCAATCACAGCCGCTAATTCACCATTGATAAAAACTAAAGGAATTTGACCACGTAGCCAGGGAGGGACCTGCCATTCTTGTAATAATTTTTTTAGCTGCTTGCTTTGCCCATGCCAATGAAATAATTCCCCTCCCTGGCGAAATCGAATCTCAATTTTGCTTTGCGGCGGGACAATTAGACCTTTATCTTTAACACTCGCAAATAAAATACCTGACTCACCTAAATCAAGAGGCTTAGGGAATGAAGTCCAGGTTATTGCCAATGGAGAAGACTCAACCTGTCGTTTTAGCAAATACAATGTGTCCTGATAACGTCGAACATTGACATCGTCCCAGCTAATTTCTGGATTAGCATCTTGACTGGCATGAATCACTTCGTTGATTAGCCGATTGAATGTTACTGTATTTGGCAATCTCACCTGATTTGCCTTAAACCATAAGCGTAAAATATTGGTAATACGAGCCTGAGATAAATGAGAAAAAGTAGAGATAACTAACTCGCTGCTCGCTTGTGCAAGTGCTGGACAGTCTATTATCGCCAAATCATCTAAGTTCGCCTGGGCTTGCTGGCAGTGGGTCGACGTCCGTGCCAAACTATTAATGATCCCAGGCCATCGTGCGGATAGTAAAGGCAAGACTTGATGCCTGATATAATTTCTGGAAAAACCAATATCCTCGTTACTTTCATCATCTATCCATTGTAGCTGATTCAATCGAGCATAGTTTTCCAAGGTTTGGCGTGAATGGTGTAAAAAAGGCCGTAACAAATTCCCTTGCATGAATTCTTTCTCAACAGCCATTGCGGATAAACCCTCAATACCAGCACCACGAAAGAGTTGTAATAGCAAGGTTTCTGCCTGATCATTCAAATGGTGTCCTAACACTAAACAATCCGACTTTTCAAGCAATTGAGCAAACACCTGATACCTTGCTTTCCTGGCCATTTCTTCGATATTACTCTGGCGTGCAAATTCAACCGATTTGGTAATCAGAGGTATTTTAAGTGTGGCGCAAACCTGTTGGCAATGCGCCTGCCAAACCAATGCATTAGGACTGAGTCCGTGATTAATATGAACGGCTGTCAATTTAGGCAATAGTGCAGGCTCTATAGCCAAGCGTTGTAACAAGACGGTGGAATCAAGCCCTCCACTAAAACCAACAAAAATCCGATGGTAACGCTCTAATTGCGTTAGCCAGTCGATTGTTAGCAAAGATTGTGTCAACAAGCCCCCATTGCCATAAATTTGTCGTAGCGTTGGTTCAAAAGCTCTTCTACAGAAAGATTTTTCAACGAACGTAATTCATCAATAAGAACTTCCTTTAACCGAGCAGTCATATCAAGCACATTACGGTGAGCCCCACCCAGCGGTTCAGGGATTACCTTATCGACTAAACCTGACTCAAGAATTTTATCAGCAGTAATCCCCATGGCCCGAGCAGCTTCACTTGCTTTAGCGGCATCTTTCCAGAGAATAGAAGCACAACCTTCTGGGGAAATAACGGAGTATATGCCATATTGCAACATGAGCACGCGATTACCCACGCCAATAGCCAAGGCACCACCTGAGCCTGCTTCACCGGTTACGGTACAAATGACTGGCGTCTTCAGTTTGGCCATCTCTAATAAATTTCGCGCAATAGCTTCTGATTGGTTACGTTCTTCAGCGCCAATACCAGGATAAGCACCCGCTGTATCAATAAACGTAAAAATAGGAAGCTTGAATTTTTCCGCCATTTTCATTAAACGCAGCGCTTTGCGGTATTCTTCTGGCCGAGCCATACCAAAGTTACGATAAACTTTTTCTTTGGTACGTTTACCTTTTTGATGCCCCAAAACCATAACCGCTTCACCGTTTAAACGAGCTACACCACCAATAATGGCAGGCGCAGCAGAATAGTGCCTGTCACCATGTAACTCTTGAAAATCGGTGAAAATGTGCTCAATATAATCGGTAGTTTGCGGACGCAATGGATGTCTAGCCATTTGCGCAACCTGCCAAGGCTCCAGATTAGAAAAAATATTTGCAGTTAATTCTTCACACTTTGCTTCAAGGCGCGCGATTTCTTCGCTCAAATTGACTTCATTGTCACTACCTACCATCCGCAGCGCTTGAATTTTCTGATTTAACTCTTCAATAGGTTGTTCAAAATCTAAAAATTGTCGACTCATTCAGTTACTCGTTGGCGAATTTTATTTTCATGCGCTATGATAACCGCAACTGCTTTTTGACGCCACCGTTGATAACATTCTATAGTCACTCTTTGTTAGGGAATACTTCCCATGTTGCTTTTTGAAACCATACCTTCCGGTGATTTTTGTTTAAAAGATAATCAGATTGATATCTGGGAGTTTCCCTTACTCCATCCTCCGGTCCAAGCAGATTCCTTGCTTAACAGCACCGAGCAGGCTCGAGCCAAACGTTACCATTTCCCGCGTCATCAACGTCGGTTTACCGCCGCTCGCGCCATGTTACGACTCATTTTAGCTCGTTATCTGACACAGGACCCGAAACAACTCATCTTTACTTATGGTAAACACGGTAAACCCCAGGTTGAAAATTGCCTGCAACTGGAGTTCAACTTAAGCCACTCACGTGATTTAGCCCTACTGGCAATAGGACGGCGATTCCCTCTAGGCATTGATTTAGAGTTTTTTTCACCCAGGCCTTATGAGGGTATAGCCAAGCACTCCTTTTCACCCAAAGAATTGCAACTATTTTTCATGCTCCCAAATTTTCTTAAACCTTTAAGTTTTTTCCATATCTGGGCACAGAAAGAAGCGTTTATTAAGGCAAGTGGTTTAGGACTCGCTTACCCAACCCAGCAATTTGATGTACCCATTACGCCCCCAAGCAATGAGCTTATCAGCGATACCTTGCATGAAACAGAGTGGCAAATGGTTTCTTTTATGCCTCAATTGGCTTGTAGTGCAGCCCTGTGTTACAACCCACAGATCAACAAGATTCGTTATCAAATTATCGAAGATCCTACAGTTTTTTGATGCTAACGAGGGCAGTCGAGTCGAACAAGAATAATCAAGAGCACGGAATTGGCGAGGAGCAAGAGGCTGTTAACTCCTCTTTATTGGCAGATTCAACGTCTTCAGCAAACTGTAATAGTTCCTTACTGCGAACTTCGTATAAACACCTTTTCCCCTGATTCGAAACCGCAGCCTTGTTAATTTCTTCGCCACCTAAAAAATCATCGGCATAATCTAAAAGGTTTTTAAATAAACAGCTTCTTGGGAGTAGCCGGAAACTGTCTAATATATCAAAGGCTGTAAACCCTTTTTGATTTTCGTACTCTTTTAATTGAGACCAAACACCTAGCTCTAACGCTCTATTTTTTAGTAGCATAAGCACGTCTACTTGACCCGTGATTGCTGCAATATGGAGCAGACTATTACCTCGGGGCGTTGCTTTCAGTAAATCTTCTGCTGAATAAAAGGGAATTAATAATTTAACCGCTTCGCTATCACCCGCTTTTATTAACAACATCATCGGAGTATTTGATGGCATACCCATCTGAATCATTTCGGGGCTTAACGCCATGTTTTGATTATTTGCAGTTATTAACAACGCTTGCGCAGTTTTAGAGGTTTTAGCTAATTCACATAATTTAACAAGAAGATCAAGTACTTCCTGATGATAGGACTCTAAGTATTTACTCCTCGAATTAAAAACCCTGGCCGCCAGGAAGACAGTCAATGGTGTATTAGCCATCTCATCTTGAGAATAAGGCTCTTGTTGAAACTGTTCGACCATTAATTCGAACTCCTCTACTTTATTTGATGAGGAGTCTCTACGTTGCAGGCTGTCATGATTATATACATTACATGTCATTCCAAACTCCGCTACAGGCTCAACTTCCTCAAACACGTCGATGCTGTGCTCTATAGTTCCTTGCAATTCATCCTCTGCAGAGAGCCTGGAAAGCAGTCTATTGGTTTCTGCAAGCTGCTGCTGAGGTTCTTCTCTTTCATTCCTGAATAAGGCCCATACACTACCAAAAAGAGTGACAATTGGCGCCCATACAAACATAAACGTCAATACATAAGGAACATAAGATTCGTTTTCCTCTGGCAATATCCATACTCGTGCCCAAAAACTTCTTATTGCCATTCAGCACCCCGAACAGATTAAATATTGCGCATAATAGCACAAATTAGAACACATGTTAATCCAATCGACTCTTAGTGAATTAAAGAGAAGCGATATAGGCCATATAAATATGAAAATTAAGTAATTTCGTCTATAGTTTAATTGCCAAAGGAATTTAAATAAGGATATTTTTATGGCAACTAAAAAAGCAGATTTGGGAACGGCGACAAATAATTTAAGCCGTAACTGGGGATGGCTACTGGCCTTGGGGATCTTGTTTGTTATCTTGGGGTGTATTGGCTTGGGCATGGTTGTAGGCCTAACTCTAGCCAGTATGATCTTCTTGGGAGCATTATTAATTGTTGCCGGAGTCACCCAAATTATTGATGTTTTTAAATGTAAACATTGGAAAGGCGTGGTTTGGCATGCCTTGATTGCTGTCCTTTATCTTATTGGCGGCTGCCTGATCATTTATGATCCCATTCTAGCCTCCACCTTAATTACCGCCATGTTAGCCTCTGTACTCATTATTATCGGGATCAGTCGTATTTTTATGGCTCTTATGCTTAAAGGATCCGCAGGATGGGGATGGTTATTGCTGGCCGGCCTTATTGCGATCGCACTAGGCGTCATGATCTTAGCGCATTGGCCCATTAGTGGCTTATGGGTGATTGGTTTATTTATCGCTATTGAGATGATTGTCGATGGCTGGACTTATATTTTTCTGGCACTCTCCATAAAGCGCCGCGCTGGTTAGAGTATTGCTCTCCTATTCGATAGACAAAACTCCTCGTTTAAGCGAGGAGTTTTCTTGCACAGCATCCTCACGCCTTTTATTGACAATAGCTATCAAGTCGTGAGTACCGAAATGAATCTGATATACTTCCTTTTAGTTAATAAACTGGTTAGGCGCATTGGTTATGAAACAATTCAGCTCCCTACAACTCCAACTGCTGCATCAGTTAGCCGATGGCCAATGCCATAGCGGCAATAGTCTTGGTGAGCAGTTGGGTGTATCTCGCACCGCAGTATGGAAGCACGTTCACCAATTAACCGAATTAGGTCTTGTTATTAAACGGTTGCCACAGCAAGGCTATCAATTAGGCACCCCCATGCAATTCCTTGATGAGCAATTAATTCGCCATTATTTATCTAAGAAATCCTTCACTAAACCCCTCGATTTTCATTTATTCGCAGCCATTGATTCTACCAATCGATTTTTAAAAGAATTACCTTCCGGGACCTCCTTGGCAATTTGTTGTGCTGAAACACAAACCAATGGACGCGGGCGCTTTGGTCGCCATTGGATTTCTCCTTTTGGGGAAAATATCTATTTCTCCAGTCGCTGGGAATTACATTGCTGCCTATCCCATCTATCAGGTTTAAGTTTGGTGGTAGGTTTGGCCATTCTGGCATGTTTGCGCAATAGTAATGTGGACCAAAACCTTCTACTAAAATGGCCTAACGATGTCTTGTGGGGCGATAAAAAACTGTGCGGCATCCTAATCGAAGTGATTGCCGAAACAAATGGTTGCGCACAAGTTATTATCGGTATCGGTATTAACGTGAATACAGCAACCCAACACGAAATTCTGATCGGTAGACCTTGGTGTTCTTTATATGAAATTACAGGCCATCATTTTGATCGCAATATTATTTTAGCGAATTTAATTGCTCAGTTAGACGATCATTTAGAACAATTTTTACAACAAGGGTTTGCCAGCTTTAGCTCTCGATGGCAAGAGGTGGACTATTTATTCGGTAAACAGATCGCCGTTGCGCAACCTAATGGGTTAATTGCGGGGCAGGCTTGTGGCGTTAATGAGTTAGGCCAACTCACTTTAAGAGATGAACAAGGTACGCTACATTATTTATCCTCTGGTGATGCCTCATTGCATCAATAGAACATCCCATTCCAATTAGGAATAACACAAGTGGTTTATTGCAATGAAAATAGAGAGGAGAGGGATTGGGAGTTTGCCCCGCTTTGTTTACTCATTAAACGATACGGGGCAGGATGACTGCGCTGAAATCTGGGTTATACCTATACCGCTTCTTCAGTGTCAGTTGTTTCTTTCTCTTGTTGTATACGCAGATAAATCTCTTCGCGGTGCACAGAAACGTCTTTTGGCGCATTAATGCCTAAGCGCACCTGGTTTCCTTTCACCCCTAAGACAGTGATATTTACATCATCACCAATAATTAACGTTTCACCAATACGCCTAGTCAAAATTAACATGACAAATCTCCCTTCTAGTAGTAGCCATCACCTATTCCATAGAACGCTTCCATGGTGCTCTAAATGACTACAATTCGAACAAAAAATGAACAATAAAGCATTCGATTGTAAGTTTACACAATCATTCTTAACAAAATATTAAGGAATTTGATTTTTAAAAATTTTTTATCAATAAAAAGAAAAATTACTCTCTTTTTCCCGCATTAAATTTTAGAGCCAAGACCATCAAAGGCGAATAAGCAATGAGTAATCCTAAACAACCATTGAGATAACCTACCCCTACCAGTAAAGACCAAGGTAACAACCACAACACATTAATTACCAAAACACCCACTGTTACAGGCAAATGCCCTCCATAATGGCGGGAAGCATGCTGGTAAGCATGGCTGCGATGTGCTTCTGACAGTTTTTCGCCACTCAATCCACGGCGCACTAATGTTACCGTAGCATCAACAATAAAGACACCTAAAAGTATTAGCCAACTCCAAAAAAAACTGGCATTAACCGCGGTAGCTTGAAGCGATAATAATCCGAGTACAAGTCCTAAAAAGCCACTGCCAGCATCTCCCATAAAAATACGTGCCGGTGGGAAATTCCAAATTAAAAATCCGGTTACCGCAAAAGCCAAACAAAGAGGTAAAAAAATCGCCATTAAATCCGCTTGCAAACAATATAATAAAACACCACCCAAACATACCGTAATCGCTTCTACTCCCGCCAAGCCGTCAATACCATCCATGAAATTATATAAATTCAACAGCCAAACCAGATAAAAAACAGCTAAAACATTGCTTATAAAACCAGGCGCTAAAGTCCAATTAAAAAGAGAAATGGCCGGCATGCCGCCTAACAGATACAAAGCCAAACCTGTTGCGATAAAATGACCTAACAAGCGCCACTTAGCCGGAATATGGCCACGGTCATCCAAGAAACCAAGGACAGCAATACCCCCGCCAGACAGCAGCAGAGTAGCGAATACAGAAAGCGAGATACATTTTAGAGAGAATAAGAAAAAGGTTGCTGCTAAAAAACAAAAAACAAAAGAAAGCCCCCCACCTCG
The DNA here is from genome assembly GCF_900452385.1 of Legionella donaldsonii. NCBI lineage: Bacteria > Pseudomonadati > Pseudomonadota > Gammaproteobacteria > Legionellales > Legionellaceae > Legionella > Legionella donaldsonii. The sequence goes on along the minus strand of NZ_UGOA01000001.1, from coordinate 1,144,870 downwards.
TGGTGTTGGAACCTGATGAGAACTGCGATGATTAGGAATATCTATCAAGCTGGTTGCCAAAGCATAGCGACGCAACAACCATGTTACGAGGCAAGATACTGTCAAAATAACCAAATAAAAGCTAAACCAAGCCATCTCCTCTCCATAATTATCAATAGATAATCCTGTTTATCTAGAATCTACTTTTAAACCATGCTGGGCCGCGACGAAATAAGCCCGTCGATTATACGGCAAATTAGGTAAAATCGAACGATTTTTTTTCAAAAAAGGAAAAACAGGAAAATAAGAGACCTGCTTAACCCATTTTTTCTAATTGAAAGTAAATAAAAAATTACGATGTCTCTCTAAAACCATGCCAACCTTCAGCAGCAATTTAATCCTTTAAAGAGTATTCCCTGCACGCAATTGGCGATATACTGTCCGAATGTTTATGAACTGGAAAACTGCATGTCCTTAAAGGCCATGTATAACGAGATTGCGGGAAATTATGCAACCGCAGATCGATTTGGCTCTATTAGTGACAGCCATAAAGTGGCGATAGCACAGATCAAGCAAGAACATCTGGGATTAAGGCCACATTACAAAGTTCTGGATTTTGGCGTTGGTAATGGTGCTTTTTTGGAAAAACTAAGACCACTGATGCCAGAAGCGGATTTTACTGGTATAGATATTTCAACAGAAATGCTGGCTCGTGCTCGTAAGGCTTTACCCTTAACCACGATAGAAGCCAGTGCAACCGAGGCCAGCCGTTATCTGCCACACCACAGCCAGGATTTAACATTGGCTCATTTCATCAACGCTTATATTCCAATTCATACTCTATTTAATGAGGCTGATCTGTTGACGCGGGCCAATGGCCATTTTTCTCTGATCACGACAACTTATGAATCCTTTCCAGTCGCTCAACAGCATTTAGCCGATTTCATTGCAAAAGGCTCTTTATTGAGCAGCGTTGTTGGCCATTATTACAAAGCCATGGTAAAAAATACCACAGTGGCTTCAGGTTTGGATGAGTTACTCCATGTATTTGCACAGCATCAATTCAAAGTGATTCACCATCAACGTTTGGTAATCCCCATTACCTTGCAAAACATTGACGAACTGGCCCATTTTGGCATCGAGGGCACCTGGTTTTTAAACAGTATTTCGATGAGAATGTTGCCCAAAAATTTTTTATTAGAACGATTGAAACGTCTTTTTGGACAAATATTTACTTTTCCTTACCATGATACCCATATTATCGATGTGGTACTGGCTAAAAAATAGGGCCTATTTACATTTCCGTTCGTATGCCACCTGTTAAGGAGCTCATGTGGTTTATCAAACAATAAAGAATTATTTTACGCGCTGGGATACTCGTCAGCAGCAAACCAATAATATCGTTTTGATTACCTTTTGGAGCCAGTTTTCATCTTATGCACTTAATACCGTTTTAATTCTTTTTCTGACGCGTCCCCTGCTTACACATGGTCTAGGTTATGATCAAGAAAAAGCCTATGCCTTTATAGGGATTAGCCAAGCTACGGGCTATCTCATGCCTATTCTAGGTGGTTTTATGGCGGATAAAGTATTAGGCGTTCGTCGTGCCATCTTGCTGGGCAGCATTTTTTTAGCCTCTGCTTATTTACTTGTCATGTTAAGTGGTTACACCTTAAGTAAATATGGAGATCTACTCTTTCTCGCCGCTTATGCATTAATACCTGCCAGCAATTCCCTCTTAATTGGTACCTCATCAAGTATGGTTTCTCATATTTATTCTGATGATGCCATTAAAGCCAAATCGGCTATGACTTACTATTACATGGCAATTAATATTGGTGGCTTGCTCGCAACAATCATTGCTCCTGCAATGATGGAAAGTCGTTATGGTCCTTTGTCAATTTTAACCCTGGTTTTTGTCGGCAAGGCAATTGCCGCTTTAAACTTCGCTAAACATTATTCTCTTTATGACAATGTCATTTGGGGTAAAGATACCCTTTCTTTTTCCCGATCAAATAAAGCTTATTTATTTGTTTATCTCATCATGATTTATTTCTTCACCCTTTTTGCTTATTCATACATTTATGTTGCCAGTATCCTTGTAACCATTGGCTGCGGCTTAGGTATTTTTTGGTTTCTCTTAAGAACCCTGGCGCTGACCGGAGAAACCCGGACTAAACAATTAGTTGCCTTATTATTAATCGTGGAAGCCGTGGTATTTTTTATTATTTATAACCAGATGAATACAACCCTCGTCTTGTTTGCACAGAATAATTCCAATTTAAAACTTTTGAATCTTCATGTTTCCCCAGCACAATATCAAATGCTTAATCCGCTACTCATTATTGCCTTAGGGACTCAATTACCGCGTTTTTATCGTTTCTTCCCTAAATTCACGATCCCTTATCAATTCGCCGGCGGAACCTTGTTAGCAGGCTTTGCCTTATTAGTGATGGCCTTTGCAGCAACCAATGCAGTTAATGGCTATGTTGATGGTAATTATATAGGGTTTACCTACATACTCATCACTTTGGCTGAACTATGGGTATCAGCAATTGGATTAAGTATGATAGGGCTTTATTGCGACAGCCAGGCAATAGCCTTCGCCATGGGAGTGTGGTATCTGGCAGCTTCCTTATCCAATACGATTTCCGGACGCATAGCTGGTTTCGTAGCAATTCCAGAAAATAAAAGCTCCGCCCTAGAAAGCTTACCCCTGTATCAGAATTACTATCTGCTTATGGGTGCCTGTACGTTAGCACTGGGGTGCATTATGCTACTGACCGCTTATTTCCTTCAGCGAAGACTGGCTCGGAAAGGAATTCAACTTGTCTGAGATAACCTGAGACGGATTGCATTCGCCAGCGTGAGGACTAATGATTTAGAGCATCAGGTAACCCGTTTGCTTGCAAACGGGTTACAGGACTACACGGAGCAAGGTTCTTTTATTTCACTTTCTTTTCTGGCAACTAAGAACTGTGGCAAGTATTTATTCAATGACTCAACCAACGTTGCGGCTTTTTCTACGTGCTGGGGCTGATTCCTATCAAAGCGTCGGAAACTAAACAGATCTCCCGGCGCACTGGCTGATAAAAGGTTAGTTAATAAGCTATCTATCGCCGCATCACTAATCTTTTGTGGTTTGTCTTTTTGAAAGGCTGCGATTTTTTGCGGTAACAAAGTGATATCATGTAAATTGTGGAAATGCACAAAATGTTGCTCGTCTGAATAATATGCGCCACTAACAATTGAACATGCACCAGCGAGCGCACTTTGAAAACCAATAGTACCAGTAAACGTCACTGTAATTGGACATTCTTTAATTAAATGAGTCGCTGGAGCAGCATAAGGAACGAGAACAACATAAGGTAATTTTGCCAGCTTCTGCATAACTTCCCGTTTTCTGAAACCAAATTGCAAGGGATGGTCTTTAATAAAAACAGTATAGCCCGCTTTACCAAGAACCTTAGAAATTTCCTCGACTACTTGTTCATTGTTGAGCAGGGCAAGATCATCAAGCCAATAATCCAGAGAAGCCTCGGGAAGTAATTGTAATGCTAAAAAAACCCGCTTATCAGGGGCGACCTCAGCCAATCTCTTTTCCCAGTCCTCATGTAAGAGGTTAAGCACTTTATAATCAGGCCAACGGGGTTTATGATCCAGGCGATTTAAAGCTTCGAGATAATGCAAGTTCAATTTATCGCGCTTTAAATGGCGGATCAATTCGAACGCTGCCCCACGTAATTTAAAGTATAAAAAGGTACGCCAATACTGCAGACGACCAAATTTTTTACTATTGTTCACGTAGGATGGCGTAAATGAGTCATTGACTAATTGTTTTCTGGCTTTCTCAATTTCCTGCCTCTCAGGTTCACGTAAATGAATCAATTTCCCTCTTACCATAAACATAACATGGTCGGGTACAATCGATGCTGTCAAACCCAAAAACGGTATATTGTAAGATTGCAATACTCGGTTTAAAACATCCAAAACATAACGATCAATAATAAAAGTAATCAGTAATTTTGGTTTTTCCTTTTTTATTAATGCGTCGAAGGTTAGCCACATCGCACCTATCATTGCTAAGGCTTGAGCTTTTTGTTGATTGCGTAAAACTCGGCAACGACGAATGATATCATCACAAAGTGCAGGGGAGAAATGCTGGAGGGCAATCTGAGCACAATCCTTTTCACGTAGATTGGCATAAAAATCATCAACGATACAAATATCTCCCTCACCACGCAAATCACTTACCAGGCAAACAGACTTTGTAAAGTTTAAGCTATCCGCCAAATACTGCCACCAAGGGCCAGTGTTATGGTGAGAAAAAAACATTACATCGGTCATTATTATTTATCCTATAACTAAAAAATCAGGAGCTCAATTTGCTTTGAGCAATAGGTTTCACACCAATTCCCCTTAACATGACTGCCACAACAACGAGAGAAGCAAAAATGAGAAAACTATTAGAAACCCCCAAGGGCCCATTAAAGATACTGACCACAATCGAGGTATAGCAATACGCTAAAATTAGCTGCGAGCCTAATCGAGCCGGATCTCTGGCATACTTGGCACTAGTACCACTGACGCATCCCCAAGCTGCAATAAATAGAATTGCTCCTATCAGTCCGAAATCCAGGAACCAGGCTCCCCAGGCAGTCGTATAAAAACCATAGATTTTGGTATCAACCATATTCTCTTTCATGGTAGACAACACCGTGTTGTTAGCGTAAAAAACACGTAATAAAGGCGATAAAATACCCACCTGGTAAGTTCCCCAATAGGGTGTGTATTTTTTATGATTGTCTATTATCTTGCTTAAGCTAACCACCCCATTTGTGAGATACATTGAATTCGTCATAAGTGTCATCGCCGTATCTTTACTGACTATATCATCCTCAATGAGTGTCGTTATCCATTGTTTTGGCGCAGCACCCCAACTTTCCTGAACAACAAAGTTCATAAAGTCATTATAAGAAGTCTGATTGGAATTCTGTCTACGCTCAACCAGAACATGATTGCTGTATAAAGCAAAACAAATCCCTAGCATAAGCAATTTCGCCAATAAGGCATGTTCTCTGGGGAAAAACGTTTTCCCATGAAATTTTCTTATAAAACAGCAGGTCAACAGAAGAAAGAATAAAATAAATATTGGCATCCGCCCGCCATACAATAAAGCATAGATGATGGGTGAACTGGCAGACAGCTGGGCAAAACGGGCTACTGAAGGTTTGATCTCGGCTGCATTAATCACCAACAGCATTAAAGCCGGGTAACTAAAAGAGAAAAAAGGATAGCCTAAATACAGCCAAAATGAACGGTGAACATCCACACCCTTGTCAAGTTGCTGAACACGCAGTTCACGGATAAACGCTAAGCCATGGGAATAATCCAGGCCGCTCAATATTAGCTTGTCATAAGTCAAGCACAAAATACCCAGTAAACCAAGCAGAGAAGAAAAAAGAACAACCCGATTAAGGTGTTGCTTTGAAACAACGACAGCAGCCTCATGACGGACGGGGAAAAATCGGGCAGATCGCTCACCCAGAGTAAAAACCAGCAATCCACCCAGGATGAAACCCCAAACACCGAAGCCAACTGGTTTCAGATACTCAATCGGTTGAATATAAAAAACAACCATTAACATCAACCACATTAAATAAAGAAAGTAGCTAGGTCTTGTAAAAAAAAACCGGGTCATACAGTACCTGCCAAAGAAACTTTATTCTCACTAACAAACTTATCCAAATATATTTTCTTTAATTCATCCGCTAAAACCAACTTCGGTTGCCATCCAGTTTTGCTGATTTTGTCCGTATTCAATAGTTTTTTCGGCGTACCATCAGGTTTGGAGCTATCCCATCTGACCTCACCTTTATAATCGACAATTCGACAAAGTAACTCGACCAGTTCTTTAATGGAAATATCTTTGCCATAACCAATATTGACCAGTGGGCCGCTTACCGGGCAGTGAAGCAATTCATCATATTGGGCGTCCGGTAAATTTAATAAAAATACCGCTGCATCACCCATGTCATCACTATGCATAAACTCACGTTTAGGTGCACCAGAACCCCACACCTCAACAAACGGCGCATGAGAAATCTTCGCTTCATGAATTTTTCGCATTAAGGCCGGAATGACGTGAGAAGCTTGCAAATCATAATTGTCATTTGGACCATAGAGATTTGTCGGCATAGCGACCAAATACTTGGTGCCATATTGTCGATTAAACGATTCACACATTGAAATGCCTGATATTTTTGCGAGTGCATACGCTTTGTTGGTAGGCTCAAGCGGGCCGGTTAACAAATGCTCTTCGCACATGGGTTGTGGGCAATCCCTTGGGTAAAGGCAAGAAGAGCCTAAAAACAATAAGCGCTTGACCTTATTTTCCCAGGAAGCATGAATAAGATTAGTTTGAATAATTTGGTTTTGATAACCAAAATCAGCAGGATAGGTATTATTGGCAACAATACCACCAACCTTTGCTGCAGCCATAAAGACATACTCAGGACGTTCCTGAGCAAAAAATGCATGAACCTTTGCCTGGTCTGTTAAATCAAGCTCACTCTTCGTTCTGAGTAACAGATTTGTATAGCCTTGCCTTTCCAGGGCTCTAACTAAGGCTGAACCCACTAACCCACGATGTCCGGCTACATATATTTTGGCATTATGATGCATATCTCACTCACTCATTACAATTCGTAAAATTGGGTCTGTTACCCTATCTACTGGCTTGGCAACAGCCCCTGGAAGCCCTCTTCGACGATGCGCAGGTCATTTTTCATAACCATTTTCTTTAATAAATTTATCTCTGCAAGCGATTTCATAATCTGCGCGAATCATTTCTTCTACCAACTCATGAAATTGAATTCGTGGTTCCCAACCTAATTTCTGACGCGCTTTACTGGCGTCACCCAATAAAGTATCTACTTCAGTAGGTCTGAAATAGCGAGGATCAATGGCAATTCGGCATACACCATCACTGTCGTAAGCCTTCTCGTTAATCCCCTCACCTTCCCAATGAAGCTCTAAATCAATTTCCTTCGCGGCCAAATTGATAAATTCACGTACACTATGCTGTTCACCAGTTGCAATGACAAAATCCTCTGGCTTTTCTTGCTGCAACATCAACCATTGCATCTCAACATAGTCTTTGGCATGCCCCCAATCACGCTTGGCATTGATGTTTCCTAAATACAAACATCCTTCTAAACCACATTTGATACGTGCAAGACCTCGTGTAATTTTTCTCGTCACAAAGGTTTCACCGCGAATCGGTGATTCGTGATTAAACAAAATACCATTGCAGGCAAACATATTATAGGCTTCACGATAATTTACTGTTATCCAATAGGCATATAATTTAGAAACAGCATAAGGTGAGCGAGGATAAAAAGGTGTCGTTTCTTTTTGTGGGGTTTCCTGAACCAAACCGTATAATTCAGAGGTAGACGCTTGATAAAATTTGGTTCTTTGCTCAAAACCCAAGATCCGAATGGCTTCTAAAATACGCAATGCACCTAAAGCATCCGAATTGGCGGTGTATTCCGGCTCCTCAAAGGAAACAGAGACATGACTCTGCGCAGCCAGATTATAGATTTCATCCGGTTTGGTTTGTTGAATGATACGGATTAGACTAGTACTGTCAGTCATATCACCATAATGGAGAATAAGGCGAAGATCCTTTTCATGGGGATCTTGATACAAATGATCAATTCGACCTGTATTCAGTAGGGACGATCTACGCTTAATGCCATGTACTGTATAGCCCTTGTTGATTAGGAACTCTGCTAAATAGGCACCGTCTTGACCAGTAACCCCTGTAATTAATGCCGTTTTCACCAAACACCTCGTGATATATCTGTCAGTTACGGAACAAATTCAATAGTCTCAGTTTTACCTAGCCCTAAACCTAATTGATTGTTCTTTCGTTGTTCTTAAATTTATGGTTGGCTAGCAACTACTTTTAGTAAAAGTAGTTCACACCCTACCATAAACATCCTGGAATCGGACAATATCATCTTCGCCCATATATTCCCCACTCTGTACCTCAATCATAACCAGATCAAGCACACCAGGATTTTCCAAACGATGCTTATGACCAGCAGGAATATAAGTCGATTCATTCGTTCTGACAAACATTTCCTCCTCGCCATTGATGACCTTGGCCATACCACTCACAACAATCCAATGCTCACTGCGATGATGATGCATTTGTAAACTAAGGCTTGCTCCCGGCCTTACTTCAATACGTTTGATTTTGAAACGTGGCCCCTCTTCCAACACCGTATAGGTTCCCCAAGGACGATGCACTGTACGATGCAGTTTATGTGCTTCATGACCTTGTGCTTTCAACTGCGCATAGATACGCTTCACATCTTGGTCACGTGATTTATCAGCGACCAATAACGCATCGGGCGTATCAATAATGAATAGATTCTCAACCCCCACCGCTCCAATCAAGCGTTCTTTACTGCGAATATAACAATTCGATACGTCATGAAGCAGTGCCTCGCCTTCAATACGATTTCCCTGTGCATCAGGCTCAGCCAAATCACCTAAAGCATTCCAGGAGCCAATATCACTCCAACCGATGCTACAAGGCACAACAGCAACTCGCGCTGACTTTTCAATAATGGCATAATCAATTGAGTTTTCAGGAACGATGCTAAAACTTTGGGCATCCAGTTCCAGTTGTGAAAACCCTTTTCCAGTTGCCGTATGGGATTGTTCCAGGCACGTTTTAGTAGCGAGAAGAATATCCGGGCAATAATGCTCCATCTCCCGCAATAACGTCCCAGCGGAAAAACAAAACATCCCTGAATTCCACAGAAAACGTCCTGAATCAAGGTATTCTTGTGCTTTTAGCAAGGAAGGTTTTTCAACAAAACTTAATACATTGGTACCATCCGCTTCGATATAACCGTAACCAGTCTCAGGGCGATCAGGCTGAATACCAAAAGTAACCAACTTGCCTTGTTCAGCCAGCTCAACCGCTCGTGCAATTGCTACCTCAAACGCTTCCTGTTCGGAGATAAGATGATCGGCAGGCAATACCAGCATCAGTGTATCTTCATTATACCCATTAGCGATGCGCAAGGCTGCGGCAGCAATAGCAGCGGCTGTATTACGACCAAAAGGCTCGAGAATAAAAGACATGTTTAGGTCAGCTGCATTCACTTCCCGAAACTCATCTTCTGTTTTGAAAAACAGTTCCCGATTGGTGACTGTAAGGATTTCCTCAACACCGGATAAAGCCGCTCCCCGCAGAAAAGTCTTCTGCAATAGGCTTTGCCCATCAGCTAGGCGAATAAATGGTTTAGGATGCAATTCACGGGAAACCGGCCAAAGCCTGGAACCTGCTCCACCACATAGAATTGTCGGTATCAAACGCATTGACACTCCTTGTTTCTTGCTCTTAATTCACTGAGAATACATCCACACTGACCACTGCGCTCACATAACCTTGAGGAATAGAGGCTAACGAGACTATGTGTACAATCTTGTGGACGCGAGTTGTGTCTGCGCGAAAAAAAGCGGATTATTATAAAAAAATTTATACTTGTCAATTTCCTACAAAATCCTGTTTTATACCATTGCCTGCGGTCCGTCGTTATTTCCTCAGCTTTTCGGCCAGGATAGTAGAAGCGGTAACAGACCCTATTGGTTAGGAAAAAAATCATATTTATTATTCTTACTATTCTTCTTTATCTTAACGTCAGGGTATAAACCTACGACAATGGAATCATCGGGCACATTTGTATTTCTTATAAAGGTATTACCGGCGATACTGACATTATTACCAATATGGCACTTACCGATCACCGAGCTTTTAGCATATAGCACGACTGCCTGACCAAAACGAGGATAGACACTATTTACATCCGTTCCAACAGTGACATTCTGATAAACGACCAAAAAATCCGAGTAGTGCGCGTTTCCAAGAATAGTACCTACCGGGTGGACAAACAAAAACACCTTTGGAAGCGCAATAGAATAAAAAGCATCAATCCCATGTAAAGCTTTATTCAGTAAAAATGCTTTTTCCGCCACATTGATAAATTGCTGCCGATAGGCTTCATTGGCAACGAAATACAAAAACATGGCATAGTGATCAGAATTCAAATGATTAAATACCGTCTGCCCTTCATCGAAATAATATTTTTTGCGAATATGAGAAAAGCAGTAATCCAGCCGTTCAATCACTGTCGGCATTATCTGGGTGATATTATCCTTTACTGGCACCCCATCGGGATAAAACGTTTGTAATTGTTTTGCCAGGTACTCACTGAGCGAGTGTAGTTCAATGGTTAATTTCATTTAGTCAGCTTCATGGGTATGCCCTGATTCAACAAATAGGAGCGGGCACGAATTGGGTTATTATCACCGAAGTGAAAAAGGCTCGCGCAGGCAACCGCATCAACCTGGGCTTCTTTAAACGCATCAACCAAATGCATAAAAGTACCGGCGCCGCCGGCAATAATAAGGGGTCGATCCGTATAGCGTCTCACCTCTTTGGCTAATTGCAAGTCATAACCATTCATCATGCCATCGTTATCGATAGAATTCATAACAAATTCGCCAGCACCTCGTTCAGTCATTTCCAGGACAAAATCACGTAACGACTTGGTTGATTTTTGCGTACCACAATGGCTGTAAAGAGAATAGTTTCCATTCTCCACTTTGACATCCAAGCCTACTACCACACATTGCCGGCCAAACAAATTAGCCGCTTCGCCAATTAAATCGGGAGTGGTATGCGCTGCAGTAGTAATCGAAATCTTATCTGCACCTGCCAACAGTAAGCGGCGCATTTTTTCAATCGAATCAACACCACCCCCTACTGACAAAGGCATAAAACATTCTGCTGAAACCGCATTGACCGTTTTCTCCAAAATCTCAAAAGCACTGCCTTTCCGATTAGCATCAATATCCAAAAAAAATAATTCATCCGCATTTTGTGCATTGTAAATTCTTGCTGCTGATACCGGATCACCGGTGTCACGAAAATTCTCAAACTGTTTACCTTTGACCATTCGGCCATTACTCAACAACAGCGTTGGAATGATTCGCTTTTTTAACATGCCCCACCCCACTCACAAAAATTCTCAAGCAATAACAAACCGTTATCTTGACTTTTCTCAGGATGGAATTGAATACCAACTACATTTTCCTTAACTACAATAGCGGGAAATTGTTTACCATAATCAGTTAAAGCCAACACATTGCCTGTATCACTGGCATTGAAAAAATAAGAATGAACAAAATAAAAATCCACATGCTTTTTCAGGTTGTTACAAATGGGGTGGTCAAAATTAAAGGTCAGGGAATTCCAGCCAACATGAGGAACTGGCAAATCAGGAAGATCAAGAAACTCAACCTTGCCATCAATCAATCCCAAGCCTTTAGAATAGCCACCCTCTTCACCTTCTGTAGAAAGGATCTGCATACCCAAACAAATTCCAAGTAAGGGCTTTCCTGCTTGTACATGTTTCATTATGACTGTGTCTACTTCAAGCGCCGCAATATTCGCCATAGCAACTGCATAAGAACCAACACCTGGAATAATCAGATGGGAACAGCGCTCAATTGCTTGGGCAGTTTTCACAATTTCAGGTTCATAGCCCAAATAGCTCAACGAATTATAAACTGAATTAATATTCCCCATGCCATAATCTAAGATGCCTATTATTTTATCCATTCACCTTCTCTATACCACTTAATCGTATCCCATACCGGTTTCGCTTTCGGATTATTTTCAAAATCATGCTCATAAGGTGGTATGGCCATTTGTTTAACAATTGTATTAAATTCTTCTTCAGTAAGACCAACATAGCTTAAAAAAACATCCAACGATTCAGGTCGTTGCCCTTCCATCGCATTCCATTTTTCAGCGTCTTCTTTAGTGATCTTGTTGTTACGTAATTTAATTGAATTAATTTGCGTAATACGACTATAACCCCGCTTGATGTATTTAATGTAATCACGGGTACCTTGCATGAAGCACTCAATCTTCTCACCGGTGGTGTTCACTTCGTTTGGCACACCTTCTAACTCATCTGCCTGCCAGCCAAGTTCCTCTTTAATCCACTTGGTATTGGCTTCATAATCCCAGGGAATAAAACTTCCCAAACAGACTGATGCATACCCCAGTTTTTTTAATTCACTTAATTTAGGATAAGTAAACGGATTCAAATCACGCCGATCGATTGGATCTTCAGGGGTATTAATCATACCGTACATATCATCTGCTGATATCCCGAGGTTTCTAATCATGTTGAATTTTTTCTCATCCTCATACTCGATTTCGTCGTTCAGATAATCGTAGTAAGCGGTTAATTCAGCCTGGGGCTCACCCCAAAAAATAAGTGGAACATTGTATTTAATGGCGATTTGCATCGGATAGGAATAAATGCCGGTATGGCAGTGCCAGCAAAAATCCGTTTTACGGATGAATGATTCGAGCATGAGTTTTTTTACGATTTTCCAATTAGGCGTGAACTCGATCACATCAACCCCTAATTTCTTGAAGGTCCGCTGATTATTCTCATTAATCACCGAACGCATAAAACCGTGATTAAAGCGAACAACCAATGGTTTTATCTTGTATTCCTTCATCAGGTATAAGAGTTGAAAAGTACTATCTTTCCCGCCGCTAAAAGGAATAATACAATCATAATCGCCCTTGCCACGGTATTTCTCTATCAATTGATCCAATAGCTTTTTCCTGGCTACCCAATCAATTTTTTCTTTTTTAATTTTCGCTGAGTTACAAATGTTGCAACATCCATGCTCATCGAATTCGATGGTTTCGTAAGTTTCTGGTAGTAAACAATTAGAACAACGTTTAAGTTTCTCAGTCATAAAACACCTAATTAAATTGTGAATCCATCATCTACGATAAGATTCTGGCCATTAACATAGCTCGACAGATCAGACAGTAAATAAATTAAGGAGCCAGATAAATCGCCTTTATCCAACATCCCTTTATTGAGGCACTCCTCTTTATAAGCGCTTACAAAAGAAGCGGGTTGAGCATCCAAAATGCCTCCGGGGCTTAAAGAATTAACTCTGATTTGTTTACCTTTAAATGATTTTGCAAAATACTTAGTCAAATGAATGATACCCGATTTTATTACAGCGTATTCAACTGGCATAGTCATCGCGGTATTCTCATAAATTTCAAATTTGGGCGCTACAACACCATAAATAGAGGCAATATTAATCATATTGCCATAACCCTGCTGCATAAAATAAGCAGCAAATTGCTGGGAAGTCAGGAAGTATCCCCCCAAATTAAGAGTTATATTTTCACAGAAATCGCTATATTCGACCTCCATCAATCGCCGGCCATAATTTTTATTTCGCGGATAAGCATTATTGACCAACGCGTCTATTTTCCCATATTTTTCCGAAACTGTTTTAACCACATCAAGAATGGAAGTCTTATCTGTAATATCCAATGTTACAAAATCAACACGCCCTTCCGGGTTCTGTTGACTTATCCTTTCTACAACATTGAGTGCTGCTTCCTTATTATGATCAGCAATGATAGCAATACCGCCATTCCTGGCAATTGCCTGAACAAATTCGGCTCCTAAAAGGCCTGCTCCGCCAGTAACAACAACAACTTTATCGTTTAGTACCTGATTCATAAATCTACTCTATACGACCCATTTTTAATTATGACGTCTGAAGACCGGCTTGATGATCTCACCTTGCAAATAACCTTCCGTTGAACCTTGTTCAATAGCATGCGCATAAATTTTAAAAGTCTTTTCAAGGGCTGCTGCCGTTTTTTGTAACTCGTTATCACCATGCCGGTAACTCAAGGCGATCCAGGGCATCAGCACCCCGTTCTTGATCATTTCCTGCGAAAATAGGGTACGGAATGCTAAAGAAGTCTCCCCTTTCGCATCATAGGTTGCATACCAAGGCGAACATTCTATCCCACCTGCCTTAAAGAAATCGGCGATACCTGCCTCTGCAGCCTTCTGATTCATTAACGAGATTAAAGACTTACCGTAATTCCATATTTGTTCCACAACCTGATGCCGTTGCATAAACTCCACTGTTTTTACGAAAGCACCGAGACCGCACATTTCGGCACCATGGGTTGTCGACAGTAGAAACAGACGCTCACGGCCAGGAAATTCAATTGAACCAAGCTCCATAATTTCACGCCTGCCTGCTATCGCTGCTACAGCAAAACCATTCGCCATTGCTTTGCCAAAAGTACAAAGATCCGGTTGAACGTTATAATAATTTTGCGCACCCTTCAGATCCCAACGAAACCCGGTGATCATCTCATCAAGGACAAAAACAATACCATGCCTCTTGCATAAGCGCTGAACATCATGAAGATAGGTTTCACCGGCGTGAGTAAGCGATGGCGCTGGATGCTGCATAGCACTTGGCTCCAAAACCACGCAGGCTATTTGCTCCGGATATTCCGCAATAAGCGCTTCCAATGAAGCAAGATCGTTATAGCTAAAAAGTTTGGTTTGCTCAATGACATTAGCAGGTATACCACGTTTTATCGGCGTGGAACCAATAAACCAATCATCGTAGGAAAAAAAAGGCTGTTCGGCACAACGGGCTACCAAATCGCGACCAGTATAAGCTCTTGCTAATTTAACGGCAGCTGAAACAGCTGTTGAACCATTCTTAGTAAACTTCACCATGTCAACACTATCAATCAGATCCACTAACAATTCAGCGGCTTCCAATTCGATCATCGACGCTCTGGTCAGATTATTACCATTCCTAATCTGCTCAAAAGCGGCCTGATCGATTTCATCTTCTGCATAGCCAATATTGACTGCCCGCAAGGCCATACCATAATCCAGGTATTCAATCCCCTTGTCATCATAGGTATAGGCCCCTTTTCCGCGTACCATAATTTGCGGTGCATTTTCAGGATATTGATCATGACCGCGCGAATAGGTATGAGCGCCACCAGGAATTACGTGCAACAGACGCGATTTAAAGTCGTTTTTCATTTTTATTCCATTCAATGGCCAGGGGTTGTTTACATTTCGCTAGTTTGAGTGCTTATGGTTTGATTTCCGGCCAGCAGAGCGGGGCGCAGAAAATCAAACTATAAGTGCCGAGATAGTAGAAATGTAAACAGCTCCTGGTTTTAAATTAATAACTCTTTATTTTTCAATATGGTTTCTATTTTTAAGAAGTCTAATAGCGTATCAACTTCCAAAGACTTCCAAGCAGGAACGATATAAGGCAACGTGCGTTCGTGGTAGAAAGTTTCTGTCTCAAGGTATTTTTTAGTGTCTGATATATAAAGCGAACCCTCAAAAAAATACACATCATCCACATCCTGCCTGCGGATAGGTTTAGCAAAACTTTCCCGGTTATAAGGCCGCAAAAAATTATCATCCCCTATTGTTGCACAGTAAACAGGATGCGAAGCTTCCACTTTACTTGCCCCAACGATTGATAATCCTTCACCAGCCACCAGCGTTTCCAGAGCCTCGTCAACATCGGCCGCTTCCGTTAAAGGGGAAGTCGGCTCCAGCAAGACAAAATAATCATAAGGCCCATCCGTCTCAGCACAGAATTTAATGGCATGAATAACTGCTTCTGAGGAAGGCGAAGTATCCCTGGCGAATTCGGCTGGGCGCATAAAAGGCACCTCAGCGCCATACGCTAACGCTACTTTAGCTATTTCTGGAGCATCCGTTGTGACGATAACCCTGTCAACATAGCGAGAACTTAACGCTGTCTTTATAGGCCAAGCGACTAAAGGAATTCCATTTAAAGGGCGAATATTTTTCCCAGGCAATCCCTTACTGCCGCCTCTAGCCGGTATAATTGCCAAAACTTTTTTTTGCTTAATCATCTTAAAAACCTAACAGACTAACCTCTTCCTGTGCTCTTTTAAAATCGTCCATACGCCCAATATCTAACCAATATTCATGGATGGGAAACATATTAACACTTTTTCCCTTGTCAATGTGATGTTGGAGCAAATCAGGCATATCAATACGCACACCCGGTAAAACACTACGCGCAAAGTCAGGAGAAAGTAAATAAATTCCCGCATTAATGAAAGAACGATGCACCGGCTTTTCAACAATCGAAGTGACTCGATGGCCATGAAAATTCAATACACCAAAAGGTACTCGATGCTCATACTCACGCACACAAATAGTTGCTACACCTTCATGCTCGTTATGAAAATCCAATAAATTCTGAAAATTCAGGGAAGTTAACAAATCACCATTCATCATGAATATGGGTAAATCAATTTCGTCATGAGGTAACAACCCCAAAGCCCCACCGGTACCAAGTGGGTGTTCTTCATGCACATAGCGAATAGTAACCCCCCAGCGACTACCATCACCAAAGTGTTTTTTGATCATCTCAGGCATAAAATGGGTCGAAATAAAAAAGCGATGGAAACCCGCATCAATAAAACGTTCAATAATTAGCTCTAAAATAGCTTTGTCACCCACTTTAAGCAACGGCTTTGGACACTCTTGCGTCAAGGGATGTAAACGCGTACCAAATCCACCGGCGATGAGAAAAACAGGATTATCGCGATGGCGTTTTCTTAGGATATCATGCAAGGTTTCCAAGCCGACCACTCGCCCATCAGGAGCTACAATGGGCAATTGCAGAAGCTGGTATTTTTCCATCGTTGCCAGGATGAGTTCTTTGCTCCAATCAGCATCCGCCTTTTTGGGAGTCTCACACATCATCTCTCGTACTGGCAAATCTAAAGCGAGATGTTTAATCAAGGCACGCCGTATATCCCCATCCGTTACCGTTCCTAATAAACGGCTTTGTTCATCCACAACAAGGGCGATTCGCTGTGCACCTCGATCAAGAATTTCTATTGCTTCACTAATTGTTGTATCGGGTTTTATGAGTAAGGTTTCCCAATTTATCATTTTTCATCACCGCAATATGTTTCTAGGCTGAACTCTGTCCGGCGTATTAAGGCCGGTAAGACCAATTGTCCTGGTGCTACATCCCGTACAATAGAAGCACCAGCCCCCACGACTGCATCGTTACCTACCCTGGTTCCCGGAATCAAGGTAGCTCCACTGGCAACAAAAGCACGTTTACCAACGTATACATTGCCACACAATACCGCACCTGGGGCAATATGAACATGATCCTCAATGACACAATCATGATCAACAGAGGCGCGAGTATTAATGATCACATTATTACCAATCCTTGCATCAGCCTGGACCACTGCACCAGCCATAATTTGTGTCCCTTCCTGCAGATGGGCATCCGGATCGACCCAAGCTGCCGGGTGCACAAGTACAGGGAAATAATAACCTTTTGCTTTCAATGTTTCGAAAATACGCTGCCTGCTATTCGTATCCCCCACGCGCCGCCCAACCGCATTGACCAGAGCAACTTCGTCAGGATTGAATTCAGTTAAATCCTCTCCAGTCCCAAGAACTCGGATATCCCGCCAGAAATTTGCTCCTTGATTTACCAATTCAGGAGCACATACGCCCAATACAGGTAAATCCAGCGCCCTGACCAACGAGAGCAAAACCTTAGCATGCCCCCCGGCACCAAGTAAAATTAAAGGCCTCTGAAACTTATTTAAAATCATAATTCAAAAACCTCACCGGGTTCATACGATTTACTGCTGGTAGAACCAATTAGCTCCCAAAACAAATTAGGTGGTAAACCGCCGCCGGTTCTTGCTGTAGTTAAATCACTACGCTCAATGACTTTACCCGCCGGTAAATGGTGGGCGGCAACAATCGATTGCCTGGCTGCCCGTCGTGTATCCCATTCACTGGTTTGTGGAGCCTTGATGGGACTGCCTAAGGCAATTTCCAGGGCGCGAATATCAGACACTAATTTTTTGAGTTCAGCCACCTCAATAGAGGCTTGATGATCAGGTCCAGGCAAAGTCCTATCGAGGGTAAAATGCTTTTCAATCACTCTCGCACCACGAGAAACAGCTGCAACCGGAATCACTGTTCCTTCAGTATGATCAGAATAGCCAACATCCAAACCAAATGCTGCCGCCAGAGTATCCATTGCACGCAGATTCACTTCATGCCAAGGCGTAGGATATTGCGAAGTACAGTGGAGTAAAGTGACATGGCCTTTTAACATTTCCCGCCTCTGCGGATTAGACCAGCATTGCCAGACCTCATCGATTCTGCGCGGCTCCTCTGGGAATTGCAACGCATGAGCTACAATCGCCAACGCTTCCTCAACCTCTGCCAACGTAGCCATTCCAGTAGAAATAATCAGCGGCTTACCTGTTTTAGCAAAACGCCACAGTAAAGGCGCATTGGTCAACTCACCTGAAGGAACTTTATAAACCGGTAAATTGAGTGATTGTAAAAATTGTAAACTCTGCTCATCAAATGCTGTTGATAAAAATTCAATCCCTCTTGCCCTGGCATGCTTTTGCAAATCGCTGTGCCAGGCTTCGGGTAACTCCAGTTTCGCGAGCATATCCAATTGAGATTCTGCTTTATCGGTCGTTGATTTTTGATAGTTAGCTTTTTCAACTTTTTTGCTGGCTAGTCTGCTTGCCTTAAAGGTTTGGAATTTTACCGCATCAGCACCCGATTCAGCAGCCGCCTCGACCAACTGAAAAGCAAGATCTCGACTACCATTATGATTTACACCCGCTTCAGCAATAATATAAACCGGTTTTTTATGGTCATGCATAGTGAAAATTCCAATCTTGAAAGTGTTTTACAGTGGATAATTGATAGTTTTTAAGCACAGGTAAAATTCGCCCTGATACCTCCCCATTACCATAGGGATTAATGACTTGACGGCATTTTTCCTTGAACGCCGGGCTTAATGCTTTACCCAAGGCTTCTTTAATTGCGGGATAATCAGTCCTGCAGTGAACGATAGAATCAGCGGCCAACCGTCCCTCCTGACGCAAACCGATATTGACGGTTGGCACCCCAAAAGCAGGAACCTCAATGATACCGCTTGACGAGTTACCAACCACAGCTTCAGCATGTGCGACAGCACTCAGGTATTTTTTAAAGCCAAGTGATTTCACTGCAAAAGCTCGTCCCGGATTAGCTTTACAATAATTTTCCAACAGTTGAATAATAATGTGGCCGCCATTGTCCGCATTAGGATACGTGAAAAGTACCTGATGGTTCGGCCAGTCATCAAGTGTCTGTAACAAGCCTTTAAAAGCTGCTTCCACAGGTTCATCTGCATTGGTGGCAGGATGATAAGTCACTAAAAAATAAGGCTCATGAAGGGGAATTTGCAATTCACCTGCCAATCCGGCCGATGAAAGACAGGCTGTTTTTATAGTGTGCTCCAACCCCAGTGCCCCCACATTAAATACGCTGCCAGGTTCCTCTCCCATTTGTATTACGCGGCGACGATACTCTTCAGCCGCCACAAAATGCAAGGATGATATTTTGGTAACCGCATGCCGTATTGAATCATCATAGGCACCCAAAGTTAACTCACCCCCATGGGCATGGGCAATAGGGATTTTCATGATTAATGCAGCTTGGGCAAGTGCCAGGGTTTCAAACCGATCACCCAATAAAAATAAAATATCCGGATTGAGGCGGGACAAGGCATCCGCAAAACCGATGGTGGCAAGACCCATTGACTTTACAACGCCCACAGGGGAGTCGGAAGCCAGTAGCATTTCGACTTTTTCATCAATCTTAAAGCCATCCGCTTCAATTTCTTTCCAGGTTTCTCCAAACTGCGGAGCCAGGTGCATACCACTTACTAACAGCTGTAAGTCCAAATCACTACTGTCCTGAATTGCTTTCATGAGCCAATACAATAAGCCATATTCTGCCCTTGTAGCTGTAAAAACCGCGATCTTACGCATGTACATCTCTCTGAATGACAACAGAACTTGGTAAATTAACCACTCTCTCAGCAAACCATTCTACGTTACTGAGTGAACCACTCAATGCATTTTTAAACATCGGTAACTGATGCATAGGTTGCCAGATCGGCCTGGTCATAACCCCGGCCTCATTGGTTGCTTTCAGCAACTCATCACGCTGTTGCTGATTCTCGCATATCACCGCATTAAGCCAATAATTACTACGGCAACCCTCGGGCTCGGATATAAATTGTAACGAGGTATTTGCTAAAAGCGCCGCATAATTTTTTGCTAACAAACGCTTACTTTCTATAAAAGAATCCAGTTGCTCTAATTGAGCACACCCCAATGCCGCATTGATATTGGGCATCCGGTAATTAAAGCCTGTTTCATCGTGGTAAAATTCATAGGGATGAGGTTTTTTAGCCGTTGTTGTTAAATATTTTGCCCGAATACCCAGCTCTTTATCTGCTAGAATCATACCACCACCACCGGTGGTGATGATCTTATTTCCATTAAAACTCAGAACACCTAGCTTCCCAAAAGTACCTGTGTGGCGGCCTTTGTATAAACTACCCAACGATTCAGCAGCATCTTCAATGATCGGCACATGCCAGCGTTCCGAGACATCAAGTAAACCATCAATATCTGCTGGGTGCCCAAACGTATGCATAGGCACACAGGCGCGGATAATACGGTTATCTGCTCGATGACGACAAAGGCCTGCCTCATCAATAAAAGCAAACTCGTCCAGCCAGGCATCAACCGCTTGCGGTGATAAACCGAGATTTCGCTTATCGACATCTAAAAATACTGGCTCTGCCTTGCAATAACTAATAGCATTACAGGTCGCGACAAAGGTCAATGGCTGGGTCAGCACATAATCCCCCTGACTGACGCCAGCTAGAATTAAAGCCATATGCAAGGCACTGGTACCATTAACAGTGACTACTGCACTGGGGCTACCCGTGTAGGCAGCCATTTCCTGTTCAAATTTATCAACGTAGGCACCTACGCTAGAGACAAAACTGGAGTCAATAGTAGCAAGCACATAATCGCGTTCATTGCCAATGAATTTGGGTGCATGCAAAGGGATAAAATCATCCGTGCGGTATTGTTCACGAATAAACTGAATGAGGAAATTAAACATAATAATACTCAAACATTATAAATATCTGCCTTGTATTTGGCTAAATTATCACTCGAAGTAAACCATTCGATTGTTTTTTGTAACCCTTCACTGATAGAAAACCTCGGGGCAAACCCGGTTAAATTACGAATTTTACTGTTATCGCACCATAGTCTGGAAACCTCTGATTTTTCCGGCCGCAAACGTTGCTCATCGAGAACAAACTCAACGTTGCTCTGCATGAGCTCTCGAATAAGATTCAGTGTATCGCCAATAGAAATCTCATAGTTTGAGCCAATATTCACAACCTCACCGACAGCCTTATCGCAACGGGCCAACTCGAGGAAACCACGGCAAGTATCTTCAACGTAATTAAAATCGCGTGTTGGAGTCACATCACCTAACTCAATTCGATCCCGGCCACTGGCAATTTGGGAAATAATTGTTGGGATGACTGCACGCGCAGATTGTCTTGGCCCATAGGTATTAAAAGGTCTTGCAATCGTTAATGGCAGATTAAAGGCGTTAAAAAAACTGATTGCCATTGCATCTGCACCAATTTTAGAAGCGCTATAAGGGGATTGCGCTTGTAAAGGATGCTTTTCGTCAATGGGTACGTATCTTGCCGTCCCATAAACTTCACTAGTGGATGTATGGATAATACGCCCAACTTCGTTTTCCAGCGCAGCCTGACAAATATTTAACGTACCTTTAACATTGGTGTCGACGTAACTGTCTGGCGCAACATAAGAATAGGGAATTGCAATTAATGCCGCCAGGTGAAATACAGCATCCACGCCTTTGGTAATGTGTTTACAATAATGAGGATCACGAATATCCCCTGTTAAGACTTCAATATCATTTAAACAATGAATGTCTTCAAGCCAACCCCAATAATTAAATGAGTTATATTGAGAGAGTGCCTTCACTTGGTAACCTTCCCTCACTAATAACTCAGTAAGATGAGATCCGATAAAACCATCAGCACCGGTAACGAGCGCTTTCATCCAACTATCCTCATTTCAAATTCAATTCTTGATAACAAAAATCATGGCACGAAGCAGGGCTCCGGCCATGAACCAATTCAGAACAATAACGTGATTTAGCCAGCTTTGGCGAACTTGCAGTTATTTTTCTGCCAATTCATTTGCACGATTTGTTGCAAAGACTGCTTGCATAAGTACCAATGCCACACCCAGCACAAAACCCAGCGTTAGAGAAAAAGCCAGGATCAAGCGTTTCCTCGGCGCTATAGGGGTATCCGAAAGATCAATATTGCCATCCAGGCGAAACACAGCAACATCCGCAGGGTTTATAGTAATCTTACGTAAAAAATTATATTCACCTTCTAACTTACGCAATTCCGGCGCGAAAGCGTCGTCAGATTGCCGTGCATTGAGGGTATCTATTTCTGCCTTCAGTACTTTGCTGCTACGCCCGAACAACTTGGCGTTCTTCAAAGAACTGGTTTGGGGCGGCAATTTACCCTCTGACTCCATTGCCTGAGCAACATTTAAAGCCTCTTGTAATTGCTTAATGCGATCATAACGTTGTTCTTTTGCTATCTCACGCACGGTATTGATTCTCTGCTCGAAATCATGAGCCAGGCTTTGGTTTTCGCTCTTGACAATGTTAAGCATGTTACTAATTGCATCTTGTTTAACGACATCAATATAACGTTCTACCCATTTCGCTGCTTCTGCAACATTCGTACTTCTGGCTACCACCGTATATTTCATCGGAGATTTCACGTCTTCTTTAACGGTCAAGATACTACTGAAACCTTTATAAAGTGCGTTTAAAGATGCTTTATTGCGTGGTTTAACTGGCAATGTGGGTAAATAGGCTTTATTAAAGAGAGCCCACATACTTGCCTGGGATAACAAGGAAGAGGCAAATACCTGATAAACATCTTTTACCTGGAAAGGTTTTAATAATGAATTCTTGTCATACGAACGGCCATAATTAAAAGGAGCAATATCCCCAGCTGTTGGCGGTACAATATAGGCTTTAGCCTCAAAGACTGGCTGGGTATTCCAAATCTTCAAACATCCAATTGCTGTAGTTAAGACGATGACGAAAAAGATAACCCATTTTTTTTGCCATAACAGGCGCAAGAGTGCTACCACATTAATTTCATCGTTGCTGTAAACTGCCGCAGTTTGCTGTCCTCTCACATTTACTCCTTAAATTCACTAAACCTGATCCTAGGCATTCTCGAACATGTGCGATAGTATCATTCACAACAAAAAAAATCTCGAATTGTCTTATTTTTATACTATTTTGCTGTCTTGCTGCCCTCGTCCGATAAATAATCAAAAAAAATACAGCCATAGCTGTATTACCTATTATAAAATGATTGCCAAACCTTTGGCTCTACAGGATAATTCAAACTCTTTTTGCTGATTTTCATCGTTCGAAACAGGGAAAAGCAGGCCAAAACCCATTTAAGGATGTTATTAATTGATGCGTTTTTCTTGGTTTTACAATTTGTCAGCAATTGCTATAAGGGGTCTCACTCTAGCAGCAAAATTTTTATTAGTAATCTGTTTAGTGCAGTATTTCCAACCCAGCGAACTGGGCTTGTACGGCGTTATGGCCGCGATAGTAGCCTATGCCCTTTTCTTTCTTGGTCTGGAGTTTTATAACTACACATCCAGGACACTGGTAGGCGCTTCCGAAATCGAACAAGTGCTCATCATAAGAGATCAATTCATTCTCTACGCCCTTACCTTTGTCCTGAGCGCCCCGGCTTTTTATATCCTGTTCTATTTGCATCTCGTACCCTATTCCCTGTGTTTCTGGTTTTTCATCCTTATTATATTCGAGCACGCGTCCAACGAGTTGATGAGGATTCTTATTGCCTTGTCTCGCCCTTATTTAGCCAATTTCATTTATTTTCTTCGCCAGGGACTCTGGATCTATATCTTGCTGCCAGTGTTCTATTTTTTTCCTGCCAGCCGCTATTTCAACCTTATTTTTATTGTCTGGATTACAGGGGCAGCCTTTAGTATTTTCATAGGGTTTACAGCCCTCTACAACCTTCCGTGGAAGAGCATGTGGATCCATCCCGTGCGCTGGAAAACAATGTGGCAAGGTTTGAAAGTTTCAAGACCCTTTTTGGTAACCGCATTCTCGGCTTTGAGCCTCCTGTACATAGAGCGCTTTTTTGTGAGTTATTATTGCGGAATGGAAGCCGTTGGAATCTATACCTTTTATGCTGGCCTCAGTGTAACTTTACACAATTTGGTCAATACTGGGGTATCAAAAATGCGGTTGGCACAACTGTTAGCGGCGTGGAAACAAAATGATCGCCAGCTTTTCCATAGTGAAGCAATGCATATGCTTAAATACACGACTGCTTTTGTCCTCGTGTTTTCTGCCTTAAGTATAGCGCTTGTCTACCCCTTCGTGAATCTTATTAATAAATCGGTTTATCTGGCTAATTTGCCTATCTTCTATTTCCTATTGTTTGGTGCTGCCTGTCGCAGCGTCGCCGATGTACCGTTGTATACGCTTTATGCCCAACACAGCGATCGATTGATCCTGTTAATCAATCTTGCTTCTTTTTTTATCATGGTTGTAGGTAATGCCGTTTTAGTGCCAAACTATGGGCTCGTAGGAGCCGCGCTGTCATCAGCCGGTGCAAGTTTGGTTTTATTAGGTTATGCCTTCGTTGTGATGGTTCAAAGAACGATACGCCCTTTCCCACTTTTACAATCTTAATTTGAGGTTACTATGAAAATTTCCATTGTTACCGCATGTTACAATAGCGAAGCAACAATTCGTGACACCTTGCGAACAATTCAAATGCAAACCCATCAAGACATTGAACATATCATCATTGACGGCGGCTCTACTGATGGTACGCTAGAAATTCTTGAAAAAAACCGCGAGCACATTGCCTACCTGACCTCAGAACCCGATAATGGCCTTTATGACGCAATGAATAAAGGCGTCTCAAAAGCAACTGGCGATGTCATTGGCCTCTTGAATTCAGATGATATGCTTGCTAATAAGCATGTGCTTAGTAACGTAGTAAACGCTCTGGCCGATCCTGAAGTAGATGCCTGCTATGGGGATTTGGTTTACGTGAATCAGGATAATATCAATCAGGTAGCGCGCTACTGGCGTTCCAGTCCTTATAATTCAGCCCTCCTTGCCAAAGGATGGATTCCTGCCCACCCCACCTTTTATGCACGTAGGGAAGTTCATGATAACTATGGCATGCTTTTCAATCTGGATTATAAATTAGCCGCTGACTACGAATTGTTATTACGTCTTCTCTTTTCACATAACATCAAGGTCAGCTATATTCCTGAAGTTATGATAAAAATGCGCTTAGGCGGTACTACAAATAAATCGCTAAAAAATATTTTCAATCAAAATAAAGAGATAATGCGCGCCCTGAAGAGCCATAATTACGATTATTCACCAGTGAAAATGGTTTGCAGTAAATTGCTTGATCGTATTCAGCAATACCGCAAAAGAGACGAATATGTCCAATAAGATAATTCTGGTTACTGGTGCGAGCGGCTTTATAGGGCAGGAATTAGTTAAAACTTTGGGCCAAAATGGCTATGAAGTACGAGCCACTGTCCGCTCAGAGTCGGCCTTGCGGTCAGTTTCGCAACTCAAGAAACAGCTGCAACTGGACGAACTGACTATCTATAATTTGGGTGAATTAAGTGCTGAGACCAGTTGGGACAAGGTCATCCAGGGTGTGGATACCATTGTTCATTGTGCAGCAAGAGCCCATATTCTGCGCGAGACAAGTGATAATCCCCTGGAAACCTTTCGGCAAGTCAATTGTCAGGCTACCGAACATTTGGCCAAAGAAGCAAACCGTCTGGGTGTTAAACGCTTTATTTTTATCAGTAGTATCGGTGTTTTAGGAAATGCTAGCCACGCCAATCCTTTTAATGAAAATTCACAGCCCAATCCTCAGGTACCTTATGCCCAAGCCAAATGGGAAGCAGAACAGCGTTTAAAGCAACTCGCTACGTCCATGGATCTGGTTATTATTAGACCACCTCTCGTTTATGGACCAGGGGTTAAAGGTAATTTTGAAAAATTGTTAAATCTTGTCAATAAAGGACTCCCTCTTCCTTTTGGCAAAGTGAAAAACAGACGTCAATTTATTGGGGTTGCCAATCTCACTGATTTTATTGCCAGATGCGTTGAGGACCCTAAAGCAGCTAATCAACTGTTCTTGGTTGCTGATCGGGAAGTAGTCACTACGACTCAATTACTGCAGCAACTCGCCAAAGCCATGGGTAAAAAGACCGTCCTTCTGCCTATACCGCATAACCTGTTGGAATGGGGGTTTCGCCGCATTGGTAAAGCCAAATTGGCCGAGCAATTATTGAATAATTTAGAGATTAATTCTGATAAAGCCAAAACACTTTTAGCCTGGGAACCTCCCTATACGATGAAGGAACAGTTGCAACAAATGGTTGACTACCATATAAAATGATAACGTCGATCGGGCTCTTGGCCCGACATACTCACTTAAGCAACCAGCTTATGTCGGGCTAGGAGCCCGGCCTGCGCAGGATAGGGAGGACACCATGAGCAATCACCATGAAGAGCGCTATGATTTTGAAATAACCGAAGAAGGCTTGGATTACGATATTCTTGATCGATCCTTTAATCCAACTAGCCAGGCATTTATTGAGCGAAATGGGATTAAGCCTGGAATGCGTGTCTTGGATGTTGGTAGTGGTTCAGGTCTTATGACTCACTACCTTTCTCAACAGGTCGGCCAACAGGGTCAGGTCTTATCGGTTGATATCAGCCCCGCACAATTGGCAAGGGCCAAACAATATTGTGATCGGCAAGATGACAAAAATATACTTTTTAAAGAACTTTCTGTCTATGATTTGGATAAACATCATGAGACGTTTGATTTAATATACTGCCGCTTCGTTCTACATCATTTACACAGTCCGCGGGAAGCGATCAAGCTTTTTTATGATCGTTTAAACAAAGGCGGGTTTTATATAGCAGAAGAAGGCATTATTAGTGCAGCCTTTTCCTATCCCCCATCCAAAGCCTGGCATTACAATCGTCAAGACATACCCTCTCCTGATAACGACGTTGATGGTGTACAGCGAGATGGCGACTTTGGTATGAAACTTGTCTATTGGATGAAAAAAAGCGGATTTAAGATAAAAGAGGCTAATCTCATACAACCCCTGTTAACTACAGAGCGCAGCAAAAAACTGCTCCTGGCTGGACATGATGCTTATAAAAATACTGCACTTGCTCAAGGACAAAGTGAAGCAGACTGGGAAGAACAACGACAAGAACTAAACCGCCTGGCAGAAGATGAGTTCACCATTGTTGGTTTTTATCAATCGTGTCAGGTGTGTGGTATTAAATAACGGTGAAAAGTACAAAAAATAATCTTTGCCAATTCTTAATCACGGGTTTCATTGCCTCTCATCTGCGCCAAAGCATCCTTCGCGTAAGCGCTCACGGCGTATGTAAATTTCGTCATTGCCCAGCTTGGCAAAGCAACCCATAACCATGCTTTGTGAGAAATCTGTACTGGCTTGCTTCACGTTTTTCGCAATGACTGAAAAAATAACTTACTCTTCAAAAAACCTTTATAAACCCAGATTATCTCGCTTAAAAACCCGATCTGCGCGATAGCTTGAACGCACCAAAGGACCCGAAGCCACTTCGAAAAATCCTTTTTGTAAACCAATTTCGCGAAATTCAATAAATTTTTCTGGGGTGACGTAACGAGCAACTGGCAAATGATTTTTGGTAGGCTGTAAATATTGTCCCAAGGTTAAGATATCCACTTTTTGTGCTCGCAACTCATCCATTGTCTTGAGAATTTCTTCATCCGTCTCCCCCAGGCCAAGCATCAGGCTGGTTTTTGTTAAAACATCAGGCCGATATTGTTTGGCATAGGCCAAAACATTCAAAGTTTGCCAATAACCGGCACGATTGTCCCTGACAGGATGCGTTAAGCGCTCCACTGTCTCAACATTTTGTGCAAAAACATCCACACCACTATCCAAAAGAACAGCGATATCTTTTTCTATTCCTTGAAAATCGGGAGTTAATGCCTCAATCTTTGTTTTTGGAGTTCGTGCTTTAATGGCCCGGATCGTGTCAGCATAATGTTTGGCGCCACCATCAGCCAGATCATCTCGATTTACTGACGTGAGCACCACGTAATCAAGATTCATAATCGCAACGGTATTAGCCGTATTTTCAGGCTCCTCAGTATCAAGCCAGCCATGCGGATTTCCCGTATCTACAGCACAAAATCGACAGGCTCGCGTACAAACCGCGCCCATCAGCATAATCGTTGCTGTACCATGAGACCAACACTCGGCAATGTTAGGGCATTTTGCTTCCTCACAAACGGTAGCAAGTCTGTGTTTTACAACTTGTTCTTTTACTTGACTGTAAGCAGGTGTAGTCTGATTAACGATACGCAACCATTTAGGCTTGGGCAAACGCTCAGAAGATAACCCGGCCGATTTAACCCCGTCTTTAATAGCAACAAAACCTTGTGGTGTTTTGTATTTTTGGCCGCTTTCAACGACAACTGGAATATCAATTAACTTACTCATACAAAAACTCACCTATCTGAATGCACTGATGATCCCAAATCAACTAGTTTAGATCAAGTTTTTTAATAGTAGGTGATTATTTATAGCTATTGACAACTAAAGTGTTGTTACTTGATTCCGACCACCCAGCTTTGCCTGATCAACTGCTTTGTCTGCCCTGCTCAAAAGTCCTTCCAACTCATCTCCTTGCGTTAAAGTAGTAAGGCCAAAGGAGACTGTCACGTCAATCTTTGTGTTATCATGAAAAAATTGACATTCTTCGATTGCTCTGCGCAGGCTTTCCAGAACCATCGCGGCATGTTTCTGTTGAGTTCTCTCAAATATGAAAATAAATTTTTCACCGCTATAGCGCGCCAAAAAATCAGCACGACGAATGGAGGTTTTAAAAATAGTGGCTATTTCCCGCAGTATCCTATCGCCAGTTAAATGACCATATTTTTCATTGATATCCCGGAAATGATCAATATCTGCCAAAGCAAGCGATAAATCACCAAAGCCCCTTTGCCAACGATAGTAGGCATACGAGATATACTCACAGTACAAAGTACGATTTGGCAGACCCGTTAAGCTATCTCGATTTAAATTAATCTTTTCATTGGATAAGAGATTTTTAATTTCCTCCCCTTTCCGTTCTATTTTAATGAGCTTCTCTTCTAATGCCATCATTTTTTGCTCATTATCTTGCCAACGCTTTTGCTCATTTGCTTTATAGTCTTTCAATTGTTTTTCCATCACGACTAAATTTTCTTGGATTTTATGAGCTAAATCTTCAATGGAGTTAGAGTGGTTAATATGCTGTTTAATTTGTTTAATCTTGATCTTGATCCCAGATTCTAGTTGCTCTGTTTCCTTTAATGCTTGCAAACTCAATTCATTAAGAGTGCCTTTAAGGGCATTAACTTCCATTTGCAACTTGTCGTATTGTTGCTCGTATTGAGTAATTGTCTTAACAACCTTCCTTTTTAACTGCTGATCCATCATGATAGTATCCCTTCAAAGTTGCTGCTTACGTTTCTTTAAGTAGTCGAGTGCCAGCTGGGCATGCGAACCATCACAGAGGGGTGGTTCTTTTGTTTGTTTACAACTACAAAAAAAAATCGTTTCTGTAAGTATAGCCCTATAAGGAACACATTTATCGCCGCAATCCTTTCGATCGCAAAAAGGTTGCTTCTTACTCTTCCCACAACCGCACCAGAAATAAGTTTTTCCCTGCTCCACATCACAAGGAATCGGCAAAAAAGGTGGTTTAGCCATTTTATTCGCCAATATTCATAGCGGTTATATAACTCTAGATAATAAAATCAATTTTAGATAGCGTATTAACGAGTTAAGCACCTCGCTTTGCAGTCAGCCATCCAAGTAATATAGCAACCGCCAACGCCACAAAAGAAATCCAGAGACTTGATAAGCCCTTGGGGTAAAAAATGAAGAAACAGCCAATAATCGTCAAAATCATCCACGATACCTGAGTAATGACCAAACGATGCTTTTCCAGAGACTTTGAGTGGCTCAAAAAAGAAAAAACGACCATTAATACAAACAAAGGCACTAAATAGATCATTTGATAACTAAATTGATAAAGCGCCAGTCTTGTAGATGATACAGGCTGTGCAGCAAGCCACTGTTCAAATACAAGCGCAAAGTTGGGTGTACAGGTTTGCTGATAGGCCTGTATAAACATGGCTGTAAGCACGACTAAAATACCTGTGATATAAATTGGTTTTTCAGTTCTACCCTTAAAATAATTAGAACCCACGTAGGCCAAAAGCCCTAAACCAAGCAAAGCTGCGAAAATAAATAGCCAAGTCCAGGTGTGATAAAACGCAGCAGTATAGGCTTGCTGGATAAAATGTACCAAACCGACTGCCACAATAAATGCAATACCCAGGCTGAATTGGGCTAATTGAGTTGGTGTTAACCACAGAAATGCAAACAAAGCCATTATACAAAATGCTGCACAAGGATTTAAGGCATCCGTTAAAGCCATCATAGGAATAAAAAGGGCCGGAGAAGGCTTGTAATCAATGCTCATATCGTACCAACTCGCGGTCGCCCACTGTTTCAGCAGATTGCGAGTTAACGGTGTTAATTGCTCCGCTGCAACAATTTGCTGATGGCAATAATTCAAAGCCCGCAATAACACCTTACCGCTATTTTCCGCGCTATCAAATCCCACCCAGCGAGAATCGCAAAAAAATATGGCTGGCATAGCAAAACTATCCACCTGTTGTTGTTGCAATCGCTGATTAAAAAACGCTAACGCTACTTTATCTTCGTTGATAATATAACGATGGACTTCGATCCAGGATTCCTTTGCTTCCAACGTATGAAAAAATTCATCTGCCTTCTTACAATGAGGGCAAGAAGATGAAAGAAACAGCTCGACCCGCAGTTTGACTTGCTTGTTTTTATCCAGACTAAACCAGGCAGGCGAAGCTCTCTCAGCAAATCCAATCGAAACAGAACAAAAAAGAAGTGCGCTCAAAATAATTTTTAATGCGATCCGCATGTTCATTCCTTCATTTGCAATAATGTCATCACTATACAACTCATCTTGTTAAGTTGTACATTAAGTTCTATCTTCAAATCCAGCTCTTATAAAGGCAAGGATATTTTATGATTACAAGAATGTTAAGCGTTGTCTTCGGATTATTTCTCCCGCTCCTCGCCGAAGCAGCTATACCAGAATGCCAGGTTATAGAACAACAGAACATCAAAACACTCCCCCTGGCTGTAATGACCAGCTATATTCAAATGTTTATTTTTGAACAGAGTAGCGTTCCAGCGCTCATGATTGGAATTATTTCTGGCAATGAAAGAGCAGTGATTAGTTGTGGTGAAACAGTAAAAAATAATGGCCAACGTCCCAAGATGAATACCGTATGGCCTATTGGCTCAGTTTCCAAGGTGTTTACTACGCAAATGCTCGCCAACATGGTCAATCAGGGTGCTGTACGACTTAATACGCCTATTGACAGTTTGCTCAACGGATCAGGAAAACAAATACATCCAATCACCTTGCTGGATTTAGCAACCCATAGTTCTGGTTTTCCGCGGCAGTTACCAACTCTTCCGGAGGATAATGATTATCAAACTAATTATCCCTACGACATGCCCCAATTCCTCAGTTGGTATGAAAGTTATAAACCCACTTATGCCCCTGGAACCCATTACCTTTATTCCAATGTTGCTTTCGGCCTACTGGGTCAATTACTAGCAAAAGAAATGCATACTAATTATGGCAACTTACTACAACTACTCATTAGTAAACCACTCAAATTAGTCGATACCACGGTCACCTTATCCCCAGAACAGACCCAACGTAAAATAGCCAGTTATTGGCTCAATGGCGATTTGATTAAAAAAGATTGGGAATTTCGTTTTGAACAACCCAGTGGTGGAATTTATTCAACAATGGCTGATTTGTTAAAGTTCACCCGTTATCAATTGAGTAAATCACCAGCAGCTCTACAAGATACGATTCTTGCCCAGGCTAGCTATGTTTATCAATCCCAATTTGATAATCCCCTGGATTTTGGTAAAGATGCCATGGCACTAGGCTGGACCGTCGATTTTCCAGCCCAGGGTCTTCCCGTCCAACTGACCAAAAATGGTTGGGTCAATGGTGTCACTAGTCATATCCAACTCACTCCCAGTGCTGAAATTGGTCTCATTTCATTCACGAATAAACCCTATCTCAATATT
Source organism: Legionella donaldsonii (assembly GCF_900452385.1). Lineage (NCBI taxonomy): Bacteria > Pseudomonadati > Pseudomonadota > Gammaproteobacteria > Legionellales > Legionellaceae > Legionella > Legionella donaldsonii. Next base: position 1,112,619 of record NZ_UGOA01000001.1, on the reverse strand, counting down.
AATTTTGATCTGAAAAAGCTTGCCAGCATGATCCTGGCCGCAAGGACAAAACCAATTACCGAAGCGAATTAGTTGGGTTATCGAAATAGATCGCATGAAGACGCGAATGCCGGATTTATCCGGCATTATGTAGCAGTACAAGTTGATGAATTCTAATAAGAGGTCTGAATATAATTTTCAAGGTGTTCAATGACGCGTGTTTTGTCTTCAAGTACATGAAACAACAAATCACCAATTGAAAGAATAGCAACCAGATTACCCTGTTCAGCGACTAGAACATGGCGTCTCTTTGTCTTGGTAATGGTTTCCATAGCCAACTCAATAGGGTCAAATAAATTTAAGACACTCACATCCGAATAAAGTACATCGGCTGCAGTTGCTTTTTTAGGATCCAACCCCCGGAACAGACAAGATCTAATGATATCTCGCTCTGTCACCATTCCCAGAAGATTAGAATTTGTATCATCATCCAATACAACAAGGGCACCAATATTATCGTTAGTCATCATTTCAACGCACTGGGTTACTGTGACATAAGGATGAACATAAGCAATAGGACGCCTTGGTTGTGGCAAAGCGGAAAAAATTAGGTCGGCCATGACTCGCTCCCTGAAAGAATGTTGTAATTTAAATCTCTCATCCGCCTACTTTGTTCTACCAACAAAAATAGATTGAGCAACGTATCAGATACTGTTTAAATATAGCACAAATAGTGTCTGGACATTCTATGCGCAACAGTCTCTACGGGAACAAACACAACATACGTTACTCTAAGAGCGGGTTCTGTTAATTTCTGTCTTGGTTTTATGACTAGTCAGTCCAAATCAGTCACACTCGCAAAATCAATAAAGATGCCCTTTTTAAGATCAACATGATAATATTCGCGCACTTTGAGCTTAAATTAACTTCCCACTATGACTACAATCAAAATTGCTCCTACCAATAATCCATTTGTCGTCAAGTTATCTTTAGATTTAAAAAGTTACTGTGAAGCTTACATGAAGCATGCAGCCGAACCGGCTAATCAAGAGTTATTCACCCAATTTAAAAAGCTTCGCACCCTGATTGGGGAGACCTTAACTGGCGTAGGTGGAGCATTGCACTGGCCTGCTATCAAAGCATTATGGGCTAAGCCAGCCCAAGAAAGAGGTTTTGATTTTTTAAACGCAAACTACCAGGAGCCTGCTCCACTGGTTATTGATACACTTGATCGTTTTTTTATTGAGCTCTTGAAAAATAGTGTTGATGCCATTTTAAAGAATTATGTAGACAATCAGCAATCCACGACTCAATTGGAAATGAGTATTGAACTTGACTTGAATGACAAGGACGCTGTTTCAGTAGTTATTAAAGACAATAGCGGTGGCTTTCCCAATAATTATATCCAAAATTTTCCTGCCTATATTGCAAATCATGATTACAAAAAGCGCAGCCTTAGCAGTGCAGAGCATGCCAATACCTTCACTTCAAGCAAAGATAAGATAGCGCATTATTATTTTGGGGGTGCCGGAAAAGGACTGGCAATTATCTTGAATCTCTTGTTAACGGGTCATTTACTAGAAGGGCCAAACCAATCAAAGGCTCTCTATGATGTAGCAGAAAACGCCACTGCCGTTTCTATTGAAAATTGTACACGAGGAGCTAAGGTCGTGGGTGCACAGCTAAAATTTACTTCGCCGGTGATTCCTTTTTCACCCCCTTTAGCGCCTCTCAGTAACGAGAAAGCAGCTCAGGACGTTTTGCCACTTCTACTCCCGACACTGAACACGCGAAAAATGTCAGAAGCCTCTATATTACCCGTAGCGGAGTCAAGACGGGATTTAACAGCAGCAAATGAATTAATGGCTCAGGATCCTGTCCCGTCTATATCTCTCAAGAAGTTAACCATTTCAGACTCACTTGGCATAACCTTTTTAGCGCCACCAGTAACCAGAAAGAAGCTCACTATCGAATTACCGGACGACCGTACTGTAGCATCGCAAGTTGAGACAGCCCAAATTATCCCAGTAATTTAGCTATACTTTTAATTACATAGACCATGCTTGGATGCCATCATGAAGAAACTTGTTCCACTACTAGTAGTCTTTTTGCCCGTTATCCTGTTGAGTAGTTGCACCATTTACCAAAGTAGTGGCCCAGCCTATGATCCTATCGCTGTTGGTTATTATGAAAATGGCTCTTACATCGATAACGGTTACTACGCTGGTTATGGATATAATGAACCTAATAAGTGGTATGGCGTCTCTTACCCTGATGGATATAACAACAGCATTTGGTATGCTCACTAGGGTGCATTAGTCATAAGTGAGAATGTCGGGCCAAGGGGCCCGACTTAGTTAGATAACCGATTAGATCTTAGCTTACTACGCGCCAAGAACCATCCGCTTGTCGGCAAGCTTTGCCATAGATTTGTTGCGCTTTACCACCAATAATTGCTTTTGTAATGTATTCGCGGCAAGGTTGTTGATTCGTATAATATGTTCTTGTCGGCTGAACAGTATAACGATTACCAGTATCCGGGTTTTGCCAATTTACTGCTCGTCCTGTTGGTGCAGTTTCCAACGCCTTTTGCATTTCCAAGCGATCAAGACGATCCATGGTGCGGCCAATATTACCACCCAGATAAGCTCCTAATAATGCGCCACCAGCAGCTGCAGCAACTTTGCCTGAACCACTACCGAACTGGCTACCAATAAGACCGCCAACAACACCCCCTGTCACCGTTCCTATTCCCTCATTGTTTACTTGGGCACAACCAGTCATAAACACTGATAGGGAGAGTGATACCAACGCTAATTTTTTCATGCGAATTCACCTGCGTAATCGTTGTAAAATCGGTTGCCATTCTACCATCACGTATAGATATTATCCACAACCACAATAGGGGTTGTTTACATTTCGCTCGCTTAAGGGCTTATCGCTTGATGTTCGAGCAGCGAAGCACAAATCATTAAGCTATAAGAAATGCAAACAGCCCCTAATGCTATAACAATTTATCCTGACGTACTCGCGGAGAAAATTGACATAGCAATTCGTAAGCAATAGTACCAGCTGACAACGCAATAGTCTCTACCGCGATATGTTGCCCCCACAACTCAACCAGATCACCAATATTTACTTCTGCACAATCGGTTAAATCAACAGTTAGCATATCCATCGATACCCGACCAATAATGGGAGCTTGATAGCCGTTTATCCAAACCGGAGTATTTTGCGCGATATGGCGAGGATAACCATCACCATAGCCTACCGCCACTACACCTACAACAGAGGGTCTCGCTGTTTGCCAAGTGCCACCATAACCAATTCTGGCCTGAGCCGGATAATGGTGGATAGCACTGATTGCTGAAACAAAGCGCATGACTGGCATTAACCCCAATTCCTGGCCAGTTTTATTTCCAAATGGAGACACGCCATAGAGCATGATGCCAGGCCGCACGATGTCTTCGTGGGTTTCAGGTAACGTCAGTATGGCAGCAGAATTACTGATACTGCGTAGTATGTTTAATGGTGGTAAATCAAGTTCTTTGTAGAGCCGCAATTGATTTTGGTTACTTGGATGGTCCGGTTCATCAGCACAGGCAAGATGAGTCATTAAACCAATTTCATCATCAACCCAGGGACAATTATGCAAAGCATTCATGACGTCGTAGATATCGCCAGGTGCAAAACCCAGGCGATGCATACCGGTATTCACTTTAACCCATACTTTGATTTTAGAAGGCAGCGGCGTGGCCAATAACCACTGTAACTGATGCGGTTGATGCAACACACATTGAAAGTGATGCGCCGCAACTGTATATAACTCATCTGCACTGAATACCCCTTGAAAGAGTACACAATCACTACGCACCCCTAAAGCACGAATAGCCATTGCCTCTTCCAGGCAAGCAACACCAAAAGCATGGACCTGCCCTTCAAGTACAGGTACTACCGCTGGTATACCGCAACCATAAGCATTCGCTTTAACCATCGCGATAACCCTGGCATTGGGCGCATGATGCTTAACTTGATTCAAATTATGTATAAGCGCTGTTGAGTCAATTTGAACTCGAGTAGGCCTAGCCACGTTAATCTACCCCTTGGTAACCATTAAAAGCCAAATCTTCAAAACGCGTGTATTTACCAAGAAAGGCAACACGAACTTTGCCAATCGGACCATTACGTTGTTTGGCAATAATAATTTCCGCCACCCCTTTATCAGGGCTATCTTCATTATAAACTTCATCACGATAGATAAAGCAGATTAAATCGGCGTCTTGTTCAATCGCACCCGATTCACGCAGATCAGACATCACTGGCCTTTTATCATGACGCTGCTCCAAACTACGATTAAGCTGCGACAAGGCAACAACTGGAACTTCCAATTCTTTTGCCAATGATTTTAGACTCCGTGAAATTTCTGAAATCTCTGCCGTACGATTATCCGCTTTGAAACCAGGCACCTTCATTAACTGGAGATAATCCACGACTATCAGCCCCAAGCGACCATGCTCTTTGGCTAAACGCCGCGCGCGAGTTCGCATTTCCGCTGGACTTAGTGCCGGCGTATCATCAATAAAGAGAGGCGCTTCAGATAACATATGCACAGCAGACGTAACACGCGGCCAGTCATCATCATCTAACTTACCAGTACGAATGCGATGTTGATCAATGCGTCCCAGCGATGACATCATCCGCATGGCAAGCGAATCGGCAGGCATCTCCATGGAGAAAACCAATACCGGCCTCCCGGATTTGATCGCTGCATGTTCAGCCATATTCATGACCAGGGTTGTTTTACCCATCGAAGGCCGACCTGCGACAATAACCAGATCAGAAGGTTGTAAACCTGAAGTCATTTCGTCAAGATCACTGAGTCCTGTTGCCAGTCCAGTGAGCGCATCGCCATTGTGATAAAGTGTATCAATTTTCTCCACTGCTTTCGCAAGAATTGATTTAATATTTTCAGGTCCTTTATCACCACCCGTTTGTTCCGCAATAGCAAAGACCTTCGTTTCAGCAAAATCAAGGAGTTCAGTGACTTCTCTTTCACCTGGATTATAAGCCGCATCGGCAATTTGTCCGGCAACAGCAATTAATTGGCGTTGCACTGATTTCTCACGCACGATATCTGCATAAGCAGAGACATTGGCTACGCTGGGGGTATTATTAGCCAACTCAAAGAGATAGGTTTCGCTACCGGCATCATCCAGTTCATTGTTTGACTTTAGGGTATCCAAGAGCGTGACAACATCAAAAGGATGTTCTTTTTTCGCCAATTCGGTAATGGCACGATAAAGAATGCGGTGTTCGGTGCGATAAAAATCTGCCTCGCATAATTTTGTATTCACATTATCCCAAACCTGATTATCAAGCATCAAGCCTCCGATAATGGCTTGCTCAGCCTCTGCCGAATGAGGAGGACGCTTCAATGGATCCACTGCCGTATTTTTTCGTGTTTGTACTTCTGCCATGATTTTGGTAAACCGCTATAATTTGAGAATTATTTGTAATATCAAACAAAAAAAGACACACTTTAGTGTGTCTTTTTAAACATTAAGATTATAAAAAGGACAAAATTTTGCTAAAACTACCTTCTCAGCGAACCCAAACTTGAGTACGGCCAAGTACTGAAACACCAATATAACCTCTTACATAAAGCTTATTGCCTTTCAGAGTCATCTTGGCACGGTAGATTTTACCGGTTTTTGGATCAAGGATTTGACCACCATCCCATTCACCATTCCCTTTGTCCTTTAATCCCCATACAATTTGCAATCCTTTGATAGGTTTGTCTTTAAAGCCACCTGGGCATTTTGAACAAATCCCTGTATCGCCTGGTTGTGGGTAAACATTCACAATAGTACCACTAAGTGTGTTTCCAGACACGTTAATACGAACAACTGCTCTTTTCTTGCCTGTTTTATCATCGATTGTTGTCCATGTTCCAGCAGGTGATTGCGCCAGGGCAACAGGTATAAATAATACCGTAAGAATCAATGCTAAAAACGCCTTCCATTGTCTCATGAGTTTTCTCCATAAATTTTCTCATATGCTAGAATAGGCTATGATGTGAAGCTTTGCAATCAGCGATTTAGTTTTTATGGTTTAGGTAATGGCATAAAAAATTGTTCAACATCACTATCAGTCAAGGTGCTCATAGCACTCGACTTGTCAGATAGAATCCCATCAAATAGTTGTCTTTTTTTCGCTTGCATTGCCAAAATGGCTTCTTCGACAGTACCCGCAGTAATTAATTTATAAACAAACACTGGATTTTCCTGGCCTATACGATGACTTCTGTCCGTAGCTTGATCCTCAACAGCTGGATTCCACCAGGGATCATAATGAATTACTGTATCAGCGCGGGTTAAATTCAAACCAGTACCACCGGCTTTCAAACTGATCAAAAAAATAGGAATCTTCCCTTGTTGAAAAGTATTGACCAACGCTTGCCGATTTTGAGTTTGCCCGGTTAGCTTCAGATAAGAGTAATCTCTTTCAATGAGTTGCTCTTCTATCAATTTGAGCATGGAAGTAAATTGTGAGAAAACTAAAACCCGTCGCCCTTCATCCATTAAACTCTCCAATAACTCCATCAAGGTATCTAATTTGGCTGAAGTCCCATGCGCAATCTCAGCGCCTGGCATTGACAACAATTTTGGATCACAACAAACCTGTCTTAGCTTAAGTAAGGCATCAAGAAGGACTATCTGACTTTTGCTCATTCCCTTTTTAGCGATGGCTTCTCGTACTTTTTTCTCCATACTCATCCGGATTGCTTCATACAGATCACGTTGAGCACCAGTTAACTCAATCGTCCGAGTCATTTCCGTTTTATCAGGTAACTCACTGGCAACCTGGTTTTTAGTACGGCGCAACATAAAAGGTTGGACCCGTTTGGCTAATAGCGCTCGCCTCTCCATATCGGCCTGCTTCTCAATGGGTGTTTTAAAAAACTGCCTAAACTGTTTGGCATCGCCTAATAACCCAGGCATTAAAAAATGAAAGAGAGACCATAATTCACCGAGGTGATTTTCCAAAGGGGTGCCCGACAAACAAAGTCTATGTTCTGCTTGAATCTGCTGGATTATTTGCGTTGTTTTAGTGCGTGCATTTTTGATTGATTGTGCTTCATCAAGAATAAGGTAATAAAAAGGATAATCAATAAAACGCGATTTATCCCGCTGAATCAATCCATAAGTCGAAATAATTAAATCATAATCATCAAACACATCCTCATGGCGTTCAAGACCATGAAATACCAAAACGTTTAATTCTGGCGTAAAACGCTTTGCTTCTTCATACCAATTACCGACAAGACTCGTTGGCGCAACAATTAAACTGGCATTGGTTAAACGCCCCTCCTCTTTCTCAACTTGCAGATGAGCTAAAGTCTGTACCGTTTTACCTAACCCCATATCATCAGCTAATACCCCGCCAAAACGACACACACGTAAAAATTGCAACCAATTCAATCCTTGATGCTGGTAATCGCGCAAAAGAGTACGCAAACCTTTTGGTGATTCAACCATTGGCAAGCCAGCCAATGTCACTAATTGCCGCAGCTGTTCCCTAAATTTTTCACCACCTTGCCAACGAGCAGACACGGCCGTCATTGCCCGCTCTGTTTCTTGCATCAGGATTAATTGATAACGGTTTATCTGTAAGGGTTGGGCATCTCTGATATGACGAGTACCATACTGCAAAAGAAAACGGATCAATGGTTTGATTCGTCCCAGGGTCACCTGTAAGGCCTTCCCATCTGGTAGACGCAATCTCACTTTTTCATCGTCTGGCAAATTATCAATACTATCTTTATCAAATCGATCAATAAGCTCAGCGACCAGAGGTACAATACTGACCTGTTTTCCATCGACTAGAATACCTAATTGGTATGAAAAAAAATCATTCCCTCGTTCAGCCAGCTCAGAAAACCATTCCACCTCATTAGCATCAACAATTTCTTCATAAAAAGGATGGGCAAACTCGATTTCCCATCCTTTCGTTTTTAACAGGGGAATAACCTGATTGTATAAACGGGGTAAATCATCCGTGTTGCTATAATGAGCCAATATTTTTTCATCACGTAATTCATAAGGAGAATGCAATTTCTCACTAAAAGTTGCACTACGAAGTTTAAGAATTTGCTCTACTTCATTATTTTTTTCTTTCTCTTCAACCAAATCACGCTGGATAGCAACCAAACGTCCATTCTCTTCCCGCACCACGGTAGGACAAACATCGTCAATTTTTACTCTTACCCCTTCGTAATCAAAAAGCACATCAATCACTAAAAGAATCGGATGTAGATTTTGATCTGCCGCCGAAGAAACGTCTAACTCGATTGCATCAAAAATGAGCACAGGTTTGGGTTTAACACTACGAACCTCTTTATAGTCGTAAATTTTAGGCAGGGGTAACTGCGGGTAAGTTTCAGCAATTTTCATCGCGACCGCTGAAGCCTGGTGCAAACCAACGACAGGGAGATTTACTATGTTTTTTAATTCGCCAAGACTATAGGGACTATTTAAAGAACCCATGACATGGTTCTCTTCATCAAAATACAAAAGCCTATCAAGCAATAAAGGGAGTACTTGTTGACCATTAACCTCTAAAACCAAATGCTGTTGGCCTGTCGCCTCTAATTGCCAACAAAAATTGGCATCCAACCGCTCGCCCAGGGTTACCGAGGGTTCCTCATCCGTATTGAGATAAGCTCTTCCAGTAGCCAGAATTTTCTCTATTAAATCACTGTTACGAATAGTTAAGCGTTCGAACCCACCCTGAACTGCACATTTCACCAGTAAAGAAGTGATAATTTCATTATCCTCTGCCGCGAAGTGTTGTTTTTTCCCCTCTGATATACTATTGAGGATTATTTTTTTGCCTACCCCTCCTTTTTTAAGGCGTTTTGCGATTGCCAGTCTTATCACCATTCGATGTTCATGGCCGCCAAACTGTGGTTCAAGCAAATAAATAATCTCATGTGAGCTGTCTGCCGGCGTTTTTTTTACTTCTTTTTCACGTAAAGTGGTTAACCAGGTATTTAATGATTGCTCACGCTTATTCCCTGAGGGAGCAGGAATTTCGTAGTTTTCCCTCACTTGTAAAGCAAACAGGCTGGCTGCGGCATGCTTACAATTAGTCTTATATTGACAACTGCAGTGAGCCGGTTTTGCCGGCCAGGTTTTCAGATCGATATGAACATCATAAATCTGGCCAGAATGCCCTTTTACACGTGCTTTCAGCAAACCATCACTGAGACGAATATTGAGTACATGTGCTTTTTGTTGGTACTCTTGACCATGCATCAACACGGCAGGTAAAAAAACATCAGCCATCCGTGATAATGCTTCTTTTAGCATAGGCGATCTTCTATAACAAAACTTGAACGCGATATTATACCGAAGTTGGCTTATTTTTGATATCGTAGTGTACTAATTTTCAGTTCAAACTAAGGCAATTGTAGTATTTAGAACAGGGAGCTTTAAAAGTGCTCTTTTAAAATACCTTCCTTTCACGCCTTGATTTTTTAAATCCGAATACGGCAGGCCGAGTCGATCCATTAAATATAATGTCTATAATTAACGACAGAATCAGCCTGATGTTATAAACTAAATCATTTTTATGTCGCGCTTGTACCAAAACCATATGCATCAAACGTTAACCATTTTGCTTGCTCAACTTAATCCGACAGTTGGTGCAATTGAAACGAATACTGCAAAACTAGTCCATGTGATTCAAACCCAACAAGAAAAACATGATGTCATTCTTTTTCCAGAGCTATCTCTTACCGGCTATCCACCCGAGGATTTACTCTTTCGGCAAACGTTGCATCAACGAGTTGAGCAGGCCTTACAAACTATTCAGGCAAATACCGATCATTGTCATGTCATTGTTGGCCATCCTAGCCTGGAAAAAGGGCGGTGTTTTAATGCAGCAAGCGTTTTTTATCGGGGCAAGCTTATTGCCCGCTACCACAAGCAGCGTTTACCCAATTATGGGGTGTTTGATGAGTTACGTTATTTTACCCCAGGGGTAGCAAATCCTTGTATCCTGACAGTCAAAGGCTACCAGCTTGGCCTCTGTATTTGTGAAGATATCTGGCAGGAAGGCCCGGTTGAACAACTGCTCAAAGAAGGGATTGATGGCCTGCTATGCATCAATGCATCCCCTTTTGATTATGAAAAACAACGTCTACGCGAAAATTTATTGCAGGCACATGCCCGCCGTGGTATCTCCATTTTTTATGTTAACCAGGCAGGCGGCCAGGATGAATTGGTTTTTGATGGTCAATCGATGTCCTTTGATCAACAAGGTTCGCTCTGTACACGTGCCCCAGCCTTCAGCGAGTCATTGGAGACAGTGATTCTTGAGCAACAAAAAATAACAGGGCAGATCACACCGCTTCTTGAACCAGAGCCATTAATTTATGAAGCCTTGCTTTGCGGCACACGCGATTATGTTGAAAAAAATGGTTTCCCAGGGGTTTTGCTTGGTTTATCAGGAGGAATCGATTCAGCCCTGACTTTAGCAATTGCCGTCGATGCCTTAGGTGCTGATCGAGTCCATGCTGTCATGATGCCTTCTCGCTACACCGCCGACATGAGTCTCGAAGATGCCAAATTACAGTTGCAGGCCTTAGGGGTAACAAGCACCCTACTCCCTATCGAACCAGCCTTTAAAAGTCTTTTAACGACCTTGGCGCCATCCTTTGCCCAACTGCCTGAAGACACCACCGAAGAAAATTTACAGGCTCGAATTCGGGGTATGTTGTTAATGGCCCTATCCAATAAAACAGGCAAGATGGTTTTAACAACAGGCAACAAAAGTGAAATGTCTGTCGGTTATGCGACCTTATATGGCGATATGGCCGGCGGCTTTGCAGTATTGAAAGATGTTTTGAAAACCCAGGTCTATGCCCTGGCTCGCTACCGTAATCGTTTATCAGCAGTGATTCCTGAGCGAGTCATTACCCGCCCGCCAAGTGCAGAACTTGCAGACAACCAAACTGATCAAGACAGTTTACCCGACTATGCTATTTTGGATGCAATCATTAAAGCCTATATGGAAAATGACCTAGCAGCCGAGGAGATTATTGAGATGGGTTTTCCTGCTACCGATGTCAATAAAGTGATTCGCTTGATCAAGCGAAATGAATACAAACGACGTCAAGCTGCTCCTGGTGTTAAAGTCAGTCCCAGAGCCTTTGGGCGTGATTGGCGATACCCAATTACTTCGGGATTTTAAATGAGTAGTCATTCAATCAATGAACCAGTCGATGCCGTGATCACCTGGGTAGATGGCTACGATCAAGCGCATGCAGAAAAACTGGCCTCCTATCTTGCTAAAAGAGGCCTTGATAAAAGACCTGAGGCAGCAGCGCCTACCCGATTTAACCAACAAGGTGAACTGGATTACTGTGTCCACTCCTTGCTACGGTTTGCACCTTGGCTGCGAACTATTTATATTGTTACCGATGCCCAAACGCCTCCCCTGATGAAAACATTTGCCGGCACCCCTTATGAAAACAAAGTAAAACTCATTGATCATCGTGAAATTTTTTTTGGTTTTGAACATTGCTTACCTACTTTTAACAGCCTGGCAATCGAATCTGCCTTATGGCGAATCAACGGGTTAGCGAATCATTTTATTTATTTTAATGATGATTGTTTCTTAATTCGCCCGGTTCACTATGAGGATTTTTTTCGTGGCAGTAACCTTGTCTTCCGGGGAAATTGGAAAACGCAGACAGACAAAAAATGGCTAACCTATTTTAAAAAACTAGTAAAAACACCCAAACAAAATGAACATCGGATAGTACAAGAAAACAGTGCCCGATTAGCAGGCTGGCAAAGGAAGTTTTTTCATCTGCCTCATGCCCCCTTTCCAATAAAGAAAGCGACCCTCGAAAATTTTTTTCTCCAACAACCCGAGTTATTGACTCAAAACCTCAACCATCCATTGCGTGATCAACGACAATTTTGGCCGATTTCTCTGTCACACCATTTAGAAATTAAAGCAAAAAAGGTGGTGTTTGATAATTCCCTGGCAACCATTACGATAAATCCGGCTAGTCATAATCTCACGAAAATTAGAAATAAGCTGGCCCAAGCGGACAAAAAAGAGAATGTTTCGTTTGTTTGTATGCAAAGTATGGATACTGCGTCTAAAGCCACCCAAACCATGATGTTTGAGTGGCTGGCAAAAAAAATTTTTTATTAACCCTGTTACGATATAACCCTTAGTCCCCGATAGCTGGATGTCTCGGACATGCCGAGACAGCTAAGCGGTTACACGGTAAAAACAGGCGAGTCTATGTCATCGCTTCCGGGGGGAATTTTAGCCATATTATTAAATAACCGGGGCTGACTCACCTGCTGCATTTTTTCCGGGATGGTAGGGGAGTCTACCATTGTCGGCTGTGGGTGTGTTTGGGCCTGTTGCCTACCAAACAAAAATTTTTCCACGGCAGAAAGATCCTGAGACGGAAGACGGGCAGCAGGTCTGTAACTACCTAACGACTTAGACAGCGCCTCTAATTCATCCTCTCCCAAAGACTCGGGCATGACAAGCCACTGCGCAAAAAGAGGCTTGACCTGCTTACATTGATCCAAATCAACCGGGATGACTTTTTGCAAGCTATCGATATAGAACAGTTGCCATTGGTCTTCCAACTTGGTGACAATAAATGAACGGGGTTTATAACCTGCCGCATTGGCAGGTGAGAAATGATTCACTGCCAAGCATAACGATTTACTGGGTACTTCAGGAGAAGTAAGGGTTTGTGTTGTTAAGTTTGGCTCTTCTGCTCCTTGTTTTTCCTTTTTTTGCTTTCCAGCTGCCAGGCATCGTTCCAATTCAGAAACATCGACCCCCTTAAGACGGGCAGCAGGCTTAAAATCAGCAAGTAATTTAGACAGTTCGCCAAGTTGTACTGTTCCAAGAACCTCAGGTAAACCAGACCACTGTGCGAAAAGAGGCTTAACCTGACTACACTGTGTTAAATCCACCTCAATGGCTTTCTGCAACATATCAATATAGAACAACTGCCATTGTTCTTTTTGCTTGGTCACAATAAAGGTACCTGGATCATAAGTTCCCGGATTGTCTGCAGAAAAATGATTCACTGCAACACACAAGGATTTACTTTTTACTAAAATTTTATCGGCTTTTTTGATGCATTCACGCAGTTTATTTTTTTCAACCAAGCTTAATTCGGCAGCTGAAAAATCTTTATTTTGAGCAAGAATTTCATGAAAGGCTTCCCAATTATCGGTATTGATCCGTTGATTGATCCCTCCCTTTTGCCTTTGATATAAAACCCAGGCACCAGTTTTTGCATCGGGCTCACGAATTAATAAATAAGTCCCTGCTGTAAGCTTGTAAGGTGGAACAGCAGCAATACTATTCGTTGCTATTAACGTTTCCCCATGCTTCTTACGTAAGAGCTCAAAGACATTGCTCTGTTTATCTTCATCGACTTCACGCCGTACTACAATATGGCGTAAATACATTTTCAGGCGAGGCAAATCTTTTTCTGTAAACTCGGTTTTAGGGCCTAACCACGCCTCCAGCTGAGGGTATTTATGTAAATTTAAAGGTTGGTGATTGCCCAGACTATCATACCAAACAATTTGCATGGGTTTGGTGGAGAGCACATAAGTCGAAGTGAGGTCTTTCAAGAGCTCCGGGGCTGGGTTCACCAGAACCTGTGTTTTCGCCAGCAGTTCATCGACTAATTTGGTACAAGCGGATTTTATTTTAAACTGACGGCTTGAGTTTTCTTCCGGCAATACTTTTATTTCCTGCAGCAATTGCTTTAATTCACCATAAATCTCTAATCGGTTTGCTTTTCCAGTCGAGTCATACCAGGTTAATTGCCAGTCTGAGCTTTCTGCTTCCGGAGAAAGACGGATCAGGGAGAAAACCTGTTTTTCCGGGGATTCTACCGCCGTTTCCATTGCTGTATTCTCAGCCCCAAAGAGAACAACATTTTCCATTTCTTTGCGCTTTCCAGCCAGCATTGCCTCCAATTCTTTTTTTCGTTTTTCAGCTTCCTGCATGGCGTTCTCATGCGCTTTAATCAGGTTATCAATATCTTTGCAGATCAACTGATTCAAGCGCGGTATAATGACTGTACGTAAGACATGATCCTCTTCGGGTTCATAGCCTTCTATGGAACGAATTAAAAAAATATAGAGATCAATATTGGCTGAAGTCGATTTCCATTCTCCTTCGCTGACAAACTTTCTAAACTCTTGTAACTGTATAATGGGATCAACAACAGTAGTTAACGCCGAAATGGTTTTTTCAAATGCTGCGGTTCGCTGGCGAGTATAGTAATAAAGCCAGGACCATAAATAAGAATCCTGATATTGATTATATTCTTTGCTTGCCTGCTTAAAGATTTCTTGTAAACGTTTATTACCTTCCTCAGAACTATCTGAAATAAAATCAATAAGTTCTTTACCAAAGTCCTCGAGGCGATCAATAATTCTCGGCATTTCCTTGCTCCGTTTGTCCATAGGCATCTATCATCTTAACTCATCAATGAGGTAATACAAGCAGCAAAAGTTGCTTGCAAAATAAACGCAAATCGCTAACATTGGATTGCTTTAAATATAAATAATAAAAATAACAAGGTATGTCATGAGAATTGCACTTTTTTCTGCCGCATTACTGGCTTCCGGCCTTGCAGCAGCAGCGGCGCCTGTTGATGGCTGGTATTCAAGCGTTTTCGGTGGCTACAGCTATGTACCCGATAATATCAGCAATAGCTATTATGGCTGGACTCGTACACGCGCCTCCTATAATGGCGGATATAATGCAGGTGGCCGCGTTGGCTTTAAAAGCACTCCGTTGCGTTATGAAGCCGAGTTTACTTATGTTCATGCCGATCTTGGCCATTTTCAAGTGATGGGTATAAGACAGCTCGGCATTGATGGGCAATTCAATGCGGCTTTAGGCATGGCCAATGTCTATTATGATTTCCCAGAAATGGTTCCTAGTATCGCACCCTTTCTAGGTGCTGGTTTAGGTTACGGCTGGGTTCAATCTGAACTGGACAGTGAAGCCCCTTTTAGAACCCGTTTCAAACGCTCGGATAATGTTTTTGCTTATCAGGCTACTGCCGGCCTAATGTATAATTTTGCTGAAAATTATTCTGCTGACATTGCCTACCGTTATGTTGGAACTGATCGTGCCGATCACCTTGGTAAAGTCGTCCAGATCCACATAGCCAGCATTGGAGTCACCTACCGCTTTGATCAAAGCAGTTATAAATAAGGATAGCGCACATGAAACAATTACGTCATATTGGCTTCGCCGGTTTATTGCTAGCTAGTTGGTCTGTGTTTTCAGCAGTTCCGGCTGAAGGTTGGTACGCTGGTGCAACGGGGATAGTGTCTTATGCTCCCAGAATCAATGCCGGCACGCATCCTCGTCCAAGGGGAGTCGTTTCTGATCTCGCAGGCACACAACTCGCTTACAGTATTGGTGGCGGCGGCGGTGGCCAGATTGGCTATCGGATCTGTTATTTCCGCGTTGAAGGGGAATTATTTTTCGATTACAACCCTGTTACCAGACTGACTGTCGATGGCTTGTCCTTTAAACGACATTTCGTACCCTTCAATGCTTTTGTTGTGAACTCACTGGCTCCTTTTGCTACCTCGGGCGGGACACCCGGAATACAAATTAAAGGCAATACGAGTTTCGGTGGCGCGATGATTAATGGCTACTATGACATTTACGACGAAGATGATGATCCAAGTTTTGTCCCTTACATTGGTCTAGGGATCGGTTATGCGCATATTTCAAGTCAACTTAATTTCTACGGTATCGCTAACCCTACAGTAACCCAACCATCCAATGAATTTTTCATCACGGGCGGGAAAACAAGTACCAATACCCCTGTTGGGCAAATCATTCTTGGTTTAAGTTATTTCTACAGTGATGAGACGTCTTTCGGACTCGACTATCGTTATATGTCGACAAGGACAATCAGTGCATTTGACACACGGTTCCAGGTTCATACGCTGAATTTGTTTTTTAACTACACGTTCAGTGAAGCTTAGGGTCTTAGTCTGGCAGGCATTCAAATCACCATTGAATGCCTGCTATAATGTCTTCTATTTTGTTTAGGGCCTATAATGACCTACCTTATTGCACCCTCATTGCTTTCAGCCGATATGACCCGTTTTGGCGAAGAAGTCACTGCAGTCATGCAGGCCGGTGCCGATATGATTCATTTTGATGTCATGGATAACCATTACGTCCCTAATCTTACCTTTGGCCCCCCTATTTGCCAGGCTTTGCATCATCGTTTTCCCAGTGTTCCGATTGATGTGCACTTGATGGCAAAACCGGTTGACGATCTGATTGTCCAATTTGCCAAAGCGGGTGCCAAACGAATTAGTATTCATCCTGATGCGACAATCCATCTCGATCGCAGCTTGCAACTTATCCAGCAGCAAGGTTGTGAGGCAGGTCTGGTACTCAATCCAGCGACTTCACTGGATTGCCTGACCTGGTGTATCCATCGCCTCGATTTTATTCTGGTCATGACCGTTAATCCTGGTTTTGGCGGACAAGCCTTGATTCCGGAAATAATTAATAAAATCAGTCTGATAAAACAACACTATCCCACACTCCCTATTTGTGTTGATGGCGGCGTCAGCACAGAAAATATTGCCCGTATAGCACAAGCGGGAGCTACCCAATTTGTTGCTGGTTCTGCTATATTCTCCAGTGGTGATTATGCAACAACGATTACAGCCATGCGTACTCAGTTAGCATCAATTTAACTATAATGATTCTATAGCAACGTTTATATTCTCTTAACTTGGGTTGTAGCAATAAGGCAACTCAACAGGGATCGGACCATTTGAAAGGATCCTCAATTGTGGTAACTGAGAGCTTATGAAAAAAGTATTATTTTTTTTAATCCTGATGTATTCATCAGCGGTAATTCATGCTTTATCGGGTGAGGCGTATTTAAACCGGTTTATGGCTTATACACAGTGGAGCCAAAACTTGCCTGTACAGCCGGGTCCCGATTTTTATGCATTTATTGACAGCGATACACCACTTGCCAAAAGATTACGTGAAAGATGGCTATACCACTTAGCCCATCAAAAAGATTGGCCCAATTACCTTAAGCATTATCAAAACTCAAACGATATTAATCTGCAGTGTTATAACCTCCTGGCAACCTATTATGAAGGAAAAACCCAAGAGGCTCTGGAAGCGACTAAGCCTTTATGGCTATCAGGAAGCTCTCAACCCTCTGCTTGCAATGAGCTATTTAACCTGCTGGTGAAAAGCGACAGTTTTGATGAAACACTGATTACTCAGCGAATTATCCTGGCACTCGACAAGCGCAATCTGCCTTTAGCCCGCTATTTACTGAAACAATATAAACAGCCTCGTCTCAAAGACGAACAATTACTGGCCGCTATTTACCAGAGTCCGTCCCGTATTACTCAGCTTGAGATTGGTGAGTTGCACGATTATTTCTATCTTTATGGTTTAAAGAGGCTGGTATCCATTAACATGGATCAAGCCATTAAATATTGGCAACATATCAAAACTAAAAAATTATTGACCAAACCGCAACAACAAGCTTTTCTTGCGCATTTGGCACTTTATAAAGCGATGCGTAATCATGAAGATACGCAATACTGGTTTAACAAAATAAACCCGGCTTATTACAACGACGTTCTGCTTGATTGGCAAATCCGTTACGCGCTTAAGCGCCAGCAATGGTCTAAAGTGGAGTACCTAATCAATCATTCGCCTGACAAAGATAAACCTTGCTGGCAATATTGGTTGGCCCGCGCCCTGGAAGCCAGAGGGAAAAAAGATCAAGCCCAAGCGCTCTATAAGTCCGTTGCAAAATCAAGGAATTACTATGGTTTCCTTGCCAGCCTGCGGTTAAATCAGGCTCCAAGCTTTGAAAATGAGCCGCCAATATCCAATATGGCTATCTTAAAACCCTACCAACCCATTACAGATAATATTAAATACCTCTATCAATCCAAACAGGAGTTACAAGCCGCGAGGCTCCTCAATGATTTTATGAGCGAACTCCCCAAAGAGGATAAGAGTGCCCTGATATATTGGATCGCAACTAATTTGCAGTGGCATGGTAAATCAGTTTATTTAAGCAATACCGACGAGTTAAATAATCAATTGGTGTTACGCTTTCCCTTGGCGTATCAACCCACTATTAGCCAATATGCTAAAAATTACCAAATTCCCCGTGAATTTATCTATGCCATTATTCGGCAGGAAAGCGGTTTTCGTCGGGATGTCATTTCACCAGCGGGTGCCCGAGGTCTAATGCAAGTGATGCCTGCTACCGCAAAGGTGGTAGCAAAACGCGAAAAAATTGCTTATGGCGATAAAGATCAGCTGTTTTTATTTCAAAAAAATATCAACATTGGTGTTGCCTATTTAAAACAATTAGCCAATCGTTTTAATAGACATCCCGTGTTAATCGCGGCAGCCTATAATGCTGGTCCTAGTCGAGTGAATTATTGGCTTAGAAACCATCCACCCAAACAAATCGATATCTGGATTGAAACCCTTCCCTGGCATGAAACACGCAATTACTTGAAGAACGTCATTGCCTTTTATGCTGTTTATCAATATCGCATGCGGGAAAGACCGGATTTAAGTGCGTTTATGCAGCCTCTATTGTAATAGTAGTAAATCCCGGGTTACAGCCTGCGGCTTGCACCCAGGCTACTTATCAACCAGTCAGTAGTCAGTAGCCTTGATGCAGCGTAGCGTAATCAAGGTATTTACTATTGTAATAGTGGAAAATCCCGGGTTACAGCCTGCGGCTTGCACCCAGGCTACCCATCAACCAGTCAGTCGTCAGTAGCCTTGATGCAGCGTAGCGTAATCAAGATATTTACTATTGTAATAGCGGAAAATCCCGGGTTACAGCCTGCGGCTTGCACCCAGTCTACTCATCAACCAGTCAGTCAGTAGCCTTGATGTAGCGTAGCGTAATCAAGGGATTTACTATTGTAATAGCGGAAAATCCCGGGTTACAGCCTGCGGCTTGCACCCAGGCTACTCATCAACCAGTCAGTAGTCAGTAGCCTTGATGCAGCGTAGCGTAATCAAGGTATTTACTATTGTAATAGTGGAAATCCCGGGTTACAGCCTGCGGCTTGCACCCAGGCTACCTATCAACCAGTCATTCAGTAGCCTTGATGGAGCGTAGCGTAATCAAGGGATTTACTATTGTAATAGCGGAAAATCCCGGGTTACAGCCTGCGGCTTGCACCCAGGCTACTCATCAACCAGTCAGTCGTCAGTAGCCTTGATGGAGCATAGCGTAATCAAGGTATTTACTATTGTAATAGCGGAAAATCCCGGGTTACAGCCTGCGGCTTGCACCCAGGCTACTCATCAACTAGTCAGTCGTCAGTAGCCTTGATGGAGCATAGCGTAATCAAGGTATTTATTCCCCAAACCCAAACTTCTCTATTGGCTCAGGGATCGAGTTAGCCCAATTTTTAGATAATCGCCCACTACGTACATAATAATGAAACGAGGAATAAGGCCAATGATGCAAAGACTCCACTAAGCCATGTTTAATGGGATTGTAATGAATATAATTGACGTGATTTTCAAAATCTGTTTCATCGTTAATAGCATGCTCCCAAAACCGACGCTGCCAAAGACAATACTCATTGTGTCTTGTTCTCATTAAGGGTAAAACCGATTTATGGATTGATTTTGAAAACAGAGCCTTAATTTTTTTCCACCGTTGAGAGTAATCCGAATCCCCTGGGGGCAACAGCCAAATTATATGAAGATGGTCAGGTAAAACCACATAGGCTTTGGTCAGAAAAGGATGTTGCCCTTTAACCGTTTGAACGGCGTCTTTCAATAAATTAATGTGATCTACCAAGAGGCATGATTTTCTATTTCTCAGTGTCACTGTAAAGAAAAAAGTGCCTCCGGGAATGAAACTTCTCCGATAATTCACCATGCTATCTTCCTTTGATAGGTTGGATTGGAGAATATTAATTAAAGAATTAAGCTAAATAAATACCTTGATTACGCTACACTCCATCAAGGCTACTATTGTTATTAATACCGCATGCGGGAAAGACCGGATTTAAGTGTGTTTATGCAGCCTCTATTGTAATAGTAGAAAATCCCGGGTTACAGCCTGCGGCTTGCACCCAGGCTACCATCAACCAGTCAGTCGTCCGTAGCCTTGATGGAGTGTAGCGTAATCAAGGTATTTACTCCCGAGCCAAACTGAAAACGGGTTTAGACATCCGGAGAGTAGGCTTCTGGCCCGACCTACGCCGCTGGCGCTGCGGAGACAACCTCGCTTCTCTCCAGTTCAACAAGCGATACTGCTTTGGCCTGAAGAGGTTGGAAAAAAGTAGGAAGTTGCTTTAATGATACAGGGGCGGCCTTGGGGGTCTCTGGCACAAAAGATTGCTCTTTGCCCAAAGGCGCCAAGTCTCCTGAAAAGGCTTCTTTCTCAGAATCAACCAAAGTATCCAATGTTTTGTTATAAGCAGGGATTAAAATGTCATTTAAATAGCTGGCTCTTCGTTCTTCATCTGGTTTCAGAGAGCGAAATGATTTTAAGCCTTCAAGATAGGTTAATTCATTTTTCGCAGCATTATAGTGATATTCCAGCTCTTCTTTGGTCTTGAAAGTCAGTATTTCATAAGCACTGCCTTCAATATAATTGTCATAATAGGCGGCAGTGGCTTCTTTTGCTTTTTGAATCAAGCGTTCTTTACCTTCTTTACTCAGCGCAAAATCAGTACCACTAATATTCAGATCATTACTTGAAATAATCTGAAACCCATATTTATCCAATTTGTGCGTATCTTCCATTGGACTTGAGATAACAGCCTGCAACCAGCGCCACAAATCCCATTCCTGGGATTTTTTCGAAGTTTTGTTCCAAATAGCATTGGTTTCAAAAGAACTATCAATCCGTAACCCCAACACACTGGGATTAATGCCATTATTTATTTCATATAAGGAAGCATATCGCTCATCGGACAAGTATTCGATAGGAAAATTATCTAATAGCCCACCATCCACATAAGGGACATAGTTGGGATCTTTTGCTTTTTCAGCAGTCATGTCGTGCTCAACCTGACCGGTTTTCTTATTAATATAAACTGTTTCAAAAAAAGCAGGAATTGACGAGGAAATTCGTACTGAGTGGGCGATGGGCAAGTCAGGTGTTGTCGCCGCAGAAAAAATATCCGTTTTTTCAGTTTGCAAATTGGTTCCGGTAACAATTAATTCTTTAAACTGATTTTTTTTCTTTAAATTTTGTTCTTCCTGATTAGTTTTAATTGCATTTTGCAGATCCTGGAAAGTGGCGTTCTTTTTACCGAGTTTTGCTTCTACTTTCTCTTCCAACCACTGGCGTAATATTTCTCCCTGATAAAACCCGTGTTTGTAGCCCAAAAGCCCTTTCAATCCAGAAAAAACACCCCCGGTAACACGATTAAGAAAGGTATTAGGATGATCCATGAATCGACTGAAATCCAGGGTCCTCAACTCCTCTTCAATTTCTTGTTGACTATATCCCAGCGCTATCAGCATCGCGGTGATCGCACCGGCCGAACTTCCGGCCACAGTCGTTAAATTGGGTATTACCTTTTTTTCGTTGAGAACTTGTAAGGCACCCACATAACCCACTCCTTTGATACCATCCCCTCTCAAAACGAGAATAGTAACAGGAGGACGAGGAATAGTGACGGTAATAGGCATACAGCTTTCCTATCGTGTTTCTACGAATAAGGGAGCATTATAAACTGTAAATTATTAACAGAGTGTTAAGAAAGTAATCGAAAACGGTTAAGAACCGGGTTGGGCACGGGACAGACTTGGTGTCCTTTCCCGGAAAAGGACGACTTGATCCTGCGCCGGAAAGCCAACAATCTAAACTTACCAGCGCTCGTCCACTTTGCGAGTCCCAATATATTCGTCAATTCTACGCTGCGTAGCAGGCGAAATGTCGTGCGGAAGTGCCTGTAGTTCAAACCATTGCGCATCCAAAATTTCGGCCGAACTAACCCATTTTTTTTCAAATTTATCGACGAGATAAAACACGACATAGTCATCTCTTCTTTCTCGATGATTATGGTAAACACTGAATAATTTGGGCAAAGTTAAACACTTCACGCCCACCTCTTCAAGGAGTTCTCGTTGAACCGCTTCTACCGGTGTTTCCCCTTTTTCCACTGCGCCGCCAATGGTATACCAGCCGGGCGTATAACTATGTTTAACTAATAACACCTTGTCGTCATTAATAACCAAAGCCCTTGCGCCAACCGTTTTATGACCCAACATGGATAAAATGATTTTTTTAATTTTCCATAAATAATTGCGCATTATTTCCTCCTCCTGCTCCAGGGCAATGCCCTCAATAAGATTGCCATTTTAGCTGGGCAAACGACCGGCAAACAATCTCTAAGCACTGCCAATCAAAAACCCTCACCAACTATTTTTAACCAATAAAATGCATGTGCACTTTTTTTATTTCTTGTTACCATAGGCGCTTTTTTCATTAGTAACGGAAAACCAACGATGTACAGTGATGAATTATTCGACCAAAAATTTGATGAATGCGCAAACGAATGGAATAAAATAATCGTTCCTTACTACAATAATTTCCTGGACTATATTAAAACCTGCGATCCACGCAGTCCCATGATTTTTAGATATGTAGAGCAAGGATGGACTCACTATGCTTATCTGCATCGAAATCTAGCAGAAAAAATTTATACGGAATTAAAAGTGGTAGAAGATGAATTAAGCCCTCAACAAAAGGCACGCTATAATGAACTGGTTACTTTCATGAAAAAAAGTCTTACAGACGATAAACAGACCTTTAACCAAATTGTGCAAGCAAGGAAAAGGCAACTCAATAATCCACTACCTATGCCGATTCTTGAAGAACAGATCGAGGCTAATCAAATTTTTCCTGACAATGCCATCTATCATAGTATCAGTTTTGAATAAAAACTCGAATTCCCCCTACTAGGCTGGCATCCTGAAGATAAAAATGATAATCAAATAAATGCCAATTTGATCTTTTTTTGATTTTTGTTATTATCTGCCCCCTTCCAATTGCCGAGTTACCTCCATGAAAAACGAATTATTTGAACAACATTTTGCGTCATTCAATAATCTTTGGAACACCGCAATTGTGCCTTTCTTTGAAAAATTTTTAGCCTCCGTAGGGCATTACGATCCGCGCAGGGAGATTATTATGCGTGGAATAGAGCGAACATGGACTAACTATGTACAACTCCATGTTAGTTTGGAGCGTAATATTCTCTTGCAGTTTAAGAACGAAAAACTGACACCAACGCAGGTTAAATTTATTAATGACTACCTTGCAGAGATACAAAACAGCCTTCAGCAAGACCAACAAACACTGAGGCAAGCTATTAATGAAAGAAAACACGCTCTCAATTATCCACTGCCCCTCCCGACACTTGAAGAACAAATGGAAGCAGGTGAAATTTTTCCTGATAATCCGGCTTACTACAAGCCCAGTTTTTAATTTGCAACCAACGCTTGTTCTCGTTGAAGCACATTGAGGCTGACAGAGCGAGCGTTATTCCTTCGTAATGCGTACAAAGCGCATCAGCGCGTAATTAGCGTGTTTTTCAGCGTCTCGAACCGCTTCAGCAGGGGTTTTTATGCCAGAAAAGATGGCTTCCAAGGCCTCATCATTAATAGCCCGAATTTGATTCTGGGGACCAAAATTAACTCTTGCCTGTTTAGCCTGTTGCCCCATTAAATCAGCCTGGGCAAGCCTAAGCACAGGATGTTGGCTTTCTTGTGCCAACCCGGCATAAACACCACTAATTCCCAACGGTAAATAACCCGTTTCTTGATGCCAGTGCTGCTGTACATTAGGTTGGGCAATATAAGCAAAAAATGCAGCAATACCCCGATAAACCTCTGCTTTCTGGCCTGCAACTGCCCACAAAGCAGCCCCCCCTGTCACATTATTGTAGCGTCTTGAACTAACTTGTGTATCCAGTGGTAGCGCAGCTACCCCTAAACGAAAACTGACCAATTCGGATAAACTATTATAAGCACCCGATGACTGGCTGAATAAAGGACATCTGCCACTGGTAAATAAAACGGTTGCGTCACTGGTACGCCCACCATATTCAAAATAATGCTTTTGCTGCCATTTCTTTAATCGCTCAAGATGCCTGATAATCGCTGGATTGTTATAACTCACTACCGCTCGTTCTGCATCAAGCATTGGCAAACCATGAATAGCAGAAAAGGATTCTATTTGCACCCAGGCAGGATACGCGGTTGTATAAGCACAGGCATAACCAGCCTTCCTTAATGCCGCAGCCAGAACTTCCATCTCATCCCAAGTCTCTGGAAACACGGAATAGCCCGCTTTCGCCAAAGCATCGGCATTGTAGAATATAACCGGAATAGAGGTATTAAATGGCATCGCCAGCAAGCGGTTTTCTTCACTGTAAAAAGCACGCAACGCCGGTAGAAAATGGTCTTTGGGGAGATTAAACCCTTGTTCCTGCATCAGCTCATCCACAGGCTTGATAATGCCTGATGGATAAAGCATGGTCGCGGTACCCACCTCAAAAACTTGTACGATGGCTGGCGGTTGTTTAGCGCGAAAAGCCGCCGCAAAACTTGTGATCGCCTCGATGTATTCTCCTTTGTAAACCAGCTTTACCGTGTAATCATTTTGGCTATGATTAAAATCCGTTGCCAAACGCTTCACTTCAGCACCCAAATGCCCGGCAAGTGAGTACCACATCACCAGGTCGGTTTTTGCTGAACTACTGAAGGGAATTAAAAAAAATAATACGGAGAAGAGACTTAATAAACGTCTTTTGAAACGCACTGCCTTAGGCGTTGGGCAGGGGAAAATAGAGCACATAACCGGCATTGACCTATGAGCCCATGACGATTCGAACACGCTGCCAACGAAGCAATACAACACTGCAGTAGAGCTTCGTAAGAAATCTAGCGGCATGACAGGAGATCAGGATAATCGCTAAACACCGCATCAACACCCCAATCGAAAAGCTTGTTTGCCACCTTTTTGCGATTCACCGTATAAACAAACAAGACATAACCTTGCTCTTTAATCTGCTTGACTCGAGCAGCGCTAAGAGCCCGTTTATTAACATGCACAGAATAACATTGCAGGTCTTTGGCTTTTTTTAACCAGTTTTTATCCCACTCATCTAAAAGTAAACCCAAAGGCATTTCCGGGGCGAGTGTACGGCATAGAGTCAATGCGGACAATTCAAAACTGGATACCAGCGGTAAGGGTTTACCGCGGGGCCAGTAGCGATGGATATGAGCCAGAACAACAGCCGTTGTTTGCTCAGCACTGCCAGGATAAGGTTTTATTTCAATATTGGCTTTGACATCAGTAAACGTTAACCATTGCAACACATCACGAAAATGCGGAATCTTTTCGCCAGAATAACTGCTGGAAAACCAGCGGCCTGCATCGAGCGATTGTAAATACTCTGCCTCGACTCGACCCAAATCCCCTTTACCATTGGTGGTTCGCTTAAGGCTTTCATCATGGAAAACAAAAGGTTCGCCATCCGCGCTTAACATAACGTCAAACTCAACATAGCGACAACCTAAGGCTAAGGCTTTATCAAAGGAAGCCAGGGTATTTTCCGGAGCATACGCTGCCGCGCCGCGATGGCCAATTACCCTCTCAATTACTTGTGTTTGCAACTGTATTACCCTCTTGTCTATTGGACGCCAACTCCACCAGTGCACTCATTACCAATTCATTGCTGACGGTCAGTGCAGGCGCAGGGGCAGCAACTGCCGCGGTAAACATGGTATTCGCTTCCTTATAAGCCCGAGGCTGTGGTGTTGCGACCTCACCGTCCAGGAAAATTAAGCGATTAAGGCTGTAATTCTGATTAGGATAAACCTTATTGAGTTGCCCTACTTCTGTTTTTACTTCTTCATACAAGCGCTGACGCAACTGCGCTTTAATTTGCTGAATTTCTTCCAGACTGGGTTTAAATTCCACAGCGCCGATGTCATAAGTTGCACCAGGCTTACTCACATTTTTGGCGTTTTTGTAAATATCAGTCAAACTTGCCTGTGGTACGCGAGCCTGCGCAGCCACATAGAGTTTTTCCAGACCAGAGCTATCCTGAGAGCGATCAAACTGCGTTAAATGCCATTCTCCCCCAGCAATTTTAGCCAGGTTAGACATGATTTCAGCACGGGCTTTAACCAAATCCGCATTCGTTAACGTGGCATTGATATTAACCGTCAACAAGGCTGTCTTGGTGGTCACCCATTGTTTAGCAGACACCTGATACATGACCTTATCCAACATCATCTTCGGCGGTGTGATGGCATAGGACAAATCACCAGCCAATGTCAAAGCAAGCATCCCAGCTAGTCTTTTCATTCATGTCTCCGAAATTTAAGTCCTGAAACCAG
Organism: Legionella donaldsonii; assembly: GCF_900452385.1. NCBI lineage: Bacteria > Pseudomonadati > Pseudomonadota > Gammaproteobacteria > Legionellales > Legionellaceae > Legionella > Legionella donaldsonii. The sequence continues at coordinate 1,086,135 of NZ_UGOA01000001.1, read as the reverse complement.
TGTACACCATGCATGGACTGCTTCCAATTCGTTTATAACGCTAACTTCCATTGATTTAGAATTCAAATCGGTCTATAACATGTGCACGAGAATACCAAGGGAGTTTTTAAAAATGATGTCCGTTGACACAATGAAAAAAAATGAATCACTTGTCACCGAGCAAGGTGATTTTCTTGATTACGCACTTTCACACGGATTTGGTGATATACATTTTAAAGTGGATAGTGAAACGGGCATGAAAGCGATTGTTGCTATTAATAATACCAAACTTGGCCCTGCGCTGGGTGGCTGTCGCTTTATTGAATATCCCAATACGGAAAGTGCCATCCTTGATGCGATGCGCCTGGCAAGAGGAATGAGCTATAAAGCCGCCTCGGTTAACCTCCCATTGGGTGGCGGAAAAGCGGTGATTATCAAACCGGCTAAACCGTTCGATCGCGAAGCTTATATGCATTCTTTTGGTCGATTTGTTAACCAGTTGGGTGGACGGTATATCACAGCTTTGGACAGTGGAACAGTATTAAGTGACATGGATATTATTGCTCAACACACCCCTTATGTCGCCAGTTTGTCAAGCCATAATGGCGATCCGTCCCCTTCTACTGCCAAAGGCATATTAAGAGGGATTCAGGCTGCAGTAGAATTCAAGTTAGGTAAAAACCATCTCAATGGTTTGCACGTTGCTATCCAGGGTTTAGGGCATGTTGGTTATCTGTTAGCAGGGCATTTACATGAATTAGGCGTCCAATTAACGGTAGCCGATGTTAACAGCGCGGCTGTTGAACTTGCCGTACGTGAATTCGGTGCTGTTGCAGTTCCCACTGAAAGTATCCATAAAGTACCTTGTGATGTCTTCGCACCTTGTGCCCTGGGCGCTATCATCAATGACACCACTATCAACCAATTGCAAACCCCTATTGTTGCTGGTGCTGCGAACAATCAATTGGCCCATAGCTATCATGGCCAACTGTTGCATGATAAAGGTATTCTCTATGCGACCGATTATGTCATTAATGCCGGCGGATTAATCTTTGCAGCCAGTAAATATTTACATACCCCGGAACATCAGGTTAACCAACAAATTGATGGTATTGGTACAGCGTTGCTACAGATTTTTACTCGTTCACAACAGGAAAATCGTCCTACCAGCGAAATAGCAGATACCTTAGCCCAGGAGAAACTGGCTTAATTCCCTTAAAACCGATAACCTCTGGCTCAGAGGTTATGGTTTAGAGAGAAGGTTTATTGATGAAGCATTTAAGTCTAACCCCTGCTCTGTATGATTACATGCTGGATGTTTCTTTACGGGAACATCCAGTCATGCACGCATTGCGGGAGGAAACAGCAAAACTACCGCTTGCCAATATGCAAGTGTCGCCTGAACAAGCCCAATTTATGCAGTTTTTATTGCGCATGATTAATGCCCGTAAAGTACTTGAGCTGGGCACTTTCACCGGATACAGTGCCTTGGCGATGGCATTGGCCTTACCAGATGACGGGCAGGTCATCACCTGTGATATTAATGCCGAATGGACAGCAAAAGCCTTTCCTTTCTGGCATGAAGCCAAACAGGATAAAAAAATAGAATTGCGCTTGGGGCCGGCCTTAAATTCATTGCAGGAGTTACTACAGCAAGGCCATGCCCATAGTTTTGATTTTATTTTTATTGATGCGGATAAAACCAATTACCTGAATTATTATGAACTGGCGCTTCAATTAGTTAGCCCTCAAGGCCTCATCGCCATAGACAACATTTTTTGGGATGGTAAAGTAATCGATAAACAAGAAACCGGGGGACAAACCCGCGAAATTCGCCGGCTTAATGAATTTTTAAAACAAGATGACCGCGTGTATATCAGTTTGTTAGCGATTGCTGACGGATTATTTTTAGTCAAACCACGTCCTTAGTTCTGGATGGACTATAGACTAACAAGGAGTTAGGCAATGAATGAAAATAGTACCAACAATCCCTGTGGATTAAACGGTTTTGCTTTTTTAGAATTCTCCGGTCCTGATAAAACCTTTTTACATAAACAATTTAGTGAAATGGGTTTCGAAATTGTTGCTACCCATAAAAATCAGGACATTACGCTTTATCAGCAAGGACAAATTCAATTTATAGTCAATGCTGCCAGTGATTGTCAGGCACAAGAGCATGCCGCCACTCATGGAGCTGGCGCCTGTGCCATGGGCTTTCGCGTGCACGATGTGCAGGCAGCCTATGCCTACGCCCTAAAACATGGTGCGACCCCATTCCAGGATTGCAAACATGCCGATCATCATTTGCCTGCTATTCAGGCGATTGGCGGTAGCGTGATTTATTTTGTGGATGAGCAACACCATCCTTTTGCTGATGAGTGGCAACACAAACCAATCGTGACCCAAGCCATTCATGGGTGTGGTTTAACCTTTATCGATCATTTAACCCATAATGTTTATCGCGGTAATATGGATAAATGGGCCCATTTCTACGAATCGATTTTTAATTTCCGCGAAATTCGTTTTTTTAATATTAAAGGACAGATGACCGGCCTTATTAGTAGAGCGTTAGGCAGCCCCTGCGGCAAAATTAAAATTCCTTTAAATGAGTCCAAAGACGATCAATCACAGATTGAAGAATTCTTGCATGAATTCCGTGGCGAAGGCATTCAACATATCGCCCTTAATACAGAAGACATTTATGCGACAGTCCATACCTTGAGAGAGCATGGCGTGGCTTTTCTTGATGTTCCCGATACCTATTATGAAATGGTCGATCACCGCATTCCCTGGCATAAAGAACCTTTGGCAAAGTTGCAGCAAGAACGCATTTTGATTGATGGTGAAAAAGATGCCAAAGCAGGCTTATTACTGCAGATTTTCACCGAAAATATCTTTGGACCTGTGTTTTTTGAAATTATTCAACGTCGTGGTAACCAGGGTTTTGGCGAGGGTAATTTCCAAGCCTTGTTTGAGGCCATCGAGCGCGATCAAATTAAAAGAGGCACCTTACAAGAAACCCATTGAGAGACTATTATGAAATTAGCCAGCTTAAGAACAGCCCATTGTCGCGACGGGGAATTATGTGTTGTTAATCAAGCATTGACCCAGGCAATTCAAGTTGGTCATATTGCTAAAACCCTGCAGTCTGCCATAGAACACTGGCCGGCGGTGGAAAAACCTCTGCAGGACATCTATCAGGCGCTTAATGAAGGACAGAGTCATTCGGCTTTCGCTTTTAACCCGGATGACTTTGCCTCCCCATTGCCTCGGGCTTATCAATGGGCTGACGGCAGTGCTTATGTCAATCATGTGGAGTTGGTAAGGAAAGCCAGGGGGGCAGAAATGCCTGCCGATTTTTGGACCAACCCCCTGATGTACCAGGGAGGTTCCGACAGTTTTCTTGATCCAACAGGCCCCATATTAGTCGCTGATGAAGCCTATGGCGTTGATTTTGAAGCGGAGGTGGCCGTGATTACCGATGATGTTCCCATGGGCGTAGACCCTAAACAGGCGGCCAAACACATCAAATTGCTTATGCTGGTTAATGACGTTTCTCTACGTAACCTCATTCCTGGTGAATTAAACAAAGGCTTCGGTTTTTTTCAGTCAAAGCCTGCCAGCAGTTTTTCTCCGGTAGCCATTACGCCTGATGAATTAGGGCAGCATTGGGATGGCCAGCGTGTTCATTTACCCTTGCTCAGCCATCTTAATAAGCAATTATTTGGTCAACCTGATGCCGGTGTTGATATGACGTTTTCCTTCCCGGAGTTAATTGCTCATGCCGCAAAAACAAGGTATTTGGCTGCTGGAACAATTATCGGCTCTGGAACTGTTTCCAATGTGGATCGCAGTAAAGGGTCTTCCTGTATTGCCGAAAAGCGTATGCTTGAAATAATTGCCGAAGGCAAAGCACACACCCCCTTTATGCAATATGGCGATACGATTCGTATCGAAATGCTGAATCAACAAGGGCAGTCCCTCTTTGGGGCTATTGAGCAAACCGTCACTCGTTACAAAGGGCCAGAACAATGAAACTCTATGATTATTATCGATCCACTGCCAGTTATCGCGTACGTATTGCTTTAAATATTAAGAATATTAGTTATGAAACACTGGCTGTGCATTTGATTAATCATGGCGGTGAACAACGACATCCTGATTATTTACAACTGAACCCACAGGGGCTGGTCCCCACCTTAGATGAAAATGGGCATATTATCAGTCAATCCTTAGCCATTATTGAGTATTTAGATGAAATGAATCCCGCACCGCCGCTCTTACCACAGCATCCTTTAGGTCGAGCGCAAGTCAGAAGCCTGGCATTAACTGTTGCCTGTGATATGCATCCACTGAATAATTTACGCGTGCTAACGCGCTTGCGCGAACAATTTCAAGCGGATGAGCAACAAATCCAGGATTGGTATCATCATTGGTTAAAACTTGGTTTCGATGCTTTAGAGGCGCGATTACAAGCAATCCCCCACAAAACTCAACTCTGTTATGGTAATGAAGTGAGCATGGCAGATATTTGCCTTATTCCCCAAGTCTATAACGCCAATCGTTTCGGTTTTTCGATGGCTAATTACCCGATTATTAATGAGATCAATGCCCATTGCCTTAGCCTGACGCCATTCAGGGATGCCGCCCCTTATGAGTGAGGGGATGAAACAGGAAGGCTAATCTCTCTCGCTAACGTAAAGGGATAGCGTTATATATAATGGTAAAATCCTTTGGTAAGTAACAGGATACCAATAAACAGCGTGAAAAGAACAAGCACATAATAGCCTTTCCCACTGTAGACCAATCGACTGAAGTGCGTCATTTTTTCCGGTATTGAAAGCCATAGTACTGCCAGGATAACCAACAGCCAACCTAGCAGGGTAATGATAACCTGCGGCTCTAAAACCCAGATATTATGCACAACAACTAACATTAATCCCACTATCAAAGAAAAGGATGCAGCCAAAATAATAACACCACTGCCTGCTTTCAAATTCATTATAAAATGACGATAAAAATCAATTCTAATCATCATAATGATAGCCACAATAATAAAATACAGACCTAAAATTTGAGAGAAAATAAGAGAATGGAACAGCGCTGTAAACATAGTTCACTCCATAAACAGTGGTTACCTCTTCATTATAGGGTATTTATCTTTTCTACTATCCCGGCAAATCCAAACACCCCCGAATTTAACCCCATCAGAATACCATTTAAAACCATGCCTTTGCCACCCAGGCGGTGGACACCCCGGATGGCGTACGCTGCAAGATACTCCAACTGGCTTTGCAACGCTGGATATGACCGAGTAATACGGTTTGACTATCACAGTGATAACGTACTGGTAAACCATCAAAAAAATCGCCCTCATCCACAGCCTGGCATTTTTCTCCCGTTGTTAGCTCAAGAGCCCAGGGAAAAGTCTCTGCCATATTCAATTCCATATGCTGGCTATTATCCACTGCAGCAGGCAGATCGATTTGCACACTATCCCCTATCCATGGCGATTGAGGGCATAAAGCCTGTGTATACGAACCAAATTGTTTAACAAAACAGGGATCATAGGTTTTATCCCCCACGACACAACGCCAGGCATCTTCTCTTTTGATGCGTGCTGATTGTTGCCAACATTGGCCTTTCACTTCTTCTTTAACTACCAACGGCACTTGCTGATTGACCTCACCAAAAGGACGATAAAATTTTAATTCTGTATCTTGGGCAACGAGGTAAAATGGCCATGAAAATAGTAAAAACAGTACAACTCCTCGCAACATAGGTTCCCCCATTGTTTTCATTTAGTGTATTATCGAGTTTTTATTGTTGCTTACCTTGCTCTTTAGTATAGCGGGATGCAACCAGGTTTGTTGAAATTGCGCTCGCTTGCAAGTGCCTGAGGCGCGGACATTACAATAGCAGCTGTCTGCAGTAAACAAATCTAATGACTATTTTATGTTTTCGGAGTACATCATGACAGAGGTATATGCAATAAAACAATGCCTGGATGGGGAAGTCAGTGTTGATGAAACACTCACTGTCCGCGGCTGGGTAAAAACACGACGTGACTCAAAAGCAGGTTTATCGTTTATCAATTTGCATGATGGCTCTTGCTTTGCCGGAATTCAAGTTGTTGTCAGCGACACGATTGCAAACTACCAACATGAAATTCTGAAACTGACTGCTGGCTGTTCGATCATTGTCACTGGCAAATTAGTTGTGTCGCAAGGTAAAGGCCAGTCTTTTGAAATCCAGGCCGAACAGGTTGAAGTCGTTGGTTGGGTAGAAAATCCTGACAGCTACCCGATTCAGGCCAAACGGCATACGCTTGAATTTTTACGTGAAGTCGCGCACTTGCGCCCACGGACTAACACCATCAGCGCTGTAACCCGTATTCGCGACTGTTTAGCCCAGGCAATCCATCAGTTCTTCCGCCAACGCGGCTATTTTTGGATCCACACGCCTATTATTACCACCAGTGATTGTGAAGGCGCTGGCGAAATGTTTCGCGTCAGTACGCTAGATTTACTTAACTTGCCTAAAACAGCGCAAGGCCAGGTTGATTTTACGAAAGATTTTTTTGGCCACGAAGCTTTTTTAACGGTTTCTGGACAGTTAAACGTTGAAGCTTACTGTTTGGCGATGTCAAAAGTTTATACCTTTGGCCCTACTTTCCGTGCAGAAAATTCAAACACCAGCCGCCATTTAGCCGAATTCTGGATGATAGAGCCTGAAATAGCGTTCGCTACCCTGCATGATATTTGCGGACTCAGCCAGGAGATGCTGCGTTATTTGTGTAAAACCGTCCTTGATGAACGCCAGGATGACATGGATTTCTTTAATCAATTCGTAGCACCCGGTTGTATTGAGCGTCTGGAACATATTGTTCAATCTGATTTCGAAATCATGACTTATACCGATGCAATAGTTGCCTTGGAAAAAGCAGATCGCAACTTTGAATACCCGGTTAGCTGGGGGCTTGATCTGCAATCAGAACATGAGCGTTATCTTGCCGAAGAACTTTGTAAGAAGCCGGTCATTCTTACTAATTACCCACAAGAAATTAAGGGTTTTTATATGCGTCTGAATGACGATGAACGTACAGTCGCAGCAATGGACGTGTTAGCGCCTGGCATCGGAGAAATTATTGGTGGAAGCCAGCGTGAAGAACGATTGGATATTCTTGATAAGCGCATGGAAGAATGTAATCTCAATAAAGAGCACTATCAATGGTATCGGGATCTTCGCCGCTATGGCACAGTGCCCCATGCGGGGTTTGGCTTGGGCTTTGAGCGCCTGGTGAGCTATGTGACCGGGGTTGGTAACGTTCGTGACGTTATTCCCTTCCCACGCACACCAGGGCATGCCGATTACTAACGTTATCTTCTATTGACGATCGCCGCCGGTGCATCTGCCGCCGGCTCCTGGTCGTCAGGAGCAGGACGATTGACTCTCCCGAACAAACCGCCCTGAGCGGGCCACTGTGCTGCAGTCACAGGGGTATTATTTCTCTGGTCTTGCCCTTTAACACGTTCTAGTACCTTGTTGACCACTTTTGAATTTGGAACATTTCCTGTTGACATTACAACTATCTCCACAACATTGAATACAAACTCAATTGAAAACGCTTCGCGCCGTTATCGATGAGTAAAGTTAAGCAAGAAAACCATCTTGAATAGTCATGATTTTATCCATCTTGCCCGCCAATTGTATGTCATGTGTTACTATAATCAAAGCTGTATTTAATTTCTCATTTAATTGCAGCATTAGATCAAAAACCTGGGTAGCAGTCGCATGATCCAAATTGCCTGTAGGCTCGTCTGCCAAGACACATTGTGGCTGATGTACCAACGCTCTGGCAATTGCGACGCGTTGCCGTTCACCACCAGACAATTGCGACGGTTTATGACTGAGTCGTTTGGCAAGCCCTACCTGCTTCAGGATTATTTCTGCCTCTTCCTGAGCACCAGCAATTGCTTTGCCCGCCAATAATAAAGGCATCGCCACATTTTCCAAGGCAGTAAACTCAGGTAATAAATGGTGAAATTGATAAACAAAACCCAAACGATGATTGCGCACTTTACAACGCTGTTTCTCAGAGAGTGTTTGCCAATCAACATCCTGCATGAGGACTTGGCCGGCAGTCGGTTTATCCAGACCACCCAATAAATGCAATAACGTACTTTTACCAGAACCCGAGGGTCCTACAATCGCAACTCTGTCACCATGATTAATAGTAAAATTGATTCCCTTCAATACGTCGACTGAGGCAGTACCATCATGATAGGTTTTACGCAGATTTTGGCAATCGAAAATTATTTTACTCATAATGCAAGGCCTCCGCTATAACCGTTTTTGAGGCACGCCAGGCTGGATAAATCGTCGCAACAAAGCTCATTAACATCGCCATAGCACATATTTGCCACAAATCACTGAACATAATTTTTGAAGGGAGATAATCCACAAAATAGATATTTGAAGACAGGATTTGTGTATTGAAGAAGGATTGCAGGGCATTAACAATCGTCGTTGCATTCGATGCCAACAGAAGCCCCCCCAGAAGCCCTAACAAGGTCCCTACAAATCCCACCATCATGCCTTGGACAATAAATACCCACAGGATGGTGGAAGGAGTCGCTCCAATAGTCCTGAGTATCGCAATTTCTGATTGCTTATCATTAACGACCATGACCAGAGAAGAGACAAGGTTAAAAGCAGCTACGGCAATAATTAATAATAAAATGAGAAACATCATGGTTTTTTCCAGTTTCACCGCCTGGAAAAAAGCACCAAACTCTCGGGTCCAATTACCGATCTGATATTCCTCACCGAGTTTCTCAGCTAATTGATCAGACATGGCTGGCGCTTTGTAAATATTATCTATTTTCATCTTCAGCCCAGTGACATCATTCCCCAGTTGCAACAATTTCTGGGCATCCTGCAGGTTAATGAAAGCCAGTTTCGTATCAAAATTAAACCCGGTTCCAGCAGAAAAAACCCCGACCACGGTGAAACGTTTGAAACGTGGAATCATGCCCGCAGGCGTCACGGTTGCCTGGGGAATCATAATAGTGACTTTGTCTCCAAGCATAACACCCAGATTATCAGCCAGGCCACGACCAAGAATAACGCCAAAATTTTTAAGGTTAGCCACATTACCAGCCAGTAATTTATCCTGAAGATGGGTGACTGCCTCTTCCTGATCGGGAAGAACACCGGTTAATACGATAGGTAAAACTTGTCCCTCGTGCGTAAGCAAGCCCTGACCGCCGACATAGGGTGCAATCGCCTTAACACCTGGAAATGTTTTAAGCTCTTTCTCAAGATTGGGCCAATCACTGATTTTACCATTGGAGCCGCTAACCGTAATTTCCGGGGCCATACTAAAAAAGCGCTTGTGGATTTCTTCATCAAACCCGTTCATCACTGATAAAACGGTAATAAGCACCATAACGCCAATAGCAATTCCAAGCATGGAGCTGAGAGAAATGAAGGAAACAAAATGATTCCGTTTTTTAGCCCGCGTATAGCGTAGCCCAATGAAAAGTGGTAGTGGCTTAAACATACTTGGTTTAATTTTGATAAAAACCTATTGTAGTGAAATTTAGGCTGTGTTGATATAGTGTGAATGGCCTAATAAGTGATTCTTCATTGTTATTGACTATCCATCATCAGGCAATACACAAGGTTATCCACAGATTTTGTGGATAGTCTATCGCAACTGCGAACGAGTTAACTTTAGTGATCTTGCTTAGATTCTTATAACTGCGCTATCGATGCCTACTCTACTGATCGCTTTTTAAATTGCCGAACCACTTGCTGTGTTTCGTTATCAATAATCTCGCCGTGATTCCCTCCGTTCGGGCCATTAGCGACAGCCAAAAGCCATACATATAATTGCTCAATATCATCACCAGATTTATGGGCAATTTCTTCGGCTCCACAATACATTTTTGCCGTATAATGTTCACTCATGTTTCATCCTAAAATAAGGTAGCTAATTTAAATTACTATTCCTTCTTCATTTCTTGCTGTAACAAGTGGCTTCAATAAGCTCAATATTCAAACCCTTATGCCCAGCAATAGCAGCCCATTCAAACTGATGCGTCCTATAGTCCTCCTTAACCGCTCGAGTCATGTTTGTTACACAGCCTAAATCGCATTAAAAAAAGAAATCTCTTCCACTTTTATTATAGTCATCGCTGATGCTTGCAAAGGAGAATAATGAATAATTTTTTATCATTTCGTGAGTGGGCTACTAATTCAGGTTTCTTATGACCAGAATGGTCCTGGTGGCACATCAAGTCTATGGGGATTCGAACAACCGTATCGACGAAACAAGTCTTCTCCCTGCCAGGTTTTCGAGAAAGTCTATTGTATTTCCTGACAAGCTACGTTAATAATTGGGGCTGTTTCCATTTCTAATGTTGGTGTTGCGATGCGCGGACCAAGCCATAAGCAGGCAACCCAGCGAAATGTAACCAACCCTTAGGGTTTTGCTGACGTTGCGCTGGCTGTTCGGCCTGGCGAGTAGACCGGTCTACAGACCCTAGTTGATTTGACAAAAAAAGCAGGAAAGCGATTGTTGAACACAAAGACAAGAATGAGAATTTTTTATCCACTTCCTTCACTTAAAATTACCAGCGGTACGTTGGAAGCCATGAAGTGGTTGGCCATGCTGGCCATGACTATTGATCACATCAATCGAATCTTTTGGAACACCAGCAGTTATACCGCATTGAGCATAGGCCGATTAGCCATGCCCTTATTTGCTTTTATTTTTGCTTACAATCTGGCGCGCCCTGAAGCGCTGGCCCACGGCACTTACGGCCGTGCTTTCAAACGCTTAATCCTGTTTGGTTTGCTGGCCACTCCCGCCTATATGGCAATGCGATATTTGCAGCATATCTATCCCTTTAATATTATGTTTAGTTTTTTTATCGCCGCACTCTGTATGTTTCTTTATGAAAAAGGAGGGGCGGATAATATCATTCTGGCGGTGTTCTTATTTTTCATTGGCGGTGTTTTTGTAGAATATAACTGGCAGGGAATTGCTTTCTGCCTTTCTTGCTGGTTCTATTGCAAAAAACCCTCTCTGACCGCTTTAATTGCCTCGGTATTTTTTTGCGTGTTTATTGCCCGGTTTAATGGTAATAACTGGGCCTTAGCCTCCTTCCCGATAATTCTTCTTGCGACCAAACTCGATCTGGCCTTCCCCCGTATCCCCTATTTCTTCTATGCTTATTACCCCCTTCATTTAACGGTGTTGGTCTTGTTAAGCAAATATCTCGGTTATCGTTAAGGAATTTTGCAGGAACATGGCCATCGCCTCGTTGAAATTTTATTGTAATTCATCCAGTTAGCGGATAAGAACGTCCTTTCTAATCAGCCAATTTACCTTGCCCCGATTCGTTTCGTCAGTCCTGTAGCAGTCAAAATAGTCTTCATTTTGATAAAAATTTTGCTCTTCTTTATCATTTTTTTCACTAACACTCTAAATCTGTGTCTATAGTTAACATAAGAGCCGGCAATGTGCGGATTTCTAGAGGTGCCGATAGGCAAACAATGCCTACCCACCAACCCAGATCAATCCAACATTCCAAGAGGCCTTAAAACTTCTTATAAAACGGATTTTATGGAGTGATTATGCCTGTACATGAAAGACGTCAGCACTTCCGCATTGAGGACCAGGTTTATTTCGATTACAAGATAATAACCAGCGGAGAAGTGTGTTCTGATAAATCAATCACCGAGGAGTTATTGGGGCAAAACGGCAAACGCTACCTGGAAACCACCCAATACTTCCAAAGTCTGGATTATGAGTTGGCCGAGCTCACTCAATCGCTTGCATTGCAGGAACCAGCACTGGCCCATTATTTAAATTTAATCAACGCCAAAATTGATTACCTTGCCCGTCATCTTTTAATTGGCGATAAAATTCACCTGCGTAAAGTCAATATTAGTTTAGGTGGCATGTCGTTTAAAACCAAAGATCGGGTTAAAGAAAAAACGCACATGAAAGTCGTCATTTACACGAAACCCAAGATGATTCCTGTTGTGCTGGATGCAGTCGTTGTTTACAGTCAATACCATAGTGAAACTCAATACCGGACAGCGGTACAATTCGAAGATTTAAATGCGGAGCAAGAACAATTGCTTTCGCAGCATATTATGCTGGCGCAAGCTAAATGCCGTGCTGATTAATCATTAGCATTGCCGATAGAATAGCATTGCCGCATAATCGACTTCTTACCAATTTTGAGTCAAGGCCCTTATGACAAGACATGTTTTTTGCGCAAAATTAAACCAGGAAGCCGAAGGATTAGATAAAGCGCCGTTTCCTGGCCCCTTGGGTGAGCGAATTTTTAATCATATTTCAAAGCAGGCATGGAAAATGTGGCTGTCTCACCAAACAATGCTTATTAATGAATACCGTTTGAGTTTAATTGATCCGAAAGCACGTGAATTCCTTCATGATGAAATGCAAAAATATTTTTTTGGTGAGGGATCAGCCATACCATCCGGTTTCGTGCCCAAAGAAGAAGGTTAAGCACCATGTTTCATGAGTTGTTGCATATTGGCAAAGAAGTCCGTGATGGACTAAATAATCAACAACCCATTGTGGTGTTGGAATCCACCATTATTTCGCACGGCATGCCCTATCCAGATAATTTAGCGACTGCCGCTGCGGTGGAACAACTCATTCGCGATAATGGTGCCATACCCGCTACCATCGCCCTTTATCAAGGAAAAATTCATATTGGGATTGATCAAAAACTCATGGAGCATTTGGCGAATTGCGACGAAGTCGTCAAAGCATCACGGCGAGATCTGGCCTTTGTCTTAAGTCGTAAAAAAACAGCCAGCACGACAGTAGCCGCCACGATGTTTTGTGCCAATTTAGCCGGTTTGCCGCTGTTTGCCACAGGCGGCATTGGCGGCGTCCATCAGCATGCTAATGAAAGCTTTGATGTTTCAGCCGATTTAATTGAATTATCCAGCACGCCAGTCACTGTCATTTGTTCAGGCGCAAAATCGATTCTCGATTTACCCAAAACACTGGAAATGTTAGAAACGCATGGTGTTGCGGTAGTTGGTTACAAGACTGATGAATTTCCGGCATTTTATAGCCACTCAAGCGGTATACCGCTTGTCCATCGTCTCGATAGCCCTGAGGACATTGCCAATTTAATGCATTACCAGTGCAAACTCGCTATCAATAACGGCATCGTGATTGCCAATCCTATCCCCAAACAGGCAGAAATACCCGTCGATAAAATCATTCCAATCATCAAGCAGGCACAAAAAGAAGCTAAACAGGTCACTGGAAAGGCGATTACGCCTTTTTTGCTGGAACGCATTACTGAGTTAACAGCCGGTCAAAGTTTAAAAGCGAACATTGAGTTGATTAAAAACAACGCTCTCTTGGGAGCCCAGATTGCGGTTGCTTATCAAAAGCAATTGCGTCAAAACGCGAAGTAAAGCCATGACATCGAGCGGGCCGCTTTGATGGAGTCTACCTGACATTCTTGTCTCCCCTGAACAACACAAGCGCTAAAAATAGAGCAAAATTAGCTCTTTCCGATTGCCTGTTATTCAACCATTTTGCCAGGGATTATTTTTTACAAAAAAAATAATTAACTCCCCTTGACTCGGAAACGTTCTCGGAGTTTAATAGCAACCTCTCGCGGCCAGATAGCTCAGTCGGTAGAGCAGAGGACTGAAAATCCTCGTGTCGGCAGTTCGATTCTGCCTCTGGCCACCATGAGAATCAATAAATTACGATCGATATCTGATTTTTCAAAAATCCTATTTCGGGAAATCTTCGGGACCTAGAACACCTCAAAACTATAAACATAGTGTTTTGAAAAATAGCGGCGCTTGTTAATTTAGAGATAGATTATTAACAACAGTCTGTTCGAAATCATCTACTTTTTTAACACTATCAGTTCTCGTAAACATACTCAATCTATTCGTTAGTCCTAGCGTTATGCCTGATAAAACATCAATTACAAATTTTGCAATCGCCCCTGTCCATTCTCGGTGATCTTTCAATGAGGAGTTTCTTGCCTTACTGCAGAGATGTTGGCATTCAGATTTCAGGGCTTGTTTATCACCTGTTTTTAAATATCTTCTACCTGCAGCCTCCAAACCAGAACAAAATTGAGCAGCTATTGGATGGGCATTAGCATAATTGGCGTTTTCTTTCGTATTAGCGCTCATTTCTTTCGTTTTTGCCTTAAATCCAGTTACATGCTCATCAAATTTAGATGAGTGTAGGAAAGCCTCGCGGCTTTGTAATTTATGTTGCAATGTTAAAACTTGCTGTTTGCTTAAAATTACCTGATGATAACCTCCAGCCTGAGCAGTAGCTGCATGAGCAAGCTTGGCAAAATCAGCTGCTTGCTTCCCATCTTTAAAAGAAAACTCTTTGTAGGGTGAACCTTTGCTATCTTTGCAATCGAAAACCATTACATTGTTATAACCAACCTTTTTTATAGCTTCTGCTAAATGAATATTGCGTTGCTTGTCTTGATGTTGAGATTTCTCAAACAAAGATTGCATTCCCGCATTCGGTTGAGCCGCAACAACGTTTGGTTGACTCAGATTAGATTTTATAGCTGGTTGTAAAAGATTATTGAGCTGAGATTTATTTAAAACAACTTTATGATAGTCTCCTTCTTGATAAGTAGCTACATGAGGAAATTTCTTTGCAAAAAGAGCTGCTTGACTCCCATCCTTGAAAGAAAACGCTTTGTGGGAATCTTTAACATCAAAAACCCATGCATCAAGGTAACCCAACTTATTTGCAACATTTGCCCATTTGATATTCTCAGCTTTATCTTTTGCCGCGCTTGACTGCAAGGTATGAGCTTCTTTAAAACTTGCCCACTTATTTACTTGCTGAGCACCTTGTTTCTGATGGGGTTTCGGTTCGTCAATACCATACTGTTTGAAAATTGCTTTCCTATTAGTAAACAATTGCTTTTCAACATAACCCAGCTGAGGACCATTGTGGCCTCTGGCATTTCCCTGTTCGTCGATAATGACATAACGAGGCTCACCTTTGTCATTTGCTCCATGTATTTTATAACCGTTGCCATGCTTTTCAACGCCAGTAACGAAATAATCAGTATCAGAGCTTTGGTGTATAAATTTTGATCCTTCGCTTTTCTCTTCAACTGGACTTGACGAAGTTGGTTTAACATGAGCAACAACCGGTTGAGCGTGAACAGGATTTTGTTTATGTTGAGCCTCTAACTCTTTTGCTAAAATTGCATCCTTAGCAACTACGTGCTTTTTATAATTTTCCTCTGCCTGTTTATCATTAAAAATGGCACATACAAGATTTAGCTTTGAGTCTGGATAATCACGAACGAACCTTTCGAAAGCATTCATTGTCAATCGAGCACTTTTATCAGAGCTATTTTCGAGAAGAGGATGACTCATACCAGCCATAGGAACTATCATGTAATCTAAATCTTTGTTATGAACAAAAGCTTCATAGTACATGTTTTCTACACCGTCCTCGTTTTCTTTACCGACTAAATAAGGAACAGTAAGCATTTCAATTTTATCGATATTATGAGTAGCTCTCATGTCATAAGAGTCACAACTGATAGCATACCCTCTGCCTTCACTCTTACCATAGTTGTCTTTACCATACTGAGGGGTTTCCATGACTCCAGGAACGCCGTAGCGGTTATATACTTCCGTCTGCAATCCAGCACCGGCTGCATTAATTATTGCTTTGGCAACAGCAAAACCACAACCAGTCAGTAAGTCACCATTATTTGATGTGGCAACAGCTCCCCTTTTTCCTGCCGCTATTCTTATATCCGTTACACCACCAGAATGAATTTGCACGCGCTTAGAAACAACACCATCACCTACAGATTCCAAAGAGGACGTTTCCTGTTTAGGTGCATAAAACTGCTGTTGACGCCCGTAAAGTCTTGAATGAGGGAGTTTTGCGCCACTAGGTGGTGTTGCACCATTCATATTAAAAAGCCAATTTTCAATGTCTTGAATTTCAAATTTCATGATTGCACCATAAAGATTAAAATTTAAGCTTATTGTTAATTTTGCTCTCTTGCGGTGAAGAAAATATGAGATGGTCTACGTATTTTTTGCACTTAGAGTGCTTGTGAGGAGGCGATCAACAATCAAGTTAGCAGAGTACAATGGGTCAGGGCCTGACCCCATAGTCCTTTTAAAGCGACTGAATCACCGTCTTCAAAAACAACCCAAAATGAGATCGAAAATCCGAAGTAATACTGATTTTTCTATGAACTATTAACCGCTGTAGGTCAGGTTTTCATTCGATTATTTGACTAAGAAGGAAAGAGGTCGCTGTGGAAATTTTGCGTATCTGAGTACGACACTGTTATACATCGTAGGACATTTGCAGTGGTTTCCTGCGATAAAATTTATAATAAAATCAATCAACTATAATTGAAGGGGGTGACTGAGAATCCTCGTGTCGGCAGTTCGATTCTGCCTCTGGCCACCATGAGAATCACTAAGTTACGATAAATTCCCAGAATTTCAGCTTTATAGCAATTATCTCCCGTATTACCCAATCTCGACCTTAACTATCGGTAAGTGACATTCCTCTGACCAAGATAGTGTCCGAATAACCTTTTTCCATCCCCTTGCTATTCTTGGTAACAGCCTTTTCATGCGACGAAACACCGGTTTTGCAAATTGGATCGACAGGAGAAATTCCCAACATAGAAAAGAAAGTTAGCGTTCGATTGTTTTCTGCGACCTTAACAGTATTACTACCAACTTTCCTTTCGACGTAATGGAACTTCAGTGGGGAATAACTTCGTGCAACATACGCCTCTAAAGCTGCGTCTCTAATTGTTCTACCTTTATAGGGTCCGTTATTAAAACTATTTTTTACTCCGCTTTGTCCAAAAAAATACACGCCGTTGGTTGCTATAGGCACCCTTAATCCTGAAGGCATATTTTGGTTTATCTCAGGTAGAAATCGGCTCCTTGATAAAAAAATAGAACCATCTGTTTTTAATTTTTCTCGCTCTTTAGATGTAAACGGATAGGTATATTCAGAAGGATTTTGATTAATAACTAATTTGGGCAAGTTTCTTCGTAGTGGCATATTAGATTACCTTTATTACAGTTCGCGTTTTTAAGAGGCTCTTATGGGGTAATTATTTTACACTGTGGCCTTAAAACAATCAACAAACAGACCGCAGTATATAAGTCCCTGAAGATTTATTGGGGGTGTTGAAGTAACAAAGAGAATTTTGAGAGAGTCTTATCGATGTTGCTTACAACCAGGATTTCAACGCACGTCACAAAGGGAATTTTAAACTTTGAAGAGATACTTAATATTGAGTTAAAATCTTTTATCCATACTAGCTCACAAATAAAAAGCGAGAATAATTGTAAATGACAACACTCTACGAAACTTTAGGCGTTCAAGTTACAGCCTCTAAAGAAGAAATAAAAAACGCTTATAAAAAATTAGCGCCTCAATTTCACCCTGATAAAAATCCTGATAACGCAACAGCCGCAGAAAAATTCAAAGAAATTAATAAAGCTTATGAAATTTTGAGCGATGACGAACTTCGAAGCAAGTATGATGATGAAAATTTATGCTTTCACTTAACCTCTAGAGTTAAATTAGCTCTAAACACAATGCCAGTTTTTTTTAGTCCTTATGGATCAAAATCTGAATTTTTTAAATCTTTGGCCAGACCGGTTACGGATACTTTAGAAAACGGTATTATGACATTAGGCCATGCAGTGGGAACTATAGCTTATTTCGGAAAAATGGTTCTCATGTCGTTCCTTCCAGAAACCGAGCCTTTTGTAGAAAGTATGTCATACACTGGTTATCATCTTGCACTTACATTAGCTTACGGTGTTCTTACAGTTTTATCTCCTTTTATGGCGGTAGGCTCTTTAATTACACGTTCTGCCACCTCCCTATTATCATCCAATAGTGAAGGTCCTGAAGATAACAGTGTGAAATTACTTACTTATCCTGGGTATGGACTCTAGCAGTCATCTAGCGTAGCCTGGTTGCTTGCAACCAGGATTTCAATTTAATTCCCTATATCTCATCACCAAAATCAAAACCCTGAGAACTCTCTACTCCAATTTTTCGGTAACAAACCTTCACTGACATAGCGATGGAAACTTGAGTAAGGCCAGTCGATAACTTCTTTTACCAATCCGTGTTTCACCGGATTAAAATGAATGTCATTCACATGAACATCCTGGAGAGGTTATATAACTCCTGAGCCAATTTGATTTTCTATCTCTTAGGGCTAATGTAAAAAAACAGGTGCCGCCCGGCGTTTTTATCTCGCCTGTAATTGACCATGAGGTTGCTCTTCCTTAGGAACTTGCAACCAATCAATTAACATTTTTACATCGGGGAAAAAAATCTGAGCACAATACCCTGGTAAATCCTGGTTGCGAGCAACTAAGATAGATGGCTAAAAAACTTATATATAGCCTATCCGAAAGAGCGATCTCGCGACGAAGGCTCTCTCTACTGTGGCGCAATGCGCTTTGCGAGAGCTCTTTCGTTTCGCTCTGGATGCATTCCTTAAGTCAATGGCAGTGCTCCTCAGCCGAACGGTTCAAAATGAATAACAGAAATTCTCTTTGTTAATATTTAATACAATAAGCCCCATAGCTTGATTGCTATGGGCCACATTGCTGACTTAACTTAACTTGGTAGATAGTGCGGGGCAATCGCATTAATTTCGGACATTTCATCATCTGTCAAATAGCAATCCGCAAAAGGACCAACTTGACCATGCTCAGCATAGATACTTAATGGCAATTCAATCATGTTTGTACCTCTCTCCAGAGCTTTTTTCAATTCTAGACTAATATCTTTTACATCGATATACACAAAAACCGATGAATAGGATTTCTTTTCTAATAAAGCTTGTATGATGAAATTATTGGCATAAACCACTGGTTGGCTGATTTCTGGAGGCCAAAACACACATAATTTCTTGTTTCGGAATCGATTAAAATTATAAAGTAAATTTTCCTTACTATAAACAATAGAGCCTGTCTCCAATTGATTCTCACTGCGCAAGCAAAATAAAGGCTCCTTTACAGATAGATTAATGATTGGATTTCCATTTTTTGACATTAACAGAGGAGATACTTTCTGTCTAAACCAATAGGTATAACCGTAGGAAAATCCCAATATCGCTCCTCTGGGAATATCTTCTCTGGCATGAAACCGCTTATCAACCCCATAATTTGTTTGAATAACTTCATGGCGTAGATTATGGAATTGTATGTCTTTATACTGTGTTTCATCTATTTTCACTGGGGTCATGCCTTGAAGTTGAATTGGATCAAATAAATGCATACATAATGAACCCAGATCACCTTGGTGCTCTGCATCTAAACATTGTCCTGCACCAACCTCTAACAAGTATTGAGTTGTTAATCCTTTGATGTTTCCTTCAATGCCGCCATAGTTAAATAATATTTGATTCTTTTTGATATTCTTGTTGGCAAAAAGAGCGTATCCAAGTGGCGCATCGTATTTAACTATCCCGATACATGCAAGAGCCGATTCTTCTTTTATTATTATTTGTCTACCGGTATCAAGCTTTATTTGATCAAGAACTTCCTTTAACGGACGTTGCGATACATTCTTTATATTAAATTTCTTACCGCCGGTTAACTCGATAAAAGCGATTGTTTGCTGCGAACAGCCAGAATTAGCTGCTGGAATTCTTTCTTTTCTTTCTAACATTTAAATATTCTCCTAGATAATTGTGCGAAAATTTAACTAGAAAGATTACGATATGTCTCATTTAGACAACCTTATGGATACTACGTATATTGAGAACCTATAGGCAGCAATCGAAGCCTGGTTGCTTGCAACCAGGATTTCAATTTAACTCCCTATACCTCATTCCCCTCCCCTAAGAACTCTCCACTCCAATTTTTTGGTTACAAACCTTCACTGACATAGCGATGGAAACTTGAGTAAGGCCAGCCGATAACTTCTTTTACCAATCTGGGTTTCACCGGGTTAAAATGTATGTAATTCACATGAACATCCTAGAGAGGTTACATAACTCGTGAGCCAATTTGATTTTCTATCTCTTAGGGCTAATGTAAAAAAATAGGTGCCGGCGTTTTATCTCGCCTGCAATTGACCATGAGGTTGCTCTTCCTTGGGAACTTGCAGCCAATCAATTAACATTTTTACATCGGGGACAAAAGTCTGAGCGCAATACGCTGGTAAATCCTGGTTGCAAGCAACCAGGCTACGCTAGCTGATCAATTAACATTTTTATATCGGGGGCAAAAGTCTGAGCGCCATACGCTGGTCAATCCTGGTTGCAAGCAACCAGGCTACGCTAGCTGATCAATTAACATTTTTACATCGGGAGCAAAAGTCTGAACGCAATCCGCTGGTAAATCCTGGTTGCAAGCAACCAGGCTACGCTAGCTTGTGCCCTGATGCAAAATCTAAAATCTCAAAATTTTATAGGGAATAATGCCTTGGTAAAAGGCTTGCTCTTGTATTTGGGTTTTAGCATCTTAGAATCATTCAAGGTTCGATTCTTTAAAACCAATGGCTAATTTGATTTAAAAATAATCTTAATGGTTGTATGATTTGCTGAATGCCTTCTTTAATGTATTATTGCTACTTTATTTTATAAAAAATATGTAAATTGACATTTGAGTAAATTAAAAATGCAAAGTAAGCATGAGTCCCCTGCCAGCCGGCCTAATCCTGTTCAACCTGAATACTTGTCAGAAAGTATTCCTCTCAGCGAAGAGTTTATAAACCTGAAAATTAAATTGTATTCTGTGTTGGGAAGTATCAACAGAACGGGTAACCCCGCTTTTATCAGTACATGTCTTGACGAATGCCGTCAAATATTGGCTCCTGAAAATAACCCGATTCCTGCGTCTTACGCGCCCAAGCCTGCTGCTTACGTATTTGCACCACGCTCAGATGAGCAAAAATCCAACAAACGTAAAGAGCCTTCTGATAGTTGGACTGCCACCGCTACCAGTACCCCTGCCCATTCAAAAAGACGCGCTAAAAAAATAAAGACGGACAATAGGCCTCTTGCAGATTCAGAGAAAAGCAAGGAAAAGGCAACTGATGCAGATTCTGCGCCAACGGTTTGCGCAAAAAGTGGTGAAAAAACCAAAGGAAAAACCAAGAAGGTCACGGCAGTAAGAAAAATCATTTCACCTGACTTAATTCAATTTATTGAGTTGAAAAAGGCGAATAGCGCAGAAATGGAAGAGCAACAAAAGATCATATTGGCAAAAAATGCAAGATACTACAGCCGCCTTTCCATGGAGCATGTGTCGTCTATAGGTAAAAGAGCCGATACCCATAAAGAAATTAAACAGGGCTTTCCAGAAGAACTGAAACGAAAGTTCACCTACTCGCACCATATTACTTATCCATTTACGGTTAAAAAAATGGCGGATAGTTTACCTAGAAGCGAACTCTACAAAGATCCTGTTAAAAGGCGCAATTATATCGAGTCGCAAGTCATGTCGGTAGCTAAAAAAAATCCGGCACTTGCAGTACAAAATTTAATGTACTTATATCAACACCACCTCTTGTGTAACATCTATTTGCGAATGCATACAGGAAGTCAATTAGGTGATGTTATTTTACAAAGTTTGTCTCTTCAGGGATTTAATTTTGATAAAAATACTACAAAATCATTAAAATCAGCCTTTAACTCAAGTTACGATCAACTCGCCAGAAAACCGGTATTTCAAAAGCTTCGCATGATGCCTCAGGTAAATGTTAGCAGTGAGAGCGATGATTCTTTGAAAGGTTTGGAAGGTACTGATATTGCTTCAGTCACCTTAATTGAAAATAAAGAAAAAACGATAGAGCCCGGTGAAACTATTAATAGCCCATTTCCTAACTCAATCAAAATTGATAAAGACACTAACTTCTATGACGAAAAAGGAACATTAGTTGGTATTTATCGTCGAGGCATTATCCCCCCCGAGTTAATAAGCAATAAACTTAGGAATGATATTTCCAGTATCACTCAAATCACATTAAATAGAATTGGAGCGTCATCCAAGGTTGAAAAAAGCAATGTGAAACAAAAACGGTTAATCAGATCAGCGCCTTTTGGAATTGTAGGAGCAAGTATGGCGCGAGTAAGGCCCACGCTATTTTCTGAATCCAGGCCTGATATCGAAACTGAGATGAAGCCGATTGTAGAAATTGCAGATTCACTGTACCAGCAATGGGCACCAAATCAGTACCAACAGCGTTGTGAAGATCTGGGATATGCCAAAGCATTTACCCTGAGTGGTTCACGCCATCTGTTGACCATGGAAGCTAATTTCGACAAGCAAACTACAACTCATACGGATAAAAACCAAAAACGAATAAAGGGGTTAAATCCATTATTTGTTATTTACCCATCTAACCCGGCTCAAAAGGGGCCAGCAACTAAATCCTATAAAGGCGGCTATACTTTCTTTCCAGGGGTTCTTGTTCGTACTAACAACAGTTCTAATTCTTGCCATGAAGGTTTTTATGTGGACTTGGAAGAAGGTGATGTATTTTTATTTGATTTTGATAATTACATGCATTGTAATACCGATATTGAAGTTCCGGAAGAGGTAAGGCAATTGTGGCACCGCATCTCTTGCATTTTGTTTACTAAAGACGTCAAACAAAAGATTAAACCCCCAGCTATTTTTGAACATTCCGATGATGAAGACAGTGCCTACTTTGAGGAAGAGGCTGATTCACGTATGACAGATGCGTACGGTCAACTTCCAGGATATTTCGAGCCCTTCGACCAAAATAATATCCCGGAGGACTGGATGCAGGATTCTCAATGGGCAACAATGATTGGTGAGAAAGAACCCGATTTACCCACGACAGAAGCAGACTTTGCACCCCAGGAAGCAGCCGAGCAGGAAGCAGCCGAGCAGGATAATGAAAATCAAGAATCTATTGAGGTCAATCAGCCAGATCCTTTACCTGCCCAAGCTGCAAATAATGAAAAAATAGCAATTAAATATCTTGAGTCAATTGCCCCCCATCGAATACTGTTTTTCAAAAAAATGGGTTTATCTCAACCCACGAGCAAAGATTGCGTTGCAGATACATCTCCAAAAGTCAGTGGGGGCTAAGCGCTAATTACCCATAACTTTTGCTATTAATGCGTTTTTTATAAAAGATGCATGGAACAAGGATGATAGGGGAGCAATTAGCGGTTTTTGTTGAAAAGTCAAACAATAATTGTTGCGGCTCGCTTATATAATTGCACCAGCCCGCATTTATCTGTAAAAGTGGGAGCAAGCGTAGCCTGGTTGCTTGCAACCAGGATTTCAATTTACTTCCCTATACTTCATTCACCAAAATCACACCCGGAGGACTCTCTACTCCAATTTTTCGGTAACAAACCTTCACTGACATACCGATGGAAACTCGAGTTAGGCCAATCGATAACTTCTTTTACCAATCCGTGTTTCATGGGGTTAAAATGAATGTAATTCACATGAACATCCTAGAGAGGTTATATAACTCGTGAGCCAATTTGATTTTCTATCTCTTAGGGCTAATGTAAAAAAATAGGTGCCGGCGTTTTATCTCGCCGGCAATTGACCATGAGGTTGCTCTTCCTTGGGAACTTGCAGCCAATCAATTAGCATTTTTACATCGGGGACAAAAGTCTGAGCGCAATACGCTGGTAAATCCTGGTTGCAAGCAACCAGGCTACGCTAGCTTATTCAACAGGTGGCTTAATGTTGGTTTTCTCATCGTGCCTCTCCTAATTGAGGGAAAGGTCCGTGGGATGGTTCATTACATTCGAACCAACAAAAACTATTTAGGCTAAAATTCATTTTTCCACCCGTTAAAAAAATTTTAAAATTCATAGGGATAAAACGATATCGGCTAAAATAGTAGATTGCTGGCCGAAGCCCCAACGTACAAATCATGCCCTGAAGGCATTAACTGATTTTTTAGTGCGTTAGCTAACCCTTCCGAGATAAGCGCAAGATTTCGTGAGTTTGCTGTAACGATTACTGAACCTGAACGAGGACTTGAACCCTTGAACCATTTAGAATGTTCACTCATAAAATTTGCAATCGTCTTCTGAATATCAATTAATAAATGACTGCCTTCAGGAAAGTAAATATCAGACTCAAGCCCGCTACATTGCGGTAAATCAATCTTAAAATCAGGATGTAAAAGTTTTTGCGCTAAATACTCGCTATGAATAAGAGTCACTAATTTCTTGATAACTTCTTGTTTAACGTTTGTGGCCATATGCAACTGTGTACTTAAAGCAACAAAGCGTTTGGGCTTTTCCTCTTCTGACATCTTAAGTTCTAATACTTGTCCAGGTTTCTTTAGATCTAATAGGAGTTCCGAAGTCTTCATATTGATCTCCCGTAAACCCATACCAACCTCAACTATAAGCTCAAACAATTGATCAAGGATTCCGTTATAAGTTTCAAGATCTATGTTGTCTTTCAGAAAAGTCAGGGTATGAATGAGTAGACCTTTATAAGATTTGGCTTCGGGAAATCTCCAGGAGCGCAATTGGACCGATGCACGTTGCTCAAATTCTTTACGATAAAAAGAATCAGGCATGCTATCATCATAGACCAACGTATCTGGCATTAATGATAATTGGTCATGGTATAAAAATTTTCTTATAAAGGGAGGATACTCATCAAAGAGATCAGTACGCATCGCTGATTTGATAGCATTGCGCAAAAATTTCTTCATTGCTTCAGCCTGAGGATCCTTTTCTTTTATTTGCTTAAGATAATTTTGAAATGCTACGTGTAAAATTCTACATAGTGTCCTAATTAATTCGATTTGAAGAACTTGCCTCTGTTCAACTTTCTGGCGTAATTTGGCATCAAATAATGATTTTATGGAATTAGCAGTATGCCAAGGATATTCCTCTACTATTTCGATGAGATTATCACCTCTTTCTTTCAAACGCTCCCATG
Source organism: Legionella donaldsonii (assembly GCF_900452385.1). Taxonomy (NCBI): domain Bacteria; kingdom Pseudomonadati; phylum Pseudomonadota; class Gammaproteobacteria; order Legionellales; family Legionellaceae; genus Legionella; species Legionella donaldsonii. The sequence goes on along the minus strand of NZ_UGOA01000001.1, from coordinate 1,061,160 downwards.
CAAGAATTTCCCTATATAAAATCGGATTTCTTTCTTCGTTAACCAAGTCTTCTAATAACAGTGAATGACGCTTTGGTGATGATAGACTATTGTCATCACTTTCAGTGAGTTCGTCCTCGATCGTGGTCAAGACTCCTTGGGTAACCTCATTGTTATCCTCAAAGACTTTGAGGGGAATTCGCTGTCCCTCAAGTATGACTTCAGTAGGTTCAGGTTCTTCTGTCGCTCTCGATGAGTCTTTATTTTTAAAAAAGCTGCTAAAGGATTTGGATACAGCCTTTCTAAACAAATTTCTCCTTCTTGACTCGGCCGGCGCCGCTTTAGGATAGTGATTACCAGAAGAACTCCCAACGTTACCATGCCAACTCGTTTGATTTATTTTGGGATCATAATTTTTTCTAGATAATTTAGAAGTTCCCAAACTATCTTCAGGTACGGGTAACTCCTTTTCTTTGCCTTTTAAACTGCTCGGACTAATGTCTCTAGCTGATAATGATTGTAAATCGTTATCGAGTGATTCATGATGCTGGTCATGAAAAATAACCTCAGGATTTTGATTTAATTGGCTATTTTTATATTTAGGATGTTTAGATTTTTCTTTACTGAACATTTCAGTCTATCCTTAGCTGCGAGGTATCCAGAAAGAGTATTATCGCCGATACAACCATCTTATGTCTAACTTAGAGATAGATTGTGGTTTTCTATTTGAGCACCAATTAATGACGTGGTCCAATAGATTTGACTATCCCAGTTAGGCCTGGTGTTTTGCGTCGGGGCAATTTTCAGACAACATTAATTCCCATTTGCGCAATGTAGATGTCATTACTACAATGTAACTATTTTTGGCTGATTGGACAAAATTATGTATTTTCAGCGCTTTCCTATTTTTGCGTCCCAATATTGTTGTAACTCAGATCATTATGGTTATAAATAACTCTTAAACCACTTCGTAATTAAGTTATAATCTCTTCTACTATCTGGGGAGGAGAGTACATTTTTTCAACGCCTAAGCACTGACGAAGCCAGGCATGAAGTAAAAGAAAAGCAATGAATTAAGCAAGAGGTCAAATGATGAGAAGTCAAGTTGAGGTCAAGCCAGCAGAAAAATCCAGTGTAAGCTTATGGATATCGAGAGATACGCAAGAGCCTATACTCGCTTTACAACGGCCAGATAAACTAATTCTAGTAACAGCCGTAAGACCGGTAGCCATCCCCACCGTACAGTCTTTTTCCTACTCTTGTTTGTTCTTTTGTGGCTGTCCTGACATACCCAAATTCCCCACAACCCTCCATCCCTACGAATTACAGATCGAAACAATATATATGAGCTGCCCGGATATCCCTATAGAAAGCCTCAGAGATCCCGTGTTGAAAATGGGTGAAATTGATAACCAATGCGCTGATTTGCTTGAAAGCACTATCTTGGGAGCTGAAACGCTCTTTGAAAAACATGATAATGCATGTACTTTGATTATTAAATTGATACGTCAATGTACTGACGAGAATATAAGGGTAGATTGGTCTAATGCCATATTGGGGATAAATGATGATTATAAGAGCGGGAGCATTTTAAGGCTTTAAGACCATTGCGATTGGTTATCCCTGTAGGACAAGAGAAGAAAGCGTAGATACTGTCTTTAAAAGCAAGCCCAATTTTCATTAAAAGGTTTGTTATTTTTAAGAACGCCAAAGATGATATGGGCTAGTTTACGCATAAAAGCACAGATAATTGTTTTTGGGGTTTTACCCTTTAGCTGTAGTCTGTTTACAAAGCAATGGAGAGCTTTGTTATATCGCTGGCAACCAAAGCAGCCATATAGAGAGCTTTTCTTAAACGACTATCGCCGAAAACAGCAGGCTTATAGCGATTGTTAATACATAGAGAACTATCCAATTTATCTTTGGCAATATCCACTGCTACAAATTCATATGCGCTCATGCTAATCTCCAATGGGCTGTAAAAATACTTGGGGTTATTTATCGTTGACCAAGCTTGCGAATACAGGCTTCTTTGACGGGCGGCCTAAGATACTGTTCGGTCGATTGATAAGTGGGGAGAAGGGCCTAATCTACGCTTCAGGCTCTTTTTGCCTTGCCTGTGGATCAAGCTCTCTTCTCCCATCCCAAGTGCCCTTGAGATTAAGCATTTCCGCCTACTTTTTAAAGATACAAGCCTGGGTGCAACCAGGATTTCAACATAATGCCCTATACCTCATTCATCAAAATCACCCCCTAAGAACTCTCCACTCCAATTTTTTGGTAACAAACCTTCCCTGACATAGCGATGGAAGCTTGAGTAAGGCCAGCCGATAACTTCTTTTACCAATCCGGGTTTCACCGGATTAAAATGAATGTCATTCACATGAGCATCCTGGAGACGTTATATAACTCGTGAGCCAATTGGATTTTCTATCTCTTAGGGCTAATGTAAAAAAATAGGTGCCGCCCGGCGCTTTATCTCGCCTGTAATTGACCATGAGGTTGCTCTTCCTTGGGAACTTGCAACCAATCAATTAACATTTTTACATCGGGGAAAAAAGTCTGAGCACAATACTCTGGTAAATCCTGGTTGCGAGCAACTAAGATAGATGGTATCCGAAAGAGCGACCTCTTGTATTTGAAATCTTGATGGGTTAAAGATTTTAGTTTCATTGCTTTGAGAGGCAATTATCCAACAGAATTTTAGCCTAAAGAATAATGAAGCTCCCTTTCTGTTTTTTTTTAGCCTCGTATAACGCTTTGTCTGCCCTGGCAATTAAATTATCAATATTAGTATCTTTTTTATCCACTATGGTGGCGCCAATACTTATACTTACTTTAGCTTTCTCATTATTTAATATGGCATTAATAATTGTATCTGCCTTATTTTTTAAAGTTTTGCCGTCCAGTCCGTGAATCAGTATGATAAACTCATCTCCACCGAATCGACATAAATAATCAGTCGCCCTAATATTATTGAGGCATACAGATGAAACTAACTTTAATTGTTCATCACCTTCTATATGTCCATAGGTATCATTAACAGATTTAAAGTTATCAATATCAATGACCATGATCGCAATATTAAAGTTGCCTCTCAGGTAACTAGCAAAAGAAATGGCAGCCACTTCATAAAAACGATTTCGATTAATAGCGCCGGTAAGATAATCTTTAGTCGCCAGTTCATATAAATTGTTATGCAAATTTTTCTGCTGAGTAATCTCTCTCTCTATCGCACCATAATAAGAAACTTCCCCACTCTCATTTAATAATGGAATGACTGAAAATTCTAACCAGTACTCTTCGCCACTTTTAGTGTAGTTAAGAAGCTCATAATTAACAGACTTTTTAAGTGGCATTGCTCTTTTTATACGTCTCAATGTATTTTTATCTGTCTTTTGCCCCTGCAGAATACGGGGTGTTTGGCCAATCGCTTCTTCCTTAGTAAAACCGGTGAGTTTCTCAAAAGCTTTATTGACATACTTAATTACAGGGTTTTCTAGATTGTTATCTGTAATGATAACAACGTCATTTGTTGATTCGAGTAGTTTAGCTTTATATTGGTCAAGATTATCCATAAAATTTTTGCCTGTATGTTTAAGGCTCTTCCCTTTGTATAAGGTAATGTAGATTATGCATGGGTTTCGTAGTCTTGCAAACCGAAATAGTTAGGTAGCCGCTGAATAAAGTTTACGCGTAACGTGGATCAATACCTGCAAATTCAGTTTTAAATTTCTCTCTTTAGGTGTGTGAAAAAAACGATTGGTTAAAAGTGATTGTATATTTAATTTTCAAGTAATCGGATGAGATAAGATGATGCGAGCTGGGATGAACAAGCGACCGCCTATGCAGCCGCGCTATCCAGCCTTTGTCAACAGCTTAAAATATTACACACGGGCTCTGTTGATGGGCTGGCTGTGGGTGCATAAGTTCTGCAAGTTTGATGTTTTTGTTCGACATAAGTTTTCCAATAAGCCACCACCCGGGCGCGTCGGTTGCGCGCACGAACACCCGCCCGGCAAATATACTAACTGAAAAATCCCCACCTAGCCCATCAAAAGAATCGTCGCAATCAGTAATAGGAAATGCATGGGCGAGCTTCAAATAGTAATCTTTAAATGTGTAGGAACGCGTGCAATCCTTATTCTCTTCTATTACCCCGTAAAGGCTCTGTGCCATCACGCATCGGTCAATACCAGGCAAGCGTCTCATTTCAAAACCTATCAATTGCCGCCACACTAAATCAATCATATCGTAATTATTTCCACTTGTCTGATATAAACTATCCCATTCACGGGCAAGTATCTCGAAAGTATGTTTCAGGCTAGCATAGTTATAATGCATGCAGGGTGTAGTCAACACTTGAGGAGCCCAATCTTTACGGAATTGGTCCAGGGCCTTACACAGCACTGTCTCACCTGACCTGTCTTTGTTGAGCAAGGCCTGTATTTCTTGAGGAGTCGCTTTTTTAATCAATTCAATTAAGGGAGATAAATCATAGGGTTTCTGATTCAGTAGGTTGTCAATATACGGTTTATAACGCCCATATTGGCGTACTCTTTCTTCCTCGCCACCATCTATTTCTGCAAAATAACCCTGCACCATCTTGGCCAGTTCATAATCACCTGCACCTAATAAAAACTCATAAATGGTGACCTCTCTTATTTCATGACCACCCGGTGTTTTTACATTGCCAGTTTGAAGGAGTAGGTTTGGATTAGACTGTAACAAAGCTAGAAGGGCTGTAACATCTTCTTGCCGTGCATAGGCTGCGTGATGTAACGCTTTAGCAATAGGGCTGGACTCCTTGATTATTTGCATGAGTTCCATTGGCACTCGAGAAAAAAGGGTGTTTTGGTAATTATTTAGTATTGGTTGTGTGTAAACTAATCCTTGGTCTTGGCGGTCTCGCATTATTTTAGATCTTTTTGATTAACAGTGAGCCAATCCTAAGACTTAAAGTTTAAGGAAATATTTTATTGACTACGCATTTTGAGAAACTCAGCTAAAAAACAGGTGAATTCTCAGCAAGCGTAGCCTGGTTGCTTGCAACCAGGATTTCAATTTAACTCCCTATACCTCATTCCCCTCCCCTAAGAATTCTCCACTCCAATTATTCGGTAACAACCCTTCACTGACATACCGATGGAAACTTGAGTTAGGCCAATCGATAACTTCTTTTACCAATCCGTGTTTCACCGGGTTAAAATGTATGTAATTCACATGAACATCCTAGAGAGGTTATATAACTCGTGAGCCAATTTGATTTTCTATCTCTTAGGGCTAATGTAAAAATAGGTGCCGGCGTTTTATCTCGCCTGCAATTGACCATGAGGTTGCTCTTCCTTGGGAACTTGCAGCCAATCAATTAACATTTTTACATCGGGGACAAAAGTCTGAGCGCAATACGCTGGTAAATCCTGGTTGCAAGCAACCAGGCTACGCTAGCTGTATTAACCCTTTTTAAAGAGGTTTAATGGATTCGCTGGCGCAAGACAGGCCATCAATCGGTCTGCCATCCCTTCAAAGGATTGTTTGGCTTGTTGATTTGGGGTGGTTGGATGAACACCACTGACTGCATTGGTCTTCTCTAGAAGAGATTGCAATGGGTTTAGCAGAGTCTCCTGTAAATCAGGTTTTCCTCGCCCGCCCAGTAATGCTGTAATTGCTTTATAATCGCTCATAATCCAACACCTTATTTTCTCTTATTAGCGTAGCAGAGCTTCCTTAAGGCATTATTAATTATAAAAAATTTAACTTGGCATCTTTTAACAAAATGAGTTAAATACAGACAATTTTTGAAACTAAAGAATATTTGTATGCCATCTGTCATTGAAACTAAGCCTCAATACCGTATGGGGAATAATTCATTCGCTAAAGCCATCGAAACAGAGATTAAGCGATTTAAAAACAGTAAAGAAACCGAACGCCAGGTTTGCGTTAATCTAGAATACCTGGCCGTATAGATTTCATTTTTTAACCTAGAAACTTTTCTAATAAAATTTGTTAGCATTATAAGCAAAGAGATTTTTATGAGGGTTGTAGGTATAAAACAGTGTTGCCCCTCATTTGTGGTAGAGTTTTCATTCAGAACTGTATGATCTAGATAAAGCAAGATCTATAAGGGATTTAAACCAACCAAGGAATATAATGAGTAATCCATTTTCTTTACTCCCAGAAGAAATACACCCTTTATATCAGGAGCACCTTTCTTATACAGACATAATAAATCTTTCTTTTACTTGTAAATTTTTTTCTCAATCCTCTATCACGCTTGCTGAGCTAAGAAATCGACAAGGTACTATTCATAGGGTTTGTGCAGGTGTAGATGCCGCTTATTTTTTATTTAAAGATGGCAAAGTTATGTCGATAGGTAGTCACCTAAGAGGCCAATTAGGAATAGGAACAACTAGTTTAAGTTGCCAGGATTTAATGTCGAATTTAAATAAGATTAATTTTCCCCCACAAATTTATATCGAAAAATTAGTGGCTGGCTATCAACATGTTTTTTTTAGAACAGCTTGTAAGAAATGGTATGGTTGTGGGTCTAATGGGTATGGAGAATTATATTCTGGAAATAAAGGCGACTCTTTTTCCCCTACTCCAGTTAAGTCTTTAGGTACAGTAAAAATAAAAAATATTGTAGCCGGTAAAAACTTATCTTTTTTTAAGTTGGAAAATGGTGATTGGTATGGTGTAGGAAACAACTCTTATGGTCAGCTAGGGACGGGACACAATCAAACCTCACTTATCCCTCAACTAATCCCATCCCCTAGCGGGAGCAGAATCAGAAATATTTTCACGCAAAACAATTCAACAATCTTAGAAACCGATGAAGGTATTTATTATGGTTGTGGTCAGAATAGTTATGGAGAGTTAGGACTAGGCCATACTGATAGGCAAATTGTTCCAGCCCCTATTCCATTCTCGTTAACTCATCGTATTGTAAAAGTAGTACACGGTTTCTTTGCGCATACCTATTTTCAAACAGACGAAGGATGGTTTGCATGTGGTATAAATCGCGCAGGACAGTTAGGATTTAATCATAGAAGACTTCAGCTTACACCTGCGTTAATAAAGTTGACTGATAATTGCAGAATTACCTCCATTTCTTCGGGAAATGCCCATACTGTATTGGGTGATGAGCGTGGTAACTGGTATGTTTGTGGAGCAAATAGACACGGACAGATTAGCATAGCGACTAAATCCAGATTTCCTATATTTCAATTAAGCAAAATATTTTTGCCTAATGAAGAAAAAATATGCACCGCAATTGCAGGAGGAAATTTCACCCTCTTTCAAAGTGCAAATAATTCTTGGTACTCATATGGTGAGATAAAAATTACTTTGGAACATGGAAAATCTAATCTTCCTACACCATTCCAAAAATAGTTTGGACAAGTCGCCATTAGCTCGCTTAGGAGAGGTTTCTCATTATCTCAAAATTCAAATCATAGTGACCTTCTTGAAATTATAGGTGCCGCCCGGCGCTTTATCTCGCCTGTAATTGACCATGAGGTTGCTCTTCCCGGAGAACTTGCAACCAATCAATTAACATTTTACATCGGGGCAAAAATCTGAGCGCAATACTCTGGTAAATCCTGGTTGCGAGCAACCAGGCTACGCTAGCTGCTTGTTGAAGTGCCAGTTTTTATTCTGCTTGTGAATGTAGCTTTCTGGCTGCGTAAGCACTGGTTTTTGGAAACGAATCCGACTTAAATAATATTAGAGAAGTCTGATTAGAACAGCAATCAGACTTATTGTGATTTATTTTGCCTTGGAGTATTAGTGTCCCCCGCCCTTCACATCCTCAATTTTCTTGTAACCACCTTGCAGCCGCATCTGCGGTGTCTTCCGGTCTCGTATTGAAAGCAATCGCCGCAGTAGGCGCAGCCTTATGTACAAGGTTGATCACCTTTTCAAACATCACTAATCCTTCAGAAGGTAGTCGCATGCCAGCACCAATGACCACGCAATCATAGTTTGTCGATGTAAGCTGCTTCTCTAATGTTGAGCAACCCTTTTCGTCGGGTGTGATCATACATTCATCCGCTTGCCATCCGCGTTCTTCCAATTTGTTAATCCCAATTGCAATCCCAATATGGATTTTCTCTGCATTCAAGCCTGGTGGTAAAGCGGGGTCGGAAAAATCCACTGTTTCCGGTTTCTGTCCGACAAATAATACACGTTTCATGTGATTCTCTCCTTGAATGGAATGCTTTAATAAGATCTCACTTTCAGTATCCAACTAAAGTACCATAATTGTGTTAAGTTAATATCTTTTGTCGGAGTTGATTATTATGATGTACTCAGATTTCACTGTTAATATCGTCTTCTCTTTTAATATTAAAATAATTTATACGTTGACGGAAGGGAAAGAAAACCTTTGCCCACCAACTCTTCTCTTACCACTTCTTTGAGCCTGATAAAGTATATTTATCAGACTTATCGAAGCTTGTGGAGGCGCGGATTCAACTCTTTAATGCAACCGCTCTTTTCTCATCATTTGTCTGGGACAAAAATAACATCGTTGGTGTTTTAAAACCTAATGTTTTTCTCGGTCTAAAATTGCACTATTCAGTTGAATCTAAAGTCTAATTACTCTCTCCTCTTAATAAGAAGATTCTTTCTCTAAAGAAGTTATTAATCGTTCAAAACATTGGGGTTGTATTGGCTTGAGGAGAATAGCGTTCATACCTACTTCAAGGCATTGTTCAATCTCAGGAAGTTGAACACGCTCAGAAATAGCAATTATGGGTGTTACTTTTAGCTGCATTTTTTGTGCTTCATTATTTCTTATAGCAATACAAGCATCAATTCCACTTAGTTTAGGCAACCCAATATCCATCAAAATATAATCATATTCTTTATTGTTAGCCATTTTCACTGCTGCTTGGCCATCTTCAGCAAAATCCACCTCGAATTGCCTTAGATGTAACATGAGATGAATTATTAAGCGCGTTTCAAGTTCATCCTCCACGAGTAAAATCTGTTTTATTGATTGTGACATTTTGCCCACCTTATCCCGTACATCAGAATTTTGAGTAAATAAATTCCTAAGCCAGTTATTGACTGACTGTTGTTTTAATAGCTAACGATTAAGAGTGATGAGTTAGATGGAGCTACTCTGCGTATAAGATGTAGTTATCCATGATAAGCAATGCTGGTCTAACAGAAGATATCTATAAATCATGCCTTCCATGGCAATTTACTATTCACGTCCCTACTTCCAACATTCTTGAATTTAATTATTCATCAATAGTTCGAATTCTGTCTAAATTAACTACACGCTTTGTTCGGTTTTTTAATTCCCTTTTTGGGTCCGGAGCATTTAAAATTTTCTTTAATAGAGTAAGAATACATTTTCTCCTGGTTTTAAGTGGCGGAATGAATAATATGAGTAACAACACCTAAAATGACTAAACTCGTTTCATCATTAACAACAATGGGTAAATAATTGGGATTTTCTGCAACTAAATGAATCCTTCCTGGTAGGATTGCCAATCGCTTAACAGTCAGCTCACCGGCCACAGAAGCGATTACAATTTTACCGTGCGTGGGTTTTATATCTTTATTCACAACTAGCATGTCGCCATCTTGAATACTGGCATTGACCATGGAATCACCAGAGGCAGTCACTAAGAATGTACTCCCTGGTTGTTTGCTAAAATGAGTGTTTAAATCGATATAATCTTCTATATAATCATCAGCAGAAGTTGGTGAACCTGCTCGTACTGTGCTTGAAAACAAAGGCATCGCATAATTGGTAACGCCACTTGCTAGAAAGGCTTTTACATCTTCTAACCGTGAGGCCGGTATCCTTAATGGATGCGTGCTTTCGCCGTAGGTGTTACTACCCTTTGGTCGTCCCGAGCCTTCTCGCTTACCGCCTCGTGGCATATTAGTTTCCTTTTTGATAAGTGTTCATTTATCAAAATACTAATCAAAGCTAAGCTTAAAGTAAAGAATATTTTACTCCTATTGTTTTCAGTGATTTGCTAACTTCTTTGATGGATATACGATATCACTTGTCTATCTAGGAATTATATTTCGTGGAGTTCTCATAAAACCTACATCAACCCATCGTTTTTATTTGAGCTTAGATGGCACAGCAAAAATATATGATATTAAAACTAAGAAGGAATTTAATAGCTCGATTGAGCTACTTATTTCATTCAATATTTTCCTGATGATTATAATAATTGGCAAAATCCCCATCTTGGCAGTATTTCAATAGCCCACAGTGAGCTTACTCAATATCAGAAAATTACTAATATGGCTGACTTACCCATAGAGAATCAAATCTACATTCGCCACAAGTGTTGGGAATTTTTACAGAATAAAGCTGTTAAGCTCTCAAGAGTATTTCTTAAATTTTCTTAAATTGATTAAGAATTTTGTAAAATCTTCCCTCTGACCATTTCTCAACCACTCTCGAAAAACGACCGTTTTTTGAGACTATTACCTTTTACAAATAGTTACTTTCCATTTCTCTTATCAATACTCTCTTGTTCCTCTTGGCAATATTATCGCAATATGCAGCGCAGTATGGGGTCAGGGCTTGTATTTTGATTGTTGCATGCAAGATTTAAGCCCTGCCCCCATTTGTGCATTTGTGTAGCTTTTATATTTTTTTGCAATGAAGCCGGAAGACCTGACCCTGGGGTGTATTACTGTGTTGGTGAAACGCGTGATTTGCTTCACCTAAGTAGCTTATTAGATAAATGTATTATACGTTGACTTAATGGTATAATATTTGTCCATTAGGATCCATTTCGTCTCATATTTATGAATTATGATCGTCTGCAAGCTAAGATAAATCATTATCTGGATATTTTTGGTTATGGGTATATTTCTGAGCAGAAATTGAAACATATTGCTGCAAAATTACCTTCGTTAAAATCAGCTTATTTAGATTTAAAAAGAGGTGCTGAACATACAGTGGCGCTCCATTCTGGCAATGTAGAAGCAATTGCTCGCCTAACTGATCTTATAAAATTAGGAGGGCAAATAACTAAATTAGAGCAGTTAGCTAGTAATGCAAGTAGAGGTTTAATTCAATTTCAAAGTTATAGACCTGTCACCAAAAACCCTTTGCCACTAGGAGCACCACTACAAAAAGCCAATTCTGAGCCTTCTCCCTTGATGCAACTCCCTAATGAATTGCTAATGAGAATTTTCCAGAATTTATCTTTTTACGAAAAACAAAGTAATCGCCTTTTATCCAAACGCATTCATAATGTTATTGAGAGTTGTTATATTGAAGAGAACGTCTTAGTATTTCCTATCAAAGATAAAAAAATTGTATTTTTTCTTGATCCCATTAACATCAATGGTTCCCTCACCGTAAATGATTATTTTAAATATATAAATAATGGTTGTGTACCCAATAATGGCGTTATAGTTTTTGAAAGGTATTTACAAGGTTTAGTTAATAAAGATGTTGAAAAAAGGATGATGTATCCTTATAGCCTGGCATCCGCATTTTCTTTTATTGCTTCGATGATCAATTCCCTTGTACATTATCAAAATTCCAATGTTCTCAAAAGTTTTTTTAATCAGAATAATTTAACAATTTTATTGATTTTTGTAGTTATTTTGCTAGCTCTAAATTTCAGAACAAATCAATTAAAACAACAAGCTCCTCTAAAATATGGAAGTTTTTTTAACCCGAGCCCACAAAGCATGAGAGGTTTTAAGGAATTAATGCCCAGTGTCGGTCTAACTACTGCGGAAGAAAGAGAATTAGCTCAAGATTTCGGTCAGCCGAATGTTAGGCCTCAAGAATTGGTAGTCAGTAGCCCATAAGATTTGTACATTCGCGTAGCTCGGTGTGTAAGCGCAACAGGTATCTCAAAAACAGTAAACGTAGGTCGGGCCCTTGGCCCGACACCTATCTTGAACGAAGCAAGGAATTCGGCTTCGTTGCAAAAAATATAAAAGCTACAAAAACACAAAATCAGGGCGTAGTTTAGCCATACAGATGAAACAACTGGTTAATAAATGACACTTCATTACAACCATCCAAATATTAAATTGCCCTTTTTTAAACATACGCCCTACGTTTCGCACCAAGATAAACGATTTTTATAATTATTCTGTTCAATAGCCAGGCAGGAGAAGCCTGTGCCACGCGCAGATTCTGCGGCAAGTCCATAGATTTCAAGAGCATACTGACCAAAATAAGAAATGATTTGTTGATGTACTGGTTTTAGATTAGTTACCACACGATGTTTTTGATCGTTTGTCAGGATGGTTACAACAGCTATCACGTTCATCAGCTCAGCAATCCATTTCATTGTGGGATTTTGTACTGGCTTACCCAGCTGATTGGGAAGTGCTTCATCATGCTCCTTTAAGCATTGCCTGATGTGAGCTTGAGCAAAATTGTACACCATGAGACAAAGCGTCATTACCATCATCAAGGCTGTAATTCGCTCAGGTGTTTTAAGGAAGAAAGAGTCCAGTTCGAAGGCATTGTTTTTCATGAATTTAAAGCTTGATTCGACACAGGATTGCTCTTTATATTGTTGAAGCATGGCATGATTATTCAATAGCGAGCTATCACATTGATTACTGGCCAAAATAAAGCGTCCCAGTGTTTCTTTTTTAGCACCCACCCTCTCCAGACAGGTAGAAAGACAGGCTTGTATTTGATATCCAATCACCATTTTTTGAGCTCCAGGTTTTGGGCGACCTTTCCCTGTATGGCGTTCAACAGGTAGAATCTCATAATGAATTTGGTGGTATTTGAGTGATTTGATGAGCGGTTTTAATGCCTGCTTTGCATCGTCAGGACATTGAAAGACCTGGTGACCAAGATGCCATAAGGATTTAATGAGCTCTTGAGATTTTTTATCCAAATGCCTCTGAAAAGTCTTTAGCTCTCGCAACCTCGCCTGTTGCGACTCAATCAAAACCCAGCGTTGTGGAATACCATAAAGAACCGTTTCATGAACACTTCCACGATAGTTTGCATCAAACGGCTCCCAGGTCAGAGCATCACAAGGCTTGTTCAACAATACTTTGGCTTCATTAAGCTGTGCAGGTACTCGGGTTATCCAAAACACGTTATTGAGGCTTGCCAACTGCTCTGGAACATAAAAGGCGGCATCAACCACAAAACAAAGGCCATCAGGCATCCCATGAATACTTTGTGTAAACGCTTGCACCCTCCTAACCGTCTCTTGGAAACTTGTTTTATCACTACTATTCCCATCTAAGGCCTCCATCCATAAGGGGATATTCGCAGCTCCTCCTTGTACTAGTGACAGCATCACTTGCTTTAGATCAGAGCGATTCGCTTTGGAATATCCGTAGTCTGGTTGCGCAATCCCGGGCGCGGCCTCTTCTGTGTCATAGCGGCCGTAAAGAACAAAGCTTGTACTGTCTAAATGCAGTCTCTGGCTTAGTAAATTTTTTTCTCGGGCAATCTCAAAAGCCAATTCCGAATAAAGCCTGGTCACACCGTATTCTGCGATTTTATCCAGGCAGCGACCAAGACTGTCATCATTCAGGTGTGCCGCGTCTAGTTCTGAACCAAGCAGTTGAGCCACAGGCTTATCTTGGAAAAAATGCGGCGTCATATACAACCGGCTATTCATAAAACCCAACCCATTGATAACCATCGCCGCTACTCGACGACCATAGCTTACCACGCCTCCTTTTTTTTCATTTAACTCAAGGCGTGCATCAATTCTCTCTATTATCCCTAATTCTCTAATCGTTGCTGCAACAAGTCCTAAATGCCCCAATTGCTCTGAACTTACTGTATCTCGATTCAGCATCCTTCTCTCCAATAGGTCTTTGGGAGACAAGGGTACCTGATTCTTCTCTTGTGGGCTGTGATCTTTTTCTTATATCGGCTTGATCTTTTTCTCAATTTAACTAATGCGATAATTCCTTGGGGATAATTCTAATTTTAGCTTTTTCATGCTGCGGAATGTCCGTTATAAGGTACTTAGGAGTCTATATAAAATCCAAGCCCTGACTCCAAGACTCTACACCATAGGTGAAGTAAGGGAGTATGCAGGTATACAAAATTCAAGCCTGACCCTCTTCATGTTGTACTGACCCCATTTGTGTGTGTGTTGATTTACAATTCTATACCACATTTACACGGGAATGTGGTTAATACCTCAATTCAGTATTGAATAATATCTCCTATACAATGTTTGGTAATAATACCGCTTGGCACTATCGTCATTAAAAAAGAAGTATATTTTTTATGAGTTGGACTAACAGGGGCATTTGAACAGAAACTTACGGTTTTACTCTAGCGGCTCTCTCTCAAAGCGTAAATTCTCGATAGGAACACCCTAGTCAAAAAATTCCCCAAATTTCCTTTGGACAAAATACATCCTTAGCATCTTCTTCAGCTACTGCTGCTTTTATCATTAGTATCCTCTTTGCACTCATTCAGATCAATTACCATAAGGTTCCAAATTAAAGCCTGGACTTGTTAAATCTGAATTTTTGCAGTCATAACAATCTTTTTTAGGAAAAATGGGAAATTGAACTCTAAAGTACCCTCCTATTCCCTCCTCTGTATTTTCATACATAGGATTTTCAAAACAAAGCTCAGGATTAGAAGAGGAAAAATCGTTTGTATAAAATTGGGAAGAGAGTACTGCTAAAAGTCCTGTAACAGCACCCATTAAGTTCTTAAGTGTAGCACTGGTAAATTTTTCATGTCTATCATGCTTGGTTTCGTTATAGGCTTTATACCAATAAGGAGATTTTAATTTTAGATCATCTTTTTTAAATGATGCAAAAGGAACAATAGATTTTATTTTGCCATGCCAATTCGGAATCACTATTCGATAAGAAGATAATTTATGAGTTTGGTTGAGATCTGAGTAGCTTATAATATTCCAATCTTTAGGCTTAAGATGGGGGTAGTTATTTGCTAAAAATATTGCTTTAAAATTGGCTTCTACTTCAATACAGCTTCTTATTAAGAGTTCATGGATCCTGAAAGAATAAGTATTCAAATTTATATCTGATGGTTCAATGTAATCAAATAATTGAAGAAGATCTTTTTGGATTAACAGAAAAGCCTTTATATAATGTAACGCATCCGTTGCATAACGTGGATCTTCTATATAGGCACTACCAGTAGATGGCCTATATGTTCTATAAACTGGTTTAGTAATAGCCATACCATCTCCACTTTTTTTCCTTAGAATAAGGATATTTTCTTATCTCTTGATCCCCTAGTCATCAAAGCCACGCTGGCTAACTATATGGAAGAAAAATTCACTATAATTAAAAATAAACTTTAAGTATTCGACATGAATAAAAAATATAATTACTTGGATGAGCATGGAAAAAAAATTTCAAAAAAGCAATTTGATGCATATTGTTATTGCAGGCGTCTTTCTTCGCAACTTTTTGAAGAAATTGAATGGTATTCGTTTTTTGAAAATCGAATCCTAGCGGTTATTGTAAGGGATTTTATAGATGATGATTACGGATATGTTATTCTGGGTCGAGACGAAAATAGGCTTTTTCGCTGCATTGACTTATCAAAAAAATTTTCAGTTTCTGCAGATATTTGTAGAGAAGAATTATTGAGTATTATTCATAGTCAATATGAATCATCAGTTCAGGATTGCTATCCTCAAGGTAATAATAAAAAAAGGAAAATTGATTTATTTAAAGAGTGTATCCCTAAAAATAAACAACACAAATTTTTTAAAATCCTTGCTCAAGAACCTAGGTTTGAAGCCGCAAGAAATCTTATATCCGAGATCACTAATTCGTTTATTGATAAAGATGGGCATTATGTACGTGAATTTCAATCAGAAAATTTTCATGCAAGATTATGGGAACTATACCTTCATATGTATTTTAATCATAACGTAAATCTGCTGGTCAGTAATGAACATACTTCCCCTGATTTTGAACTTTCTTATTTTGGTGAAAAATTTTTTGTAGAAGCTGTAACCGTTAATCCTTCAACCAATCCCCAAAGGCCAGACCCTCCCACTTCTAAGCCTGCTGATATTCAAAAAAATCTAAAAAATTTTATGCCAATAAAATTTGGAAGCACTTTGCTATCTAAACTTACAAAAAAATATTGGGAAAAAAATCATGTAAAGAATCACCCATTAGTTTTTGCAATTCATGATTATCATACAGATGACTCCATGACTTGGTCTCGGGTAGCGCTTGCTATTTATCTTTACGGATTAGAATCAAAAATAGAAGACGGAGTATCCACTCTCTATCAGGTACCCAAACATAAATGGAAAGGAAAAAAAATTGAATCTGGTTTCTTTTTCAATTCGCAATATTCTAAGTATATCAGCGGAGTATTGTTTAGTAATCAAGCAACATTAACAAAATTCAATCGAATGGGTAAGCTAGCTGGTCTTGGAAGCTCTTCTATAAAAATGATAAGAATGTCTTTTTTACTTGATGATAATCCGAATGCATTACTGCCATTAATGGAATATAAAGATATTGATGCCTCTGATTATGAAGAATCATGGTCTGAAGGATTAGTAATATATCATAATCCCAACGCTCTCTTTCCCTTAAATATTAACGCGTTCAATGATATTTGTAATGTCTTTTATGATAACGAGGTTGGGCTAATTGGTTTTAATCAATCAAAGGAAGTACTCAATTCTTTTACTTTTGTTGTACAACCAAAATAAACTCAGGCTCAGTTGGCTTAAAATCAAAGTATGCGAAACTCTTTTATCTATGCATCACCTTATCTATATTTTCATCAAAAAATTTCCCACAACCCGCTTGCTTTAAAACATCGTGTTGCAAGTTTAAATTTTGATCATCTGTTGAAACGCGGGCATATCCGATTAACGTATTATCTTTTAGTTAATTAATTCATTGGAATTGAAGTTATATTAACTTAGTTTAATTTACAATATTAATTAACTTTTACGATCGCATTATTAAAGGTTTTCTAGAAATCGAGCAACACTTAGTACACGAGTTAACAAAACCCCCGTTTCTAATATTACTCTGTGTGAATTTGGCGTATTTCAGTATGACACTGTTATACATCGTGGGAGATTTACAGGTTTCCTGCGGCCTTTGTTTTTCTTATTGCAGTTCATCCTCTTTTTTCATTACACTAGGCCGTATTCAACGAATATGTCGCCAAACTTCAATCAATATGCTATTTTTCCAAGCTAATTTGGTATTTAGGGAGAAGCATGAGAATAGCCGTTAAAACGATGCATTATTTTGTCATTATGGGATTGCTGTTTAATTTAACCGCCTGTATGAAAACAAAGTCCCAAGGGGAAATGGCTTCCTATAAAGTCAGGGGTAAAGTATATACCCCTCTGAGATCGGCAAAAGGGTATAAAGCACGAGGACTCGCTACGTTTTATGGTAAACGCTTCCATCATCGCAAGACATCCAATGGAGAGCGGTACAATATGTATTCTATGACAGCCGCACATCCTACGCTTCCCTTTAATACCCGGCTACGGGTTAAGAATCTGAAAAATGGACGAACCGTAGTGGTTCGTATTAATGATCGCGGCCCCTTTTATAGTACGCGCATTTTAGATCTTTCTTATGCTGCTGCAAATCGTCTGGGAATCACAAGTCCTTCTATGGTAGAAATACAAGCGCTCAGTTAGATTATCAATTTGAGCATTTCCGAGTACTATCCTTATTAACACTCGCTGGAAGAGACTATTGAGTTGGATAATAAAAATAAATCTATTTTGGGTGTTGGAGCAATCTTATTAGCCACAATATTTTGGGGAATGACCTTTGCATTTATTAAGGATGCGGTGGCAACACTATCACCCTTTAATTTTTTGTTTTGGCGTTTTGGTATCGCTAGCTTCTTATTACTCCTTATTTTTTGGAAAAAAATAAGGTTCGATCGGCAAACCCTATTTTATGGCACCTTTTTAGGTCTCCTCCTGGCTGGTACAGTGATATTCCAAACCATCGGCTTACGCTACACGACTGCCTCGACTGCGAGCTTTATCACTGGACTGTCCGTTATAGTAGTTGCCCTCTTTGAGTCTTGCCTTCATAAACAATGGCCGTCCATCTATGTCATTGCTGCCACGTTAATTGCCCTGGTTGGGGTTGGGTTTATTACGCTTTCTGATGGATTTACAGTTAGTCACGGCGATCTCTGGGTTTTATTGTGTGCATTTTGTTTTGCGGGCTATATTTTATTCGCTGGTAAAGCCTCTCAGATTCACCAATCACTCTCCTTAACGTTCATTCAATCCATTTTTGTTTGTATTTTAGCGGGAGTTGCCAGCTTATTTACTACAAGACTTGCTATTCCCTCACAAACGAATGTTTGGGTTGCCATTTTATTTTGCAGTATCTTTGCTTCAATTTTTGCTTTTTTGCTACAACTCCAATTTCAAAAATATGTTAGCTCTACTAAAGCAGCAATTATTTTTTCCCTTGAACCGGTATTTGCAACCATAACTGCCGCAATTTATTTGCATGAGCAATTAACTGTCCAATTCTTCATTGGAGCTTTAATGATATTTTTTGCCATTTTGCTATCAGAAAAACGGACTAAACAAAAAGTAATTCCGCAAGATTAAAGACACGAACCACTAAAAAACTGTCAATGATAATCAGTGTAAGATCATTTTCTTCCAAAATCTGATCGAATTATTAAATCAATGGGGTCAGGGCTTAAAGGTGTATTTGAAAGCCTTTCCCCAGAGCTCCTTACTTTACCAAACTTGTCTCCCAATCAATCCTCAGCCTGGATCACTCCAAACCGCAATCCAACAATTATCGCGCTTGTTATATTTTTACAATCCAATTTTTGAAAGATGGATTGCCGATGCTGAGTCACTCTTCGGGTGGATACCTTTAAAAAAGCTGCGATGTCTTTCACCTCTTTACCTTGGGCGGATAAGTAAAGACATTGCTTTTCCTGCTCACTTAAACGCAGATCGAAACAAATCGGCAGTCTTATCCAGGTACTGGAAAGCAAGGCCTGGATTTCGGCCAGTTGGTTAGCGGTTGGATTACTATTGCCTAAATAGTTCAGGTAGTTTTTTGCAAACACTTTAAAAAAGGGACTGTCGATTAAATTCGTTTTCCTCAAGGTTTCTTGCTTTGTTTTCACCATTATTCTTCCTTTATGTTTTAAAGGCGTGACTTAGCACAGGAATTATTGAAAAAATAATTCCTGTATCTCTAGTCGCTGAAATAATTAAGATTTCTGGTTAAAAGCGAATTAAAAGCACGCTGTAAACCATGCTCCTAATGTTCAACCGGTGCAAATAATGTGAAATTTTGGTGGCTTCTTACGGACATGCCATTGAAATACAAAACTGAAATAGACTAAGATTCGTTTAGCCATAATTTATCCTCGTAGATAGATTGTGGTTAGCTGGCGGGGAGGAGGTGAGATGCCTCTCTGTCAGCGCTTATTGCATTTAAACACATCAAACGCAGATTTATAGTATTTGATTCTGTGGTGCCTTGCAAATGAATTTTTTAGCTTTTTAGCAGGCACTACAGAAATTTTTTATTTCGTAGATCCACATCAGTAAGCCTTTTCCAATAAGGAATACTCCCTCCCCTCTTTCCTATAATTCCGATGAATAGAGCACTCTTAACTTCCTTTTTAGGTAGTGTTTTTTCAAATTTGGAAAAGACATAATACCGCCCTTGCGAAAAATGGATATTGGTTATCAACCTCCAGGGGGTTTCCTTCAGGTAATAAATTCCGTAAAAAACGCTGCACATTTAAAGATGGAATATCTTGATGCAAGGGTAAATGTGGAGATATAGCGTAACCTTTCTTTTGCCAGTTTTCATTATATTTCCAGTACAACTGGTCCTCGATAAAAGCAATATTGGCTATTTGATTTTTTCCTAGATAAACATCCAGGGTTTGCTTAGCTCCAATCATTTTTATCTCCACCATTCTCCACCCACGGTTTTATGTAAAGATTTATCCCTAAACCAGAGCAAATTTGTAATACACTTGCTAATTGACAGTTCGATTGCCCATGCTCTATTTTCATAAAGGTTTCTTTGGCTATACCACATAAAGCAGCCGCATCCTCTAATTTTAAATTACTTTGAGTTCGACGGGCTTTAATGGCATCTCCTAACAATTTTGCTGTTAACGGCGACTGAAGATTAGGAGTCGGTAGTTTTTTAATTTGCTTGGCCATATCATCCTTAATAGAAAATTTTGAATTAATTATTAATTAATCCCATCCTCGTAGGATTAATGGTCAAAAAGAATAATAAAGACTTTAAGATCCTATTATAGTAGGATTAATTATTGAAGAACAATAATGAGACTATAAAATCCTATTATAGTAGGATTAATTGCCCTGTAATTTCTTCACACCTCTTTGTAGTGCCAATTATTTGCCGATGCAAATAATTCGAAATCAACTGCATAGGCTTTCTCACGCGCTCCGCCTCGCGCATGATATTACCTACTGGTAATTTTATGATTAAGTAGACGTTTTAAAGCATATGCAGGCAAATCGAGACTTTCAGCCGTAGTAGCGAAAGTTCGTCTTAAATCATGGACGTTAAAAGATACACCTGATCACTCGGAAACTTTAAGCATTGCTTTCTCGGCTCCCTAATAGAACCTGTTTGACTTAAAGCTGGGAAAAAAAATTCCTCTATCTAAGGAAATGATTTTTAAATACATTCTATTTTTAGTCCTGGCTACTTCTATCCAATGATTGTTGAAATGAGAGGAGATATGTTCTATCCGTTAAATATATGGATAATTTTTATACATTAATTTTGCATGGACTAATAAAGGAATTATTATGAAAGCAATATGCTGGCATGGAAAGAAAGACGTACGTATTGAAAAAGTCCCTGATCCTGAAATCATTAATGAGCAAGATGCAATAATCCGCGTTACCGCAACAGCAATTTGTGGTTCTGATCTCCATCTTTATAACGGGTTAATGCCTACTATGGAATCTGGAGATATTTTGGGACATGAATTCATGGGAGAAGTTGTTGAACTAGGCTCAGCGAATAAAAAATTAAAAATTGGCGATAAAGTTGTTGTCCCTTTCACCATTTCTTGCGGTAAATGCCATTTCTGTAAGAAAAAACTCTATGCAAGTTGCGAACTGTCTAATCCTAATGGAGAAATAGCCAGACAACAAATGGGACAAACACCCGCAGGCATGTTTGGCTATTCCCATCTGTTAGGAGGTTTTTCTGGTGGCCAGGCAGAGTATGTAAGAGTTCCTTTTGCAAATGTAGGTCCTATCAAAGTTCCCTCGGATATTGCTGATGAGAAACTATTATTTCTATCTGATATTTTTCCTACCGGGTACATGGCAGCCGAGAATTGTGCTATCGAAGAGGGAGATACAGTAGCTGTCTGGGGTTGTGGACCGGTGGGACAATTTGCCATCCAAAGCGCATGGATGTTAGGTGCAGGACGGGTGATTGCCATTGACTGTGTTGCAGAGCGCTTAAAACTCGCCGAAAAATTTGGTCATGCTGAAACGATTAATTTCAAAGAAGAAGATGTTTTTGATGCCTTAATGGTAATGACTAAAGGACTAGGTCCAGAACGTTGTATTGATGCTGTTGGATGCGAGGCCCATGTAGGACCTTCGTTTGACTCGATTGTCGATCGAGTTAAGCAAATGACTTACTTGCTTACCGATCGAGCCCATGTCCTAAGAGAGGCTATTCGATGTTGTGGGAAGGCTGGGACTATTTCTATGCCAGGAGTGTACTTAGACAATCTCGATAATATTCCTTTTGGGGCAGCCATGAATAAAGGATTAACTTTTAGAATGGGACAAACCCATGTACAACGCTACTTGCCTATGCTGTTGAAAAAAATAACGGATGGTGAAATTGATCCATCTAAAATCATCACACACCGCATTAAGTTAAAGGCTGCTCCGGACGCTTATAAAATTTTTGAAGAAAAACAAAATGGTTGTATCAAGGTGGTTATGACCCCCTAGGAGGCTACAAATGGATATTTATGACTATTTAAAAATGGATCATGACAAAGTTGAACATCTGTTTAAATTATTTGAAGATTCAAAAATAGTAACCCGTAAAAAGGAAATCGTTGCTTTAATTGCTCAGGAGTTATTAGTCCACGCTCACGCTGAGCAAGAGACTCTATATCGTAGACTGGCTGAACACCCTCAAACCAATGAAATCGCTTTGCACGGCGAGAAAGAACATCGTGAAATTGAAGACCAAATTAATAAGGTGATTCAAAGCAAAGTAAGTGGAAAAAATTGGGAGAAAGCGGTATTAAAATTAAAGGAAATCGTTGAGCACCATGTACGGGAAGAGGAAGGTGAACTATTTAATCAAGCCAAAAAAATTATTTCATCGCGACAAGCTATTGTTATTAAAGAAAAAATGCATTATTTAAAAGGAAAATTTTTGCTTTGGTTGGAAAAAACTAAAGAAGAGGTGGCCGTAAAAGCGAAGCCAGCGCCTAAAAAAGGAAAAAAACAGGCTGTAAAAATAAGAGCTAAAACGCATTCTCAGGCCGCGCGGGATTATCATTAACCCCTTTTAGCAGGCGAGACACTATGACAATAGTGCATCCCCAACGCTGAACTATTTCGTTGACCAGCAAATGACGAAAGATGAGCTTAGGGTTAAATGATTGAGATTGCCCTTATTAACACCATGGAAACAGTATCAACTGAGGTTTTTTACATTTTTAGAATGTAAAAGAGCAATCGCTTTAAGAAAATCTATTTCATCAATTTTGATAACGTTTTCAGTTGATCGGCCTCCTCAGCTGGTTTATCCCATCTTATCCGATTAATGCGAGGGAATCGGAGAGCTAGCCCTGATTTATGGCGAGAAGACAAATTCACTGCATCAAAAGCAACTTCAAAAACCAATTCCTTTTTTACTTCCCGAACAGGGCCAAAACGATGGATAGTGTTATTGCGTATCCATTGATCCAGTTGTCTGAGCTCTTCATCGGTAAATCCGAAATAGGCTTTACCGATTGGCAGTAACTCCCCTTCTTGCCACAAGCCAAAAGTATAATCTGAGTAATAAGAAGAGCGTTTACCATGCCCTCGCTGAGCATACATGAGCACTGCATCAATGATTAACGGATCTCGTTTCCATTTGTACCAATGTCCCATTGGTCTCCCGGCAAGATAAGGGCTTTGCTTATTTTTAATCATTAACCCTTCTACGGCTGGATGATTTTCTTGCAGAATTTGGTGTTTTAATTGCGGTAAGGTACAGCCTTCTTTGCAGGTTAATAACTCTGAAAGGAGGATATTATCTGCTGGGTGAATCGCCACCCATTGCTCCAGTTTTTGCCGACGTTCAGTAAAGGCTAAGGCTCGCAGATCGTCCGAATTCCAGCTTAAAATATCATAGAGTATTATGGCTGCAGGAGAATCTGATAAGCGTTTTTTGGATATTGTTTTGCGGTTTAATCGTTGCTGTAAATCGTTAAAACTACCAATCCCATTCATCGTTTTAATGATTAACTCTCCGTCTAATACGACCTTGCCTTGTATGGAAGCCAGCAGATCCGGAAAGGAATGACTGATATTATCGCCAGTACGGGTAAACAGAGCCTTTCCTTGATCCGTCGATACAATTTGAACGCGGATACCATCATATTTTCGCTCAAAGGAAAATTCCTGGAGATTGATTTGTTGCAACTCTTTTTCGTCAAAGGGGTGAGATAACATAACGGGATGAAAGAAAATCGATTCCTTATTTAGGGGTACGGCACTCTTTTTTTCTAGCCAAGCAAACAATTCAATATAGGGTGGATTTAATCCATGCCAGATTTGTTCGATTTCCTGTACATCAACTTTGCCATATTTAGCTAAAGTATTTTTTAGAAAGCGTGCCGAAATACCAATCCGTAAACTCCCTGTACCTAATTTTAAAATGGCCCAACGCTCGATAACATTACTGTGATTGAGTAAATCACTTAAATAATTTTTAATTTCATTTTTGGGTAGGGATTTGAATTTGGCAATTAAGCTGGAGAGCAAAGGCAATTCATTATTAGCTCCCGGCTGAGGCCAAAGCAAAGCGATAGTTTCTGAGATATCGCCCACATAATCATAAGAAAGCTCAAATAAAACAGGATCCATTTTATCCTGGATTAACTCTCTAATTAACACACGATTAAAAGTAGGAAAAACCAGGGTATTTGCCATAATAGCGAGGGCATACCCACGTTCTGGATCGGGTGTACTAGAGAAAAAATTAAGCAGTAACGTCATTTTATCCAAATGACCATAAGTAAAATAAAGATTGTGGAGAAGCTGAGCCAATTTTTTCATGTTTAATCCTCATGCTCCTCATAACCCAGTAAATGCAACGCTTGGGCCTTATAGCCTTGTTGATTTAAATAATAAACAAGGGCTTCTTCCTGTCCATGGGTAATCCAGACTTCTTGGGGATTAATTTCCTTAATAGTTTGTATTAACTCAAACCAATCAGCATGATCAGAAATAACTAATGGCAACTCTACCCCTTGTTGTTTGGCTCTTGCTCTGGTTTGCATCCACCCTGATGCCATGGAAACCACTACATTGGCAAAGCGTCTACTCCATCTATCCCTTAAGGCACTGGGAGGGCATAAGACAATTTTCCCTTGAGAGGTACCGGCATCCAGAGTCGATGCGATTCGTAACTCTCCTAAATCTATTTTCATTGATTCATAAAAATCACACAGTTTTTTTAATGCGCCATGGATAAAAATAGGATCCAGATAACCCATAAGTCTTAACGTTCTGACTAATCGCTGGCATTTCCCTAAAGCATAGACACCCACTAAATGACAACGATGAGGAAATGCCTCTAAGGACGCCAGCAACTTATTAATCTCTTTCTCAATAGGGGGATGCTTAAAAATA
Organism: Legionella donaldsonii; assembly: GCF_900452385.1. Lineage (NCBI taxonomy): Bacteria > Pseudomonadati > Pseudomonadota > Gammaproteobacteria > Legionellales > Legionellaceae > Legionella > Legionella donaldsonii. The sequence continues at coordinate 1,036,321 of NZ_UGOA01000001.1, read as the reverse complement.
GGCAGGCCAAAGGTTGCTTCAGTAATAAATACATCGCAAGGTTCTGCTACAAAAGGGTCACAAGTTGGATCTAAGGAGCGTTTATAATCACCAGAAATAATTAGGCGCGAACCTTTGTATTCGATAACAACCTGAGAACTACCTAGAATGTGACCGGCGGGCAATAAATAACACTCAACGTCCTTAACTCTCACTCTCTCATAATAAGCCAAACGGCGAAATTTTGAGGCAAAACCTTCATCATAGCGTATCGCCATTAGATCAATGGTATGGGTATGTGCGAACACTTGCTCATGTCCAGAGCGTGCATGATCACGATGGGCATGGGTAATAATTGCCTGCTTAACTGGCAAAACAGGGTCAATAAAAAAATCCCCGGGAATGCAATACAAGCCCTCTTTTTTAATCGCCAACCATTGTTTTGGATGCATTTTTTAATAAATTTTGTGAGTAGTATAAACTTTAGACTATCTTCTGATAGCTAGAAAACTCTATAAAAAGACGATGGAAATTAGGAATTCACCATTCAATTTTAATTTTTGGATAAATTATCGATCGCTTTGGATGTAAAAATTTCGGTGAAGTCTTTGGATAAAGGGTATTTTTCAGTATGAGGCTATAGAACGACGCTCGTTAATTAATCCTTGTGTTATATAATTGAACTATAATTAAAGGTGTTTCCTTTGTTATGGGATAAAATCATGAAAAAATCTTCTCAAAGTCCTTCAAAAAAACAACCCAAGGAAAAAATCAAAAAAGAGGATTTAAAGACTATTTCGGGGGGAAGTGATGAACGAAATAGAAATCTAAACGACCCGATCTACACACTTCCTAAGAGCCCTCTACCCAGGACTCCTCGCCGCAGACCCTAAGGTATTGGCTCAGGGATCACTTTTCCTGCTCGCTTAAGCGCAGTCAAAACAAATTGGCTGCCGTATCCAGGTGTTAGAAAGAAGCGCCTGGATTTCGGCCAGTTGGTTAAAAATTTATCTCAAAAACAAACTCTTAAAACTCATCTAATTTGAAGAAGGAAGTAACTGCTGAGGTTAAATCGGACAGTGCTACTTCTTCAGCTCTTGGTGCGTTTTCTGCTGCAGCTCAAAATTGTCGAGATTGCACCAAAATTACGTGTGAAGTCGCCGATTAATGTTAATGTATACTGCATCGAATAATGCAATATGTATGAGGTCAGGGCTTGAGTTTTGTATTCAACGATCAAAATTCAGCCCCACTCCCCTATTCTGCAAAGAAGATTATTTTTAGATACTTATAGCAATCCCGAGCTTTATATCCGTATGCTGGTAAATGTAACCACTCTTTTAATATTCCTCGATTTTCAAAACCAAGTTTCTCAAGTACTGAGCCATAATTATCTATATCGCATACTGTCGATATTTCCTTTACATGTTGGATGCCGCCATTGCGCGCAGAAAAGAGCTAATCATAAGCACATGCTCGAAACTCTTTTTCGATTAAATGCGTTTTGTTATTCATAACTTGGCCACTTAAATTACCATGTTTTCCTTGGACCTGAGCTAACATCCAAATAAAAAGAGACTCTAATTTATTTCCAGAATTGGTAGTTATTTCAAAATTATCAAAATATATTTTTGCAGTATAAGTAAACATTATCATTCTCGATATAAAATCAAGTAGGGACGCCTAATAAATGCGAACTAAAGAAGGTATAATGTGATTACAAAGTTTCTGGGGGATCGAAAATAAATGTTTATACGATCAATATTTAAATTATAGCACAACTGGGCTCTTTATGTTTCACAGGCTATGATAGCTTTCCTATAAGTATGCTGAACAGAGTGTAAATAGTGAGATTATTGAAAATCATTTCAGTGAATATAATTTATAAAATAAAAGCACCAGCATCCCCACTAAAGCAGAAAAAATACTTGCTGACAAAATCCCCAACCGAGCACCATTAATAAGCTCTGGAGTGAACGCTAAATTAGCGATAAAAATAGCCATTGTAAACCCGATTCCAGTTAATATACTGCCACTGGCTAACAATATCCAATTAAGATCGTCAGGTCGTTTCGCTAGTCCAAAAAATTCAGCGATAAAACTAAAACCAAAAACTCCTATTGGTTTTCCCAAAATGAACCCTAGAAAAACAGCTACAGTAACCCCATTAGTAAAATCGGCGGAAGAAATCGGTATGCCTGCGTTAGCTAATGCAAATAAAGGCAAAATGAGATAACCAACCCATGGATGCAAAAAGATTTCCAATCGTTCAACCGGCGAAAGAGCCTCACGAGCAGCTACTTCCGCCCGAAGCAACGCTTTACGATCTTCTGTATCGCCGCTCCAATGTTCTCCAGGGGGATAAGAAACTATATGCTCTAAAATTTTATGTAATTGTTTATCATTTATCCATATCCTGGTGGGAGTCATTAAACCCAGAATAACACCGGTAACAGTGGGGTGAATACCCGATGAATCTATTGCAACCCAAATAAGAGCACCAATAAAAAAATAAACGACTAAATTACGAATTCCAAGCCGTTTTATTGTATGTACAAAAATAAAACCTATTGCCGCTATAAAAAGAGGCATCCATGAAATCCCTTGACTGTAGCCAATGGCAACAACCAGAATTGCACCAATATCATCAATAATAGCCAGTGACAACATAAACATACGAAGGCTTTGAGGTATATGCTTACCAAAAATTGCCAAGCAGCCGATAACAAAAGCAGTATCAGTTGCCATCACCGTACCCCATCCATTCTGCCCTGGCCCAGCTGGTTGGAGCATGAGATAAATTAGAGCTGGTACAAGCATGCCACCAAGCGCTGCGATAATAGGGAGTAAAGCCATTCGAGGATTTCGTAACTCACCAAATACTAATTCTCGTTTCAATTCTAAAGAGACAAAAAAGAAAAATAAGGTCATTAATCCATCGTTTATCCAAGCATGTATTGGGCGGGAAAATTCAAAATCCCCTATGTGAATTCCCAAAGAGATTTCCCACATGGATAAAAAAGGCCTGGACCAAGGAGAATTCGCAATTACTAACGAAATAATAGTAGACAACAACAATAAGCATGCTGTGCTAGTCTCAATACGAATAAATCGGGCCAATGGTTTGGATATCCGATGTATGGGTTCCTTAGGTAATTGTGGATTGAATGGCACTTGATTATGCCCCCTGTTATTAGTTATCTCATGTGAACGTGCCTAATACAGGCGGCCAACATTGAAAACTCAATTTTTCTCCTGTTACTCTGAATGTTACTAAATTAAGTATAATTCAAAATTTCCTCACATGAGCTATAAATTGCTACTTCACCGGAAAGAAATGATATCCATGATTTCCAAATCTATTAATCTATTGAATCTATAACTTGTTTTAAGAGGCCATCAAATATCCGTTTATTTTTAGCACAATCAAATTATGTACGTTCTTAGCTTAATAGAGCTTAATAAACAGTTCTGCCTGCATCCTTATGAACAAACTGTCTGTACCGCGTTGTGTAAAATTTCATGTTTCGGATCCATGAGAGGATTGAAATGCATTAATTGTGCAACTGCTTGAGTGTTCGGTGTAAAAGTAGTTACGAGAAATATAAAAACATTTCGAACACAGTGGTGCCGAAATATATAATCCTTGGAACTCCTGTTCAGCCCTTGTGGGGACAAAAACTGGTAATTAATGAATTAAAAGGACAATAAAGAGCCCATTTGCCAGGCATCCTTAATTGCATTAGTAATCAGATCTGAATTGAATCTACCCTACCTTTAAGGTAGCCGCACTGCATATTGTATTGCAAGGACGACTAAAAAAATGATTAATATGGCCCCAATGCAAGAGGATACGCGATAACCCCAGCGCCTGCTGTAGTTCCAGACTGGCAAAGTGCCTATAAGAAGTAAAACTAAAAAGATAACGAATAATATACCGTGCATTAGACTCTTCCTTTAGTCAATCAGTTAATCGTAGTCCAAAATATTAACACAAACAGATGGACTCCAATTACACTTTGAGCAGTTATTAATTATATTATAAATATCACTCATTAACCCACAGTCCAAAATAAGTATATTAGTCCTTTTAGTCAACTTCCTATTCAATATCCATCAGCTGTACCCATTGCCGATGCTGAGTCACTCTTCGGGTGGATACCTTTAAAAATGCTGCTATTTCTTTCAACTCTTTGCCTTGGCCGGATAGATACAGCCATGCTTTTCTTGCTCGCTTAAGCGCAGTCAAAACAAATTGGTTGTCGTATCCAGGTGTTAGAAAGAAGCGCCTGGATTTCGGCCAGTTCGTTAAAAATTTATCTCAAAAACAAACTCTTAAAACGCATCTAATTTGGTGATAGAGTAATCGTGTTTTGTTAGGTTTAATTTTAATTGGCCACACACATCCAGGGCTTCCTACTATTGGGTGAGAAAGAAATCCATCAATTCAATATTACTTTTGAGAATAAACTGGGATAGGTCAGAGCTTCTTCTGCCCACCTGAACTTGCAACTTAGCAAACTAATTGACTGACTCACTGATTTTATTTTTTGGGGGACCTGGATTGAAACAACGCATTACAAAAAAACTAGGATGTTTTATTGTTCTCTTAACCATCTTATCTGTTGACTTCATTTATGCTTCGCAAACACCAAAACATACAAGGGAAGAAAATAAGAATCTGCTTGCGGTGTTCCTTGGCGGGACTGAAATAAAAAATTATAATTATTTTACTTACGGTCTAGAATATCACAGAACACTGGTCCTCCCTTTTGGTTTTGCTTTGAATGTTGAGAATACCCCGAATAATAAAGAGCAACATCATGAAATTGAAACTATGGGCTTAATAACCTTAAGCTTTTTAAAAAATATTACCATCGGTATTGGCCCAGGCATTAAATTTGAAGAAGGAAGTAAAAGTAAGTTCTTAGGAAGAGGCGCATTTAATTATATTTTTAAGATTGGGTCCGCCATCGAAATCACGCCTAATGTTAATTATGATATTGTGAGAAATGCGCCTAATGAAATCGTTTATGGGATTAAAATGGGTAAACAATTTTGACACAGGCTTAGTGTTTCGCTTAATAAGGAATGGAGTATTCATGTTGATGTCTGCGTCGATTTCAACTTGATTACCTGGTTTAATGAATTAAAGGATTAAGTATTCGATGAAAAAAATCATAGTAGTTATTTTTTTAATCCTTAGCCAGAGCGGATGTCAAATCGCTGGGAAACCGAATCCGGTGCCTGCTGAACTGGAAAACGCTGTACAAATAAACGATTTTCCCGATGTACGAACCGAATTTACCAACTCCTCCAATCCGCTAATCAAAAAGCAATCACTTGAACGGATAAAACAATTAGCCAAAACGTATCCAGACACGATGTTCCACCAAAAAAATTTTTTTAGCCTGCTGATTATTTCTGGCGGAGGTGATTATGGTGCTTTTGGTGCAGGTATTCTTAATGGTTGGACAAAATCTGGAAAACGCCCTTCTTTTACGACAGTAACGGGAATCAGTACTGGCGCATTAATTGCGCCTTTAGCCTTTGCCGGGCCAAAATACGATCAACCTCTAAAAGAGGTATATACCACTATCACATCCAAAGAGGTGATAACAGACAAACCAATCTTATGGACGCTTGCCACTGGCGGTGAGTCGCTCAAAGGGGATAAGCCATTACAGAACTTGTTAGACCGTTACATTACCCCTCAATTACTCGATGATATCGCTAAGGGATTTTATCAAGGAAGGCGTTTATATGTCGGTACTACCAATCTTTATTCTCGAAAATTAGTGGTATGGGATTTAACTCGTTTAGCTGCAAGCCGGAATCCAAAAAAAATAATCTTATTCAAAAAAGTATTATTGGCTTCCGCAAGTATTCCTGCTGTATTACCGCCTGTCTATATTGATGTTGTTAACCAGGGAAAATCCTATCAGGAAATGCATGTTGATGGCTCAACCACCTTTGCTGTTTTTTTAAGTCGATTAGGCTCTGATATCCATGCTGCACGCAGCTATTTCAAATTAAAGCAGAAACCGAATGTAAAAATATTTGTTATCCGGAATAATCAAAATCGTTTTCCTTACAAGATAGTCCAGCCCAAACTACTTTCGATAGGCCGACAAGCGTTGGATAGCGTGCTCGCAGCGCAAGGGAGTGCGGATGTCATTTTCATTTATTTATGTGCGTTGCTACAAGAGGTAGATTTTAATCTAACTTATGTGCCTGCCAATTACGTCTCCAAATCCGATGAGATGTTTGATAAGCAGCGAATGAATGAGCTATTCCGCATTGGTTATAATAAAGCCGTTCGCGGCAATTTCTGGGAGAAAATTCCCCCTGATGTAATTGCATTACATCAAGGGAGAAACGTTGTATCTCGCGGTCAGGGCTTGAATTTGGATCGCTGAATACAAAATTCAAGCTTTGTTCCCATAGCCCCTTCTGCCATCCCTGCAAAGGGTGAACGGGGGCTGTTTTTTTGGCTGCGCCAGGCGTCTCCGGCGAACAGCTGGAATAGGATTACTCATATTGAGCTAAGGTAATCCCATTCGAAATTGCTTTGATCATGGCCAGGATTCTGGTCGAGCGTTCTTCTGCAATTTCTTTGGAAACTTCATTTTCTACAAGAAATGATTTGCTCACCCAAACACCAAATTCCTGATTAGCCTCCACGAAGGAATGGAGTAATTCATTATAACGAGTAAACGCTTGCTTATAATTTCCCTGAGCAGCTTTTAATTCTCCCGCCAGAATATAGGCTCCGACAAATGCCAAATTATTACCTTGGCCCGATAAAGGAGAAGGACAATACCCTGCATCGCCTACGAGTGCTATTCGACCTTTGGTCCAACTCTTCATCTTGACCTGGGTAATCGCATCAAAATAAAAATCATCGCTTTCTGACATTCGATTTAAAATATTTTCTGCTTCCCAGCCAAAATCACGGAAAGTATCCCACAGGAATTGCTTTTGTTCCTGCTCATCGCGAATGTCTTTCAGGATATGGTTAGAGCGGAACATAAATCCTGCTCTTGCTATTTCGGGGTTGTTATCGCTATTGATTGATACCAATTTATTATCAGCCTCGCATTCGAGATCGACGTGATTTAAATGAAGGTAATTTGGAATTGTAAAAGTACTAAGATAGGAACCAAGATGAATTAACTGATATTCACTTTGATCAAAAATAATTCGCCTTGTAGCAGAGTGAATACCATCGGCAGCGATCACCAGGTCATACTTTTCAACCTTACCGTCCCTGAAATGGACTATCACGTTATCAGCGTTCTGCTCCATGCTCATAATGGATTGATCGAAATAGCAAGGTATATCAGCAATGGCTTTCATCAGGATTTCAACTAAATCACCCCGGAGAATTTCAACTTCATCATCTTGGCGGAACCCAAATTTCTCACCCTGTTCTTCATGGAGCACATTACCCGCTGTATCGACAAAACGGCCGCATTCTATTCGCGTGCGCCTCTCACAGATTTGATCATAGATACCCATTTCTCTCGCGAGATGCGTTGCTATGCCGCGTATATCCAGTGCCTGACCGCCTTTTCTAATCGACTTGGACTTTTCAATCAAGACTGGCGAAAAACCAAATCTTCTTAGCCAATAACCAAGTGCGGGGCCCGCTACACCAACCCCTACGATAAGAATTTTGAGATTTTTAGACATTAATAATTACCTTAATAGATTTGATTGACATCACTCTTGTCGATATTTCTGTTGTTGTATTGAAAGTCTGGTTGAGGAATGCCTCTCGCGCCATCTTACTATTGCTTTGTTTAAGCTTTTTTGCTGGCTTGTTTAAACGATGTCGTGTATGTAAATGATGTTCTCTCTTTAATCCTGGATTTCTCATTTAAGAGTTATCTTTCTGTTGCAATTCATACTCTTTATTTGAGTTTGGATGATTATACAGCAAGCGTAGACAGAGAGAAATTATATGCGCCGAAAGCGCTACGAGTAACATTCAATCAATCTTTCCTGAGGACTAGAGTGACTGCCTTCAATCATTTCTATTGAGCTTACTCACTATCAGAAAAAGATTCACCTGATTATTTCATCCGTTCATTGACCCACCTGGATCACAAGTTTTACGCCAGCAACCACCTTAGTTCTAATTTAAACCCTAAAGGGGTTGAAAGTTACTTTAAAATGCCCAACCATCAAAGAAGGATTAACCCAACTTTAGGGAAATGATTTTGCGCTTCAATAAACTAATGAAATTGATAGGCTGGATTGTGCTTTTTGAAAGCATAGGCTTTTTACTGGGTTTACTCACTCAGGCGAATATTTATCCCTGGTATGAGCATCTTAATAAATCATCCCTAACGCCGCCCGGGTTTATTTTTTCGATTGTTTGGACCGTATTGTATGCACTTCTGGCAGTCATTGCCTGGATTTTATCAAATCATAATAAGGTGTCTTCTAAAAAAGTGACGGTGCTTTTCGCATTACAAATGCTCATGAATTGGGCCTGGACTCCACTCTTTTTTGGGCTCCATTGGTTGACGCCAAGTGCTATTTGGCTTGTGGTTTTAACCTGTTTGAATGTGCTCTTAATCATTGAGGCTAAAAAAACGCATAAAACCATTGCCTGGTTATTAATTCCCTACCTGGTTTGGCTGGTATTCGCTTCTTATCTCAATGCCGTTATTGCATTAATGAACTAACTACCCTGAATATTCTCAGATCCTTATAACTGTCCGGCATCCAATGCGGCGAATACTTCCGTTGCCCTAGCGAGAATGGCGTTTCTCTTTTCCAGGTTCATTTTATCCCAATTTAGATAAGCATAATGAAGACGCGGATTGTTTTTAAGCAGGGCTTGGTGTTGAGCTATAAAATTCCAATAGAGGGAATTAAATGGACATGCGTTTTCACCAACCACTTCTTGGGGATTATAAGCACAGGACTTACAAAAATTGCTCATTTTTTGAATATATTTCCCACTCGCAGCGTAAGGCTTGGAGGCCATCACGCCGCCATCAGCATACAGCGCCATCCCCAGCGTGTTTGGCAACTCCACCCATTCGTAGGCATCAGCATACACAGCCAAATACCACTCACAGACTTCCTTGGGATTAAGGCCGGCCAGAAGCGCAAAATTGCCGGTAATCATCAAACGCTGAATATGATGAGAGTAAGCTTCAACTTGCGTCTGTCGCACCACTTCTTTCATACAAAACATCCGGGTGTCGTCCCCCCAAAACAGCGAGGGCAACGGCCTGGATGCATTAAAATAATTTCTGTTTGCGTATTCAGGCATCAACAGCCAATAGATGCCCCGGACATACTCACGCCATCCTAAAATTTGACGAATAAAACCTTCAACAGCATTCAATGGTGCTTGTTTTTGTTTAAACGCTTCCTCTGCAATGCGGCATAATTCTAATGGCAGTAAAAGTCCTGCATTTAAATAAAAGGATAATTTCGAGTGATATAAATTGACTTCATTGGCGCGCATGGCATCCTGGTAATCACCAAAATACCTTAAACAATGCGTTATAAAATGGTTGACTTCACCGAGCGCCTGCTCGCGAGTCACGGCAAAATTAAACGGCTGCAATTGGCCAAAATGATTGGAAAACTCGTTTTCCACCAGACTTAAAATCTCTGAGGTTACTTCATCGAGGGGATGTACCAAACGAGGGGGAAATGCTTCAATGTGATTCGCATTTTTCCGATTTTGCTGATCATAGTTCCAAACCCCGCCAACTGGTTTACCCTGGTTGTCCATGAGAAGATGATGCTTTTGCCGCATCATTCGGTAAAAGTACTCCATGCGCAATTGCTTTTTATCGTTTGCCCACTCTTTAAACTCATCTATCGAGCATAGAAATCGATTGTCTTCATGAATGATGAGGGGTATCAACAATTGCTTTTCTAATGTTTCCAGTTTTTGCAGAACACGCCACTCGCCAGGGTGAGTGACGTGGACTTCTGAAATTTTTTCTTCATGGATTACCCGCCACAACTCCCCCTCAAAAGACCCAGTATTGCTGGCCTCATTGTATTGAGTGTAGAGTACCCGGTAACCCAGTGCTGTTAATCGTTTTGCAAAATGACGCATCGCTGAAAATAAAAAAGCAATTTTTTTGGGATGATGCGCAACATAAGTGGCTTCTTCCATCACTTCGCAAAGAAAAACCAGATCATCGTGCTTATCGATTGCAGTCAGCGAGGAAAGGGACTCACTGAGTTGGTCGCCCAAAAGAAAACACAATTTTGTCATCGTACGTCCTAAAAATAAATTACACTTTAAGCTTGGGACGAACAGCGCTTAAGCCACCATCCACTGCAAGTACTTGCCCTGTTATCCAACTGTTACAAGGGTTAAGAAAAAATAAGATAGCCTGCGCCACATCGCAGGGTTCACCAATTCGTCCCAAGGGATGCATTGCCGTAGATGCTTTAGCGACTAATTGATTGTTAAGTAATGGGTCAGTCAAAGGCGTTTTAACCATCCCAGGCGCTACTACATTGACGCGTAAATTGAGCGATGCATAAGTCGCTGCGGCGGATTTTGCTAATCCAATAACCCCTGCTTTCGCCGCAGCAATTGCTTCATGATTAGCCAGTCCGGTTAAGGCTGCTGCGGAGGCAATAAGCACCAGGGAACCTCCAGAGAGCATCTTACTGCCTGCGGCACGCACCACTGCAAACGAGGTAGTCAAAGAGGCATTGATTGTCTTTTGAAACTCCTCAAAATTTGTCGCATGAGCCCCCTTAAGTAATAAAGAACCCGCGCAATTAACCACGCCATCCAGAGGGCCTGCTTGCTCAAATACCCTATCGACCGCGCTAAAGTCAGAGGCATCGAGTCTAAAATCAGGAACGATTTTGTCCTCGCTTCGTGCTGTAGTCATCACCTCATTCCCTTGCTTTTTTAGAAGCTCAACCACTGACTGACCTATCGCGCTACTTGCTGCAATGATTAAGTATCGAGCCATAACTTGGGTCCCTTAATAGTCAAAAACCTACTATGAAGGAGAGTATTGTTGACTTCAAGTCTTAATAAGGAATAAGCATTGGATGAACGGCATACAGCAATCTGCCAGGCGATTTTGGGCTTGATAGGGCTGAGTTTACTTCAACCGCCACGGAGGCCGCTCTATCCAATCCGTGCTGGCTATTTTATGGTCTAGGGAAGTATTTTATACTTTTCAACATGAAACCCGCGTAATAGTAAATTTAGGGCTATAATTACAATTAAACGGATGGATTAAAACATGCTAAACAACACCCATGAAGGCTTAATAAATTATGCCCATACTGAGTCTAAGAAAATTGCTTTAATTTATTCACCCATTGAATTACATGAATACCTTGTTGAAGTAATTTTAAAAGACTCTGTCAAATTCATTAAGAAAAATAATGAAATTGTTCAATTTCATTCGATTGCTGATGCCTTATCCCAAGCTCAGAAATATGGCGCAGAGGAATTTTTTCTTTGTGTAGACAATACTTATGATGAATGCGGCTCGACTGCTTCTGCGGAGAAATACGATTACATTCCGATTTCTCCTAAATAGAGTCTGCTTTAAAATTTTTCTCGCTTACGCCATGGTCAATTTTATGGGATTGGTTCACGGCAGTATTGCTACACCGGTGAAAATGATTTCCCCTTTCACGGTTTGATTTTTTCACCCACGTCCCATTTATTGGAATAAGACCGTCACTTCCTGCAAAGACCATTTAATGTCGTTAGGGTTAATGCCAGTAAAAGCCAATCAACCAATAAAATAATCATCGTCAGTAGCAACGGCTGGGGAAAGGAAATTGCACCCAGTTTAAATCCTGCAAAATAGCTTAAAGGCCCCCCCATTGCTCCCAGCAAAGCCATTAGGAAGTAATTATTATTAATCCAGTCTGCCTTTAAAAACCATCCTCCAAAACAAAGCCATAAAACCAAAAGCCAGGGTGGTATAATCAGCAAAGAATCGTCAAAAAAATAAAATATATTTAAATGCATCAACAGGGTATCGTTGATTAAACCCAAGCTTGCGATTAGCAGGAATAAGAGCCAACGGGTTGGAGTTTTAAAATGCCTGCACGCATCATAGACGGCTAAGACTAAGGCCAAAAGGAATAGGTCATGGTAGTGAGGAGAGACCGTACTTAATAAGCAACACCACCACTGTATTTGAAAAAAGACAAATTGCCACAGTTGCCTAATCATATTTTTTCTGTCTTATTGCAAGGGGGTGTACAAAATGCATTTGCATGTCCCCCAAATAGCCTTCAGAAAAACCGGCTTCACAGTAGCAAAAATAGAAATTCCACAACCGGATAAAGCGCTCATCAAAACCCAGCGTCTTGATTTCGCATGCCTGAGAAGTAAAGTTCTGCCGCCAACAACGAAGTGTTTTCGCATAATGCAATCCAATGTCCTCCAAGTTAAAAAGGCGCAAATGACTTGCCTTGGTCATTGCATCCAATAGCGCTGTCACTGAAGGGATACAACTTCCCGGAAAAATATACTGTTTAATAAAGTCAATTTCATATTTAGCGCGTTCATAGGCCTGATCCTGGATAACGATCGCTTGCATAAGCATTTCGCCATCGGGCTTTAGTAATTGTGAACAAGTCCGAAAGAATTGCTTGTAATACTGATAGCCAACTGCCTCAATCATTTCAATGGAAACCAGTTTGTCGTACTGCCCCTCCAGTTGCCGGTAATCCTGTTTGAGCAACTTAATTTTGGTTCCCAATTTTTTTTCCCTGATTTGTTGGGAAGCATAATGATATTGTTGTTGAGAAATGGTGGTGGTTACTACTTCACAACCATAGTTTTCTGCTGCATGAATAGCAAAACCGCCCCATCCAGTACCTATTTCAATAATCTTGTCACTTGATTTTAAGGCCAGCTTTTTACAAATGACGTCGAGTTTATAACTGGCCGCTTCGTCCAAAGTACTTTCTGTGGATGGGAAAATAGCGGAGGAATACATAAGGTTCTTATCCAGAAATAATTGGAAAAAGTGGTTACTCAAGTCGTAGTGTTGAGCAATATTCTTACGGCTACCTTGCAGGTTATTGCGTTTAAACTGATAGGAAATCCAGCGTAAAACAGCCAGGCATTTTGCCCAGCCCGTTTCAAATTCTTTTGTGGTGGTTTGATTGAGTAAAAAAATCCTTAATAATTTCGTCAAATCATCCGTTTCCCAATATCCAGAGGCGTAAGTTTCAGCTGCAGCAATACTCCCCCCGAACAAGACGTCTTGATAAAATTTTCTATTTGTAATTTTCATAGAAGCAGTTATCAACGAGGCAGCGGAGCGATCGCCGAAAGTCATGCTGACGTCACCCTCTTCAATTCGCAATTGGCCAACTGTCAAATTGGCTAATCGTTTTAAAATAATTTTTCGTGCAGTATTTTCCATTCCGCTCATCTCTTTTTAGGGTGAACATGAAACGTTGCTCCTTTTAGCCAGATTTTTAATGCCTGCCAATGAATGGCAATAATTATTTTTCCGGTCATGAAAGGATGTTGTATTAAAATCCTGGCAAGGTTCCTACCTGTTATTTCCTGGCGGTTTAAACAGAGACTTGCACTAAATACCTTACGATTCTGGTGAATATTTTTCATATGTACCCAAATCTTTTCATTGGGTGCTGAAAGCCTCCAATCGTAAATCATGTCCATCGACATAAGAGGAGAGACGTGAAAGTCTTTATCAAAGACGAAGTGTTGATACTCATAACTAGCGAGATTTTGCGAGGCTGTAAGAATATAAGTATGCTGTTCGTTCCATGGCGTGTTATTCACTTCAGCTACAATTGCTTCTATACGGCTTCCCGTTGCATCGTAGCAATAATAAAAACTGACGGGATTAAAACAATAACCCCAATAACGCAAGTGCGTTAATAAGCGAACAGGACCTTCTAACCGATGGCCTGTTTTTTCCTCGACCAGTTTATAGACTTCTTGTTTTAAGTCATTGGCTGGATCCCCAAGATGATCACTTCGCTTAAACTGAGCAATATTGTAACGTCCGACTGACCAGAACCAATAGGAATCAAAGAGTGTAGATAATTCATCCAGATCGAGAAAAACCATGAATACATTATAAGAAAACTGATGTCTGACGGGTTCATACCGCCGATGTATTACACTGCCTTTATAAATGGCACTATGCCGCGTTGATAGGTTCATGATTTTCTTCTGACAAAATTTGTTTGCAGACGGTTAAGGCACTCTTCACGCCATCTTCATGGAAGCCAAAACCCCAATAAGCCCCACAGAAATAAAGAGAACCATTACGATTCAATTCCTTTTGGCGCGATTGTGCAGCCAGGCTAGGTATGGTGTATTGCGGGTGAGCGTAGTGATAAATTTGGATAATTTTTTCAGGGTTTATAAAATCCCTTGCATTTAAGCTGACACAATAATGTTGCTTGGTAGATAAATTTTGCAAGCGATTCATATAGTAGTTAAGGACAGCATGCCGGACATTTTGGTCAACCAATAAATAATTCCAACTGGCCCATGCCCGATGATTGGATGGCAACACACTGGTGTCAGTATGCAAAATAACCTCATTAGGCTGGTAGGTAAATTGGCTCAGGATTTCAACTGTTAATTCATCAGGACAGGCCAACATTGCCAATGCTTGATCGCTATGAGTTGCGATAATTACCTTTTCAAAATGACCTATTTCTTCGTTTTTACTCGAGAGGTAATATCCTCCACCAGGTTTGGGTTTTACCCATTCAATCGCGGTGTTTAAATAAATGTTATTCTCAAAGCGTCTGGTCAAGGCTTTCACATAAGAGTGAGATCCACCTTGAATCACTTTCCAAGGCAAAGACGGCATCATTTCTAATAAAGCATGGTTATAGAAGAAATTTGCCACAAAATAAGCGGGCATCTGTTCTACCAGGTTTAGGGGTGTTGACCACAAGGCAGAGATAAGGGGATAAAGGTATAAGTTGGCAAGATCAGTGTGGAAACCATGTTGTCCAATGAATTCAGATAAGATTAAATTTTTCTCATTCCTTGCCAGCAGTTTCTTAGCTGCAAGCTGAAATCGATAAATTTCACTGATTAAGCGGTAGAATTTATAACTAAGCAAATTTTTTCGTGCGGCAAACAAACTATTGAGTGAGCCACCCGCATATTGAAAGCGGGATTGTGGATCAAAGACGCTGAAACTCATGTCGGTCATTTGGCTTGCCACATCCAGCTCCCTCAATAACCCAACAAAATTAGGGTAAGTTTTTTCATTAAAAACAATAAAGCCAGTATCTATGGGACAAAGACCACTCTCGGTTTGCAGTTCTACTGTATGGGTGTGGCCTCCTACATATGTGTTCGCTTCAAAAATGTAAGGATCATACCCCTCTTTTTTTAGGTAATAAGCACAGGTTAAACCTGATATCCCACTTCCAATAATGGCAATTTTCATTGTCGATTTGTAACCTTCTTTAATAGATAAGTACTTAATTGATTTGGTAAAAAACTTAGAATTTTCATCAGCGTAACAAACAATCTTGGCGTTATGATTTCCAGCTTTTTCTTCTCTATACCATTGATTATCGTTTCTGCTGCCGCCTCGCTGCTTATAAGGAAAGGCATGGGGAAATCATTTTTATCGGTTAATGGTGTTTTTATAAAGCCAGGACATACGATGGATACTGAAATATTCTCTTTAGCAAGATCAATACGCAGGCTCTGGAGAAAATTGCGGATGGCTGCTTTACTGGCGCCATAGGCTTCCGCTCGCGGCAACCCAACAAAGGCAACTGAACTGCTCATTCCAACAATCTGGGCATTCCTGCTGGCCCGTAATAAAGGCAGCGATGCTTCAATAGCATAAACCATGCTTAAAAAATTAGTTTTAAGCATGTCTTCAAATATATCGCTTTTGAAATCAGTCACATCAACATATTCACAGGTTCCGGCATTTAGAAAAACGATATCAAGATAACCAAATTTTTCTTTTATAAGGTCAGCTGCCTTTAAATTACTGTTTCTATCTCTTATATCAAAAGCGACAGACAGAGCGCCTGTTTGACGGGTTATTTCATCCAATACGCCCTGGTTACGTCCGGATATTATGAGCTCATAGCCGCGATTTGCCATTGCCATGGCGACTGCTTTGCCAATACCTGATGAGGCTCCTGTAATCCATACACGCTTTTTCATTTCTCGGTCCTCAATTTGGAGGGGTTAGGCCGTAATCCATGAATAACATGCGTGTAAGAGAGCAGGCACAGCAGATAGAAGGTGATATCGATTTGCCACCAATAAAACCCTTGCCTTGCTGAACCGGGGTAAAAATGATGGTTATTATGCCAGCCCTCACCGAGGGTAATTAATGCTAACCAAAAATTATTACGACTCTCATCCGCAGTATTAAACGGGCGCTTTCCCCATTGATGGGCAAGCGAGTTAATACTGCAGGTAGCATGAAATACCAAAACCGTGGAGATAAAAAATCCCCATACCAGGAATTGCCAACCGTTTGTATGAAGTTCAGGAAAATATTGTTGTAGAAAATAACCTGCCAGGAATAAACTCACTGCCAATAAAAGCGGTATAACGAGATCAAATCGATTTAACCAGCGTAATTCCGGATATTTTACTAAGTCAGCAACCAGTTTGTAGTCGGTTACAAAATTTTCTGAAGCGAAAAACCATCCCATATGACTCCATATAAAACCATGATGCTGTGGCGAATGCCGATCTTGAACAGCGTCTGAATAACGGTGATGATGACGGTGATGACTTGCCCACCAGAGGGGACCTCTCTGTGCAGCGGAAGCAGCGAGCAATGCAAATATAAATTGCCAAAAGCGATTCGTCTTAAACGAGCGATGCGAAAAATAACGATGATAAAAACCAGTAATAGCAAACATACGGATAAAATAGAATAAGATCGCGGCAATGATTGCACTAAGACTTGCTCCTACCCAAAATACCGCTAAACAGCCAAGATGCAAAACAACAAAGGGTATCGTCCTTGACCAGTCGATTGTATTCGATTTCAGGTTTTTTTCTGCAAACTCAACGTCAAACCATTTTAACAGTGGAATGAACGCTCTTATCTTTTTCATTGATCCATCCTTTATTCAATAGACTGCATCTCTTGCAATCTGATTTTTACTTCCTCTAATGCCAGGCGGAAATCACTATTCAACGGTATCAACTTTGATTGATTGATGGGTCTTTTAATCTCTGTCGGGCCAATGAAGCCAAAAACAGGAATGGATAATTGATCGATCGGCTTATCCATCCATGAGGATTGTTCGTCAACAAGTTTTTCACCAATAAGCACCAATCCTTGTGCTTTTATGATGGCTGCGGCTTTAATAAGCTCATCCCTGTCATCATTAAAATAAAGACAAATAACCACGTATCCCATTGCCAGTGCCGTCAGGCTGAATAAAAACATAATGACTTCATCCCTATCCACACGGGAGGATACTAATAGCAGCCTGGGCCCATCAACAAACTGGCCTTCGTGATGCAATCTTGCCCCCAACTTGTTCCGAAGAAAGATTTGGAAGAAATTGTACTCTGCGACCAGGCATCTTTTCTCTTTAGCATCTTGTTCAAGTGAAAAAAACACAGGGAGAAGCAGGTATTTGGTGACAATATCAATCGGGTAAAGAGATAAAATCTGATTGTATAAATTATCGAGTTTGAACTGCTCAAAATTAGAGATAATTTGCCGCATTTGCAGTTGGTATTGGCGCCATGGATTTTCAGTCTGCGGTGGATGCGAAAAGATATTCTCTGTCAGAAGGGTTTCTTTGATTTGCCCAACAGAAACGCCTTGCTCAATGAGGGCAAGAATCTTTTTTATCTGCTGGACGTGTTCATAGGTGTATAAGCGATGTCCTTTGGCTGTACGCTTTGGCTTTAATAATCCATAGCGTCTTTCCCAGGCACGTATTGTCACCGAGTTCACTCCAGTTAAGGCAGATATCGTTCTTATCGGCAAAAGAACCTCTTCATTTTCGCTTTGCTTATTCATTAACTAGTCCTTGAAAAAACTGGCCGTAATAGACCCCACACGAATACCCAATTTTTTCATTGTGGCACGATTTATCACGACATGTTTGTCAATGCGATATAACCAGTCATCCATGCTTAGTGCCAAGGTAGAGCTGTTGTAGGGAATCAGTAATTGGTAACTCATTTTGATCACATTGCCATACTGCTCTCCCATCGCCACGCCCTTGACGTCGCTTGCAGTAGCAGTGAAATGGTGTTCATCAATCAGATTGATTTTCCACTGGCGATATTGCTTATCGCCATCATCAAAAACGAAATACTCATCCAGAGTCCCTTCGTTTGCAGTCCACTTTCCTTCCATGGTCACCACAAAACGCCGTCTTACTTCGCCTGAACGTTTTTGAATCATGCCGTATCCCTTTACCGTTCCATTGAAGAACTCTTGTATGGTGAGGACAGGCTCATTCGTTTCATACTTGGCAGGATCATTCATGTCACACCCTTGTTCGAGGAGAACTATCAACCCAATTAAAAACCCTAGGAGAAGAGGCCATTTATTCATTTGATTACCATTATTACCAGTCTTGCATAACTTTTGTATAGATTTATAGTTAATAATTAGCATATGCTATAATTTATGTAAAATTTTTGTATAAATAAATTTGATGCTAACGACCCTTTCGATTCTTTATTAACTCATGGAGGGTCATAGGGCTGAAGCGAGGTTGTAATCGTAGGATTGTGAGAGTATTGAGCTAGGGATTCAATCGTTCAACATAGATAGAGAGGATTCAAAAAATGGTAGAACTCCTATCACGGATACAATTCGGTTTTAGTATAGGATTTCATATTTTATTTCCTACACTAAATCTTGGCCTGGCTGTATTTTTAGTCATTATGGAAGCCATGTGGCTAAAAACCAGGAAAGACAGCTATTTGAAAATATGTCAGCTATGGACGAAAATTTTTGCGCTTACATTCGGTATGGGTGTCGTTTCAGGCATTGTACTTGCCTACCAGATAGGGACTAATTTTGGCCCATTCATCTATCAATTTGGTAATGTGCTGGGAGCCTTATTCGCTTATGAAACATTAACTGCCTTTTTCCTTGAGGCAGGTTTTTTGGGAGTCATGCTTTTCGGGTGGAAACGTGTTCCCCCTGCACTGCATTTTATGGCAACACTGTTGGTTACAATCGGTACGACTATTTCAGCCTTTTGGATCATGTCTGCGAATTCCTGGATGCAGACGCCTAGTGGTTATGAACTCATTGATGGCAAGTATGTGGTAGAAAGCTGGTTATCCGTCGTTTTTAATCCCTCATTCATCCCTCGTTTTATCCATATGGTTTTAGCATCCTATGTAACAACCAGTTTCGTGATTATGGCCGTCGCCAGTTATTATCTGCTTCGTAATAAAGCGCTGGATACGGCAAAAAAATGTTTGTCTTTTGGTTTGTGGGCCGCTCTGGTATTAGTGCCCTTGCAAATCTTTATGGGCGACGTGGTTGGCATTTCGGTTCATGAACATCAACCTATTAAGACCGCTGCGATGGAAGGCGTTTGGGATACACAAAAAGGGGCTCCCTTATTACTATTTGCCTGGCCTTCCCAGAAAGAACAAAAGAACGAATACGAGGTGGGCATCCCCAAACTTGCCAGTCTAATCAATACCCATGACTGGGATGGGGAAATGGTTGGTTTACGCTCGGTTCCACCGTCGGAGCAACCCCGGGTTGCCCCTGTCTTTTTCTCTTTCAGGATTATGGTGGGTATCGGGCTGCTCATGCTGATGACTGCATTCATTGGGCTTTTCCTTCGCTTCAGAAAAAAATTGTATTCCGTGAAGTGGTTCCATCGCTGGTGTGTTCTTATTGCCCCACTTGGTTTTGTAGCCACTATTGCAGGATGGCTTACTGCTGAGCTCGGGCGCCAGCCTTGGGTCGTTTACCACTTACTAAAAACCCGGGATGCCGTTTCGGCAATAGGCATGGAGGAAGTGATTATTTCTTTTGTTTTACTCGTGATTGCCTACGGCGTGATTTTTGGTTTTTACCTGTACTACCTTTTAAAGTTAATTCGTCGCGGGCCTACTCCATTAGAGAGTGACCAGGTAGAACACCATGCCTTCCACTACATGACTGATTTGCCCAGGGAGAAAGAATGATGTTACCGTTCATTTTTGCTGTTTTGCTGGCATTTATAGTATTGATGTATGTCATCCTCGATGGCTTTGATCTCGGTATAGGCATTTTATTTCCCTTTACGACCAGTGAAGCAGAACGCGATAAAATGATGAATTCCATCGCACCGGTATGGGATGGTAACGAAACGTGGTTGGTATTCGGTGGTGCGATGCTCTATGGCGCGTTCCCTCAAGTCTACGGCCTGTTACTTCCTATCCTGTATATGCCTTTAATGTTGATGTTAATTGCTTTAATTTTTCGCGGGGTGAGCTTTGAGTTTCGATTTAAAGCAGACAAATCAAAACCCCTGTGGAATTGGTCATTCGCAATTAGTTCTGTTGCTGCAGCCTTTTTTCAGGGCGTGGTGTTAGGTTGTTTTGTGCAGGGATTTCCCATTAATGAAGCAGCGATGACGATTAATGACGCAGATTGGCTAACACCCTTTAGTTTGTTGACCGGTGTCGCCCTGGTAAGCGGGTATGGCCTGCTCGGGGCAACCTGGATGATCATTAAAAGCAGTGGTCGCCTGCAACGAAAAATGATCCATTATGCAAAAGGACTATTAGTTATCGTTAGCTTTTTTCTCTTATTCGTAAGTATCTGGACTCCGCTGCATAGTCCTGAGATTTTTACACGCTGGTACAGTTTTCCGAATGTTATCCTCCTGGCTCCATTGCCGCTTGTTACTGCCTTGGCAATTTGTTTAGCCTGGAAAAGTCTTTCCCTAGGCTATGAACGCAGACCTTTTATTTACAGCCTGGTTATTTTTTTCTGTGCTTATGTCGGTATCGCAATCAGTGTTTACCCCTATTTAATACCTCATCAGGTGACTTTTTGGGAGGCTGCAGCACCAACGTCTACACTTGTTTTTATTCTGGTGGGCGTTGCCATTATGCTGCCCGTACTGCTTGTATACACGTTGTATGCTTATCACCTTTTTGGCGGAAAAACCCATCAAAACTATCACTAAATGTTGTGAAAATCTGTGCACTTTAACCTACAATTTGACGGGGCATTCATTGCTATTTTAAAGATTTTAGCTCTCTCGATCATTCGGAATAACACCTTGTATTTTTCGGGCTAAAAAAAGATATACTATCTGAATTAATCGCCGAGCTTAGAAGGCGATCGAAGGTTTGAAAAAAAATGAATCCCTATTGTTATTGAGGTTTTAAAAGAGTTTCCGAATCGTTTATCTTACTGACCCTCGTCAAGCGGGAAAACGACACTGACAAAATCCATTTATGAATAAAGTAACTAATATAAATTTAGAGCGCATCGTAGACTCTTTATACCATCTTTGTAAACCAAGCCTCATTAATCTATTTCGATCCTCAGTGTTAAAGGCAGGCTTATTAAAGGAAATTGAGGAAATTACTGATCCAAATGCAATCTATCCTTTCATACCTCTTATGTTTGCTAAAAATAGAATGGTTAGCAAACTTGCCAATGAAAAGGTTCATGCATTATTGCATCAGGTACCCCTTCATCTCTTAAGTAAAATCGATGAAAAAATTCGCAATTCAACTTTCTCTAAACATTACAATCAACTCTCTGAATATTGGTATAACTTAAAACCCTCCATTGTGGATTCGTATAGGGGGCATTCGACAGAGTTTGTGGTTATTTTAAAAAGTTTATGTTGTCATCCCAATGGATATATTCGCTATAAAGCCATTAAAACACTCGCGGAAAATAGTATTGAAGAGGCAATTCCCTTTCTCATTATCCGTGCAAACGATTGGGTAGAGGAGATAAGAATATTATGCTTTACCACACTTAATCGCCTTGTAAGTAAGGAACTAATTGATCACTTTATTGAGTCGCTTCCTTTACTGAAACAATTAGAAATCAAAACAAGAAAGGAGCACCTGCTCGACCGACTCGAATTAATCAGGAAGATCGAGTCATTACTTGCAACCCAATGTAGTGATGCACTTTTTAAGAAAATTAACAGTCAAGAAATTATCATTGCGCGCTATGCATTTGCTATTCTTGCAAAGGCTGATTCTAAAATAGAACAGCTATTAACTGTCACACTCAACAACAGAGATATTGTCATCAAGGTCAATGCCTTTAATCTTGCACATAATCAATATGACTCGGATCAGTTTTTGATTTATCTAAATAAGATCAAGGATGACAAACTAATGCCCATTCGAAAAAAGGCTCTCTATGCCTTTATTGAGCGTTATCCCAATCAGGCTAAAGGGATCTTAGAACAGGCTTTGTTTGATCGTAGTCGTTCTATTCGACATCTAAGTCGTTATTATCTTAAACAACTCGGTATCAGTGAATTTTCCAATTACTATAGAGATGCCATTAACAGGCAGGATAAACCAATTAAATTGGCTATCCTTGGATTGAGTGAGTCTGGCAACAAGGATGATTTTAGATCTATTCAACCATTGATTAGCAAAAATATTTCGCAATTGAATGCCGCAATTATTAACGCAGCCTTCAAAATGCAACCGAAAGGTTGGAAAAGCATGATTACCGACCTGCTATCTAATCCTGATCAAGCCTCTTTAAAATCGTTTGCAAACTGCCTATTGGAATATCAGGACAGTTATACCTTTGAAGAGATTTTAGAGCTTGTTTATAAAAGAAATAGCCTTATGCACATTCGCTACTTCATAAGACTACTTTCTAATGGATACTATGATAGATGGATGGTTTTAAACGTTATTCTTGGTGAGTTAACGTTGATTACTGACCCTAACATCAAGGTACTATTTGAACAATATTTGCATACCTGGATACATCATAATTGTCCGAATAAGATTTTCATCCGTCCATGTCATGAGAACTCAAATACCTGCCTAGATAAAGCAAGTAATTTATTAAAACACAATCCAACGAATTCCCTTTATAAGGAGCTATTGGAAAATATCAAATGCTTTATCAACTAGTTTTAGAATAATATCCTGGCTATGGGGTCAGCCATTCGATTTAATTAATGGAACAGTGGGCCTGTCTGGGTCAATTTATCGTTGTCTTTATGCTTAATTGGCTGTAAAATATTAAAACATTAAGTTTTTTATTTATTTTGAATGTTTGTTTTTAACTCTTTTCCAAGCGCAAGCTTATTCCCTTTCCGGCATTTTCGGATGGCTTATTCACTTTTACCGGTTATCCGCAACCTCCTGGAGAATTCTGCAAATCCAGACGTGTTCAATGTGATTAGTATTGCTTGTGGTACAGCCATTGAACTAGCGGCCTTTGAGCTGTTGGCCCGGTCCAGGGGAGTCAAGGTTAATTACTTGGGTTGCGATATCAATAAAGCAGATTTACGTTTTAATAGTCGTGTTTTACAAAAACAAGCCCCCCATGTGAAGCAAACTTATATCCATGCCAATATTGCCAGTTCTCCGCCCTTGTCAGGTATATCAAATGCGCATTGTATCATTTGGCGTCATCCCGAATTTTTAAGTGATCATGATGAAACACCTAAGGGGTTAATTTTAGACATGTGTCAAATTTTATGGAATATTCTAGTCCATAAAAATGCCAAGGCGCCCCTCTTAATCACCAGCTACGACCCGCACGAAATGATGATTATTTTAGAACTCATTCAACAATTTTGTGGAGAAGAGCTGAAATATGATTTAACCATTGACAAGCAACCTGGGCGAGCATCCTGGCAAAACCCAACTATTGAGCCAGAAGACAAGGATCCCCTATTCAATTTAAACCACCACGATCAATGTCAGTTGCTAATTACCTGCTGCCCGGTTAAAAAATTGGAAGCGACAGAGGATATGTTTTTGAAAGCCTTAGCAAAAGCCTTCCTTACTCTTCTGCCAAGAGTACACCCCGGCGAGGAAAAAAAACTGACTGATCTTTTAGAAAATTTAGAGCAACCTAATTCTGATACGCTGAGAGAAGCGACCTCCTTTTTGAATGATCAGATAAGAACAAAGGACAGCCCTTTCATTGCCAGGGAACTGTTACTTTCTTTGCTTACTGACGATTATGAGCAACCCCAAAGTTCCCACCACTTTGGGTCAGGGCTTAAATTTTAATTTTCTCATGCTAATTCAAAATTCAAGCTCTGACCCCATTTACATTTTCGCTGCTCACTGGAGAACAGAGTACTAAATGGCTTTGCCCAATTATTACATACTCCGCCCAAATATTGACATTTAGTGCAATTTGCACTAAATTGCTCTCCGCTGGGCCGAAATAGGCCGGTTCATCGAGGGGCCAACCTATGCTTTCATGCCCAGCACTGTCCATTTTTTTACCCCATTTCTGCCTTCTCTTTGGCAAAAGATTGCTAGGGCGTTAGGAGCACGTATGTGTTATCAACAAATCAGAGAATTCTTTGTATATTGGTTGTCTCCCTTATGGCTTAGGGGGAACTCACAAATAGAACCAGTAGCTGGCCAAATCGCTAACCATGCCGGTGGCTATTATTTTCCTATTAATGATAACCAACTATTGGATAGATTTTTAATTCTTGGTTCTGAGGCAGGAACCTATTATGCCACCCCAGCAGAGCTAACATTAGACAACACCCAAACCATCCAACGATTAATTGAAAAAGATGGTGTTAAAGTCGTCAATCGCATTATTGAAATCAGTGGCAGTGGCCGAGCAGCAAAAAATAAACCGGCCTTATTTGCTTTAGCACTGGCAACCGCGGCTGGTGATATCGAAACACGTAACGCTGCATTGGCAGCATTGACAAAAGTGGCGCGGACAGGTAGTCATATTTTGCAATTTGTAAATTTTGTTAATGGATTGCGTGGTTGGGGACGTGGCCTAAGAAAGGCAATCTCTCTCTGGTTTTTAGAACTGCCTTTGGAACAATTGTCGTTGCAAGTAGTGAAATATTCTCAACGCGGCGGCTGGTCAATGCGCGATTTATTAAGACTTGCCCATCCACAAAATAACGACAAAGAACGTTGCATCATAATTGATTGGATCGCGCATCCTCAAAAAACAGAGGCGATTATTGCTGCAAGAGAAAAATTTAGGCTGATTGATGGAAAATATAAAGTAAATGAAGCATCAGATGCTGTTGCCGCTGCACAAGTAATCCGACAATATTCATTACCGCGAGAGGTCGTACCTAACAAACATTTGCAAGATAAAGAAGTTTGGAATGCCTTACTGGTTGATATGCCGATGAAAGCCATGATTCGCAATCTGGCCAAAATGACCGAAGTAGGTCTACTGACACCTGGCAGTGACGCCTCCCGTTATGTTGCCAATCGTTTGCTGGATAATGAGCAACTACAAAATGCTCTTGTTCATCCTATTGATTTACTGTTGGCTCACAAAATTTATACGCAAGGACATGGCCAATTGGGCAGGTTAATTTGGAAACCGGTGCCTGCTATTAGTGAGGCATTAAATACAGCTTTTTATTCTACCTTTCAACAGCAAGCGTGTAGCAATAAGCGCATATTGCTGGGTCTTGATATTTCGTTTTCAATGCGGGAAAGTATGTGCTCTGGCTCTCCTGTATTGAGCTGTCTAGAAGCCGCTGGAGCTACAGCCCTACTTTTTGCTCGCAGCGAACCTAACATCGATATCATAGGATTCAATACCCGCGTTCATCAATTAGCAATAAAGACGCAACGATTGAACGATGCTCTTAAATCCATCAGACGAATAGCCTGGGGCGGTACAGACATTTCATTGCCCATTGCCTATGCTCTTAAGCGAAAAATGGAATTAGATGCTTTTGTAATCCTGACAGATAATGAAACTTGGGCTGGAGACAACCATCTGGCACTACTGCTAAACAGATATCGTCAAGAGGTAAACCCAAGCATTAAATTAGTCGTTCTTGCTACTGCCGCCAATGAGGGTGATGTTTGTGATCCCAACGATGCCTTGTCTCTTGGCCTCGCTGGTTTCGATTCCGCCGCGCTTGGGCTCATAACACAATTTATAAAAAATGAATTATGACTTCAGAAGAATTAGTCCTAATCGGTGAAAAACTATTTGGTAACTGGGGTTGGCAAACCAAGCTAGCGAAAGCCCTTCGTGTCGACGCTAGCACTGTCAGACGCTGGGTTTCAGGCCACTCGACTATACCTGGACCAGTTGAAGTTGCTTTAGAATTGCTTTTAAAAGAGAAGGAAAGATTCAAAAAATTAGAAAAAATTGATATGGTTTGATTAGAGTAACAGTCCAGAGGATAAAAAATTGCCGTGAAAATGAGTGAAATCCGACCAGTTCTTAAATTTTGATTTTCTAATTTATACTAATTCAAAATTCAAGCCCTGACCCACTGCCCCCATGTACACTGCAAAAGCAAGCTCCTTTAAGATTTTTTTTAATCTTATGAGCGCTTTTTATTATCCGCCTGTAATTTTGCGCATTTTTGGGCATATTCATTATCGTAATCAACGTTTATAGAGCGAATAAAACGCGCATACTCTTGCTTGTTAATAGGCTCCTTTTTCTCCGCTGGCTGGTAAACAGTGGCAACAACCATAATTCCCTTGGTGTACATAAACGTAACTAAAACATTTGCCGGCACCGAGTCAACTACGCCAGATATGGAACATTGATAAGCACTATGGGAGTTAACAGTGGTAAATTGGCAGGATTTCTTATTGATCATACCCTCATGGACGATATCATGCAGGCTTTTTTCCATCCCAATATAATCTTTTTTTGAAAAATTTTTGGATTGTCTGTTGCAATAAAAAAACCAATCAATCGAGTATCCTCTACCAGCCATCCAAAATCCAGATTGGGCAAACTCCACATAGTGCAGCCCATGATCGCGACCTGCTTTAGCCTTGACAGCTTCTAAAGGCGGTATTTCAACATGAAGATTTTTATAACGGAAAGTGGAATGTGGTTTAACGGAAGTCCACCAGGCGAAAGCCGGATTAACAGCTAAACAAACTATTAAGAAGAACAAAACACGGTTATTAAACATGGTGTTCCCTATGTGATTAAAATATATCCATCAGAGTGGACTTTTTTAGATTATTGGTCAATTAAAGGAACCTATAGGGAGTGAGTCTATCGATGAGCTCACCTCAGAAGCAGTTGCTAATAATTATCCGCGGTTGCCAGTTCTTCAAGTTGCAACTTGAGATTAATAAAGTCCTCTGTCAGCACTTATTGCATTTAAACGTCCCACGCAGATTTGTAGTCTTTGAGTCTGTGTACCCCCAATGAATTTTTTAGCTTTTTAGCAGGCACTACCAAAAAATTTTATTTCTTATATCTACCTCGTAAATCCTTTTGCAATAAGGGCTACTCCTCCCCCTTTCTTATCAACCCCGATGAATACAACGCCCATAACTTCCTTTTAAGGTAGTTTTTTTTCTAATTTGAAAAAGAAATAATACCCCCCTTTCGCTTACAAAGGATTAGACATGTCTACTAAAGGGGAAGGAATAACGGCCAAACCGCCACTACTGATCATCGAAGATAATTTTATCTGCCAGAAAATCTATGTTGCAGCACTGCGTGATTATTATCCTATCGAATTGGCCAGTACTGCTGAGGAAGCGACAGAACGATTGGCAGAACAAGCCTACCAGTGCATTATTTCTGACTTGGGGTTACCGGATAGACCAGGGATTGAATTGCTACCTATTATTCGCAATAGCACACTGAATCAACACACTCCCATCGTGGTTATCTCAGCCCATATGAGTGAAGAGCTGAAACAAATTTGTTTACAGCTGGGCGCCGATGAGGTTTGTGTTAAGCCAATCACCGCAGTGATACTACGGGAAATCATTGCAACACTCACACGCGATCAAGTCTTCTGATAAAGTATTTTCAATATCCATCGGGGTGGGAATGATATAGCCCAAGAACCCATGCTTAGGGCCTGCTGTTAGTATTCATCCTCTTAACGCGCTTTGACGGGGTGTTAAAATAGCCAGTACAATCGCGATGATAAATAAAGCAGGAACATCACCGTACAAATGCTCAAAATGCTGTGGGTAATACCATGCCTGGATGGCCATGATACCGCCATGCACAATACTCGACCAAACAGTAAACCATATTAAACTTAAATGCTGAACGGGATTCTTCGCTGCCAGGATTAAAAAAACACCCAATGTTGCATAAACCCCTAGTATCATTTGTAAATAGACGTTATGCCCAACCAGGTGCCATGCCCAGCCTGAAGGCCACAAAAGAGTTAATGGGTACACCCCGAAGATAAAAATCAATCCAATAATAACCAGGGCAATTCGAAGCACTCTGTAATCGTTTTTGGCGTCCATGATAATCTCGGTTGGAAAGACCTTCTATTTATTATTTTAGCATGAGGATTATACAGGGTTATATAAAAGGGTAGTTGGCGAACAGCCGCCACTCATTCCGCCTCATGTAAGATGCTAAACTAAAAACAGGTCACATAATTCGGTTGGGAAATGATTCTTTTTAACGGGATGAAAACGCGGTTTATTGTTATTTTTACAATTATCTTTGTAGTCATTACTGCCCTCCTTTTTGTTTATTCAATCCACTTGCGCAGGCAGACAATTGATTCTTATAAATTATTTTTTAAGCAGTGGGAGTCACAGCAACCTACTAACTATGTATTAACGTACAGTAGTAGCAATGATGGTAACTGTGTGTACACAATCAAGATAGCGAATGGAAGGCTTAAAATGGTTAAAACCGCTCACTCCGATTCAAATAAGGATTTTTGTGAGTATCTTAAACCATCATGGCTAAATAAAGAGCAACCAATGACTAGCTTGTTTAACGATTTGATTCAATTAAATTATCCTCGATGTGGAGCAAACGGTTGTATTTGCGACAATATTAATTATTTAACCGTTAAATTTGATAAAAAATTAGGCTACATTCAGTCATGGAAAGAAATAAACTCAGGTGGCTTTACCCCGTATCGTACTGCAAGATTTTCCCTGGGCGTTTCTTGCCATACGATGTATTCTGAACCGGTTAATTTTTCGGTCTATCTAAGGCCCTTAAAATGAGAATAAATTGGCTATTATCGATTCTTTTTTGCAGAAAAATACTCCGCTCCAGTGAGAGCGGGCTCTTTTTTTTATTACAGCTTGTCTTGTTTTTAGAATTCTGCGTATTTCTAAGTCATTACCTGCCGTTTGATATCCTCTATGAGAGGTTATTTTTATTTATCGTTTTGCTTATTTTATTTAATCTAATTTTGCTTGCCTGCCTCAAAACCCAGTATTTTTTTTCTTATAACAATTCTTTCCTTATTAGCCTTTGGATATATACCTTCATTATTGTTATAGAACAGCTTCTGTTAATGCTCGTTTCTCCCTACCTGGTATCAGAGAAAGTAGTTTACCTGTGGGCAGTCTATTTTTTAATTTACTCACTCTTTGCTTATCTATGGGGATTTATGATGTTTATTAATGTATTCATTTCCTTTATTTCGAAGAAATGAAACATACCGGGTCAGCGCCTGACCTCTTATCTTCAGGCTCTTATCAATGGAAATCACCTATGCTAGACGCCAAGCTGTAACAATGCCCAAACTTCAAAGAAAGAGCCAACCCGATAGGTAGTCCGGAATAAATATGCGTGGCTTTATATTCTAAATGAAAGAGTAAATGGAACAACAGGAATTAAACGGCAGGCGCACACATAGTAGTCGTCACTTCTTTGGCCGCGCAAGGTGCATTGAAATGCCGTGCCTGTTTAATGGCCTGGTCAATGTGCCGCGTTACTAACTTGCCTATATGTGCTTTATAAGCATCAAACTCTTCGGGAGTCTTAGGTAAGGGTTCACGCTTAATTGCAGCTTGGACCTGTTGGTAATAAGGATTATCATCTTTAGTCAGCTGATTGAAGTGTAAAAAGATATCGCTAGGCAGCTTACTACACTTTTGTTCTCTTTGTTGCTCTACACCCTGCTCATCTTTTTCCGTGAAAATAGCCATAGGCACACTGCGGGACTTAGCATGAAAAAAGCCATAGAGCCGATTGGTTTGGGGCGTATTGAGAAGTCTGGCTAATTGTTCCTCCTGAAAGTGAGTAATCTCATCAAGTAGACGTTTGGAGATAACTTTGCTTCTTAATTCTTCAGGTAGCAAGTGAGTTATTCGCGCTACCTCAGTCTCATCATCACTCGCGATGATAATCGAGGTTAACTTTGTGCAATGAGTAAATGCCCTCGTATCAATAGTCGTAATCCCAGCAGGAAGTGTTATCGTTTGTAAGCGGCTACACCTATGAAAGGCCATCTTATCAATGGTTTTAAGTCCGGCAGGAAGCGTTATCGTTTGTAAATTAGCACAACCCAAAAATGCCCCAGTAGCAATGGTCGTGACCCCAGCAGGAAGTGTTATCGTTTTTAAGCTGCTACAATCACAAAATGCCCCAATATCAATGATCGTAACCCCGGCAGGGATTGTTATTTTTTGTAAATTTCTACAGTTATAAAATGCATAAGGACCAATAGTCGTGACCCCAGCAGGAAGTGTTATCGTTTTTAAGCTGGAACAACCATCAAATACCTTCTCACCAATAGTTGTAACCCCAGCAGGAAGCGTTACCGTTTTTAAGCCAGTACAACCACAAAATGCCCCATGACCAATGGCAGTAAGCCCAGCAGGAAGCATTAGCGTTTGTAATTTGGTACAATTAATAAATGCCCAGCTTTCAATAGCCGTAATGCCGGCAGGAATTTGACAAGAACCATCGTCAATATCGCTGTCCCTAACTCTAACCAGGGTTTGGCCGTCACTACTTATTTGCATGATGTCTCCATTTACGATTAAAATTTCAAATACCTACTGCATAGGATTATGTATTTAAATCCTGTTAACAAAATTAAATCTAATTTTGCTTGCCTGCTTCAAAACACATTCTTTTTTTCTTATGGGGATTATGATGTTTATTAATGTATTCATTTCTTTTATTCTTTTATCGGACATTCCGCAGCATGAAAAAGCTAAAATTAGAATTATCCCCAAGGAATTATCGCATTAGTTAAATTGAGAAAAAGATCAAGCCGATATAAGAAAAAGATCACAGCCCACAAGAGAAGAATCAGGTACCCTTGTCTCCCAAAGACCTATTGGAGAGAAGGATGCTGAATCGAGATACAGTAAGTTCAGAGCAATTGGGGCATTTAGGACTTGTTGCAGCAACGATTAGAGAATTAGGGATAATAGAGAGAATTGATGCACGCCTTGAGTTAAATGAAAAAAAAGGAGGCGTGGTAAGCTATGGTCGTCGAGTAGCGGCGATGGTTATCAATGGGTTGGGTTTTATGAATAGCCGGTTGTATATGACGCCGCATTTTTTCCAAGATAAGCCTGTGGCTCAACTGCTTGGTTCAGAACTAGACGCGGCACACCTGAATGATGACAGTCTTGGTCGCTGCCTGGATAAAATCGCAGAATACGGTGTGACCAGGCTTTATTCGGAATTGGCTTTTGAGATTGCCCGAGAAAAAAATTTACTAAGCCAGAGACTGCATTTAGACAGTACAAGCTTTGTTCTTTACGGCCGCTATGACACAGAAGAGGCCGCGCCCGGGATTGCGCAACCAGACTACGGATATTCCAAAGCGAATCGCTCTGATCTAAAGCAAGTGATGCTGTCACTAGTACAAGGAGGAGCTGCGAATATCCCCTTATGGATGGAGGCCTTAGATGGGAATAGTAGTGATAAAACAAGTTTCCAAGAGACGGTTAGGAGGGTGCAAGCGTTTACACAAAGTATTCATGGGATGCCTGATGGCCTTTGTTTTGTGGTTGATGCCGCCTTTTATGTTCCAGAGCAGTTGGCAAGCCTCAATAACGTGTTTTGGATAACCCGAGTACCTGCACAGCTTAATGAAGCCAAAGTATTGTTGAACAAGCCTTGTGATGCTCTGACCTGGGAGCCGTTTGATGCAAACTATCGTGGAAGTGTTCATGAAACGGTTCTTTATGGTATTCCACAACGCTGGGTTTTGATTGAGTCGCAACAGGCGAGGTTGCGAGAGCTAAAGACTTTTCAGAGGCATTTGGATAAAAAATCTCAAGAGCTCATTAAATCCTTATGGCATCTTGGTCACCAGGTCTTTCAATGTCCTGACGATGCAAAGCAGGCATTAAAACCGCTCATCAAATCACTCAAATACCACCAAATTCATTATGAGATTCTACCTGTTGAACGCCATACAGGGAAAGGTCGCCCAAAACCTGGAGCTCAAAAAATGGTGATTGGATATCAAATACAAGCCTGTCTTTCTACCTGTCTGGAGAGGGTGGGTGCTAAAAAAGAAACACTGGGACGCTTTATTTTGGCCAGTAATCAATGTGATAGCTCGCTATTGAATAATCATGCCATGCTTCAACAATATAAAGAGCAATCCTGTGTCGAATCAAGCTTTAAATTCATGAAAAACAATGCCTTCGAACTGGACTCTTTCTTCCTTAAAACACCTGAGCGAATTACAGCCTTGATGATGGTAATGACGCTTTGTCTCATGGTGTACAATTTTGCTCAAGCTCACATCAGGCAATGCTTAAAGGAGCATGATGAAGCACTTCCCAATCAGCTGGGTAAGCCAGTACAAAATCCCACAATGAAATGGATTGCTGAGCTGATGAACGTGATAGCTGTTGTAACCATCCTGACAAACGATCAAAAACATCGTGTGGTAACTAATCTAAAACCAGTACATCAACAAATCATTTCTTATTTTGGTCAGTATGCTCTTGAAATCTATGGACTTGCCGCAGAATCTGCGCGTGGCACAGGCTTCTCCTGCCTGGCTATTGAACAGAATAATTATAAAAATCGTTTATCTTGGTGCGAAACGTAGGTTTTATGTCAAAGAAATGAAACATACAGGGTCAGCGCCTGACCTCTTTTATCTTCAGGATGATATTGCAAGTTCGCATGAAAAAACCTGGCTTCCGTTTATAATGTCTCTGGGCGAAGGTCTGTCATAACCCGGGTTTCACTTCGTTTCACCCAGGCTATTTACTACTTACGGAGGACACCGTGAGGAACCTCCGCAGATGAGTGTTTTAGTTTTTTGTCTTAAAATTTTACACGTAGTTCTGCATAGACTTCATTAGCACGGAATTTACCATTCCATGGAGGAGTGCTGACTCCCGTGCGGCCAAGTGATGCATTTGGGGCAGAAGTAGATGATAGGATATAGCTTGGAAATGGAATATCACCACCATCAAAATAGTTATAACCTACAGATACGATCGAGCGCTCTGTTAGCTGTGCTGATAGTCCAGCACTTGCGCGCCATGCAAACTCAGAACCAGTGACCAGTTGGTTAACAGAGGCTATTTCATTGCGGTTACCAAAAGGCAAACCAATGGTATGAAAATCATGAACTTTTGAATAATTAACACCAATCCCGGCGCCAACAAAAGGCTGTATGGCAAAGCTGCCGGACTGCCACATGAGCCTATCGGATAAAACCCCCAGATCGAGCCACCCATTCAGCATGAGTGCTTCACTGGTCAATTTGAATTTACGAATGCGACTGTCGCCGGTAAACCCAGGTGTCGACGAAACGCCAGTTTGTGGGTTGGAATAATGGTAATCACCCCGGCGCTCTCCTCTGACATCCAAGCGAAAATAATCACTAATCTGGCGGCCTACTCCAAAAAAAAGCAAGGGAGCGGAACCCAGATCATCAGAGTATCCTTCTACGGCCCTATCCCAAACTTGCGGGTCTACAGTAATATCCGCATCTCTGGAATGAGAATAGCCGGCGCCACCAACCAGATACCAATATTCCGGTTGGGCTACTGCTCCCATTGTGCCAGATATTGCACTGCCAGATGCAATCATTAGGGCAAACAGACTGGTTTTTTTCATTTGCAAAATCCTTTTTAAAATGCCTAAAAGGCTGGCATTTTAATCCTGTAAAATCATAGAGGTCAAGGCCATTTAACTTATTTATGACGCCTATAAGGGAAAGGTAAATAGCCAATAAAATATCTCTTATCAAAGGACTTGACCCTTTTCCACATTGAACTCTATATAGGTTTCACTTCCGTAGTAAATCTTATTTCTGCAAAAATAAAATGGCGTTTGAAATTGAGGAGCTATGATCCCTTCCTTAGGTGTTGGGCTTACATAATCCGTTCGACTCCCGATGGAAATGACCATTTTATCCCCTTTTTTAAAAAGAGCTGCGGTAGGCATCAGGCTAAAGGAAAGCAGTACAGGCACCCCTCTTTGCAAAGGCTGGTGAATCGACGTATCTAAGGCGACCTCACACTTCGACGAATAGTTTTCATAAAGACTGCGAGTCGCAGCCCGTATGTGCCCCATTGTTAAAAAAGATGACTTGCCAGAGCTCTCTATTCTGTCCACTCTGACCACCACGAAGGAATCAATTTCATTACAACTAAATTTTAAGTGCATAGTAACCGGACCGGCCACTTTAAACGTTTTGTCAACAGTCAATTCATATTCCAAGGTTTGTGCTGCCATATTATTTATATTTTTTACAATATCGGCATTAGGCGGCACATTGACCCAAGTCTCATCACTTTCTTCAGGGACTGTTTTTGATAGTGCATTTGGACTGAAATACCATTTTTCTTTCGCAGTATTTTCAGGGGGAAAGGTTGTTGAACCCTCAAACCTTTCCTCGCCATCAACCCAATAACGCACGGGTAAGCGTTGTTGGTATCCATTATCTAACCCTTTGATTATATAATCAAAAAAAGCTGCAGCTTCCAACTGCCATTCCAGGACAGGTAATTCATACTCAGGACGATTAATAATCAACCATTTTTTATTTTCAGGTGTCGCACTATGCTCGAATAAATCGTAAGCGCCAAATTGATGTAGAGCGATATCAGTTCGATTCTGTACAACCACAAACGGGATATGTATATTTTTCAACGCTTGGAAAGGCCCGTGGGCGACATTTTCCTCTCTTGTATTTAAGTCAAACAGGATGTGTTCATAAAACGGCAGGGCTTCTTTTGCCACATAATGATCTTTCAAATTGTGATAAATATAATTGATAAAAGTATGGCCAAGCTTTGAAGTCCAGGAATGATTGATGAAATGGCTCAATAAAGCCCGTTTCCACGGAGCAATATACCGTTTGATATTTTTTTCAGTAAAATTAGAGCCAGCCCATAAACTCATAAAGCTATTGGCACTCAAACCCGCATAATGAAAAACATGGCGAAAATAATCGGTGCAGACTTCATTAGCAAAGAACGCTTTCAAGGCTGGAGGTTCTTTGACTGCAACATTCACCTGAGACATTCCGTAATAGGAAGAACCAAATAAGGCAATTTGACCATCACACCAGCTTTGCTCACTCACCCACTGTATCGCATGAAAATGATCATCAACTTCTTCATCACACTGCCAATATCGTAGCTGTCCTTCCGAGCGTCCAACTCCGCGAGCGGTTAAAACGACGACATTATAACCACGATTAGTAAAATTAGGCGGTGAGCCAATCTCATTGGTTCCCGTAGGCATACCTACTGTATGCAAGTCACGGTTATAAGCAGAAAATTGGACAATACTCGGATATCTTCCTTTTTTCTTCGGCGTGTAAATGTCCGCTGAAAGGCGAACTCCATCTGGCATTGGCACATAGACGTCTGAATAAAGAATACACCCCAGGTTCTCATCCGCAAATTTTGTAGGTTTCCAACCGGCATATTGTATTCCCAGGTAGCGAGTATGCAAGGGAATAAGGTTATCAAGCCATTTTGCTTTCATAATCTGCTACATCCTAAATAGTCTAGTTAGCCTGTTATGGCTCATCGACATGGGCAATGGTTATTTCGATAAATTTTATAATAAAATCAATTTATTATATTTTAAGTAAATAACCAAGTAAATCTTGCCTATCCTCAAACCCCATCCCTTCCGCTCGCACTAAGACTCGAAGAATACGCTTCAAAGAATGCCCACAGGCTCCGTTAACCGGCTTTCCCGATCGCACATAAAAACTCAGATTTGGCGCTAGGCAGCATCCGCGATTGTTTGCTTTTTGGCATTTTAATTGGCTATACACCTCTTCCCGAGAGGAGGCTGTTATATCTGCGAAAGGTACTGAATTGTGAGCTTATACAAGATAGGGTAGAAAAATAAGTTGGCCTTTCTGGTAACTATTTTTTATCAAAAAAATTGCGCTATTGATTTTATTTATTTGATCGAATAAATGGGACAATGGCTATGAAAATCTGCTTTGCCTGCCGTTCGACCCTGCTTTTAAAAAACATTAAAATCAATTAATTACAATAACTGCGCGTCATTTCAAATTTTGAACCCCTCCCAAATTCGGCGCTAAATCGAGAACATAGCATGTAACCCTAGCCTGTAAGCACTTTAATAGGACGGCTATGCTCTTTGCAAAGAAAGGCCCGGCCAGCATTAGATGTTGATAGATGGTCTATACTCTAACTGATCTATTTAAAGGAGTTCCCTAAAATGAAACGCTTATTTTTACCACTTCTATTAGTACTAGGAGTAGCATTTTCTCCTTTTACTTTTGCTGATGCCACCAAGACCTCCAATGACTGTCAAGATCAGTTAGTGGGTGTATCATTAAAAACCGCAGATGGTCAAAATATTAAGGTGTTTGTTCATAAAGATGATGTCGACAAAGTAAAACAATTGAAGCAAGGCGAGAAAGTCGAGTTATATGGATATGGCATTAATTTCTAATAGACGCTGTTAATGGTTGTGAAATAGGATAACGTTTAAAACCTGTAATCTATTAGCGCTTCAGATTACAGGTTTTTATTTGAAACCAAGGTTTACAATTGGCTAGTTTGAGTGATACAACATTGATTTGAGCACCCCCAAGGGAAGCGTCATCATTCAGACTAAATACTGAGATGTTGCTGCGCCAATGTACCAAAATTGTCAACAAACCATTAAACAATTAACGCAGATATCATTGCATCGATGAGCAAAGAACTAGGGATACAGGGTATGAAGCTGACAGTAATTAGAATTATAAGTTTCATTACAACAATTGCCCTGTCCTCGCTCATCTTTGCTCAAAATGAACAGCAAGAAAGTTATAAATTTCCGCTTAGTTATAAAGTTGAGCATGGGATTTATACCATGCCTGTGCTAATAGGAAATCCGCCCCATCCCATTGAAGCAATCGTTGATACTGGAAGCTCGACTTTAGTCGTAATTCCTGAAAAAAGAATTTGTTCACATTGTGATAATCCATTGACTAAAGGTTTTGTTGAAATTAAAGCACTCAAACCTTCATCCACTAGCTCAAAATATGTATTGAAATATGGATCGGCCACTGACCATGTTATTGAATATTACGCACAAATTCAGGGGTACAAGCATAAAAATCCTATTATTCCTGAAATGCAAATATTTGTGATTGAGGAAAGTACACAACCATCGAATATTCTTGGACTACTGAAAGAGAATATTTCAATCATTCCTAATGCCCAAACTTTTGTTAAAAATGTTCACAAGTACCATAATCTGCATCGAGTCATTACTTTTGTATTGTGTGGAGTTGGTGCAGATAGCTATATAGAGATAGGCCCTGAATACATTAAGAATGTCACCGATCATCAAAACTATGAAAGCCCTATGACCCATAAAAATTATTATGAAATACAAAGTTCCGGATTTTTTGATGACAAAGGCAATCAGATAGCTAAACCAGTGCTTCCTTTTGTTGCTGCGGTACTGGATACTGGTACAGGAGGTTATGTTATTCTTAATGAAAATCTCCATAGCCAAATTTTAAACTATATCTATGAGCATGCTGGCAAAAAAAATCAGGCTCTAGGAGAGCCTTTTTGGAAGAACAACTACTGTGTACCCTTAGCAGATCTCGACTTCAAGTCACTGCCTAAAATCAAAATCGGTTTTCAGAAGAAGGATGATCCTTCTTCTTATTATTTATTAGATTTGGAACCTGATATTTATGTCAATAAGGCTGGTTGTGGTAACGATTCAGCGCGACTGGTTTTTATCCGTTCATTACCACCCCATCCAACTGCCTGGCGTAATGCGAAACAAAGAGAACGGATGAAATATTTTCCGGCAATGATTTTAGGTTCCTCCTTTATGAACCAGTATGTGATGCAATTTCATTTAACTGATAAAGATCCTTATGTGACGTTTATACCCAATAAAAACATTTGTCATAACACGGTCAAAGACAAATAACGCTTTCAAATAAAATACTCTGTTTTAACCTTAAATATCCCAAAAACCAGGGAGCCGTCAGAGGCGTTTCGACCTAACAGCACCACTGGATCCTCGTGAAGCATGTCGAGTCAAAAGGGTCCGACCACATCACTTTAGTCTGCCATTACGACTATTTTTTCACCACATCGATCAATTTAAGCGTCTGTTAATAATCCCCCCCTATAATTAATAAGAGTTAACTTTGTACTTGGTAAAAAATGCTTGAGCTTTACGTTTGGAATCCACGAAATAAAAACAAACAAGACCTACACGGATCATTAAAAGGCATTGCGAAAGCAGTGGTTCAGGGCGGCAATGTGGGGCATATGAGCCTGGCAGTGACGCTTTATGAAAATAAGCACAACTTAAGTGAAATTGATAAAAAATTTAAGCAACTTAAATTCCAACAGGCTATGCCCATTTATGAAGCAGTCAAAACTGGTGATCCCAATGGGCTTGGGTTTTATAAGCGAGGAAAAAAACTAAAAGGTCTCAGCGCTTTCTTAAGTCTATGGCCCGGCGATGAAGGTATTACGAAGTTACGCGCTATTCAGAGTTTCTTCAGAGTAGGTGGAAAGGTTAAGTCCCTTTTTAGTGAGAAGGTACAAATGGATATGCGAGGGGAATGGTCTGATTCTACGGATGAGTCGCCAAGTTCAAAACGCATTATTGAACATCACCGAGGCAGTGAATTTGAACCTTCAGAACTATCACAAAAAATGCAAGCGGTGGATAACAGGATCGCTGAACTTGAAAAACAAAAACAGGAAATGCGAGCGGAACTCGAAAAAAAAGGGCGGGCTCCACAAACTGCTATGGAAAAAAAATTAGAAGCGAGAAGAAAATTACTGCCACAAACTACCCCCAATGTGGTTAATCTCTTATCGAAGCCAGGAGTAAAAAAACCAGACGACGGTCTTGCTGCAGCCCAAGAAAAACAAGCCTTGGAGAAAGAACTTAAGCAATTAAAAGTGGAATTCCATAATTTATTGCTAAACGCCGATATGCCGAAAATTTATGCCTATATTGAAGAGTATCGTACATTAACTTCTGAGTTTAATAAAATCAATACGCTTTATGACGATGAACCCGATAGTAATAAGGTTAGACGTCATCTCAGGCTTTATTTTCAACGCTACCCTGAAAACGAAGATGCACAAGCGTTATTGGCCTTACAGACTCAAATCACTGACACAATGAACAAGCTTCGTGATCTTGAAAAAGAAGAGCATCAAATCAATGAACTGCTAAGGCAGTATGAAAACATAAAAAAAGAGCTGCACGACCTAAAACAGGAAAAAGAGCAAATTGAGCTTGAACTCGAAAATAGTGAGGTGACTGAAGGCTTAAGTCCGGATCATAAAGTGTCGCTTCCCACCAGCGAATGTGGCCAACCTTATTTTCTTGATGAAATCGCTATCTTAAAAAAGATGGAACGACTCTTACATGATCCGAACTATAAGTATGACTTATTCGGTCAAAATTGCGCACGCGCTGTTAAAGAGTGTGTTATGGCAGGGCTTTCAGAAACAACCCGTAAAGCTATTAAGAAATTACCTGATTATTCCAAGCACTTTTTTGATTCCCGATTTTTCGAAACGCCGGTCATGGCGATTGAGTGGATTTTTAAATTAAATCATTATCTCAATGAGCTCAATCAGGACCCTGGGTTACGGGCAAAAATAGCTGTTTCGCCAAATCACAAACCCGCCTAGTCTTGACAAAGCATAGCGTAACCAGGGTTTTATTTATCCTGGTTCCTTGATTAATATTCTCCAATCCAAAGTGCTTCTTTTCGATTGATTAACCGTTTGTTGCTTTGGCAGTACTTGATACTGGTTTTACCTGCAACAGAGGATGGACACCTAATCGGTAAACCCAACGCTAATGCACTATCCATGGGTTTTACTTACTTGCTATAATGGCGCGCAAGATGAGCAAACAATACAAAGCTCGCTGTATAACGCCCTAAAACAAACAGCTCATCATTCAGCCATTTATTTTTTTAAGAGAACCACTACTATGAAGCCCCTTTCAGCTAATTATTTATTCTCATGGCTTATTGCCGGTAGTTTATTTTTTACGGCAATGCCCTCCAATGCAGCAGAAGAGATAACTCCCCCTTTAATTCAAGAAAAACTGGCCAAACTGGAAGCCTCTTCAGGCGGAAAAATAGGAATTTATGCGATTAACACAGCGAATGGCCAACAAATACATTATCGTGCTAATCAGCGATTTCCTATGGGGTGCACTTCCAAGGTAATGGGGGTTGCCGCTATCCTTAAAAAAAGTATGAGTGACCCGACTCTGTTGTCACAAAAAATGACCTATACAAAAAAAGATTTAACCAATTGGGCGCCGATTGCCGAAAAACATCTCAATACAGGAATGACTGTCGCTGAATTATGCGCGGCATCCATTAGCTATAGTGATAATACTGCGATGAACCTGCTGGTAAAAAAACTGGGGGGGCTGGAAAAAATTAACGATTTTGCCCGCTCTATCCATAACGAGACATTCCGGCAGGACAATGGATGGCCAGAAGAAGCGCTGTCTGGAGGGCCGAATAATGTCTATGACAGCTCTACACCCAAAGCAATGGCACAAAGTTTACAGCAATTAGCTTTAACTAACGTTTTAGCCAAGCCCCAGCATGAGCTTTTATTATCCTGGTTAAAAAGCAACACCACGGGTGATAAACGTATAAGAGCAGGCGTACCGAAGGGCTGGATTGTTGGAGATAAAACAGGAACCGGCACGTATTATGGAACAACCAATGACCTTGGTGTTATTTGGCCTCCTCAGTGCGCTCCCATTGTTATCGCTGTCTATTATACAAACAATAATAAAGAAGCCATCCAACGAGACGATATTGTCTCCTCAGTCACCCGGTTAGTCATCGATGGATTTGCCCATAACGATCAATGCATCCGAAATAAGTTAGTCAGTTAATCTTCTCTTATTTCCGATACTTTTAGCGAATGCTAACTCCCTTTGGACCGCGCTGCGGTCCTTACCAAGGATAGATTTATTGGCATTCCCTATAAATCAATACGTAACATAGCCAATTGAGTTAATGCGTTGATATAGGCAATACAATTATCCAAATCGATATCGGTGGCTTTTACGGAATAAATAACCGGTTCAATTTGGGCTAACAGCGCTTCTATCTGTGATTTGAACACCTGCCTCTTATCAGGTTGTTTTGTATCGTACAGTGTCATTACCATTTGTTCCAAAGTAGCCAGGTTAATACCTAATGAAACAGCGGTATTATGTGCTTTTTCCTGATCAATGCTTTGATGAATAAGACTGATTGTCGCTTGAATAAGCGCTAATTGGGCAAACATCCTTTTCGCCTCTATTAACTTTTTTTGTTTTTTGGGACTGAGCTGTTCCTCATTAAAGGACTCTAATAAACCGCGCGACATCCAAAATAAATTAGCGAGATCGTAGAGTTTTTCTTTTTCCTTTTCTACATGGAGTAATTCAATCATGTTATAGCGAAGATAGCGGAATAATTTCCTAACATGTCCAAATGCCATGCTTAGAAGATCAGTGCGCCATAAAATATTGGCTACCAGGAAACTGGCAGTGATACCAATAAAAATTCCTCCCAGACGTTCCAGAGGTGGAGCCAAGTCAGTAGGAGGACCTCCCGCCTGTGCCAGGGAGATAACTAAAGCAATATTTGCTTGTAAACCAATATAAGCATATTTCGTGTATTTAAAAGCAAAATAACTAAAGCCCCAGACTGCAAAAAATAAAACAAGAATTAAGTCATATAAATTCATGGAAAAAAAAGCGAGGGGAAATAAAGCCACCCCTCCGCCAGATAAACAGCCTAGAATGCGATGAAAACTAATGTTTTTCATATCAAACAGATTTCTTCTGATCGAAATAACAATACTACTGATAATCCCATTCAATCCACCTGGCCAATTACTCACTAGCCAGAAACTAAGCGCAAGCACAGCGGCTAACCCTGCTTTAATACTGTGCTTGATAATATCGGGATCATGACGCAATTGCTGTTTGAAACTAATTAAGCGTTCCTCTTTTACTTCCAAATTCTGTCCACTGATTAAAATCGTACTTAAACTGGTTATGACCATATTGATTTGCTGCAACAAAGGTTCGATTTGATAGTAATGTTTTATTTTTACCAGTGATTCATCGGTTTCAGAGGTGATTGTTTGCTTTAAAGCCTCCATCGCGCCATCAATTTGTATAGTTCGGTCGGTCTCCGCAACAGAAAAGAATGCTTTGCGTAATACGTCTAAATCATGTTGCACAGCAGTAAATACCTCGGCGACAGGCTGATACAGATCAGCAGCCCACTCCCGCCCAACCTCCCTTTCATACGAAGAAATAAAAAAAGAAATAGTCCGGCTTAAATTTAAAAAAAGATCAATTAAAACTCTGATCTGGTCTATTTTCTCCTTTTTGACACCGAGTTCACGCCGCATAAAATCGATTATTTCGGTTGATTTTTTTAGTTTTCTTTTCAATTGCAAATTACTGTTTTTAATTTTTGTAAAATCCAGCTCACCAGTTAATAAATTGGTTTTTAACCCTTCCAATACATTTCCAAGTTCCGTAAAAATTGCATCGATATCCTTTAAAGCATGCTCACTGATATTATTTGGGAAAAGACAGAACGCTGCGGCTGCCGAAACCAGCACGCCTAAACCAATCTCAATAGGCCGCCAGACGGCTACAAAAAAGGCTTCTTGAGGATCCATTGCTAATTGGGCAATGACTAAAAAAGCCCCGATTGCCCCAAGGAGATAAGCATAAGCATGGGAGCTAAAGTTATAGTAATAGACGCCGATTGCAACCAGCATAAAATTCATCAACAAATACAGAAACAAACTATTCGCTACAAAACCAGCCAAAAAGAAACCAAGCCAGACACCAAAGACAGTACCCAGGATACGCAGAATCGCTTTATCAATAATGCTACCGGTATATAAATTGGCAAGGATAACAACAGTCATCCCTGCCCAATAAGGTTTGTCTAAATGCAGCATAAACGCGATCAAGACGGCAACGACCGTTGCAATGGCGGTTCGTAATGCAGCTCTATTTTCTATCGTTTTTGGTGTGATCAATTTAAAAAGTCCTTACCAATTCACCGATAAGTGATCGTGGTTGCACTCGCTCCTATTCGCATAGGATATTCGGGTGTCAGATCATCAATATAGATTCGTACTGGAAATCGCTGTGCAATCTTAATCCAATATTCGGTTGCTTCCAGGTAAACCAGGGTCGACGGAGCAACCTTGCCCGACTGTACGCGATTAATGCCCCAACCAATGCTTCCAACATGTCCGTGAAAAACTTTGCCTGGGTACATATCAAGCATAATCTTTGCTTTATCACCGGGTTTAATTAAGCGGATCACCGTTTCCCTATAACGCGTTACGACCCACCAGCGTTTAGTGTCTACTACAGCAAATAGACCTTGCCCCACACTAATATATTGACCATGTCGTAAATTGAAGTTAGTCACATAACCATCGGTTGGCGCAAGAACCGTCGTATGTTCATACAGGTAGCGCGCTTTCTCGTAAACTGCCTTTGCTGCTATCACTTTATTATCATCAAAATTCTGTTGTGCTATCTGCAATTCTTGAGCTGCACTAAGTACCATCGCTTCCTGCTCTTGAATTTTGGACTCCACATTAATTAATCGGATTTCGGGGATATCACCTCGCTGTTGCAATTTACTGTAACGCTGGTAATGATCGCGACTTAATGCAAGCATGGCCTGATTTTGCTGCAATTTATCGTGTGCTACCTTAATCGCTAATCGCTCATTCTCATAATCGAGTTTAGCGATCTGAAGTTCAGCCCAGGCTTTGTCCATCGCATATTTGTAAGGCCGAGGATCAATTTCAATTAACTTCTGCCCTTTTTTTACGGGTTGATTTTCACAGACATAAATTTTGCTAATGGGACCTGCTACAAGGGAAGCCATGTTAATTATATTGGCTGAGACATAAGCATCATCGGAACGAGTATAATAATAGGCAAAAAAACGATAGCCGGCAAAAGCCAATACAATAATTGTCAGCGTAATAAGGTGTGGCCAATATGGAAACGCCGCTAAACGCTCTCGATTCATTAAACAACCGTCCTTTGCCTATCTACGAATATAGTCAACCAACGAACTCTGTGTCCTCATAGCGAAATAAGACTTTACTTCTTTAAGCTCATTTCATGCCAAAAAAGTTAGAAACCTCTCATTAATTAACAAAAATATTCCCTCTATCATTCGAAATAAATGCAAGAAGGGTTTATTCTTTTATAAAGAATGGAACTGACAAAGAGACGGCACTGGTTGTTAATGGCGCTCTATCAGAACTATCGGCATTTAATAAAGGAGAAGATTCAATGGACTATTCGCATTGCCTAGATAAGGATGGAAAACCCTATTGTGAGGTTTATGTTACTGATTACCGGCTAATTACGAATCCCATACTGAATAAAGGCACGGGGTTTACCAGGCAAGAGCGTGAAGAATTCAATTTATTTGGGCTTTTGCCACCCGAAGAAAGCCATATTGCTGATCAGCGCGCCCGTTCTTACGCTGCCTTTAAAAATAAAAACAGTGATCTGGAAAAATATATTTATCTACGCGACTTGCAGGATTCA
The DNA here is from genome assembly GCF_900452385.1 of Legionella donaldsonii. Lineage (NCBI taxonomy): Bacteria > Pseudomonadati > Pseudomonadota > Gammaproteobacteria > Legionellales > Legionellaceae > Legionella > Legionella donaldsonii. The sequence goes on along the minus strand of NZ_UGOA01000001.1, from coordinate 991,391 downwards.
AACGAAACACTCTATTACAGCTTGCTTACCGAACACATTACCGAAATGATGCCCATCGTTTATACCCCTATTGTGGGGGATGCCTGTATTAATTTTAGCCATATATACCGACGCCCACGCGGTATTTTTATCGCGTATCCTTATCGCGACCATATTGATCAAATCCTGGCAAACCCGCGTTTTGATAAAGTGAAAGCCATCGTAGTATCGGATGGCGAACGTATTTTAGGCTTAGGCGATCAAGGGGCTGGCGGCATGGGGATTCCCATTGGTAAACTTGCTTTGTATTGTGCCTGCTCTGGAATACACCCCTCGGCAACACTGCCAATTTTACTCGATACGGGTACTAACAATGCCGAACTGATGAAAGATCCCTTGTATATCGGTTGGCGACATGAACGAGTTCGCGGGCAAGAATACGATGATTTTATTGCGGCTTTTATCAAAGCATTAAAAAAACGTTTCCCTCATATTCTTTTGCAATGGGAGGATTTTGCCTTACAAAATGCTACTCGCCTTTTAGACACCTACCGTACAGAGCTATGTACCTTCAATGATGACGTACAAGGTACAGCAGCCATTGCTACCGGCACCCTTTTATCCGCTGTCCAAGTCACAGGTATTCACTTACGCGAACAACGTATTGTAATTGTGGGTGCAGGATCGGCTGGTTGTGGTATAGCTGAGTTGATAGTGCATGCCATGATCGATGATGGTATTTCCGAAAAAGAGGCAAGGGATCGGATTTATATGATCGATCGCAATGGCTTGTTAGTGGAAGGAATGGCCGGTTTACTTCCCTTCCAACAAAAATTGTTAAAATCCAAACAAGCCATTGCCAATTGGCAGTGTGAAAACAAAGACATGATCAGTTTAAAAGACGTCATTAAAAATTTGCATCCTAATGCCTTATTAGGCGTTTCTGGACAGGTAGGGATCTTTACTGAAGAATTAATTCGCGAAATGGCGGCGCATGTTGCCCAACCTATTATCATGCCTCTTTCTAATCCGATTACTCATAGCGAGGCGGTACCCACTGATCTCATGTTATGGACCGATAATCGCGCTGTCATTGGCACTGGCAGCCCTTTTGGCAACATTATAAAAAATGGTAAGCCTTTCCGAGTGGATCAAACCAATAATGTTTATATTTTTCCAGGAATGGGTCTTGGCTTGATCGCTGTCAAAGCAAAACAAGTCTCCGATAAAATGTTCATGGCTGCAGCCAAAGCACTGGCAAGCTGCTCACCTGCCAAACACGATCCGCAGGCTAACCTGCTCCCCCCGCTTACCGAAGTACGAGACGTTTCCTATAAAGTAGCCTTAGCTGTCGCCAGGGAAGCCGTGAATTCCAATTTAGCCGATTTTCTAACTGATGCTGATATCGAAAAAAACATTAAAAGCCATATCTGGGAACCTACTTATATTCCTTATAAGTTAGTCAAGAAAAAATAAAGCAATTCACTTCAGGATTCCGCGCCCCCGCGGAATCCCTCCGTTTAAAACCAGTGCGCGCAAGCTTTACCCGGATTTGAATCGGGTGATTCTGACCTAGTTTTGTATTCCAGCAGATTCTATTCTTTTCACTGCTGGTAGCTGCCATTGACCATCAATAATTGCTGGCTTAGGCCAATAAAATCGGAACATCAAAATAAAAGTCCCTTCAGGCGCTGGCAACCAGTTAGACTCTTTGTCTTTGCCAGGAGATTGATGTTGAATATAGAGATCAAGAGAGCCATCCTGATTATAGTTTAAATTATTACGGGGGCTTACTGTATAACGGTTAAGAGGATTGGCCACAAAAAACAAACGCTCGTCATACATCGTTAAGGACCAAAACCCATTAACAGGCGGCGTTTCATCTGGGTTAAAATGAATCAGATATTGATTAGCGCCATGGAGGGTCTGACCGCTTTTATCTGTCATTGCTACTGGATAAATGGCGTCTTGCGGACGATTCGCACCAAGACCGGCGGCAGTAAGGAGAGCTCGTTGCTTATAGTCAGTTCCATAAATGCCTGTGCGCGTTGTGACGACCCAGCCATTTCTTAACTCTTTAGCCGCCTTCAGTTTCTGCATCAGAATTTCATACTGTCCAGCCTTTACAGCATTTTCCAACGCCATTGCTACAGCAGGATCAAGTTTTGCTAAATCAAACTCCTGGCCTGCAACAATACCAATTTTAGCCAGTTTCTCAACCATGGGGGCATCCGAACTTGCAGGCGGGTTATCCTTGAGGAGAATTGCCAATTGTTTAAAATACGTTGCGGCATCCATTGCATTAACCTGCTGACGTATTGGGGTTTTCATATCGATGGCTGGATCAACGATACCCGTTGGAGGCGTATAGGCTTTACCATAGTAGCTAAGGGGTTTTAAACTGTATTTATCTTGCACGCTGTGGACAAGATGGTAATCCTCAGCGGTTCCCGTACAATAAGTGCGACCTAAGATCCAGACCATGTTTGTCGGTGATTTTAATTCGACTACCCCTTCTGGCACCGTCCCTTTCCAATTAGGTCCAACAATAACAAAATCATGTGCTTCTGTACCCGTTGTTCGGCTGCCTGGAGCAGCGAATACTTCGGTCCATCCACTTAATAAGGGCATAATGTAATAACGCCCATTCTGATTGGGTACATGCAAGAGGTAGGGTTCTTTACCGAGATCGAGCCAGGCAAAAGAATAAAGCGTATCAGCATTAGGTGCTGGAATATCTTTAAACGACGCATCGGGGAATCGCCTGATATTGATAAATTGCCCCATGGGCCCGCGACCATTGTTCGGCTTCACTGCATTCGTCATCACTCGCTTAGTTAAATCCATAGTCACTAAAGGATAACCATAGATATAAGCTTCTGTGCCTAACTGTAATGCCTCAAAGGCACTCAGACTCGCTGAATTGGCCCAGGTCAAAGGATAAAAAATTAAAAAAACGAGTGTTCCTAACTTCCAAACACAGGGTTTCCCTATCATTAATCCTTCTCCAATCCTACTTAGGGACTGTTTACATTTCTACTATCTTGGCGTTTATGGCTTGCTTCTGCGCTGCTCCTATACTTCGCTGTATGCTCCGCTGCAATACTCGAAAATCCAGCCCTAATCACCCAAGCTAGCGACCTGTAAACGGCCCCTAATGAAAAATAAATACTCTTGTTACCATAGCATAATTTCTGACAGATTAACGGACTAAATAACGCCAACTGATAATACCTGTATGGATAAAAACCAACGGCTTCTTTTCGCAGCGAATGAAGGGAGCAATCCTGGCAATCCGCAATTGTAAAAAATTAAATCGTTCATCCTTTGCCAGAACAGTAAGCCGCCAATGCTGTGTACTGTAGATCCCTTTTTCTTTCACTGTCTGCATACAAGGAAAGAAGCCAAGTTCTTCTATTAAATAGAAAAACGATTGCTGCTCATAAGAGAGAGAACAAGCTTTGCCATTTTTTAATAAGGTGAATACTTCATCGGGATTTTTTTCTGTAACAAGGCAAGCCGCCTGCAGCTGATTATTATTAAAAGACGATAGTTTTTGAGCAATCATCTCGAGTTGGTAAAATGACTGGTGTTTGTCGACCAACCGATTCAGCGACTTATAAACTAAAAAGACCGTTTGCATCTGTGATACCACCAATAGGGCTAACAGTGCTAACATCAGCATTGTAGAAATTAAAATCATCCCTGCTTCGCGGTTCATGGCGTGCGAACGGTTGTTTCAATAGTCATGTTTTGCATATCATCCAAACCCAAATTCACTGTAAGGACTGTTTTTTCCTGCAGAAAATGGATATCAGCGGTTAATTTATTAATGGCAGACGTTAGCTCCTCCGCATGCTTATAACGGTAAAACAATGCCCATTTTTTTTGCCGGTTTTGTTGAATAAAAAAGGCCTCCTCAACCCATTCACCGACATAAATTGGTTCAACATAATGAAAGATAAAGGGGTGGGGAAAAATCATCTCAACGCCCTTTAGGGTAGGTCGTAATGATAAAATCTGCTGAACTTCAGCATGGTAACAATCGGCCAGCAACACAGGGTGTTTGGTTGTATAGGCCTTTCCAGCGGGTACTAATAAACGGGAAGAAGTTATAATTTGCAAGACCGGGTTGAAATATTCACTCATCCTATTCAACTGCAAGGCATGGTTTTTACCAACATCCCTCTGAAACGCAACTAAATGCGTTCGGTTATTACGTCTATCAATACTTTGCAAATGATTGACGTTAACACAGGGAGTGAATCCAGCCCTTCTTACACTATCGCGAATTAAATCGCTAACCAGCTGCAATTCAAATTCACGTTCCAGCGAAATTTGTGCGCCCAAATAGAATTTTTTACAATTTAGATAATGCTGCAACAAAATAATGATAATTAAACTGGCTAATAGTACGGTGATCATAGCCTCCGTTAAGCCAAAGCCTCGCTCATATTTCATAACCGTGCGATTTGACGTTGTAACTGACAACAATCCGGTCGGGTGACTGCCCCTGGCCAGCTTATCTGCAATATAACAGTAGAATTCGTTTCTGTTTTTTGCCACTGAAACGGCTCTTTAACCATTGCCAAAGCTTGCCTTGCAATGATTCTTTCCGAATTATTATCAAGCTGAATTAAAGCCAGTGCACGCAGCAGCGCTTCATTAAGACGTTGATTGGTCTGCCATTGTTGCTGCAAAAGTGTAAGCGACGTCGTAGTCAGTAAAAATAGAGCGACCAATGCTTCGGTCAAGGAAAATCCCTGATAAGCGTTCATATTCCATTCCTGAGGTTGCTATGCGGTGTATAGAGTACGACTTTAAAAAAGAGTAAACAAGTGATCAATACGTACTGGTTTGATGATAGAAACAATTCGAAATAATAGGTAAGATGATAAGTTTTCACTTTGTAAGGAGAGTTCATTGTCCTGCAATTATCACGGATTGCCTCACTCTGGCATTCAATCTCTTAATCCTTATGTGCCCGGTAAATCTATTGAGGAATTGGCAAAAGAACAAGGCTTAATCGATATTATTAAACTTGCCAGTAATGAAAATCCGTTAGGATGCAGTCCATTGGCAAAACAAGCCTTGGCTGAACTCTCAGGCATGCAGATAGCGACCTATCCGACACCAGCCAACCATCCTTTACGGCAAAAATTAAGTAAACACTGGGGCATTGATCCCGACATGCTTACCTTAAGCAATGGTTCAGACCTGTTATTTTCTGTCTTATTGACAACCTTTGCCTTGCATAATAATAAGCATATGTTAACTCATGATCATGCGTTTATTTCCTATCAAATCCAAGCCCAAACGTTGGGGATACCTGTACGTAGTATCGGATTGAAATCAAATTGGGAAGTCGATATTGATGCAATCATTGCTGCCTGTAATCAACAAACGGCACTTATCTTTATTGCAAATCCTAATAATCCTACAGGATTATTTATCAACCCGGATTCCATTCAAAAGCTACTGAATAACATTCCAGCAACAACCATTCTTGTTCTCGATGAAGCCTATTATGAATATGCTTACCCTGAGGGTGATAAAACCAGTATCAATCTATTGCAACACCACCCCAATTTAGTCATCACCCGTACTTTTTCCAAAGCCTATGGGCTTGCTGGCTTACGCTTGGGTTATGCCATTGCCAATCTTGAAATTGCTGAATTATTACAACGTGTGCAAATTCCTTTTGCAGTTAATCAAGCTGCACTGGCGGCAGCCTATGAAGCAATTGATGATCAACACTTTCTGAGACAGACTGTAGAATTAAATGCCTTGGGAAGAGAGCAAATTCGCCAGGGTCTAAAAGACTTAAAGTTAACGGCCCTTCCTTCAAGCTGTAACTTTATTACCTTTGATTGCGGGACTAGTGCCCTGCCGATTTACCAGGGATTACTTAGAAAAGGAGTCATTGTACGCCCGTTAGCACCCTACAATTTATTTAATCATTTGCGAGTAAGTATTGGTAATAGCCTTCAAAATACCCGATTTCTTGATACACTCGCTATCTGTTTGTCTGAAAATAAGAAGGAGCCAGGCCATGAAAACTGATCTAAGTCAAAAACATTGCGAATCTTGTGAAGGGATTGGTCAAGCATTAACTGTTGAGCAGATTCATAACCTAATGCCACAACTCGATAAAAAATGGCAGGTTCATGAGAATAACAAAGAAATTAAACGTTCATTTCACTTCGCAAATTTTTACGAAACGATGGCTTTTGTTAACGCTATCGCTTGGATAGCAAATACCGAGAATCATCATCCTGATCTGGAAATTGGTTATAACTATTGCCATGTACGATTCATGACTCATGCTCTCAACGGCTTATCACATAATGATTTTATCTGTGCAGCCAAAATTGATGCATTAATGCTGTAGGTCAATACGCGGTTAGGCGAAGTGCCCACCAACCTGCACCTGTTTATGGCTTAATTTTCGAGTAGCGAAGCACAGGAAATCAAGCCATCAATGCGGCAAGGGGTGATTTACATTTCGCTGGCTTGCGTGCTTATGCTTTGATTTTCGAGCATCGCAGCGGAGCATACCTACAAGTATGTGAGCAGCGAAGCACAGAAAATCAAAGCAGAAGCGCCAAGATAGTAGAAATGTCAATTACCCCTAGGGTCTGTCATCAATTTCTTTGCGTTGCGCTGGCATAAAATCTTTTCTGTCTAAACCCATTGCAACAGCCAACGCGCCTGCTACGTAGATTGAAGAATAAGTACCGATAACGATTCCGATGATTAATGCCAAAGAAAATCCACGAATTGTCTCACCACCATAGACGAACAAAGCAACTACAACAAACAAAGTTAACAAAGAAGTCATGATAGTTCTGGATAACGTCTGGTTAATAGAAATGTTCATTATTTCTAACGACGTTGCACGCCGGATCTTAACAAAATTCTCTCGTACCCGGTCAAAAACAACGATCGTATCGTTTAATGAATAACCAATAACCGCAAGCAGACCCGCTAACGCTTTGAGATCAAACTCAATACCAAACATGGCAAAAACACCAAGAATGAGTACCGGATCATGCACCAAGGCTACTGCCGAACTAACTGCCAAGCGGTATTCAAAACGCATGGCAATATAAATCATGGTAGCAAGTAGAGATACAATGATTGCCAATGCACCTTTAGTAGCTAATTCTTGTCCAACCTGAGGACCAACAAAATCAACTCGTTGCTTTTCCGCACCAGGTAATTGTTGCATCACCTTCTCAACAAGCAAAGTCTGATCAAGATCAGCCCGGGGCGCAATACTAATTAGCACATCCTTGGATGTACCATAGCTAACTACCTGTGCTTCCTTAAAGCCTACCTTGTATAAATTGTCGCGGATCGCCGTTAAATCAGCCGGTTGCTGATAAGAAATTTCAATTTGGGTTCCACCAGTAAAATCCAACCCCCATTTCAACCCATTAATCAACAAGGCACCAATCGATACCAAGAAGACAAGCGCAGAAAATAGAGCGGTCCACTTGCGGGCCCCCATGAAATCTATTTTTGAATTTGGATTAAAAAATTCCATCTAAGCCTCGCCTCAAATACCAATTGACAGTTTTTTCACATTCCGCCCACCGTAATACCAATTTACGATAGCACGAGTATAGGTGATGCTTGTTAACATCGATGTCAACAATCCCAAGCATAAGATCACTGCAAAACCACGAACAGGCCCAGTACCTATAGCAAACAAGACTATACCCACAATAAGCGTGGTAACGTTGGCATCGATAATTGTCGCAAAAGCCCGTTCATACCCTGCAAACATTGCTGCCTGGGGTGATAAACCGTTGCGTAACTCTTCCCTGATTCTTTCATAGATCAAGACATTAGCATCAACGGCCATCCCGACCGTTAACACAAAGCCAGCGATTCCAGGCAAAGTCAACGTAGCACCGATAATGGACATCAGGGCGCTAAGCAAAAGCAGGTTCAAAAATAATGCAATATTAGCGACTAGACCAAAGAAGCGGTAGTACACTAGCATCAACACTAAAATTAACCCCATACCCACTTGCAGAGACACCATACCACGATGAATATTCTCTTTACCTAATGAAGGTCCGACTGTCCGTTCCTCTACGGGATAAATCACTGCAGGCAGCGCACCTGCCCGTAGTAGCAGGGCTAAATTACTCGCTTCTTTACTGTCTGACAGCCCAGTAATCTGGAAACTATTACCCAACGCATTTTGAATAACTGGTGCTGAAATCACCCGCTCTTCACGATGATTAATTCGTTTGCTGACTCCGTCCACGGTTTGAGTCGTTGCCTTGGTTTCAACAAACACAATGGCCATACGCTTATTAATATTTTCCCGGGTAATTTTGGTAAATAGGCTTTCCCCACCCCCGCCTAGCTGAATTTGTACGGAAGGGCTAGCTGTCTGCTGATCAAAACTGGAAACAGCACTAGTAATTGAATCGCCGCTGAGTACCACCTGACGCTTCAATAAAATAGGGTGTCCATCCATCATATAGAGTTTGCTATCAACAGGAATAACCCCTGTTTGCTTGGCAATTTGTGCATCGTTTTCCTGATCAACGAGATGGAATTGCAAAGTAGCGGTACCACCCAGAATTTGTTTTGCACGTGCCGCGTCCTGGATACCAGGAAGATCCACTCCAATTCGTGTTGCTCCCTGCTGCTGGACTACTGCTTCTCCAACACCCAGTTCATTAACCCGATTTCGTAAAATACTCATGGTCTGTTCGATAGTATTCTGACGAATTGAGTTTAACTCCGCAGGGGACAAGGAAAGGGAAATCGTATAAGCAGCATTCGATTTCTCCAGGACCAAATTAGAAAACTTGTCCTTAATCTCGACAGCGGCATTTTGCATGTCTTCCGTAGAACGGAAACGTACGTCAATGCCTTTATCAGCGACATAACGAATTCCAGTATAACGAATACCCGCTTCACGCAAGTCCTGGCCGATGCTTTTCATCAACCCTTCAAAACGACGACCGACAACGCTATCTACATCGACTTCCAAAAGAAAATGTACCCCACCACGCAGATCCAGGCCTTGCTTCATTGGTTCTGCACCTATTCTGCTTAACCAGGTTGGAGTGGCCGCTGCTAAATTTAACGCAACTGTGTAATCTGAACCAAGACCATTTTTAATAATATCCCGAGCCAGCAATTGGGTATCAGTCGAAGAAAACCTTATTTCCAGATTGTCTCCAGAAACGACTATCGGACTATATTTGAGCTTTGCTTCGTCGAGTAAAGTCTGAACTTGTTGACTGAGTTGCTCCATGTCAACTGGGGTTGATGAAGAAATTTGTACAGCAGGATCTTCGCTGTACAAATTAGGTATCGCATAGATTAAGCCGAGCACCGCAATGATGATCAGCATAATGTTTTTCCACAGAGGATATTTATTCTGCATTTCCGTGTCCCTGCGCCAACTTAAAGGGATTTAATGGTGCCTTTAGGCAAAATTGTACTTACTGCGCCTCGCTGCAAGTTAATTTCAACGCCTTCGGCAAGAGCAACTTTGATGTATTGCTCATCAATGCTAACAACCTTAGCCAGTATTCCTCCAGACGTTACAATTTCATCGCCCTTCTTCAATTGATTAATCATTTCACGATGTTCTTTTGCTCGTTTGTTTTGTGGCCTTATCAACATAAAATAAAACAATACAAAAATGACAACGATCATAATCAGCGAAAACGTGCCGTCAGGCTGCGCTGCTTGTGTAGTGGTCGGGGCTGCAGCCATAGCATCGCTTATAAAAAAACTCATACTAATCTCCTCAGTCGCTGTTTAATCATGGCACTAGCCCAAGGCTGGGCAAGATAGCGTGACATCATAACGATATTTCACTCTCGCGTAAATGAAGTACCTAAGTAATTTCATGTTATGTTTGTCATGAGGGTAATAACAGCTGTTGGTAATAATGAACATTATGTTGAATAAGAAACCGTTGGCACAAAAGTGGTGTGTGCCCTAATAAATGATGTAAATAGGCTCTGGTCAATGATTGCTGACAAGTTGGACAAGAACAATCAGCAATGGGCCGGTAATCTTCTGCCTGTTGGCTATCAAGGATATCAATGATGCCTTCTTTATTGTAAACCCGCCCTTCCATTGCATCTCTGGCTGGTTTATCAGACTCTACATGCCAAACAGGATAACGTGCCAACTCATGCAATTGTTCACTTGTAAATTCACCACTCAAATAGAGAGGTGCATCGGCATGTTGTCGCAGTTCCTGCATAAAATCGGAAAAAGGTTTTGTGCAGTCATAACGCAGGTACCTGCCCAATAACCAGTCCGGATAAATTGGTGCGTGCTCATCCACTGAAACAAATAACCTACTTGTTTCGGCTAGGGTTTGCCAAACTTTGAGATTAGAGTTATTCAATATTCCGTAGGGCAAAACCACTCTATCCGCCTGCAACAAGCTAATTAAGGAAGTCAGTTCGTTCTGATCAGTTATTATACGGCTGCCATCATAGCAAGAGCGAATCGTGTAAACACCATTTCGTGCAGTTAATAGTGAAGCATTTAATACAGTAATCCCTTGCCAACCGGTATAATGAGATAAAGGAGCAAGTTTTTTAAGGCAAACAACCCCAGGCTTCATGAGCAATGCGTCCAAATAATAAGCCCCAGCCTTAATACCGACTTCTTGCCAGTTTGCCAGAGTCAAACAATTGCCTGCTTCCGCAGTCAATACCGGGGTCAAACCTAGACCTTGTTTTTTGTTTATCATGCAAATCCTTATTAAAGCAACAAACTGGCATCGCCATAACTAAAAAAACGATAATTTTGTGCTATGGCCTCTTGATAAAGAGCCATCGCTTGCGCGTGACCTATAAAAGCGGAAACAAGCATTAAAAGGGTTGATTCAGGCAAATGGAAATTAGTAATCAAACCGTCACAGATTTGAAATTGATAACCCGGATAAATGAAAATATCGGTATCGCGACTACAAGGTTTGAGGCGACCTCCTTCAGCGGCACTCTCCAAACTACGCAAGGCGGTTGTCCCAACAGCAATCACACGCTTGCCCGCTGCCCGGGTTTCATTGACTGCCTGGCATAGCGCCTCAGTAACAGTAAATTGCTCACTATGCATCTTATGTTCACTGATTGAATCGCAACGCACCGGACGAAAAGTCCCCGCACCCACATGCAAGGTTGAATAGGCAATGTTAATACCTTTACCCTGTAACTGCTGCAACAGTTCTTCATCAAAATGCAAACCAGCTGTCGGCGCTGCTACTGACCCTTTATATTTTGCATACACAGTCTGATAGCGCTCGCTATCCATTGTGTCATCCGCACGAGTAATGTAGGGAGGCAATGGCATGTGGCCTATTTGCTCCAGCATCATCTCCACATCACCTAAAACCTGACAATGGTATAAGTCATCCTGCTTGCTTACTACTTCAACACGCCAATCATTGTCCAAATAGATAAGTGTACCCGCTTTTGGTGATTTGCTCGCTTTAATATGGGCTAAAAATGAATTATTGCCTTGCAAGCGTTCAATCAATAACTCGATCTTGCCCCCACTTTCTTTTCTGCCATACAAGCGCGCCGGGATAACTTTACTGTTATTCATTACTAAAAGATCACCGGGCTGAAAAAATTGCACAATGTCTTTGAATTGATGATGCGCGCTACAACCCGTTTTGCGATTGTAAATCAATAATCGCGAGTCGCTGCGTTTGGCTAAAGGATACTGCGCAATCAACTCTTCCGGTAAATCAAAATAAAAATCTTGCTTATTCATTTTTCGACCTGGCAACAAAATGGCACTATTATATACCTAATCAATTAAAGTTGTGTCGATTTAGGCAGAAGCTTTTGATTTAGGGTCTGTAGCCCTTTAACGAAAAGCGTTGATTTCCTTCGCTGCTCTTTTACTCTCGTGTAAACTGGGCGAGAGGAGCATAAATCACCGCTTTTCACTCAAGCTGGCGTAATGACTACAGACCCTAGTAAAATCTGTATTGTTAGATGATAAAAATAAGGAAATGATTATGTTGGTTACTTTCTCCAGTGATGCTTACGAAAATATCACCATGTTTGGTGATGTAGCAATACAACTTTTAAAAATGATGGGGCACAGCGCTACAATTCCCGGTGCAATTGTTGCTGCGGATATTCCTGAAGCATTAACTCGCTTACAACAGGGACTAGCGAAAACAGGAAAAAAAGAACAAAACACCGCCGATGAGGCGGAGGACGAAGAACCTAATATAAGCCTTGCTCATCGCGCCTTTCCTTTACTCAATATGCTTAAATCAGCCCAAAAGAAGCAATGTGATGTTTTATGGGCATAAACTCCGACTCTTAGGGTATTTTGTACATTGTGGTACTATAGCGCCTACTTAATTGCTAGTTCCGAATACTATGTTAACACTGCGTCAAATTACCCTTTCTCGCGGTAATAAAGTCCTGCTGGATAAAACCAGCGTGACACTGTACGAAAAACAGAAGGTTGGCTTGATTGGCCACAATGGTTGTGGCAAATCCAGTTTGTTTGCCTTAATCCTGGATCAATTGCATCCTGATAGCGGTGATTGCCTGCTTAATCCGCAATTGCGGATTAGCCATTTATCACAGCAGTTACCGGATAGTGACGAACCTGCCGTTGATTTTGTACTTGCTGGTGATGACGATTATCTGGCGTTACAACAACGATTGGGTCGTGCAGAGCAACGAGGTGACGATGCTGAGGTTCTCCTCTGCCACGAATTACTCAATCAAACAGCGGGTTATAGTAAACCTGCAAAAGCAGCTTCTATTATGGCTGGCTTGGGCTTTAAAGCGACAGAACAAAAAAATTCTGTGAACAGTTTTTCGGGCGGTTGGCGTATGCGTTTAAGCCTTGCCCGCTGCCTTATGAAACCTGCCGACCTCCTGTTGCTTGATGAACCGACTAACCACTTGGATATGGAAGCTATTTTCTGGTTGGAAAAATGGCTAAAGCAATGCCCGAGTAGCATTTTACTCATTTCCCATGATCGCGAATTTCTGGATGCCTTTGTTACTCATATTCTTCATATAGAACAGCAGGCTATGAATTTATATAGTGGGAATTACAGCCGTTTTGAGCAAATCCGTGCTCAACAATTGGCTCTGCAGCAACTCACTTATGAAAAACAGCAACAGAAAATTAGTCATTTGATGACTTATGTTAATCGCTTTCGTGCGAAAGCATCAAAAGCCAAGCAGGCACAAAGTCGACTCAACGCGATCGCTAAAATGGACATTGTGGCACAGGCACAGGTTGATTCACCTTTTTCTTTTAACTTTTATCCCTGTCCACGTGCAGGAAATCCTTTGCTCAACTGTGAAAAAGTAAATGCTGGCTACGAGATAAACAGTCCAATTCTGAAAAAGATCAATTTGGTATTAAATCCCGGAGACAGGCTGGCGTTACTAGGTCCTAACGGTGAAGGAAAATCAACGTTAATTAAAACCCTGACGGGGACCTTAACACCTTTATCCGGTACGATTTATCGCTCACCCCACTTGCAAATTGGTTATTATGCCCAGCACCAACTGGAAGAATTAGATGATAAATTAAGCCCTGTTGAAACAATTCAGCTCCTCTCCCCAGAAACCCGCGAACAAACCATTCGTGATTATTTGGGTGGTTTTAATTTTATAGGGGACATGGCCACCAAACCTATCCACTATTTTTCGGGCGGTGAAAAAGCGAGGCTCGCTCTGGCTAAATTGGTTTGGTTAAAACCCAATCTATTATTGCTTGATGAGCCAACAAACCATTTGGATCTTGGTATGCGGGCTGCGATAGAAATCGCTCTACAAAGCTATGAAGGCGCCTTAATTCTGATTTCACATGACAGGCATTTATTGCGCACCTCTGTCGATGATTTTTACCTTGTTTATCAACATCACGTGCAACCCTTTAAAGGTGATTTGGACGATTATTATCAATGGCTACAGAATCGGGAAACAGGGAAAGAAAATACATCAACCCAAAGTGCAAACCAATATCGTGAGAAAAAAAGTTTACAAAATCGTCTGAAAAAACTGGAGCAAATGATCGAACAGTCCCATCAACGGCTCTCTCAATTTGAAACAATACTTTCAGATTTATCCCTCTATGAAGAGGGGCAGCAAAAAAAATTGCAAACGTTATTAAATGAACAGAAAAATATACAGCAAGAGCTTCTTCAGGCCGAAGAAGAATGGTTAGAAATAGTCAGCAGCCTCGAGGAATCACGCTAAAATTCCTCTCGCTGACAATTTTTACCTCTTTTTATTGCCTACGATAAAGACCTATCAACTCACTTTTCTCCAACACATGATTCGCCATCGCGGCAAGAACATCTTGTTTGGTTGCATTGGCATTAAGAGTTAAGAGCGTATCCAATGCATAAAGTTTAAAGAAATAACGATGTGTACCACTTGGCGGGCAAGGACCTCGATAGCCTATTTGCCCCCAACTGTTTTTACTGTTTACTGCGCCTGTTGGTAATTCGGCATCATCCGCTAATCCTTGGACAGTTGGCGGTATATTAAATATCACCCAATGCACCCAATCTCCACTGGGAGCATCGGGATCATCCAGGATTAATACATAAGATTTTGTTGCTGCCGGTGCCTCTTGCCAAAGCAGCGCTGGAGAAATATCAGCACCTTGACAGGTATATTGAGAGGGGATCAGGGTATTCGCTGCAAAAGCTGGACTCGTAAGGGATAAGCTCATAGCAAAACTCCTTATGCTCAAGCCGAATAAAAGAGTAAACCAGAAGGCAACCGATTTCTTTCTCATCGCTTTATCTTCCTGATAATCCAGTCTATTTACTCATGCAGCGGATATCGCAACAAGCCTATTGAAACCTACTGCGCTTTCGCTCTAAACCGCTTGTCCCCGCGCAAGCGGGGACCATTTATCCTAGTATAGGACAGAAATCAGTATGGGCTTTATAATCTGGCGAACAGCTGTTACACGACTAGAGCGTGTCGGATTCTTCCATTGATTTTTTGCGGTTATTATTTTTCCACTCACTATCAATCGAACCTCTTTCAAGGCTATGTAGTTTATGATCTAAGGCTACCCTGTCATCAAAAACAAAGCAGCTGCCTTCCCACATGGATTTTTCCTTGGGAATAGAGGCTAAATAATTAAGTATGCCACCATCCAACTGATAGACTTCATTAAAGCCCAATTTTTTTAAATAAGAGGTCGATTTTTCACAACGTATGCCGCCAGTACAAAACATGGCAATTTTCTTATCTTTTTTATCGTTCAAATGGTTTGTAACATAGTCAGGGAAATCTCTGAAGTTTTCCGTTTTTGGATTAATCGCTCCTTTAAAAGTCCCTAACTGCACTTCATAATCATTTCTGGTATCAACCACTACCACATCGGGATCAGCAATCAACTCGTTCCATTCCTCGGGGCTCACATGAGTACCAGTGACCAGAACCGGATCAATCCCCGCTTCTCCCAGAGTTACAATTTCCTTACGTAATTTTACCTTTGCTTTATCGAAAGGGTTAAATTCATCAAAACTTTCTTTAAAAGCAAGATCTTCCAAACCAGCATAACTGCGCATGAAAGCGATTAGCGATAACACATTCTCTTTTTTACCACAAAAAGTACCATTTACTCCTTCACTAGCCAGAATAATGGTTCCTTTTATTTCATTTGCT
Source organism: Legionella donaldsonii (assembly GCF_900452385.1). Taxonomy (NCBI): domain Bacteria; kingdom Pseudomonadati; phylum Pseudomonadota; class Gammaproteobacteria; order Legionellales; family Legionellaceae; genus Legionella; species Legionella donaldsonii. The sequence continues at coordinate 975,735 of NZ_UGOA01000001.1, read as the reverse complement.
TTCATTGACTTTAATAAAGGCTCTTTCATAGAGACATAATCAGTGAGTGGTGTAAATTTATAAAATGTAACAATTACATATAAGCTCATTCTACCTAATTCCTATCATTAAATTTTGACAACTTTTATCCTGGCATCTGGGACCAGATAAAATTTCTACAACCTGTGCAATCCATTTTTGGCTATCCTTTCTTATTATGGTGTTAGTACGTCCATAAAGCCTGCTATTTTTAGGGCAATGGAGGTAATGCTCAATCACTGAATCACATTGCACTGCAAAATATTGCTGGCCAGTATCATAGGTTTTTAATTGGTTAATTACCAAGAGTTTCCCAAAAGGAATCTTGGTATCCAGTACTCCGGTTATTACCTTATCAGGCAACTCACTAAAGTTCATAGTGATTAGAGCGAACTCCACTGCCACTGCTTCATTCCTTAATTGGGCAATATTTACATCATCCCGCTTTTTATTACCATCTATCAACATAACGATTGCACGGGAATAAGTGTTCGCCTGCTCATCCTTTTTGGCAGATATTATCTCAATTTTTGGCGTACGATGGTAATATTTTTCTATGCCCATTGTCATTAAGGGCTGTACCAGCAAAAAATTATAGGGTTCAGGTAACTTATCTTTATTGATATTTTGTTCCAATACACTGATTTTTTTACCAAAAAAATTATAAAGCCCATTGATCTGTTGAAAACTTATTTTTTTCGTAGAAATCTGTTTTTCCAAGGCATAAGAATTCGCCAAGAACCCAAACCATAAAAGCGACATTACTATTTTTAGAATTAAGCCTTCTTTTTTCGTCATTTTCTTACCCAGGAATAAATGATTTGATCATTATAATAAAATAGTAACTATAAAGCCGATAGTTAAGCGTTTGCTTAACAAGATAAAAATCAGGTTCTTTATATCGAACCCATGTTAATTAATAGCCAGAATGGCATTTAATAACCCTATATAATCGGTATAAGGATAACCATTTTTATTGATGTGTTTTTGCATAAATAAATCCAAAGCCCCCTTCTTTGCTTCGGGTGGATTTCCTACTTGCAGTTCTAAAACTAACGTTAAAGCTGCATGCAAGATAGCCATCTTTTCAATGATTTCTTGTATTTGCAAACTTTGCTCTTCAGCCGATACTCTTTTCATTACTTTAATTTTTTCAGCCAAAACAACAATATTTTCCTGTAGGGTCAGTTTATGCTGAGAACTCTCTTTCACTTGATTGAGTAGTTGCAATAAATGAGCTAGAAACAACTCATCCACTTGAAATTTATTAATGTCTCTTAAGGTTTGCATCCATAAGGTAAAATGGGTTCCTTCCCAATTTTCACAAACAATACAATCCCTTAATAAACGGGGTAAAGAAGAAAAACTTTCTATTGTTCCATTACCAGCCAGGATATCAAGACAATGATGGACATTCTCTACTGTGCGCTTGGCAGTATAATATTTATTGATATTCGCCAAAGTTCGCAAAAGAAGCTGCTGCGTTTTAGCATGCTCTTGTTGCGGATTAGCATCCAATTCATCCTGAAGATGTACCATATGAAAAATACTGGCCAGCAACGCGGTATTTTCAGCTTTGATATGGGCTAATGTTTCTTTTACCAAGGGATACTTAATAATTTTATGCTGGAAAGCAGCGCGATTAACTGCATAGTAATAAGCGATTTGATAAGCACGTCTTGCCATACCCAAAACGGAAAAGGCATTAAAAATTCGCGATAAATGCAAAACATTTTCCATGACCAAGTTAATGCCTTGAGCCATTTCCCCCATCGGATAAGCGAACGCTGCTTCAAAATCAATTTCAGCCGTCGCCATTGAACGAGTACCAATTTTTTGTTTTAAACGTCTGAGTTTAAATTGGTTAGGCTTACCATCCGACAATTGACTTGGCAACAAAAACAATCCTAGGCCCCGGGTTCCACTAACCTGTTGATCATAGCGGGCTGTCAATAAAATCAAATCCGCATTGGCATTGGAACAAAACCATTTTTCTCCGCTAATCCGCCATTGCCCTTCATTATCTTGATAGGCATAAGCGGCATTTGCGCCAACATCAGAACCCCCTTGAATCTCAGTTAAAAACTGTGCTCCGGTGTAATTTTGACTAAAAGCAGGCTCTGTTAATTTATCCAAATAATACTTCGTTTGTTTTAATTGCGAGTAATGGCTTAAGATACGAATTACGCCAGCTGAACAAGCGATAGGACAATTATGCCCGGCTTCACCAGCATGTGCAGATAGCAGGAACAGGCTGAGGGTCTTTTGCATTTGGCCTGCTGTAAGCAAATAGCGCATTAAGCCTGAACCATAAATGAGGTCGCCAGCAGCAACATAGGAAGGGTGATGAATGACCCGATCATGCCGCTCACCAATGGCATTATATTGTTCAATTTTTGGCAGATTAGCATCTAAATTATTTTCTACTACAAGGGGTTCTAATTGCTCTGCCACTTGAAGAGCAAAACGACTTAGTTGTTGCATGAAGTCTGGTTGTTGGGAAAAATAGCATTGATAGGTATGCATAAGAGAAGAATTGGGCCTCAAAATATTCTCTTGCAATTGTTGGCGCCACGTTTGAAAATCAGTTCTTGCCTGTTGATAGTCCTTATCAACGTTCATCCTTCCCCCCTAGCCTGGTGGCAGGTTTCTTCAAGATAGTGAAGCAACCCCGTTAATCAATCATTCTGTTAATCCTAAACTACTTTTAACGCAATATCCCAACGATAACCAAAGGGATCGGCAAGCCGTGCTGTTTTATCTCCCCAAAATTGGACATTCGGTTCAGCCAGGGATCGACATCCCTTAGCAATAGCTTGAGCATACAGTTTATCAACATCATCGACATACACATAAAAAATAAACGGCGGAATATTATTCGTAGTCTGTGGTGAACCCCCTTCAAAATTAAAAGCGCTCTCTTGACTTAGGGTAAAATTACACCCCCTATAACGCAAACGGGCAAAAACCAACTCACCCTGGTCATCAGGTAGTTCAAAAATAGGAACAAAACCAAAGACTTCTTCATAAAATGACACTGCCTTTTTAACATCGGGCACGACTAGCATCGCAGTCAACCAGTTTAATCCAGGCCAGGGATGAGGACGTTGTTCAGCATTATCAAACCAATCCAGCCGCGAAAATGAAGAAGACATAGATAACCTCATGCAAAGGAAGATACGAAGAACTAGAGGTTATTATTCCCAAGATCTTTGTCAGAGTCCACACAAGGGGTTCATCAATCAGAGAAATAAGTACCGTATAGATTTAAATAAGTATTGTCTTTTTCGATGCCCTGCAATTGCTGATTAATCGTTCCTATTAAGGCTGAATGGGTTGGTAAAGCCATAATCCCATAACCAGACCCTATAATTGCAGGTTGTCCCAAAGCTTTAAACTGGCCACCTCCATTTTGCTCCCAATAAGCAGCTGTGGGTTGATTAAGAAAGGCTGCTGTAATGCTCTTATTACTTAAGGCCGTAATAATATCTTCCATGTCATCAAACTTCATCAGTTGGAATTGATTTATGTAATTGGTAGACAAATAATTATAAAAAACTCCGCCCTGCTCTTCCCCCCTTATAACACCCACTTTTCCACCCAGTAAGTTATCGATTGATTTAATACCGCTGTTTTTCAAAATTAAAAATTGCCCCTTACTCACCATATAAGGCAAAGTGAAAATATAAACGGCTTCTCTGTCAGGAGAAATAGAAATACCGCCGATAGCAATATCAATTGTCCCGTCATTTAGCGCCGTAAATAACTGATTGTAATCCATCGGGATAATCTCATAAGACGTTTTCATCCGTTGGAAAATGGCACGTATCAAATCAATATCGAAACCTTGATTAATTGACATCACAAAAGGGGGATCAAAAAAAACCGTACCTACCTTAACATTCGTATCAGCATAACTTGGAGAAATACTTAGAATAAAACATAAAACGAATGGCCAAACCAGCCTTTTTAATAATCCCATTTCCTCTTCCTTTAGTCAGTAACCAATCCCCATTATTAACTCGAGCTTTATTTCTTCTTAAGTTTAGTAGACATTCTTTGCGAAAATCAAAACTCAGCAGTTTGGACCATCAATGCCATAGAATAAATTTTATGCAGATAGTGGATACCCAAATAAAATAATTATTATACTGTTATAGACAATTTCATTCTTTCCTGCAGGATAATTAATCATTCTTAATTTTTCACAGTGACTAATTGTTTTTCACAGAGCAAAATAATTGACAAAAAATTGTTGTTAATGGTAGCATGGTGCAAAAATTGATCTATAACTGCCGCAAAATTTAATAAGCAAGCAATTATTAATCAGAGAGGCTCACAATGTTTGAGTACTTTGTAACAATTTATAATCATAACTGCTCCTCCGACGAACAGTGGAAAGAGACCCAGCAACTCGTATCCCAAGAACTTATTTGGGAAACACTTCTTGCAAAATTAAAGTCTCTGAATAAAAATCGATACTACTTTGCCCTTTTAGACTTTGAAACGCTTACTATGGGTAAGCTGATTAAGGCGATTCATTCTTTTGTGGCACAAGACGATTTCTATAAAGAACTGTATGGTAAAAATAATAGCGACAAACATACGGACTTAATCAATATCGCAAAGCTCATCGCCTTGTACAAAGGCGAAAGAAACTATCATCATTTCTTATTACCCGGTGCGGTACAGGATTACGATTTACTGGCAAATAATCTTTATACCATGAAGCACGCTGATTTATGTGCCGTGCGTAGAACGCCTCTCCAGATCCCTGCACAAGTAGCAGGAGGAGAAGTAGAAGAGGTAGCTCTCGTTGGCGGGCCAGGTGCAGGAGGCAATCCAGCTGCATCAAGCGTTCAATTTGATCTACTTACTTTTGATGACATCCTGGCGAACTTCAAAGAAACCGGCCGATTGGAAAATTTTTATGCTCGCCAAAATATTAATCCAGCCCAAACTATTGCTCATCCGGAGTGTTCACACCGTGCAGTCTACCTTGCCTATGTCAACACGATGAACGGAAAATTGAGTAAATCGGCATTCGCTGCTTTAAAAGACTATGCTGAGCTGGTCTCCAATCAGTTTGATGCCGAAAACCGTATCGACAGTTTCTTCTACCGTCGCAGGGTTGACACAAAAAAAAGAGCGTTTGCAAACCTCTGTGCTTTCGTAGAATCCTTGCCAAGAGAGGAGCGAGATGCTCTTTACGCAATGAAAATAAATAGTCGTAGCACATTTAAAGACCGGTTAGATGGAGCGAAACGAGGCGACTGTCTTTCCCAATTTGCTGACGACATCACCAAAATACTGTATCAATGCGATAATACGATTCGATTTACTAACCCAAGACCTAATCAGGTTATTGCGCGGCAAAGAGACTCTCTTGTATTGAAGGGAGAGGTTTTGAACACTGATGAAGAGGATCGCCGCTATCTAAGAAACATGCAAAAAGTCATTATCAATACCCATTACAACGTGAAAAGGGGTACGCAAGTCACTTTGGATGGAAAAACCAATTGGGTTCCCGGTAGTGTAGCAGGAATTTTTCATAAATGTGGGGATGGGATTGCTGGCAGAGGGATAACACCTGGCGAAGCAAGGTACCAAACGGTTAAAACAGCTTCCGAAGCGTCCCTTTACCCTCATCATAATTCTATTCTTCTGTTCTTGCTTCTTCTCATAGTAACTATACGTGATAGAACGACAGACAATTTCTATGCCCTGGTTTTTAACGAGCAGTGCTCTAAAATCATCGAAGAAAACGACAGTTTAGACCACCATGACGCTTTTACTCGAGGCGTACATTTCTTACAGCCATAATGAAAGAATCAGCATGAAAGCTGTGCTAAGATTTTTATATCGATATCTCTTATGGATAAGAGTTCATGCCAGCGAAAACAAAAAACATTCTTTCTTCGCGAAACCCGGTATTAATTGACCTGGCGTTACAAGGAGGCGGCGCACATGGCGCTTACACCTGGGGAGTTATCGATAGGTTATTGGAGGAGCCAAGCCTGCTTATTGAGGGCATTTCGGGAACCTCGGCCGGCTCTATGAACGCTGCCGTATTAGCGAGTGGCTACCTCGAAGGTGGTCCTGAGGGTGGGAAAAAAGCGCTTGAAGAATTTTGGCTGCGAGTTTCTCAAGCTGCCGCTTATAGTCCTTTTCAACGTGGCATCTGGGATATCCTTGCAGGGAGATGGACACTGGATAACTCACCTTTATTTCTTGCTTTTGATTTTGCATCTCGTCTTTATTCTCCTTATGACCTTAATCCCATGATGTTTAATCCCCTGCGTGCTATTTTGAATGAGAGCATTGACTTTAAACGACTCGCTAAATCGCCTATAAAATTATTCGTAACAGCAACGAATGTGAGAACCGGTCAAGGTAAGGTATTTAGAAATAAAGAAATAACACCGGATGTTTTACTGGCCTCAGCCTGCCTGCCAACCTTATTCCAAGCAGTCGAGATAGAAGGTGAAGCCTATTGGGATGGCGGTTATACAGGTAATCCCACAATCACCCCGCTCGTAAAGGAATGTGAATCCAGCGATACCATTTTAATACAGATCAATCCAGTTGAACGCCCTGGAACACCTAAAAGTGCACGAGAGATTCTTAATCGGCTGAATGAAGTGGCTTTCAATGCTAGCTTGATGAAAGAATTACGTATGATTGCAATATTAAGGCAGGTTGCAGACTTGGGACAGTGTGAGGGCACGCGCTGGGCAAAAATGCGGATTCATCGCATTGCCAGTGAAGACATGGTTCACCTCGGCTATTCCTCAAAACTTAATGCTGAATGGCCTTTTCTATGCATGTTGCGCGAACAAGGTAGACATTCAGCTGAATTGTTTCTAAGCCAACATGGTAAAGATTTAAATCAACGCTCGAGTTTTGAACTCGATTCACTTCTTTGAGCCTATGAAGACGGTTTTTTTAATAATTGCAGCAGTAATGTTGCTGCATGCTGTTCAGCTTTACGGCGATTCGGTCCCTGCCCCGACGTTACTGTTCTAAAACCATTCACCTTACAACTGACATGAAAAACCTGCTCATGCTCTTCACCTTCGATTTTGGTCAGGTTATATTCTGGCAAAGGCCGTTTTTCAGCTTGCAAATATTCCTGTAACTGGGTTTTAGCATCTTTTAAATTATCGTGCAGGCCCTCATCATCCAGGCGCGACTGATACAAGCTAAGAATAAGTTGTTGACTGGCCTGAATACCACCATCGAGAAAAACAGCCGCAATGATTGCTTCCAGAGCATCAGCTAAAATGGATGCCCGACGAAAACCACCACTTTTCAATTCGCCCTGCCCTAAGTACAAATAATCCCCTAGCTCAATTTCTGTTGCAATTTCTGCCAGCATTTCTCCCTTAACCAAAAAAGCACGCAAACGACTTAGTTGCCCTTCACTTTGTTCAGGAAACATTTCAAACAAAGCATTGGCAATAACAAAACTTAAGATGGAATCCCCAAGAAACTCAAAACGTTCGTTATTTTCGCTGCCAGCACTACAGTGTGTTAGAGCCTGCTTTAACAAGGCAAGTGTTTTAAACTCATAACCTAATCGTCTGCTTAGACGTTGCAAATCACCCTGTACCAATATCTACCCCGTTACTCATTAGAACTCACGTTTAGTATAGGCGATTAATTGATTAAACGACCTATCTTTGACCAACGTATCCTCGACGTTTTACTATCCCAGCTCATCCATACCAGAAACGCTTTACCGCGCAAATAGCTGTCTTCTACAAATCCCCAAAAACGGCTGTCAGCACTGTCATCACGATTATCACCCATCATGAAATACTGCCCGGCAGGGACCTCCACATCAAAATCTTCCGCAGGAACATCAGGCCGCACAAAAATATCATGTTCTATGCCATTCAGATTCTCTCGATACTTAGCAACGGCCTTACCCGAACTTTCATCGACCGTGTATTCAACAAAAGTTTGTTTCATTTCTTTCCCGTTTATCGTCAAAACCTTGTTATGATAACTTACCTTATCCCCCGCGACGCCAATGACTCGCTTGATATAGTCATAGCTCGGATCAGGTGGCCAACGAAAAACAGCGATTTCACCCGATTTGGGATTCGCAATAGGAATTACTTTCTTTTCCCAGACTGGCAAGCGAATACCATAAGCAAATTTATTGACTGCAAGAAAATCACCTACCAATAACGTCGGTTCCAAAGATCCGGAAGGGATACGAAAAGGTTCCACCAGAAAGGATCTCAATAAAAGGACAATAAAGAATACTGGAAAAAAAGAACGTGAGTATTCAATAATACGTCCAGGCTTCTGTTCAGGCTTACGTTTCTTAGCCCAGAACAAAACATCCAGTAAATAAACACTTCCACTTAACAAAGAAAGAACGACTAATAACAGAGCGAAATTCATGCTTGTTCCTATGAATGATTACCAGACCCTAGTATTTCCTGATTTACTTTTTTCGATCAGTTTGAAAAACTGCCATAAAAGCTTCTTGTGGGATTTCCACATGCCCCACCTGCTTCATCCGTTTTTTACCGGCCTTTTGCTTTTCAAGCAGTTTACGCTTACGACTTACGTCGCCGCCATAACATTTTGCTGTTACATTCTTACGTAACGCTTTTACTGTTTGTCTGGCAATAATGTGATTCCCTAGTGCAGCCTGAATAGCAACATCGAACATCTGGCGCGGAATCAGTTCACGCATTTTATCAGCCAAGGCTTTGCCACGATGATAAGCAGCATCGCGATGGACAATAACAGCCAAGGCATCAACACGCTCGTTATTAATCAAAACATCCATTTTCACCAAATCTGCTTCCTCGAAGCGTATAAAATTATAATCCAAAGAGGCATAACCACGACTCACTGATTTCAAACGATCAAAGAAATCGGAGACCACTTCACTCATTGGCAAATCATAAACCACCGAGACTTGGCGACCACTGTATGTCATATTGATTTGTACGCCACGACGCTCAACACAAAGACTGATGATTTGCCCCAGATAATCTTGGGGAACCAAAATACTTGCCCGCACAATCGGTTCGAACATTTGCTTTATTTGTTGTGACGGTGGTAATTGCGAGGGATTATCAATCATGACCGTTTCGCCTTTGGTCGTAATCACCTGGTAAACGACTGTCGGCGCGGTCGAAATCAAATCAAGATTATATTCGCGCTCGAGTCTTTCCTGCACAATTTCCATATGCAGCATCCCCAGAAAACCACAGCGAAAACCAAAGCCCAAGGCTTCTGAAGACTCAGGTTCATAAAAGAGCGAAGCATCATTAAGGCTTAATTTCGCTAACGCTTCGCGAAAGGCTTCAAAATCATCTGCACTGATTGGAAAAAGGCCGGCATAAACCTGAGGCTTAACTCGTTGAAAACCCGGTAAAGGTTTCAACGCCTGATTTTTTTCCAAGGTTAACGTATCCCCTACCGGTGCTCCCTGAATCTCTTTAATACCGGCAACCACATAACCAACCTCTCCTGCCTGCAATACCTCCAATTTGGTGCGTTTGGGGGTAAAAATACCCACCTGATCCACTTCGTAGGTTCTGCCAGTTGACATGACTCGCATCTTGTCCCCTTTACGCATTGAGCCATTGGCTATACGTACTAAGGAAACGACGCCAAGATAGCTGTCAAACCATGAATCAATGATCAACGCTTGCAACGGTGCTTCAATATCACCTTGCGGTGGGGGAATACGGGCAACCAGGGCTTCGAGTACATCTTCAACACCAAGGCCACTTTTAGCACTGACACGAATTGCGCCATGGGCCTCAAGGCCAATAATATCTTCGATTTCTGCAATGACCCGCTCCGGTTCAGCTTGCGGTAAATCGATTTTATTGAGAACGGGCAGGATCTCCAGCGATTGATCAATGGCTGTGTAACAAACAGCAACCGTTTGCGCCTCTACACCCTGTGCTGCATCAACGACAAGAATCGCTCCTTCACAAGCAGCCAGTGAACGAGACACTTCGTAACTAAAGTCAACATGGCCTGGCGTATCAATAAAATTGAGTAAATACGTTTTACCGTCTTGAGCTGTATAATTTAGTGATACACTCTGTGCCTTGATGGTAATACCACGCTCGCGCTCGATATCCATGGAATCAAGCACCTGCTCTGCCATTTCCCGGTCAGATAAACCACCACAGAGTTGGATGAATCGATCAGCAAGGGTCGACTTGCCATGATCAATATGGGCAATAATAGAAAAATTGCGAATTCGCGTTAGATCACTCAACTGAAAAAACCTACTAATAAATTGCGCTATTCTAGCTTAATTATCAGCGTCCAGAAAGTAGTCATCTCAATAGACTTCTTCCGAGGCGCTCTTCATTGCGATCAGAGCCAGGAAAAACAGCGCGTAGAACCGCAGTGTACAGGCTCCAGTACAGACGCATTCAAGCACCGTATCGACAAGTGATGCGCCAATCGATTCGCCTTCGAAAGAAGACTACTTGGGTCATTTGCAGCAGAAATTACAGCCCATCAGGGATGAAATGAAATACCAAAGAACTTTTTTACAATATTCCTCCTATTTCGCCGCCTCTCTCCAAGCTGGATCAAATTGTAAAAGAAATTGCTGTTGCTTCATTTTTACCCTAAAATTAGTCGATTTGATTCCAATTTAAAGGATAACCAATGCGACGATTAATCATGCTCTGCTTTGCCTTCTTAACACTGTTTAGCAGTTATGCTGTACAAGCAGATCCAGCGTTTGTACAACGTAAGGACGTGCAGCAATTTATCAATAAAATGGTTAAGCAGCATGGTTTTAACAAGAAAGAACTGACCCAGATAATGAGCGATGTCCAGCTGCAGCCGCAAATCATTGAATCGATGGAAAAACCTTATGAGAAAAAGACCTGGGATGTTTATAAGCAATTATTCTTAACGCCACAACGCGTACAAGGTGGTATGGAATTTTGGAAAGCTAACCGTGTATCTCTGGAAAAAGCTGAAAAAAAATATGGTGTTCCTGCAAATGTTATTGTTGCTATTATCGGTATAGAAACACTTTATGGTAAACATCAGGGAAATTATCGCGTTATTGATGCCCTATCGACCTTGGCTTTTAATTATCCCAAACGTTCTCAATTTTTTAGCAAAGAACTTGGTGAGTATTTATTACTCTGTCGTGAACACCATGTCTCTCCAACCCAATATTTAGGTTCTTATGCTGGCGCAATGGGCAAACCACAATTTATGCCTAGCAGTTATCGTTACTATGCAGCTAATTTTACCGGCAATCCTAAAAAAGATTTAATGAACGATGATGCCGCAGTGATTGCCAGTGTGGCTAACTATTTCCATAAACATGGCTGGAAAATCAATCAAGGTGTTGCTCAACCCGCTGTAGTCGAGGGTGCTCGTTACAAGAAAATCAATACGAATTATAAAACGGCTGTCTATCGTCTTAATCAATTAATTGCTGCAGGAATCAAACCGTTAACCGCTTCAGTAAACACACCGGCGAGAGTCGGCTTGATTGAGTTAACCACACAAACTGGGCAAGAATTTTGGCTGGCTTATCCCAATTTCTACGTGATAACCCGTTACAATACCAGTCCACAATACGCAATGGCTGTTTATTTATTGTCACAGCAGTTAAAAAGCCAATGGGCGGCTGCAGCCGTTGGCAAAAAATACGCTTACGTGTAAGCTCTTAATTAGGTGATCCCGCGATTCGCTCGCGGGAATCATTGTACCGAATTTCGATCTGGAATCTTGGATCGCGAACAGTCATGAATGTTAGCGAGAAAACACTATGAAGCTCGATTGTTAATCAAGGATGACGTGTGGCCACATGCTTTTTATTCACCCAACACCTGAATGATGATAGCTGCCTTAGCCTGAGCCTTGGACAACAGGGCCAAGTTGAAGCCCCTCTCGCACAACGCTCTTTTACGGATATAAAGATACTACAGCAGAATGCACAGACAATCGTTATTGCTCCAACAGATTTCTTCACCCTGCATCAAGTCGAATTACCCTGGCTTGCGGATAGAAAAGCCCGCGCTGCCATTCCTTTCGCTCTTGAAGATAAACTTGCCCAAAATGTTGACTCCTTGCATTTTGCTTTTGACCGAGCTCATTATCAGGCTGGCCATTATCTCGTGGTCGTTGGCGATAAACGCTTTCTTACCGAATTAATTAACACCTTTGACAATCAGGGTATACGCTTTGATAGCTTGACCCTTGATTGGTTTGGACTACAACAAAATGAAGCCGCTGTTACCCCCACAAATATCCTGGTAAATGATGCTCACTTTCAAGGCGCATTAAGTCCTGAACTGGCAGCCCTTTATTGTAAATCACAGCTTGAAACCAGTTTTTACCGGTTCAAAGACAGTAATGAATCATTAATGAAGGAACTAGCTACATCCATTAAAGAAACAGAAGACAGTTGGTATTGCTGGTTGGCAAAGCGCTTACAAAACAGTAAATCAATTAATCTTTGCCAAGGTGAATTACAACATAGCAGTACTCCTGGTAAAACCAAACGTTGGTACCAGGCAGCCATAGCGATGAGTACCGTTTGGCTTTTAAGTATCCTTGCTGTGAATGCAGTGAAACTGTATTTTCTTAATAAGGATCTCGCTCAGATCGATACAAAAATAGCCACTATCTATCATGAATTTTTCCCACAAGCACAACAGGTAATTAGTCCACGATTTCGTATCAATCAATTGCTCAAAGCAAATCACGGTAATATGGATGCCACTTTTTGGGTATTATTAGACAAACTAGCCAGTACCTTTAATAGCAACAATATCACTTTTGAACAACTTCGATTCCAAAATCAAACACTTTTGGTCACATTGGCAACCAAAAATTTTGCTGAGCTGGAAGATTTACAAACTCGGTTACAACAAAAGAAGGTAAAGGTTAAGCAAACTCAAGCCGCCACTACCAATGAGCAGGTTGTTGGTATCCTGGAGTTAAATCTATGAGAAATTTCTGGAATAACCTGAATGAACGTGAACGCTGGATGGTTGGTATTGGCTCCCTGTTTGCCTTGTTCTATTTGTTTTATCTATTGCTTTATTCCCCTCTAACAACAGCTGTTAGTAACAAAACCGCACAATTATCTGAAAAACAACAGACACTGACCTGGATGCAACAAGTTCGTCAACAACCTAAAAAACAGAAAGTACAGCAGTCTATTAGTAATGCCAAACTACTAACCCTAATTGGCAATCAGTTAGGTACTGGGTCTTTACGCTTTTTTCCCTATCAACTGCAACAAACTAGCGCAGGGGACATTCAATTATCGTATGAACTGGTTCCCTTTAACTACTTTTTATCCTGGTTGTGGACTCTCAATAATAGTTATGCCATTGTCCTTAAACAGTTTAGTGCGGAACGAACCCCTACGCCGGGTGTAGTGAAATTACAGATTGTTATTTCAGCAAAATAAACATCCCTCGCCCCTGAGGCCAGTATCTTGATCAATCACGCTAAATTTTTTTCCAACAACCTCTTGTAGCCAGGGTTTCACCTTGCCGCATGGAAAACAATCCATAAAGTGCCCAGGTAGAAACGGTTAACATCCTCTAATAATCTTCATTAGCTTGTACTTTACTCCAACTTTTAACGCCAGCACTTTGTTTTACGTCGTCTGGTAAATTATTTAATGCTTTTTGGGCATCCTCGTAATTATTGTAACTGCCGTATACACCCTTGTAGTAGGTTTTGCCATTTTTGTTGTATTTAATTTGTGCCCTTCGGTCATTCTTAGGTAATTTATAGAGTTTGCCGGCTACCTGGGCAGGCCGCTCACCTTCAGCAACCTCAATGGTATATCCTTGTGGATTTTGGCTATTCACCCAATTTCTATCCACGTCTTTATGGGAAGTAGGTGAATGATAAGCCCCAACATAATAGGAGTCAGGTACAGTCACTTGTCCACCCGTTGGCGATTGATAACCATAATCTACGCCCCCATTGTAACCCTGGCGATAATAGGTATCTGTATACACATAGGGTTGGTAAGTGGTGTAATAGCTGCTTTGTTGATAGTTACTACAAGCAGTTAATGTGGTAGCACAAAGGCCTAGAGCCACCAAACGTATTTTTTTATTCATAGCGCTTCCCCCTTTTATCACTTATTTTGCAGCCTTCACAGCAAAGTAAGCCTTATTTTTATCGGGATAGATAAGCTTCTTTTCCCCTTTGACTCTTGTTATCTGCCGAATTTCAAAAAACTTTAGCCTCTTGTGTTGTTTCAGTTGATGCTATCGCATACAGTATGGGGTTTATTATTTTTGACAATTTGATATAGCAATATGTGGACTCACAGGCGTTCAGGACAAACCCATCAGCGTGGCAACCAGGATCACCGCGATCCCTACGAACGCGATCGTACCAGGGTGATTCATTGCCCTGCCTTCCGACGTTTGCAACGAAAAACACAAATATTAGGTACTGATGAAGGTGATTTTCATCGTACGCGTTTAACACACTCTCTCGAAGTAGCCTCTATTGGCCGCAGTATCGTACGTAATTTATCTGCCAACCACCAGCAATCGATATTACCCGGTTTACTTCCTAATGATGATTTGATTTCAGTCATTTGTTTACTGCATGACATTGGTCATCCTCCGTTCGGCCATGGTGGAGAAGTTGCTTTAAATTATATGATGCGTATGCATGGAGGATTTGAAGGGAATGGACAGACCTTACGTTTATTAACGAAAGTAGAAAACAGTTATGGCATCTATGGACTTGATTTAACTCGCAGAGCCTTGCTTGGCATACTCAAATATCCAGTTAGTCGTTCAAAAGTAGTAGCAACAGAGATGCCCAAAGTAGTCGAATCACTCCATAAAACTATTCGCATCAATGATTGGCTGCCACCCAAAGCTTACTTCGATTGTGAGCAACCAGAAATTGATTGGCTTCTATCACCCTTCAGTGAACAGGATAAAACCCTGTTTCAATCTCTGCAGAAAGCACCTCAAAAACAACAGCATGGGAAACCTGCTTATCATAGTTTCGACTGTTCTATTATGGATATTGCTGATGATATCGCTTATGGTGTGCATGATCTGGAAGACGCCATTCATTTACGTTTGATAAACCGAGAACAACTGGATAATACCGATTTCCGCCAACTTCTCGCTGCAACCCAACTTAGCCAAAACGCTGAACAATTACTTGATTTTCTATTTAACCAGGAACTTGATAAACGGAAACAAGCCATTGGTGAAATGGTTAATTATTTTATTACTGCGACACAAATCACCATAACGAATGATGATTTTGAAAATAATTTGTTAAAGCATAATATTTGTTTATTACCTCAAGCTGCCTCCTTACTCAATTACTTGATGGGATGTATTTATCGTCATGTCATTGATTCTCAGGAAGCCCGTACCTTTGAATACGGTGGTCAAACAGTAGTGCTAAGACTATTTGAAGCCATTAGCTCTAATCCTGCCAGCTTGCTTGATAATAAAAATCGTGCATTATTTCATCAAACAGACGATGAAATAACTGCATTCAGAGTAGTTTGTGATTATATTGCTAATATGACTGACGAATATGCTTATCGCATGCATGAACGATTATTTGGCTTCAATACCCGTACTATTTTTGAACGACTATAAACTATCTTCTGGAACTCGTTCAACAAGACGGTCTCTTTTTACAGAATAACATTCCTTTAGCGATGCCAAAGGAATGTTATTTGCTCAATTTTTTAATTGTACTGGCCAACTCCTCGACATCACCAGAATAATGGTAATAAATTCGCTGATGCAGGCAATCAATAACACAAAGCGGTTCCTTAGGCTGATCGCCCAATTGTTTAAAAATCCAATAAATCCCCTCTGAGTCGTTCCGCTGAATCTCTTGCAATAAATCCAGCATCTTCTCTTCTTCAATTTCCGAATGTGTGCAAAGCAGCCCAGAGGATTGGCTCGTTATTTTGTAGGCGTAGTGCTTTTCTTTCATAGTCTTACTCGCTTAAAGACACATTATTGTTCGCTTACTGGGATTTTTTCTGATATCGCTCTGTATATTTTTTTCCTAGCTCCTTGGCTTTCTTGAGTTGGTCCTCACTGAGTGTTTTCTCAAGTTCATCCTGATTTTTTTGGGCATCATTAAAACCGTTTCCGACAGCCGCAGTGAACCAGGCATAGGACTCGACTGGATCAGTGCTAACACCAATTCCATCACGGTAAAAAACACCTAGCTTATATTGTGCTTTTCCAAAACCTTGCTCCGCAGATTTACGTATCCATGAAACTGCCTGATCGATATTCTTAGTGACCCCATCACCATATAAATACATATCACCTATATTAAACTGAGCATTGGGATTACCCTGATCGGCACTTTTTTGATACCACAGGGCCGCCTTTTGTAAATCAGCCGTTTGGCCACCTTTACCGGTATCATAGAAATACCCTACTTCTAATTGCGATTTGGCATGCCCCTGCTCAGCAGCTTTTTGAAAATATTGGAAGGCCTTACTTTCATCCTTAGGTACACCATCACCAAACTTATATAATAAACCAAGGTTATATAACGCACTGGTATTACCTAAGTCTGCAGATTTTTCGTACCATTTCGCCGCCTCAGCAAAATCTTTTTCTACCCCGGCACCAGAATCATACATAAAACCCACTGCTAAGGCGGCATCAGAATTTCCTTGTGCAGCTGATTTTTTGTACCATGACATGGCCATCTCGTCATTTTGCGGCACCCCATTAGCATATTGATACATATACCCTAACGCATATTGTGCATCTGCATTATTTTGATCAGCCGCTTTTTGATACCAGCCCAGTGACTTGCGAAATCCTTCAGGGGTATTCTGATGCCAATAAAAACCCGCTAACAAGACTTGGGCGTCGACATTCCCTTGATTTGCAGAAGAAAGTAATAATTGCTCCGCTTTTTCCGCATTAAAAGCAACACCCTGGCCGTTATAATACATTTTACCCAGCAAATATTGGGCTTTAGCATCCCCTTTTGCCGCTTCATCAGAGAGAAGAAGGAATGCTTTTTCATAGCGTTGCTGATTAAAAGCTGCTTCCCCTTCCTGGGTATCAGCGAAAATTGGAGTGGATAGCAGACTAAGCAAGGAAAGTGATAAAACTTGTTTTCTCATGTCCATAGCAGAAACCTTATGCAGAATCATTCCTGTTATAGTATATAGCTGAATTAGCTGGCTTTTGCGAGTCCCCTATTTACATTTTGTAACATACAGGAACACAGGATAAGCATCAGTAGAAGAAAAGTTATCTCTGAGAGAAAAAATAGAATTAAATTTAAGAATTGACTAGCCAGAATGGCGTCCCCAAGGGGATTCGAACCCCTGTTACCGCCGTGAAAGGGCAGTGTCCTAGGCCTCTAGACGATGGGGACCCGGAACTTAACACATTACTAAACAAACTACTCAAGCCAAAATTGGCGTCCCCAAGGGGATTCGAACCCCTGTTACCGCCGTGAAAGGGCAGTGTCCTAGGCCTCTAGACGATGGGGACCTTAGAACTTTTCTCATCATCAACCAACGTTGATGATGGTGGAGCTAGGCGGGATCGAACCGCCGACCTCTTGCATGCCATGCAAGCGCTCTCCCAGCTGAGCTATAGCCCCAAAATAAGAATCGCAGTTTAATGAGGCACCTTAAAGCTGTCAAGCAATTTTTGATAAATTGCTGTAAATCGTACTATCTGAAGCAGAAGCGACATTTTGAGTGAATTACATTGATGCTTACTGCTGGAAACCCCCTACTGTTTCCACAAACTTCCATTACTTCCACGAATGACTTACCGATACAGACGAGAAGTGCAACTGAATAAAGGCGTCATAAAACTGACACCTTCACTAAAGATAAATTAAGCCTGGGTGGCTTCAGCACGCTTTTTAACTGACTTTCGGTGCTGTTTCCAGTCACGATCTTTCGCAAAAACAAAACTAGCTGCTTCTTCAATAAAAAAACTGATATCGTCAATATTGGCCCAAGCACAATATGCATTGATCATCTCAAAAGTTTCACTGCTGATTTCAGCTTTTATTTTTTCTTTCTTTTGCACGCGAGTGCCATTGATAATTGGCATTTAATCACCCCAAATGTTATTAAACGGAGTAGATATTAACAAATAAAATTATGCTTGCAAAGACAGGTTAATCCTGCTTCTGATCGCGGTTTATTTCATGAAAGCAAATAAATTTACACAGCGCGTATTATTAACTCAATTCTGATAATAAATTATAAATAGGATCTCAATGAGTGGCTTCGATACTTGATGCTGTTTTACAGCATCAAGCAACACGGGACTTAACCAGAGGTGATATTAATTAATTTCGTACTAAAAATTAGTGATCATAAAGGGTTTAGATATTTCAGGATAAAAAGTAGACCACATTTTATCGCAGAAAAAGAGGATATTTTTATGTTTATGTAAATGTGTTTTTAAATTACAGTCATAAGGAAACCAAGCAATATTCGCTAAAAAACCAAAGGCTGTTGCATCAATACTCGTGATCTCTGTACCATGAAAATATTTCTTTTCACCGAGAACAGATGCTATTGCATCCAATGTTTTATATCCCATCTGTAATACTTCATCATAACTGTGTCGACCAGTACCTTGAAAATACAAGGCTCTCTGCATATTTTTTCGTATCATTCCTGGTAAAAAAAATTTTTTAAAAAACGATAAGTCCCCAAAAAAAGTATCTCGCAAAAGAGGCCATACAGCATCAACTTGCCAACGCATATAAAGCATGATCCAATATAATCGTTCAGAAAATACATCATCCAGAAGAGCTGATAATGCCTTTTGCTCAGTATTTAAATTTTTATCCAATACATCGCCAAATTTTCCCTTAAGATAATCAATAATTATCTCACTATCCGGAATTAATTTTTGGTCAATTTTAACAAAAGGCAACTTCCCCTTCGGACTTTTTCGTGGATCCCTAACAAACCTAATTTCGTAAGGAATTTCTGCCATACGCAAATAAGTTTCAATTTTCAAACAAAAAGGGCTTGCATTAGGCAAACCCCACATTCCAGGAAATTGGTATAAGGTAATCATGTTTGTTTATTCCTTTAGTAAAACTACAACGAGCATAATCTACTTAATAGACTTCTTTCGAAACTCGCTGCAATGAGAGAAAAGCGAGGAGAAACCGCGCGCAGAACCGCAGTGTACACACCAGTACATGAGGATTCGAGCACTGGATCGACCAAACGATACTCCAAGGCAGTCGAGTTTCTAAAGAAGTCATAGATAATAACTTGGTGACGGCGATTATACTCACGATATAATTCACTGTGAACAGACCTCTTACCAACTGGACTTTACGAGAAACGTCCCGGTCGAGGCAAATTTTGATTTTAATGCGGGAGTTTAGCCTCACTGGCTCACCGAATTAAAATCAAAATTTAACGAAACGATCGGATTTTTGCATGAGTACTAATCAATAATCACTGGAGTTAACGAGATGAATCAATGTCCCTGCGGTTTACCAACTGATTACCTGGCTTGTTGCGGTTCCTACCTGGAGAAACAGGAAATAGCTAAAACACCGGAAGCATTAATGCGATCTCGTTATACTGCGTATAGCCAGGCCAGGGTTGACTACCTAAGAAAAACGATGCTGGGTAAACCCTTAGTGGGTTTTAATGACCAGGAGACAGCCCTGTGGGCAAAACGAGTAAAATGGTTGGGGCTGCAAGTTATTACCAGCTATCTAGATCCGAAGGACGAAAACACCGGTTTTGTAGAGTTTATTGCGAGATATATGGAAAAAAATTCCGTTAAAACTATTCATGAATTGAGTCAATTTCAACGTCATAATAGCTCTTGGTTTTATACCGACAGCCTGCCACCAAAAACAGGAAAATCCACTTTAAATCAAAAAATATCCCGCAATGAACCTTGCCCGTGTGGAAGTCAAAAAAAATATAAAAATTGTCATGCAATTTCAAAGGATTAATTACCCATATTTCGATATAATAAAACAAAAATATTTTAAAATATCAACAAGAAAATACTATGATTTTTATTGGTAATTTTTAAAAAGAAAATTCATTGTTTTTTTTAGTTAAAACAAAGATATTATACAATGTTTAATTTCAATTTTTACCTGGTGATTTAGCGCCACCTTCTTCGCTTGAATCACCTTTATCTATCTGTTGATTATGTCCATTCTCAGTCTCTTTTATACCCTCACTTTCATCCTCATTTTCATGAAAAAAAGCCTCCCTTCGTTGCTTAGGTGTAAGCGCCAGTTTTTTGACTTCTCGTCTATTCGCTTCCTGCTCTTTTTCAAATACAACAGTAAAACTGTTCCGCAACGACTCGGAAGGTTTCAACATCCCCAAGTCCACCTCCGCGAGTAATCGATCATCACTCTCGGTTTGTTTGTCGACCTCTTCCCGACGCTTTTGTAATTCTTGCCGCTCCCGCATAATTTTTACGCCTATAAGTAAAGCAGCGACTGCAGTAATAACAGCAGCCAAGACTGTTACAATTAGAACAGCAGCTATTGGAACCCCTACTCCAGGAATCAGAAAAGCTAAGCCAGCAAAAGCAAGCGCAAAACCTGCAAAAGAAGCCGCGTAACCAGCCCCTTTCATCCATTTTTTTTCTGTTGACCATTGCTCGGCCAATAAGTCCTGATTTGCAATAAACGGCTCCACCTCAAATCCATCAATCTGGTTCTCCAGATGCCTTAATTCAACTAGCGTTTCAGCTGATATCTCACGATCACCTAGTGGTCTATTGTAAATTTCAGAGTAAAGATTGGCGCTCTCCTTGGAAAAATCTATCACTCCGTAACCTAGAACAGCCGCACCTACTACAAAACCAGGTACTACTAACAAGGGGAAGGCAAGACCTAAAACAGTTGCCGCCGCAACCAATAAAA
Organism: Legionella donaldsonii; assembly: GCF_900452385.1. NCBI lineage: Bacteria > Pseudomonadati > Pseudomonadota > Gammaproteobacteria > Legionellales > Legionellaceae > Legionella > Legionella donaldsonii. The sequence continues at coordinate 954,801 of NZ_UGOA01000001.1, read as the reverse complement.
CCCCTAAACCCATCCATCCCAGATCAGTAAAAAGTTTTTTTCGATGGTTTGCGCCATCCAAATAAGACAAGCGCAGCTCGGAGAGCAAACGACTATTCTTTTCAATTAATGCCAAAGAAGCAATGTTTGCTAAATCTTGATAAGACTCTTTAATGAATAATTCTTCAATCAATCCCTTTTTATAGGACTCAAAAGCAGCTGCTTTCTCCTGCGCTGTTAACTGGACTAATTTCTCCTGCCAATGGTTGTAATAGGGGTGGCTCTTGAACCAACGTGGCAAATCACCTAGAAAGTCTTTGCCAGTTTTTAACGAGACATTACGCAGGGCTCGATGGATATAATGAAAGAAACGGTAATCTTCCAAAGCCTGGTCAAAATCTCCCTCCAAAGCCAATTTCTCTTTTATAGTTGTCAGCAAACGGCTTAACCTGTTCTGATGCATAGTAAATGCATCAGCGGAATCAGCGTGCAACATGCCTTTAAGACTTTGCCCAGCAATATCGAGGATTCTCTTTTGCAGTTCTTGCGTTTGATCAGAATGATAATTCGCAGCTATATCCTGAGTCATTGCAACCAGTTGATCATGAATAATGAGTGCGGCAGTTAACTCTTGCTTCAATGCTTGTTGATTAAATTGGTCAATTTCTTCAGTTAAAGTTTGTGTCATAACAGGACTCAAAAGGAAGTTCTGCGATGAGTATAGCCAGAATTATTTAAGCAGAACATGATAGAAGAACCGCGTTTAATGAAATTAATTACACTCAATGACACAAAAATTCATTCTGCCTTGAAAAATAGACAGATACCACGAGAGAATGATCGCTGGTCAACTACTCTAAGGAGATACGATGCCAAATCCAACATCTTCACCCCACGATTCCCCTGCCTCTAGCCGTACCCTCAAAACGACTCCCAAGTTTCAAGTCCCTAGCTTAAAAACGTTAGCCGGGCAAGCCGTTAACCAACGCCATCTGTTCTTTGACTTACGTAATAAAGAGCTGCCTCCTGAAATCGTAACGCAGCATATCAAGCCAATCATTGATCAATTGGTCTCAGAACGTGAAAAAATTTATTTTCTCCAACTGGAGGAGCGGCAAGAAAAAATAGAGGAACTCAGTTCTGAACTTCAACAACAAGGATGGTTCAGCAAATTATTAAGTTGGGCATTCGGACTTGGCTTAACGGGATTACATGTCGGGATTTATTTTATTCTAAGAGCCAATGATGATATTCCTGATCAAACTAAATTGGCATTTATAAGCTCTGTCCCAGCTTCATTCTTCGTTGGACTTTGTGCAGGGGCTTGTTGTCTAACGCGACCTTTAGCGTGGACTATTGCCTATTTTCAAACGCCTCGAATACCGACAAAGCAAGTAATTGATCTGAATGAGGAAGCAATGAAAGACTTCCCCACTCCTTAAATTACAAGGTCGCTATTCGGCACTGGAAGCACGTACGCGAATACGCTGCAATGCTTGTTCCAAGCGTGTTAAAGTGCGTTGTCTACCCAATAGACTAAGGGTCATATCAATTGCCGGTGACATGCTGCTGCCAGTTACTGCAACACGCAAAGGCTGAGCTATTTTCCCTAAATTAATATCAAATTCGGCACTCACGTCATTGATGCAGGTTTGTAAGGCATCTTTCTCCCAATTCTTTAACTCCTGCAAACGCAAATAGAGCGCTTCAAGCGGAGCCAAAACGACTGGACGCAGATGCTTCTTTACTGCTTCCTCATCATAATCGATAGTATCCTGGTAAAAATAACGGCTCTTCTCACACATTTCTACCAGGGTTTTGCAACGTTCGGCCTGAGTAGGGACTAAATCAACCAAATTTGGCCCCTGGCTTAAATCGATACCTTGCTGAATAAAATGCCAACGTAAAGCCTCAGCAACCGTTTCTGCTGAATCACTCTTTTGGTAATGTTGGTTTAACCAATAAAGCTTATCGTAATTAAAACTGGATACACCGCGGCTGACGTTTTTTAAATCAAAGCTGGCAATCATTTCTGCAACACTAAAAATTTCCTGATCACCATTGGACCACCCCAGCCGAACCAGATAATTTAATAAAGCGTGCGGTAAAATACCCAACTCTTTAAATTGCAAAACACTCACTGCGCCATGCCGTTTTGATAAGCGTTTGCCATCGTCACCAAGAATCATTGGTAAATGCGCAAACACAGGTACTGGTGCATTTAAAGCCTTAAACAAATTAATTTGCCGCGGCGTATTGTTGATGTGATCATCACCACGAATAACATGAGTAATTTGCATATCCCAATCATCAATTACTACAGCAAAATTGTAGGTTGGATTGCCGTCGGAACGTACCAAAATCAAATCATCCAGCTCATTATTATCGACATGAATATCGCCATAAACTTGATCAGTAAATGAGACAATTCCCGTTTGAGGATTCTTGAAGCGTAATACATGGCTTCCGGTAGCAGGCAAATTTTTATCGCGGCAATGGCCATCATAACGTGGCTTTTCCTTGTTAGCGAGCTGCGTTTCTCGCAACGCTTCCAAGCGCTCTTTACTACAAACACAACAGTAAGCCTTCGCTTCATTCAATAATTGCTGGGCAATCTCCTGGTAACGCGCATAACGTTTCGTTTGGTAAAAGGGACCCTCGTTATAATCTAATCCTAACCACGCCATACCATCCAGAATTGCTTGCACAGACTCCTGCGTTGAACGCTCTTGATCGGTATCTTCGATCCGCAATATAAATTCGCCATGATGACGTTTGGCATATAACCAGGAAAACAAGGCGGTACGTACACCACCGACATGTAAAAAACCGGTAGGACTTGGGGCAAAGCGGGTTCTCACTACCATCCAGATGCTCCGTTGTAAGCAATTAAACAATCGCGCTATAATAGCCCACTTTACCAGCAACGCAAAATAAACAAATGCGCTCTATGTCTTTGCCTTATACAGGAAAATCACTGTGCCCAACGTCTATCATTTGATTCACAACAGGTACTCTGCATGAAAAGACTCGGTATAAAATACCAATTACGAATTACTACGCTAATACCCGTCCTTTTGGTCGCCCTCCTGTTTGCAGTCTTTTACAATGGCCAATTTAACAAAGATTTGGAATTACATATGTCGCGTCTGGGCGAGGCTTATATCCGCCAACTTTTACCAGCCGCCCAATTTGCCATGATGCGCAATGATAATAGAACCTTACAAGGCTTAATTAATGCTTCCACAGTGAATCCCGAAATTAAAGCATTGGCTTTTTACGGTGCCCACGGTCAATTGTTAGCCTACCGGGGCGGCAAACATTCTATTCACAAACCGTTTAGACCACCTGAATTTACTGGCGACTATATCGAAAGAAAACAAATAAAACCCTACCTTATTAACTTTTTAGCGCCTGTTACTATTCCTAAATTTAATCTCTACTCAACTATCCCTTTTAAAATATCCAGCAACCCTATCGCCCCTCAAGCAGACGATATTTTAGGATGGCTGTCTATCGACATTGATACTCAATCCGTACTGATTAAACGTTATCAGATGTACATCATTACTATCTTTATTACTTTGCTGGGTTTGTTAATCAGCTTGACGATCCATTATTTTCTCTCAAAACGAATTTACCTTCCGATTTCTCGTTTACGCCGCAGTATGAAACAAATACTCAGCAATGAATTTGAAACACAGATAAAAGTATCCAGTCCCGGTGAACTAGGGATTATTGAGCAAGGTTGTGCCCATCTGCAAAAACAGTACTTAAATAACGTCCACGAACTGAATCACCATATTGAAACGGCCACGGCAGATTTACAACAAAGCCTGGAATTGCTGGAAGAAAAGAATATTCAATTATCGCTAGAAAAAAAGAAATTTGAAGAGAAAAGCCGGCAAAAATCTGAATTTATTGCCAATATGAGTCACGAAATCCGCACACCGATGAATGGTGTCATTGGTTTTACCAATGTACTATTGGAAAGCAAGCTAGACAGCTTGCAATTAGATTATGTCAAAACAATTAAATCCTCTGCGCAAGATTTATTAGCGATTATTAATGACATATTGGATTATTCAAAAATGGATGCAGGCAAATTGCATTTAGATTGCATCCCTCTCGATATCCGCGCTTGCATTGATGAGGTATTGGCACTAACGACCCCTAATGCGCATAAAAAAGGAATCGATCTCATTCCTGCCACTGAAATTAATGTTCCCAAAACAGTGCTCGGCGATCCTTTGCGGCTGAAGCAAATTATTACCAATCTAGTCAGTAACGCAGTCAAATTCACTGATCATGGCTATGTTCTTATTCGTACTTGTATTGAGCAGGAAAGCGATAAAGATTACACCTTATGCCTATCAGTCACTGATACCGGCATTGGCATTTCAACTGAAGATCAAGGCAAGTTGTTTCATGCCTTTAACCAGGCAGATACGACTATTACACGTCGTTTTGGTGGTTCAGGTTTGGGCTTGGTTATCTGCAAGAAACTCACTGAGGCCATGCAAGGACGCATTTCACTGACCAGCGAACCCAATAAAGGTTCAACTTTTTCTGTACGAGTCAAACTGGAAAAACTGGCTGCTTATGAAGTTGAAAAACATCAAAGCCACCGGTTTGGCCACCTCAAAGTCCTTTGTTATGATGATAATCCTTTATATCTGGAAGCGATGTGCAATGGCCTGGGTTATTGGGGAATTGAGTGTGTGCGCATCAATACCTTTAATCAGCTTGAAAAGGCGTTTACTGAACACACTGATTGTTCTTTAGCGTTTATCAATGTGAATGAAGGTTGTGAAAAACAAGTCGCCCAAGTAATTCGTAAACAATCTATCGATTGTATTCTCGTCTCTAAATGGCTCATCCATGAACCTGAAGCCCTTGGCGCCAGGGCCTTTTTATTCAAACCCATTAGTATTCAAAAATTGCATGACATCCTTGAATCCCTTATTAACCAAGTTACTCAAGTCTCAACAGCCAATCAAGAGCTCGATCAATTGCGCTCCCAACTCCGCGTCGCACGCCCGGATATTTTAATCGCCGAAGATAATCCCGTTAATCGCATGTTGCTCAATTCGCTCTTAGGGGAGCATAGTAGTATTGAAACGGTCGATAATGGCGAAGAAGCAGTAACTGCTTGTCAAAGTAAACGATACAATGTGATCTTACTCGATCTGCAAATGCCCAAACTGAATGGACTCGATGCGGCACATCTTATCCGTCACAAATCAATGTTAAATAAACAGACGCCAATTATTGTGATAAGTGCGAACAGTACTGAACTCAGTAACGAAAAGTTAAAAAAGGCAGGGGTTGATCTTTGTCTGCAAAAACCAATAGACGAAACACAATTACTTAACCATCTATTACGCATTATAAAAAAGGCAAAACCTTCCGCGATAGACTGGCAACTATGTGTACAAAAGGTCTCTGGTAATAAAGCCCTGGCCGAGGAATTTCTTGTCCGTTTTGTCGAGGAATTAAGAAAAAATCGCCAGGAATTTATTAAACTCATGCATGATAAAGATGTAAAAGGCCTGGAAAATGCCGCTCATAAATTGCATGGCGCTTGCTGCTTTTGTGGCGTTCCCCACCTGCAAATACAAGTCACTCGTTTGGAAAAACAAGCCAAGCAAGTGAAAAAAATAGACGAGTTAAAATCAGCCTTTGCAGAACTTATTCAAAGCATTGATGAAGTTATTGATGAATTTGACAATTTGTATCAAGCCAGTCCTTCTAAATGACTGTTTATCACGGAGAAATTATGTCGATTAAAAATGCAATTTATGCCCAATCAGGCGGGGTGACAGCGGTTATTAACGCTTCAGCTTGTGGTGTTATTCAAACAGCACGCCTTCATTCTGATAAAATAGCGAAAGTCTACGCGGCTCAAAATGGCATTATTGGAGCCCTCAATGAACAATTGATTGATACGTCTTTGGAAAGCGCTGAAGACATTGCAAAACTGATGCATACACCGTCAGGGGCTTTTGGCTCATGCCGTTATAAATTGAAAGATGATGGCGCTGAATATGCACGTTTGATTGATGTCTTTAAGGCACATAATATTGGTTATTTCTTTTACAATGGTGGCGGTGACTCGCAAGATACAGCTCATAAGATATCCAAATTAGGAAGCAGCATGGGCTATCCTATTACCTGTATCGGCATTCCCAAAACGGTGGATAACGATTTACCCTTCACCGATACTTGCCCCGGTTTTGGTTCAGTTGCAAAATATGTGGCAATTTCCACCATGGAAGCCGGTTTTGATGTCGCTTCCATGGCAGCCTCTTCAACGAAAGTGTTCATTCTTGAAGTGATGGGTCGTCATGCAGGATGGATCGCTGCTGCCAGTGGTTTGGCAGGCCAAAATGCTCAAGAGCCACCTCATATTATTCTATTTCCTGAAGTCCCTTTTGTTCAGCAAGCTTTCCTGAAGAAAGTGGACGATTGTGTAAAAAAATATGGATATTGTGTTGTTGTTGTTTCTGAAGGTATTCGGAATGAAGAAGGACAATTTTTAAGTGATGCCGGTTTACGGGATGCCTTTGGCCATGCGCAGTTAGGTGGCGTTGCTCCAGTGATTGCGCAGCTGGTAAAAACTGAACTCGGTTATAAATACCATTGGGCAGTTGCTGACTACCTGCAACGTGCGGCACGTCATATTGCCTCTCAAGTCGACCTTGAGCAAGCCTATGCCCTGGGTAAAGCAGCCGTTGAATTGGCTTTAAGCGGCCATAATGCCATTATGCCGATTATTAAACGCGAACAAGATTCACCCTATCGCTGGTCCATTGATCATGTCTCTCTGGCAGAGGTAGCCAATCAGGAAAAATCCATGCCGGCAGAATTTATTGGAGCAGATGGGATGAGTATTACTGAGGCTTGCCGCCGTTATTTAGCACCTCTCATTCAGGGTGAAGCTTATCCGCCTTATAAAAATGGCTTACCTGAGTATGTGCGTTTGAAAAATCAGTTAGTAGCGCAAAAACTTTAGGGATAAAAACCTGCCATCTTACCTGGATGATCACTGCATCCAGGTAAAAAATCCTATAATCATTTTTTATCAATGGGCTCTCTATACTTTGAGCTTTTATCGATAAATTTGCTTTCTCCCTTTTTGCTAATTATTATTTTAGATTCAGTATATAGCAAGGGAGTCTGCTTTATGCCGTTTAATCAACTGCCCAACCTTCCCACCGATGACGAACCACCTGCTTATGATTCCATCATAGAAACCTCTCAAGATATCGCTACCAAACAACAGGACGTTGTTAGAGCTGAAAATGAATTTCTAACTCAAGAAATTATTCTACTGCAACAAGAAATTAGACGATTAAATAGAGAACGAGACCAGCAAAAAAAACATATTGAATTAATAGAAGAACAACTTCGATTAGTTAATATAAGAGGGGAATATCAACAGACAAAAGTCACTGCCCTTGAAGAAAATAATAAGCTGTTACAACGTAAAAATTCAGGGCTGGTAGAGTTATTGGAGGTATCCGTCAAGGAGCAAGAAGAGACGCTACAGTATGCAGAAGCCTTGGAATTATGTGGCGTCTCAATGAGTACCAGCTCAGAAGTGAATGATCTGCATCTTAAACTGCAAGAGTTGGAACAGAGTTTAGAAAGGCAGCGAGGGGAGGTTTCTGCAGAGATAGAAAAACAGATCAATGAAAAAACCCAACGCCTCCAAAAAGATATTCTGGATTTGTTTAATCAACTGCTAAATGGCGAAGTTTTTACCAACTTAGTCAGTGAGCTGGAAATAAAATTCATGGCTATCCTGCGTCATGAACAAGAGCGACTCCAGGCTGAATTAGCTGCACACATCCCAGTACAGGATGAGTTGATACAAGAGTATTTGGATGGCAAAACACAAAAGCTGGTTGACCTTAAAAAAATTCATAGCGATGAAAAAACAAGCTTATTTTATAACACCAGCTATATCGTATTATGGGCAAAAATTATTGGTGTCATTTCTATTTTTAGCCAATTAGTCGAGAAAAAAGCTGGGCTGGGAGAAAAAGCTGTCGAGCTATCTTCCTCCGTAGTTGGTAGTTTGCTCGGGAGTGTTCCTGTAGTCGGTTCTTTACTTGACACCATTGCATCTTTTACGCTGAAGGAAATAGGTAGCACTGTGTTGGGGCATTTTGAAGATAAAAGAACGCAAAATATTTTGGAGATATTACGCAATCCCGATCATGCAAAAAAAATGGCTGAATTATTTGCGCGCTCCTTGACCCTACGTTATCAAGCAGAGATCCAAGCATGGGAACCAGATACAATTAAAAAGACAGCCACCATGTATAGTGATCAGGTGTTTGAGTTATCTATTGGCGGTAAAATAAAAGAATGTAAAGATGAATCCACAGAAAGCCAGGTCGCAACCTTTCTTGGAGCACTCCAGGAGGCTACACCCCGATCCAAATCTGCTGCCCATCCCCAAAAATCAGTCCATACGCAGGTCCGAGAAAGCACTCAAACCTTGCGCGGAAAATTCCAGAAAGCAGAATATCATACGATACATGCCATTACTGCACTCAAATCGGAAGTCACAGCCTTAAGAAAAGAACAGGCACAACAAAATGACGCCCTGGAATCCTTAAAAATATTCACCTATGGTTTACAAGAACTAATCGCAGGGTTGTTAACCCCTTCCCCCGCAACAACCGTTAGTGAAGTATCTGACACAAAGCCTGCTGGCAGATCGGGTTTTTTTTCCATACTAGGCAACAACAAGGGGCCAGTCAAAGTCAATACGCCTAAAATTCCTAATCAACTAACAGGATAACGAGAACCCTGTTAGTTGAGAGTAAAGACTTTGCTGGTTTCTCAAAACGGGTTAACTGCGGCAACTCGCTGGACGGTACTTAGACGCCAAAGTTCCTGTATTACAAGTCCAGGTTAACTCACCAGTAGACTGGAGAGTCGGAACAAGTAATATGGTGCCGTCGCCTGCCTTTGGAGTGTAAGTGATAGTAATCACACCCTTAGCCCCTATAGTAATTGACTTAACATTCGGAGTGGGGGCAGGACTCGTATAACCCGTTGCTTCCTGAGTAGCAGGCAAAGCATGATCAGACGAGGTTGTTTCAGCGACAGCACTCTTTGCTGTAGAAGCTAAATTTAAACCCTCTACGACTCGAGCTTTCATTAGGTGATCCTGATAAGCAGGAACTGCAAGAGAGATGAGAATCCCTAAAATGGCTATGACGATCATCAACTCAATAAGAGTGAAACCCTTTTGTTTCATACCCTGCTCCTTAACCCATCGTTGCTAATAAAATAAAGTGTCACCTTAGGGGAAATCATAGAATATTTCAATGAGCAGACTGAGAAAATTCATCTTTTTGCACTAAGAAACCCTTAAGAAAATGTGTTATAACCTTTTCAGCCTCTGAAAGTTAAATTTTTAAGTTGCAAAATGCTCACTGTCAATATTTGGCATTCTACCGCACTTTGGAAAAATAAACGCCTTGCCAAAGAGCCTGGCGGGCAACCCAAAATATGACAATAGGTCATGTAATGCGTATACTTTAGCAATCCTGAGTCATTTAATGGCAAAAATTTATGTCACGCGAACAACGAATCACTGACTTACTCTCTACAGAATTAAACCCTTTCTTTCTGACTGTTGAAGATGAGTCCCATAAACATCATGTCCCTGTAGGTGCTGAAACCCATTTTAAGCTCGTCATTGTCTCTGAAAAATTTGCTAAATTAACTCTCATCGCGCGCCATCGTTTAGTTAACGGGTTATTGTCGCAAGAATTTAATAACGGTTTACACGCTTTAAGTCTGCATTTATATACTAAGGAAGAATGGGAAACTCGCCATAGAACCACCACTAACTCACCTGCATGCCGTGATGGTTATCGCCATGGATAACAATACCACCAAGACACCACAATACTGGCAGAGCGAATGTTGTCTAACGCCAAAATCACGCGGGTTCCACCTTATTAGCACGGAAATAAAACAAGCTTTGCTTGCAATGCCCCCCATACATACTGGTTTGGTGCATTTCTTTCTGCAACACACGTCCGCCTCACTCGCTATCAGTGAGAATACCTGCGCGGATGTGCCACTGGATTTGGAATCTTTTTTCAATAAAACAATACCCGATAAAAACAGCCTTTATCGTCATACACTGGAAGGTGAGGATGATATGCCAGCACATATAAAAAATGTAATCCTGGGGGTGAGTCTGACCATCCCTTTACAGAAAGGCCAACTGGCATTAGGGCAGTGGCAGGGAATCTACCTTTGCGAACACCGTAATCATGCCTCTGCACGCCGTATCCTGATTACGGCGCACGGTCATCTTTAATTACAGAGTAGCTTGTGGTACTTGAGCGGGTTTGCGTTCGGCAGTTGCAACCGGTATAACAATGTTTCCCGAATGGGCTGCCGTTTTAAATAGATTGGTGAGATTAGACAACACACCGCATCCAGATGCAACGTCATTAAAAACAGCGCCTAAACACATAAAATTTAGAGCAATTGAACCCGCATTGCCAAGTGGAGAAGGCTTTTCTACCAAAGCCAGAATACTCACAAAGTAAGTCAAGGCATCCAAGCCCCACGCCCATGCATGCTCAGGATCACTGGCCATCTCATTCAGAGCAACAAAAAGCGCCGCAGTGTTCAACGCTTGCATAAGTGCACGTAACTTATTTTCCCGATTAAAAAAACCAAACATCCTTGCTCCTTTAGTAATCAAAACAAATAACTATAACAAAAATACCCTGACTGGTGCGTTATGTTTTTTATACACCACCTTATGATTTTTTAAAATTTCCACTGAACTACTGACTTTACAGAAAAAATGCTTTTCATCACTTCCTGCATTCACTTATAATGCTTATCTTTTTGCCAATAGTGTCTTGGGACTGTCAACTACTATGAAAGCCTGGTCTTCCGAAAAAATTTCTGTACTGGCACTCGTTTTATTAATTACAGGTGCCATTGACAGTATCCGTAATTTGCCAGCAACTGCGCTTTTTGGTTCGTCACTGATTTTCTTTTTTGCCTTTTCAGCCCTGGTATTTCTCATTCCGGTTGCTTTGGTTTCCGCTGAACTATCATCTACCTGGTCTGAAGAAGAAGGTGGAATCTATAGTTGGGTTAAACATGCCTTTGGTGAAACTGCCGCTTTTTTTACCATTTGGCTGCAGTGGATCAATACCATGGTCTGGTACCCCACGATACTCTCGTTTATTGCCGGAACCCTGGCTTATTTAATTAATCCAGAGCTTGCACAAAACAAATACTATTTAATTGGTGTCATTTTAGTCGTTTTCTGGTCACTCACTATTCTGGGACTGGCTGGTTTACGTGCTTCAGCAGCCTTCGCCAGTTTTTGTGCTGTAGTAGGTATGATTCTACCTATGGGGTTTATTATACTCCTTGCTCTTATATGGCTCCTCAAAGGTAATCCTATAGCTATTGATTTGAGCTGGCATAACCTGATTCCGCATTGGAAGGATAGTCAGTCATGGGTGTCCTTAACAGCAATTATGACCTCTTTTCTCGGTATGGAATTAGCAGCCGTACACGTACGTAATGTGCGGGATCCTCAGCGTAATTTCCCCCGTGCCATGCTCTTCTCGGTAACCCTGATCCTGACAACTATGATTCTTGGCTCATTGGCTATTGCCTTTGTGCTTCCACAAGAAAAAATAAGCTTGGTGGATGGCGTGATGCAAGCGTTCTCTAACTTTTTTAAATCCTACCATCTAACAGCTCTAATGCCTGTCATTGTTATCTTATTATTACTTGGCAGCCTGGGTAGTATGGTGAACTGGATTATCTCACCTGCCAAAGGTTTGTTACTTGCCGCCGATAATGGTTTTTTACCTCATTGGCTTTATCGTAGAAATAAACATGGTATCGCCTCGCGGATCTTAATTCTTCAAGCTGTACTGGTTACCTTCCTCTGCAGCGGTTTTTTATTGTTTCCTTCGATCAATGCTATTTATTGGTTGTTTACCGCCCTAAGTACTGAACTCTATATCATGATGTATGTTTTAATGTTCATTGGTGCTTGGCGTTTAAAGAAAAAATTTGCCCACATGCCTCGTCCTTTTGTCATTCCTGGCGGGCGAGTCGGTTATTATTTAACCTGTGTTCTGGGTCTTATCGGTTGTGCAATGACACTGGTGGTCGGGTTTATACCTCCTGAAAGCAGTATGGATATGGGGGGTGCTGGTCATTTCCGTTTAGTATTTGCGAGTGGTATCCTAATCATGATCTTTCCCGCATTTTTACTCTATCTGCGTAAAAAAAGGTTGGATATAAAATAAGGGGTTTGCCCGGCAAGGCTGCTATTTTATACTGCAGCTTTGTAAGTTGACTCCAGGGTATTCATTGAACTTCTTTCAAAACTCGCTGCCATGAGAGACGTTTATTAAGGGGGTCTACAGCCATGACAGACAAACTTGCACAAATACGCATAGAAATTGATAAAATTGATCAACAGATCCTTGAGTTAATACGCGATCGTGCGGCCTTGGCTGTGGAAGTAGCCAAGATTAAGCAACAGCAACAGAATCCTGTTTATTATCGCCCTGAGCGCGAAGCACAAATCTTGCGCTCCATCGTAGCCAATAATAATAGTTTATTGCCAGATCATGAGGTCGCCCGTATCTTTCGCGATATTATGACAGCCTGTCTTGCCTTACAACAACCATTGTCCATTGCTTACCTTGGTCCTGAAGGAACTTTTTCGCAGCAAGCGGTTGAGAAACATTTTGGCGAAAGCGTTAAGATGGTACCTCAAGCATCGATCGCTGAAGTCTTTAAGCAAGTGGAAAATGGTAATGCTAACTATGGTGTTGTCCCTATTGAGAACAGTACCGAGGGCATGGTTAATATCACTCTGGATAATCTGATTACCAGTGATCTCCAGATCTGCGGCGAAATATCGCTGCGTATTCATCATCATTTTGCCCGTCTCGACTCTGAAAAGCCGTTGAAAATTATTTATGCCCATCAACAAACGCTAGCTCAATGCCAGCGCTGGCTGGCCACTCGTTATCCCCAGGTAACCCTAAAAGAAGTCGCTAGTAATGGTCTTGCCGCTCAACTTGCGGCCCAGGAACCTGAATCGGCAGCTATTTGCAGCGATAAAGCCGCAGAAATTTATCAATTGCAAAAATTACATCAACATATTGAAGACTACGCAAACAACACCACTCGCTTTATTATACTCGGTAAACAATTACCTACTCCGAGTGGTCATGATAAGACTTCACTAATTATTTCCACACCGCATGAGCCGGGAAGTCTTCTTCATCTGCTTGCTCCTTTCGCTAAATACAATATTAACATGACCTTGATTGAATCACGTCCTTACCGACATCGTAATTGGAGCTATCTCTTTTTTATTGATTTTGAGGGACACCAGACAGAACCCCATATCAAGGCAGCCCTGGATGATCTTGGCAGTATGTCGGTCATGATGACTCTACTTGGCTCTTATCCCCAAACCATGGGATAAAAAAGAACGGTCCTATTGGGCAGATCTTGCGAGAAATTTTTCTAAAACCTACTCACATAGATAGCTATGCTGCGCATTTTTAAAAAAAATTTCTCGCAACCTGTGCTCAAATCTGACCGTTCTTGCATTTTTCTTTCTGTAGTGTGTTGCAAGCAATCTAATAATATTACTGTGGTGTAAGCCTAACTTAGTTCTTTCACCCACTTGTGAGCCATCACCAGATCTTCTTGGGTATTTATATCTTGTAACGGTTGTAAACAGGCGTCATCGACTCTAATTTTATACCCAGACCATAAAACACGGAGTTGCTCTAACGCTTCATGGCTTTCCAGCTCGCATACAGGCCAAGTAACAAAATCAAGTAAAAAAGCCGCCCGATAAGCATACAACCCAATATGGCGAAAAACGTGTTTAATACTGCCAGGTTCATCACGATGGGCTGGAATCGCACTTCGAGAGAAATAAAGTGCGTTATTATGGCAATCACGTACTACTTTCACCACATTAGAATTCGCTAATTGTTCATAATGATCAATTGGCCAACATAATGTTGCCACAGGGCATGGGGAATGATGTAAATTATGTGCAACCTGTGAAATAAGCTCTGGCGCTATTAAAGGTTCATCGCCCTGAACATTAACAATAATGTCCTCGGGCAGAAATTGACCCTGTGCCACTACCTCAGCAATTCTATCAGTACCTGTCTCATGAGCCGGATCAGTCATACATACTTGCGCACCAAAATGACTGGCGTGCTCCGCAATCAACTCATTATCTGTCGCTATAATGACTGATTTAGGATTTGCTTTCAGCGCTTGCCTATAGACCCGCTCTATTACTGTATAACCCGCCAATTCCATCAATAACTTGCCAGGCAACCGCGTAGATTGGTAACGTGCAGGAATAATCACATGAAAATCAATACTCATAAACGTTCCTTTTCCTCTAAAGGAATCAAACGTGCTTCTTGCTCCAACATCACCGGGATCCCATCACGAATAGGATACGCTAAACGGTCAAAACGGCAGATCAACTCATTTTCTTTTAACAGCAACTTTCCTTTACATAGCGGGCAAACCAAGATTTCTAACAAACGTTTATCCACGTGTTTCTCCTTGCGTTATTTGATTGCGCACATAAACAGGCAATGCCTCTGCTGCACTAACCGCTTTTACCTCACCACTTAAGGCAAGGCGAATCATTGCTTGTGCATGGGGGTAGATTGTAAAATGATTCACAAGCCGTGTATGTAAAGACACCGGTAATTGCCGCAAGTAAGCATCAAAACCAACACCAGCTAAAACGAATTTTTTTTCACCAGGTACATGAATATCAGCAGCATCACAAACCTGCTCTTCGCTCTCGTTCGCATCACCAGCAAAACAACCCCAATAAAGCTGATTCATCCGAGCATCAAGAACGGCCAGTATAGCAGCATCCTTTGCTAACCTATTCTGAACTCGTACTTCATTGGCTATAGCAGCCAGGCTACTGACCGGCAATAAAGGCAAATCGTGAGAATAAGCCAATCCTTTGGCCACACTGCAGGCAATACGCAAACCAGTAAAACTACCAGGGCCGCGTCCATATACAATTGCATCGAGTTGGCTTAAACAGAGTTCACTGTCAGCCAGTAACCGGTCAATCATAGGTAAGAGCATCTGCGCGTGCTGACGCTGTACCGCCTGTTCTTCACAACGAATCTCACCATTGAATGCCAAAGCCACAGACGCTTTTTCTGTTGAAGTGTCAATTGACAATAGATTCATTTTGTAAGGCCAATTCATGAATAAAAGTTAATACTGTTTGCTCATCGCGTGTTTTACGCAGTGAAGGTAAACTTGCAAAAACGTAACGACCATAGTCTCTACCCGTTAACCGTGGATCAGCAATCATTAATACACCTCGATCACTGCTATCCCGAATCAGACGCCCTATCCCTTGTTTCAAGGCTAAAACAGCATTGGGTAAGGATAATTCATCGAAACCAGATAAACCACGTGACTTTAGATAGGCCATTTTACCACGTATCACCGGATCAACCGGGCTGGCAAAAGGCAGTTTGTCAATGATAACACAAGAGAGAGCCTCCCCTTTGACGTCCACACCTTCCCAAAAGGTCGCTGTACCCAAAAGTACTGCATTACCGAGCTGGCGAAACCGTGCCAACAAGATTGGCTTGGCTTCTTCCCCTTGTACCAACAGGGGATATTTTAAAGTATTGGCCAGTCGTTGAGCAACTAATTTTAACGCTCTATGACTGGTAAACAGGAAAAAACACCGCCCACCACAAGCATCAATAACCGGTAAAGCCTTCTCTAACAGACTATCGTAATAACGATTGTCTTTAGGATCAGGCAATTCACGAGGTAAATATAGCAGGGCTTGTTGTTGATAATCGAAAGGACTTGGCAGTAACAAGGTTTCGGCCTGGGTTAAACCTAAAGGTTTGGTAAAACAATCAAAAGAAGAGGCCATTGTTAAGGTGGCAGAAGTAAACACATAAGCGCAATGTTGCCGGGTTAACAAATTATGGAACGCTTCGGCGACATCAAAAGGCGTGGCATGAAAAACCAAGGTATGCTTGAAACGTTCCAGCCAACGGATCTGTGCTTTATCAGTCTGGCTAAAACGCCCCAGTATCCGCTTGAAATCTTCCAATCGTTTTAAACATCGTGCCAGACCGGGAGTCTCTTCAATCGTTGCCTTAGATACACAATCCAATAACTCATCAACCAAAGCAAGTAGAGCCTCCCAACTTTGTCTAAATGCTTTATTGCGCTCCAATTCTTCCCAAGCGATACGTTCCTCGCGTACTGTCAAAGCGCACAGCAATTGTTCAATAGCCTGCTCCATTTGGAAGCTCAATTTCTTCAATGGCTGATTCGCCAAATCAAGCACCGGCCATTCACGTAAGAAATCGTCTACCAAATCACGAAGCTGACGCGTACCTAAGCGCTCCCCATTAAAATTCATGGCAATTTCTGCTAACTGATGAGCCTCGTCAAATACAACCACATCAACACCAGGTAACAGTTCACCAAACCCCTCTTCTTTTAAGCGAGAATCAGCAAAAAACAAATGGTGATTAATGACAACAACATCCGATTCAAGTGCTCGCTTACGCGCCTTTACCAAAAAACAGGTTGCGTGATGCTCGCATTCACTGCCAAGGCAATTTTCCGTTGTTGAAGTAACATAGGGCCAAACGGGTGAATCCTCACTGATCTCGGGTAATTCGGAACGTTCTCCGGCAGTCAATTGGGGCAATTTTTCACGTACATGTAAAATCTCATGGGCACATTGCGGATTAATAAAACGCCCCTCTTCAGCATGTAAATTGACCCGATAACGACAAAGATAATTGGCTCTGCCCTTAAGATTCTGTACTCGTACGGCCACACCCAATGCACGTACCAACATGGGTAGATCTTTATGAAAAAGTTGATCTTGAAGCGTTTTAGTAGCAGTAGAAATGAGTGCTTTTTTGCCACTTAGCAAACAAGGAATTAAATAAGCAAAGGTTTTACCAGTCCCTGTTCCTGCCTCCGCAACCAAGGTTGATTTCTCCATAATAGCCTTGGCTATCGCAGTAGACAAAATCACTTGAGGAGCACGGGCTACAAAGCCGGGAATGGCTGTAGCAAGCCGGCCGTTATTGCTCAATACACGCTGACAATGCTTACTGACATCGTCAGCCGAGTTTATTACTTCGTCCACTCTTTTTCTAAATATTGCAGCTTGCCTTCCACACCTTCCCAAGATTTAGCGTCATCTGGGGCATCCTTTTTGGAAGTGATATTCGGCCAGGTTTTAGCAAGTTCAGCATTGAGTTGTAAAAATTGTTTTTGATCGTCAGTTAAATCATCCTCAGAAACAATGGCATCAACGGGGCATTCAGGCTCACACAAGGCACAATCGATACATTCTTCAGGGTGAATGACCAAAAAATTGGGACCTTCATAAAAACAATCTACTGGACATACTTCAACACAATCAGTGTATTTACACTTAATACAACTTTCTGTAACAACAAAGGTCATGGCAGAACCCTTAAACTTCATTAACAATAAGGCTTATTAAAGCATAAATTGCCTTAGTCCCGCTAGCTCACTTGGTAGACTTCTCTCAAAAGGCTACTGCATGGGCACCTTCCTTCGTCGATACAGTACTCGAATCCTCATCTACTGACGTGTACACGCGGTTCTGTGCGCCATGTCTCCTCGAACTACTCTCACTACAGCGAGTTCAAAAGTGATCCAGTGAATCCAGGATGATCAACGTAAAATTCTATTCAAAATCAAGTTTTGGCCCAACCGGAACAATCTGGGAAGGGTTAATTGTTTTATGACTGAAATAATAGTGTTGTTTAATATGCAAAAGATTAACTGTTTCTCGTACACCAGGGTAATGATACAGCTTGTGTAAATAGGCTTGGAGCGCTGGGTAATCACTGATTCGCCGTTGATTGGTTTTAAAATGACTAAAATAAACTGCATCAAAACGAATCAACGTAGTAAAGAAACGCCAATCTGCTTCAGTTAATTGACCGCCTACCAAATAATCATGACGGCTCAAATGAATATCCAATTCATCCAACACCTTGAATAACTCGTAAAAAGCGAGCTCATAAGCTTCTTGGCGGGTTGCAAAACCGCATTTATAGACACCATTATTGACAGCGTTGTATATCTTGTCATTGATCGCATCAATCTCCGCTCGTAAGGCAGCGGGATAAAAATCTTGTTTATCACCCGTTAAATGATTAAAAACCTGGTTAAATTGACGAATAATCTCTGCTGATTCATTACTAACTATAGTCTCTTCTTTTTTGTCCCATAAGACAGGTACAGTCACTCGACCGCTATAATGAGGCTCTGCTTTGCAATACAGCTCATATAAATAGCGCAAGCCATATAAGTGGTCTCCTGTGGCCCCCATTTCTGCTTTAAACTCCCACCCCTGTTCAAGCATGTGAGGATGAACAATAGACAGACCAATATAATTTTCCAGTTTTTTAAATTGTCTAAAAAGAAGAGTACGATGAGCCCAAGGGCAGGCAAGCGATACATAAAGATGATAACGTCCCTTTTCTGCCGGGAAACGGGCATCGGACTCCAGACTAATTGCATTTCTGAATTGTGCTGACTCTCTTTTGAAGGCACCCTCTGTTTTAGCAGTATCGTACCAACTATCTTGCCATTGACCGTTGATTAACAAACCCATCCTATCCTCCTGCTGAATTAGAGCTGGGGCATTTCTACCATCCCTTAAAGGGACGAAATGTGAAATAACCCAAGCTATGTCTATTCACACTTTAAACAAGAAGAAAACGAAAATTTTTCTGAATTTCAGTCAAACTAAATTTATTTAGGAATAGAGAAAAACTCATCCATGCACTCAGTGCAGCAAGATCACGAAACGGTGGTGGTAAATACACCGGCGGAATTAAAAGTCCGCGTTCTTTTAATTCACCTAAGAGAGGTAGATCATCCAATACCAGCTTACCAGTAAATAAAAGCGGGATAGAATCAATTCGACGCTGACTGATAGCAAAACGCATGTAATTATAAATTAATAAAAACCCTTTTGCATAAGACAAGTCTTTGGTAAATGGCCCTCCCTCAGGGGTACTGCCCCTGAATACGCGTACAGCATGATTATAGCTATCGTCTGCTGTTAAGCCACATTCAATAAAATAACGATAGATGTCAATAAAATTCGCCCCTTGTCTTACTTTATCAAGAGCAATAACACGATTTGTTATTTTACGTACCCGACCAGGATAGGAGGAAAAAGTAACGACCTCAGTAATAACCGCTAATCCTTCCTGAATCACACTACTTGAAGGTGAGCCTTTGGAGAGGAAAAAACAATAAGGCTGCATGGCACCATTTAGAGTCGTGCCAACATGTACCCAACCCTCATGCACTTCAAGATATTTCAAATCACGATCACTGAATTTGGCATGTTGACTTAATTTGATACTATCAGCTCCCGCAGAGGCATCGGCAACCATATCATCACTAACCATGACAGTCACTTTGCCGGGATGCTGATCAAAAAAGCAGCTTAAGCGCTTTTGCAATAAATCTTGCGCCTGTTTAGGCGTATATTGTTTAACATCCGCCTCCGACTGTAATTGCACATCCAACGCCGTTAATACATCAAAAAGCAGAGTACCCAATTCGGAAAGGCGTGGTCCGCCTGAATAGAAAGCATCGTTAGGACTGCCATACAATTCCATGGCTAACTCGCAAAAGGCAGGAGTCCCCCGCATTGCCAGCATTTGAGCGGCTCTGGAATATTCTTCACATTGCCGTTTAATTAAACGAACAACGGGTGAATATTGACCTAACTGATTTTGTGCATCACGCAAAATACAACGAAATTCTTCCTGCTTCTCTGACGCATCAAAGGGTATCGGTTTATTATCGTAGTAAGCTTTATCAATTGCAGGCAACTTCTCTGCTTTGTTACGAAAAAAATCCTGCTTAATTGAATCATCCCATTTAATACTATCCAAAATGCGTATGTTACGCTGTGCTTCTACTAATCGCTTTGACAATTCCTGGATAATAACTAATTCGTCTGATTCTGACATAAGTGCCAACCTTAAATTAGGTAATTTACGAGCTAAGTGCCGGATCCGTCGGAGGAGCAATACTTACCTGCGCGTTTTGGTTTTGCGGAGGTAAATCATAGAAATGACTTATATTACTATCCGTTAAAGGGGGCGGCACTACTACTGTAGTACCATTTTTACTGCGTAAATACAATTGCTCACCATTACTTGCATATTGCGAACAAGCCGTTAACAGCATAATTGATAAAACAAAGAATCCAATTTTTTTCACAACAACCACCCTCAATTTAAACAAGTTGCAAAGTACGAAGTACTTGCTCTAAAGCGTGATGATGCTCTTCTGACAAGGAAGTCAGAGGTAACCGTAATTCATCATTCACTAACCCCATTCTGCTTAAAGCCCACTTCACAGGAATAGGGTTTGACTCCACAAATAACAACTGGTGTAACGGCATCAGTTGCTCATTGATACGTAAACAAGCAGCATGCTCATTGTCTAAGCCAGCATCGCATAATTTTGCCATATGCCTGGCAGCCACATTTGCTGTCACTGAAATAACACCTTTTGCACCCGCTAAGAGCCATTGGGCAGCAGTCAAATCATCGCCACTATAAACATCAATACTCGCCTCACAACTACGCAGTATTTGTTGTAATCGCGTCATCTGCCCTGTTGCCTCTTTTATCCCTACAATATTTGATATTTTGGCGAGTCGCACCACCGTTTCAGGTAGCAGATCACAGGCAGTCCGGCTCGGCACGTTATATAATATAATAGGTATTGCCACAGAATTGGCAATATGGCTGTAATGCTGATACAGCCCTTCTTGGGTCGGTTTGATATAAGCTGGTGTCATAATAAGTGCCGCATGAGCACCGTACTCCATAGCCATCTCAGTCAACTCTATACAATCCCGGGTAGCATTCATTGCTGTACCGGCAATGACTGGAATACGCTCTCTGACCTGGTCAACAACTGTCTTTATCACTAACAATTTTTCTTGATGAGACAGAGTCCCCGATTCACCCGTGGTCCCCGCCGCAACAATTGCATGTGTACCTGCTGAAATATGAAATTCAACCAATTCACGTAACCGCTCTACATCCACTTTGTCTTCTGACATTGGAGTAACTAATGCAACTATGCTGCCTCGAAACATAACGCCCTCTTTTCCTGAAAACGATTTGCCAATACTACTGGGGGATAGATAATTTCTCAAGCCAAAAAGCGGTTACCAGAAAAGTTGGTTATTCTGGAACTAATCAACCACTTCATTCCGCCTTCCTGATTAGTCACTGGTTTTCTACCCAAAAGTAAAATCCAAGTCATGTTAACAACCGCATTATGAACAATATTTACGCAAATGATTTCTTTTTGTACTAATATGACTATGAAGGGATCAACTTAGAAGAGGATAGTCATCATGAGAAATATCATAGGTACGTTGTTTTTCTTGAGCTTATCAACAGCAGGACTGGTTTCTTGTACAAGCACACAAGTAGGAACTGCCACAGGAGCCGCAGCAGGTGCTGGGATCGGTTATGCTGTCGGTGGTGGTTGGGGATCTGCGATCGGTGCAGGTGCAGGAGCCTTAATCGGTAATCAAATCGGCCAAGAGCAAGACCGAAGATACTACTATCGACATGGCCATTATTATTACTACTAATTGGCTTCCATTTTGTCTTGAATCATAGGCTTGTGCAATCTATGCGTGGTGTTAAGGCAAAATGGAAAACCCGTTGCTATACTGGTAAAGAATAATAAAAAACAGGGAATGTAAGCATGCGATTAAAAAATAAAGTAGCTATTGTAACCGGTGCTGCCAGTGGAATTGGTAAAGAAATTGCACTTGTCTATGCGCGTGAAGGAGCAAAGGTAGCCATTGCTGATCTGAACCTCAATCAAGCACAACAAGTTGTTGAAGAAATTCAATCCATGAAACACCAAGCCATGGCAGTAGAAATGAATGTTACGGATGAAGACCAAGTAACAAAAGGTGTTGATGCAGTTGCCAAGCATTTTGGTGGTGTGGATGTTTTGGTAAGTAATGCAGGTATCCAGATTATTGATCCAGTCGATAAACTGTCTTTCGCCAATTGGAAAAAAATGCTTGCTATTCATTTAGATGGTGCCTTTCTTACTACCCGAGCCTGTTTAAAGCATATGTACGCTTCTGGCAATGGTGGGAGTATTATCTACATGGGCTCAGTCCATTCTAAGGAAGCATCCAAATTAAAAGCACCTTATGTGACAGCAAAACATGGCCTACTCGGCTTATGTAAGGTTGTCGCCAAAGAAGGGGCGGCTTATGGTGTGCGAGCTAACGTAATCTGCCCGGGCTTCGTACGTACTCCTTTAGTCGATAAGCAAATTCCAGAGCAGGCTAAAGAATTAAAGATTAGTGAAGACGACGTTATCAAAAAAGTTATGCTGAAAGATACTGTCGATGGTGAATTTACTACCATTGATGACGTCGCACAAACTGCTTTATTTTTTGCCTCTTTCGGTACCAATGCATTGACTGGACAATCTTTAGTAGTAAGTCATGGTTGGTATATGGAATAACCGCACAATAAAAGATGATCACCTGCTTTTTCAAAGCGGGTGATCATGAACGGCGGGCCACTAATAAAGACAGGAGCCTAAGAATGAATGAGTCAGAAGTGAAAAAAAATGCGTTTGCCATGCCCTTTAGTAGCCCCTCTTATCCACCAGGTCCATATCGCTTTATTAACCGTGAATTTTTAATTGTTACTTATGAAACGGATATTGATTTGCTTCGTGAAATTGTACCTGCGCCATTAGAAGTGGTCGAGCCGCTGGTAAAATTTGAAGTTATCCGCATGCCGGATTCAACGGGTTTCGGTGATTACACCGAATCAGGTCAGGTCATTCCCGTACGCTACAAGGGTAAACCTGGCAGTTATACCCACGCCATGTATTTGGATGATCTTCCTCCTATCGTTGGCGGACGTGAAATCTGGGGCTTTCCTAAAAAACTTGCTCAACCCCGATTAACCGTTGAAAAAGAAACCCTCCTTGGCTCGCTTGATTATGGTTGCAATCGAATTGCCACAGCCACTATGGGTTATAAGTATGAAACGCTGGATTGCAAAAAAGTTGCTGAATCCCTGGTAGCACCCTGTTATTTATTAAAAATAATTCCCCATGTTGATGGCACCATACGCATTTGTGAGTTAGTTGAATACGAATTAACGGATGTCATTATTAAAGGAGCATGGACCGGACCTGCCCAGTTAGAATTGTTTCATCATGCCATGGCTCCCATTGCTAAACTGCCAGTGAAAAAAGTGGTGAATGCCGTTCATATTCTCTCTGATCTAACTCTACCCTATGGCCGGGTAGTGCATGATTATCTGAAATGAACGCATAAAAAATAATTCATCAACTTTCGGAGAAAACGTGTTGAATTCTTAAAATTAATACTTCAAAATCAATTAGATAGCTTTTTAGGGAAAATAAATGCTAATTTTGCTGGGGTATCTGGTAATACTATTGTCTGTTTTTGGCGGCTTTGCATTGGCTGGCGGGCATTTAGCAGCAATCATGCAACCTGTTGAATTATTAATTATTGCCGGAGCTGCCATCGGGTCTTTAATCGTTGGTAATAAAGCCAGTGTTTTAAAATCAATCGCCAAAGCATTACCCAATGCCTTTCGTAGCGAAAAATCAGCCAAGGTTATGTATAGAGATATCTTGGGTCTGCTGTATGCCCTTCTTAATAAGGCTCGACAAGAAGGTCTTATGTCATTGGAATCCGACGTTGACGAACCTGCAAACAGTCCAATTTTTACCAATTTCCCACGTCTAATGGCCAAACCCCATTTGATTGAATTCATGTGCGATTATTTTCGCCTGATTATCACTGCCAATATGCAGCCTTTTCAACTGGAATCGCTAATGGAAAGTGAAATTGAAACCAATCATGAGGAAGAATTGATTCCGGTACATGCTATTACCAAGCTGGGAGACGGTATGCCCGCTTTTGGTATCGTGGCTGCAGTATTAGGTGTGGTGCATACCATGGAGTCAATCAATCTCCCACCAGCACAACTTGGGGTGCTGGTAGCACAGGCTTTGGTTGGAACCTTCCTCGGTATTTTATTGGGTTACGGTTTTATAGGTCCTTTAGCAACCGCCATTGAGCAACGAGCTAACGAAACCCAATTGATGCTCAATTGCATTAAGGTAACGTTATTGGCCAGTGTACACAATAATCCACCCATTATAGCGACCGAATTTGGCCGCAAGGTCCTGTTTTCTAATGCAAGACCTTCCTTTAATGAACTCAATGAAGAAATTAAAGCAGTCAAAACTAGTAGCTAGGTAGGAGTCTATGGCTGGTAATAATAATGAAAAAAACCTTATCGTTATAAAAAAAATAAAAAAGCGCGATTCCGGCCATCATGGTGGTTCCTGGAAAATTGCCTATGCCGATTTTGTAACTGCCATGATGGCATTTTTCTTATTGATGTGGTTGCTGGCTTCCTTAAATAAAGCACAAAAAGATGGCTTATCAGAGTACTTCAAACAACCCCTCAGAATAGCCTCCATTGGTGGAGATAGCATGGGGGCTAGAAAAGAAACCATCAACGGTGGAGGTGACAATTTCAAGAAAAAGGATGGCCAAGTAGCAGGAAGCAATCAAGAAAGCGCTGAGATGAAACAACTTGAGCAATTAAAAACAGACATCATGTTGAGCATGGATAACGATCCCTCTCTATCTGAATTGAAAAAACGCCTTCTAATGGACGTTGTTTCTGAAGGATTACGCATTCAACTCATTGATAATCAAAATAAACCGATGTTTGGAATGGGGAGTGATGAAATTGATCCTGAAATGCTGGTCGTACTTGATAAAATAGCAAAACTCTTGCAACACATGCCTAATAAGATAACGATCCAAGGTCATACAGACGCCCATCCTTACCACAACCCCGAGGATTTGGAACAAAGTAATTGGGAATTATCAACACAACGCGCTAATACGGCACGTCGTGCGCTGGTCAAATCAGGTATGCAAGAAGAGAAAGTCATGCGGGTAACAGGTTATGCCTCCACGGTTTTACTAGACAAGAAAAACCCTTTAAACCCCAATAACCGCCGCATTACGATCATTGTGATGAAAAAAGAAGCTGAAGCCAAGGTGATTAAAAATGATTGATATCAACAGGTTAAACCAACGTGCAGATTCCTGAAGCACCAGCCTTTTATTTATATTGCTGCGCAATACTGACCTTAGCGGCTCTTTTAACCAACCCTCATAGCAAATACCTCAACTCAGAACCAATGATTACAGTAACTTCGCCGCCCATGCTATGCTTATTAAGGGTTAACTTTAATAGCGAAGCAAGGAACTCACCATGAAAACAAGGCCAGTTTATATCGCGGGAGGAATGCGAACCCCTTTTGTAAAATCGATGACCCACTATAGCAAGGTTTCAACCCAAGACTTAATGACTGCTTCGCTGCAAGAATTAGTCAAGAAAATGCATTTGGAAAATAGAATTCTTGGTGATGTTGGGCTAGGCGCTATAATGAACAGCTCCTTCAATTGGAACCTGGCACGAGAATGTGTTCTGGGGACCTCACTTGATCCCCATACTCCCGCTTATACATTACAACGTGCCTGCGGTACCAGTCTTGAAACAACCTTACAAGTTGCACTCAAAATTGCTAACTTTCAAATCGATGATGGGATTGCAGCAGGAATCGATTCAAACAGTGATTTGCCCATTATGTTTAAACCCTCTTTTGCCCAAAAATTACTTGCCTTGCATAATGCCAGGGATTTCAATACCAAATTAAAAATCATTGCTTCATTTCGTCCTGCTGATTTTAAACCTCAATTTCCTGCTGTTGTTGAGCCACGCACTGGTTTATCAATGGGACAGCATACCGAGAAAATGGTCAAAGAATGGGGAATTACCCGCCAAGCCCAGGATGAGTTAACCCTCACTAGCCATCAAAATGCGGTCAAAGCCTATGAAGAGGGTTTCTACGATGATCTCGTTTTTCCTTTTATGGGCTTACAGCGAGATACTTTTTTGCGTGCTGATACAAGCATGGAAAAACTGGCTAAATTAAAACCGGCTTTTGATAAAAGCGATGCTGGTACTTTAACAGCAGGCAACAGCACCCCTCTAACCGATGGTTCAGCCGCCGTGTATTTATTATGCGAGGATATTGCCAAAAAATTTAATCATCCAATGCTTGCTCGTTTTGTGGATGCTCAGGTTGCTGCGGTTGATTTTGTTGGCGGAGAAGGGTTACTTATGGCTCCAACCAAGGCCGTGAGTGAATTATTAAAGCGTAATAAGTTGACCTTACAGGACTTCGATTTTTATGAAATTCATGAAGCGTTTGCCGGCCAGGTTCTCTGCACCCTCAAAGCCTGGGAATCGGATGAATATTGTAAGAAAGTGCTCAATCAAAACCAGGCACTGGGGTCCATTGATAAAACAAAAATGAATATTAAAGGAGGGAGTGTTGCCTTGGGACACCCTTTTGCCGCTACAGGAGCACGTATTGTCGCTAATCTTGCCAAATTACTGCATCAACGAGGTAGTGGTCGAGGTTTAATCTCTGTCTGTACAGCAGGTGGCATGGGAGTAGCGGCGCTTATGGAAGCTGTGTAACGAACGAAAAATAATTGCAAGCTTGCGTGCCCTTGAGTACACAATTCCTTCTCTTTTGATTTATCACCATGTTATTGCTTTTTCACTTTCCTGACTCCATAAAACAAGGAATACCATCCGGTAGCAAACACCACCTCATACGCCCTTTATTAATTGTTATTTATCCCTACAAACAGCTATATTATTTAGGCTCTAATCAATCATTTTTTAATGGAGAGCTCGAAATTAATTATATATGGTACGGTATTAAACGCTTTTTTCGCTATTTTTTTGTCACAACTCTAGCAGGATGTGTTACTTACCTACCTATTTTTATTTATTTTATTCTCCCTACGGTAATTATTATGAGCTTTGTTTTAGCACTAAATGACGTGATTCTAGCCAAACAATCCAGAGTATTTTTACCTTCTTTTGGTCCAATGTACGCTTATTTGCTCAGTTGGGGATTTACCATTGCAATTGCCTTATTCCTCATTACCCTATTAATCCTAGGAATAAAAGGAGAGTTATGAAGCTTGATAATACTGCTATTTCCCTTGTTTTAAGGCGCTTTGCACATTATTGGTGCGTCGGTGCAATTTGCAGTACGTTTACTCTAATTTCTGGTTTTTTTATTTGGAGTTTGTTAATAGTTAGTCTTTCTAGCTTGTTGTTATCTATTGAGGATCTGACAACTTATAAACGTATGGCTTATTATCCCCCTACTTTTACCAGGTTCTATCTGAGTATTTGCCTTATCGCAGCTGTTTTAACTGCGATCGTTAATTTTCTAATTTATAGCTATTTAAATTCGTAGGTGCACCTACAATGTATTCTTTAGACTGACTGCGAGTTTTAAATTTTTGGCAGAAGACTTTCAGCCCACTTCCACAGCAAGTTTTTAAACCTATCTAATTAATCTGCTTTAATTGGGTTCGCATACCAAGAAATCGATCAAACTAAAATAAGACATAGAGCAAATCATCAATAAACGAAGTAGTTATGCTCGCGCTCATCCTCATTTTTGGTTCTTTAAAAGACATGCCATTAAATAGTGATACCGGAACGTAAGTAGCGAGCAATTGGGACATCTTGGTTGGTGGTTGCGACGATCAGGGATCTTGGAATAATCAATTATCAATGACACCCATTTTTTTCAAGATAAACCACCAAATAGTCCTCTTTCATGGTTTATTAATGATGCAGATTGCGTTAAAGTATAGGCGCGTGTTTTACTGGACAGCAAGCTATGAAGCCCTTGACTCGTGACATTTTACTAACTCTCTCAGTCAAACTTTTGTTACTCATTGCGCTATGGTGGGTTTGTTTCAAAGATGTAGAAAAGTCTTCAAAAAATACACAGCAATGGTTATTGGGCACTAGTTTGCCATCCGATACGGCACTTATCGCTAAAACGAAATCGTGAATTAACGCCACATTTCTTTTTAGCCTTATAAACCTCCAACTTTTGAGGTGATGCTGATGATTCCTGGTAGTGAAATAGTTGATCTCTCTCGTCTACAATTCGCCCTTACTGCACTTTACCATTTTCTCTTTGTTCCATTAACTTTGGGCCTGTCTTTATTATTAGCCATTATGGAAACAGTTTATGTGATGACTGGCCGAGAGATTTGGCGTCAAATGGTACGTTATTGGGGTATCTTATTTGGCATTAATTTCGTCTTGGGGGTAGCAACCGGTTTAACCATGGAATTCCAATTTGGAACAAATTGGGCTTACTACTCACATTATGTTGGTGATATCTTTGGTGCGCCATTAGCTATTGAAGGACTGATGGCTTTCTTTTTAGAAGCGACTTTTGTAGGTCTATTCTTCTTTGGCTGGGATAGATTAAGTAAATTCCAACACATGTGTTGTACCTGGTTACTTGCGCTAGGTACCAATTTATCGGCATTATGGATCTTGATTGCTAACGGCTGGATGCAAAATCCTGTTGGTGCAAAATTTGATTATCAAACGATGCGTATGGAAGTCACTGACTTTGCTGAAGTTATGTTCAATCCCGTTGCGCAAGCAAAATTTGTTCATACCATAAGTGCTGGTTATGTGACTGGAGCTATCTTTGTCCTGGCAGTTAGCGCCTATTTTCTCTTGCGCGGCCGCAACAAAGAATTAGCCAAACGTTCTATGACGGTTGCTGTTTCTTTTGGCTTAGCCTCCGCTTTATCAGTAGTCGTGTTAGGTGATGAAAGTGGGTATCTCTCAAACTCAAACCAAAAAATGAAATTAGCCGCCATAGAAGCAATGTGGCACACTGAAAAAGCGCCTGCCGGTTTAACCTTTATTGGTATTCCAAACGAAAAAGAGATGAAAACCGATTACGCCATTGAGATTCCCTATGTATTGGGAATTATTGCTACCCGTTCATTTAATGAACCAATGGAAGGTATTTACGATCTCATTGAACAAGGAAAACAACAAATTCGTGAAGGGATCCTGGCCTATGACGCTTTAACCCGTTTGCAGAAAAACCGCAATGATGAAGCAGCAAAAATTGCGTTTGAGCAACATGGTAACTACCTGGGATACGGCTTGTTACTTAAGAAATATACGGAAACCGTTACTGACGCCAGTGAAGAACAAATTGCACAGGCAGCTCAGGATTTGAAACCACACGTTATCCCTCTATTTTTCTCCTTCCGTATCATGGTTGCTTGCGGAATTTTCTTTATTCTCTTATTTGCTGTTGGTTTCTATCTCATTGTTAGACGCAGACTTCACACGACACGCTGGTATTTACACATCGCGTTCTGGTCATTGCCTTTACCATGGATTGCTGCGGAACTTGGTTGGGTAGTAGCAGAATATGGACGCCAACCTTGGGTGGTACAAGGTATTTTACCAACATTTATGGGTACTTCTTCTCTTCATTCATCGCAGTTGTTAACTTCACTCGCGGGTTTTATCCTGTTCTACACCGCCCTCGCCATAGTTGAAGTCTATTTAATGGTGAAATACATCCGTCTCGGCCCCGATGGCATGCAACATCAAACTGGAGAAGCATAATGCCCTTAGATTACGAAACATTACGTGTTATATGGTGGGTTCTATTAGGTGTTCTGCTGATTGGTTTCGCCATAATGGACGGCTTTGACCTCGGTGTTGCCATGTGGTTACCCTGCCTTTCTAGAAATGATTGGGAAAGACGAATTCTTATTAATAGCATTGCGCCAACCTGGGAAGGGAACCAGGTTTGGTTTATCTTGGGTGGTGGTGCAATCTTTGCAGCATGGCCCATGCTCTACGCCATTTCTTTCTCAGGCTTTTATCTGGCAATGTTACTTATCTTGCTTGCTCTGATTTTGCGCCCAGTAGGCTTTAAGTATCGCTCCAAAATGTCCCATCCTGGATGGCGTTCTTGTTGGGATTGGGCCTTGTTTACAGGTGGATTTGTTCCTTCATTAATCTTTGGAGTCGCTGTTGGTAATGTCTTACAAGGCGTACCTTTTCATTTTGATGACAGTTTACGTCCTTTCTATACAGGGACATTCGTTGCTTTACTGAATCCATTTGCTTTATTGTGCGGTTTACTTTCTGTATCCATGCTTGCAATGCATGGCGCTTTTTTCATTCATGTCAAAACAGAAGGAGATCTCCAGCAACGCGCAAAAACTGCAGGGAAGATTTGCGCTGCATTAACCATCGTTCTATTTATCTGTGGGGGCTTGTGGGTTTACTATGGCATTGATGGTTATATTTTAACTAACTCACCCTTGCACGATGGCCCATCTAACCCGCTCTATAAAAACGCTGCTCGCCATGCAGGAGCCTGGTTCTCTAATTTTCAGGACATGCCTGTTACCTTGCTTGTACCGATACTCGGTATTGCCGGTGCTCTTTTAGCCATATTAGTTGCAGCAAAAGCCCGCCTGGCTTTTATTTTTAGTGCTGTTTCTATTATTGGCATCATTGCAACTGTCGGGGTTAGTATGTTCCCATTCATTCTGCCCTCTTCCTCTAATCCGGAACAAAGTTTAATTGTCTGGGACAGTTCCTCTAGCCAGTTAACCCTTTTTATTATGTTGATAGCAACAGCAATTTTCTTGCCTATTATCTTAATCTACACCGCCTGGGTTTACCGTGTGTTGCGTGGTAAAGTAACCGTTGAAACGATTAAGGCCAATCACGAAACAGCCTATTAGGAGTTATTAATCATGTGGTATTTTTCTTGGATTTTGGGTACAGGCTTGGCTTGTACCTTCGCGGTATTAAACGCAATGTGGCTTGAATTACACGAAAACGATAAAGCAGCTGACTTATCAAAATCCTCAGACCAGGGCGTGCCCATTAATACCTAGGGATTTGTGGGAAGTCCATTCAGATGCACTTATTTAATTCTGAATTTTAGTTTTGAAATTCTGTGTATGCAATAACCGGTCTGCCACGTAACGGCCGACTAACTGTCCCATAAGGACAGCAAGATAGGCCTGACCTGTAAATGACTCAAACCAGGATAAGGTTTGGGCAATTGGACTTTTAGGAACGATGTCGCCAAATCCCAACGTAGTGAGGGTTACAAAAGAATAATAAATCATCGTATTCTCAGTCCTATCAACTAAACCCAAAAACGCGCCAGGATCCAGCATATAAACAAACAGATCAAGATAGGCATAGGCCAGTCCAATAAAAAGATAAGCGGATAGAGAACCAAATAACGTGGTTACACTAATTGTTTTATCCGCCAAGGTATAATGTAAACAACCAGCAGTCATCAAAGAAAAATAGCAAGTAGCAAAAAATGCCTTGATTACTCCTACCCACGATTGAGCCAACCATAGACTAATAACAATAAGCAATAGCTCAATACAAGCGATACCAAGAATCAATAACAATAGCTTATTCCCCCGTTCTCCGATTAATACCAAACTACAGATAATCAGAATCAGAAAAAATAAATCAGTCACTCTTGATAGCTCGAACTGTGACTCCAATGCTTTAGAAAAACAAAAAAGCAATAATACAAAAAAAAGAAATAAAAACCGTAGGCGTTTAATGAGTTTGGTTAAATGAAATAGGCGTCTCATTGTTGATCTCGGGCGTGGAATCATCCTTGGTGTTTCCCAAGTATCTCTGCACAGTCAATAAAGATCAATTGTCTTCAATTAGGGGGCTGAAGCAGGATCAAAAGGACGTCATTATGGTCTAAAATTAACTTAAAGGAAAATTAAATATGCCTTTAACAGCATGGTTGTAATAAGCAACCGCTTTATTCAGGAGTACAATCATGAGTCATGAAGATGAAGCACTTACTATTTCAAATCCCCGTTTACTCTCGGCTGTTTATTTCGCTTTGTTAGCCGTTATCGCGACTGTAATCATTGATTTATTCTTTTATTCGATAGGATTAGAACGACTGTTACCAACTTTTCAGGCGATTCTTCTAGCCGTTATTGTAGCAGCCTGTTTTGGAGCCCTTTTTGGAGAACGTATTGTTCATTGTCCTCAACCTTATCGCCGTAAAACTTTTTTATGGGGGTTTTTAATGGTTATTGTGGCTCTGCCTTTTTATGATTTGGGATTCATTTATCTTCTCAGGGGCTCCTATAGCCATTCTTTTGAGGGCTCAACCTTCAGTAATTTGGCTGTTATGTATTTATTTGTCTTACTATACAGCTTTATACTGGCAGGACTCTGGTTGGCTATTGCGGCGGGATTTGCAGCGATGTATTTACGTGGACATTTAGTTTACGACATACTACATTCAAAAAATCAGCGGCAAACAACGCCTGTCTCTTTACAACAAAAAGCAGAAGCAGTGAAGCAGACTAAGAATGATAAAATAATAACTCACTAAATGGCGGGTGCTATGACCTTGAAAGCTGACGACCAAAATCCATTAAGCCCCAAATTTGCTGGGGCTATTTTCTTTGCTATTTTTGCTGTGCTATTTATGCTGTTTACTAAATACACCTTATTATCACTAAAAGACAGTTTGTCACTGCCTCTATTACCCTCGCTATTGATCGCCGCAATTACCGGTGCTTTTGCTGGAGGGATATTTGGGGAGGTTTTAGCAAAAAAAGGCCACTGGTTACGTCCTTTTTTTATTGGTATTTTATTAGCCTGCCTATCACTTATTTTAGGTAGTTTAGGCGTATTGACTCATTCTTACTTAAGCAACCCCAGTTTTTTTGCTCGTTTCCACCACTGGCAAGACTATTTTGTTGTGTATGGTGTAGTGTTATTATCCTTAACATTAACGATTGGTCTATGGCTCATCCCTCTTACAGGCTTGGTAGCCATTTATTTTAATAAGCACTTTTTCCCAGGCCTCCTCGCTGTGGATGAAAAGCGGCAACTAGAAAATAAACAAAGCAAAACTGATTCCACTAAATCTGATGAATAATAAAACACAGTTATTAACCCTTATGCGAGAAGGGGCTATTGTTATTACTCCTAATAATCGCTTAAGCACCGAACTGTTAAATGATTTTTTTGCTGCCGTCCCTCTTTCCATTCAAGATAAACCCCGATGTTTTCCATACCGGGCATTTTTATTAGATACTTTCAAAAAAATAAGGCATAAAAACCCGCACACTAATTACCCTATCGTATTAACCACACAGCAACTTCGTCATTTATGGCGCCAAATACTTAGTAATCACACATCACTACCTGTTAACGAGGGATTATTAAACGCCGTTGAAGAAGCATGGACCCGTTGTCATTTATGGCAACTCGATTTTCATCACCCAGCCTTTTCTTACACGGCACAAACTCGCCAGTTTCAGCAATGGGCGCTGCAACTTCAACAAGAACTCGACAAACTGGATGCAATAACAGAAGACGAATTAGCGACTTATCTAAGTAGGCAACAGAACATATTAGATGCGCAACCCTTAATCTGGGCTTGTTTTGATGATTACACCCCCCAACAAAAAGCATTGCAAAAACTATTTAATGCTCAAGGTTGTCAAATCTATCATTACGATTTGGCCCCCCAGTCAGCTATCGGTTACCAATGTATCGCACAAAATGACGACGATGAACAGCAACAACTTATCCATTGGATAAAAGGACGCCTAGCCCAAGGAGAAACGCATATTGCAGTCGTTGTCCCTGATTTACAAATTCAATCGCAGGGCTTACAACGTCTTTTACAACAGCAGTTTCCCGTAGAACAATTCAACCTGTCTTTAGGTCAAGCCTTGGCTGATTACCCTTTAGTCGCACACGCTTTATGCTGGCTGCATCTCGATGGAAAAACAATAACAGCCCAGCAAGCACGCTTGCTCTTACACTCGCCTTACCTTGCCTACTCACAAACAGAAATGTTAGCAAGGGCACAATGTATGGAAGACAGTTCTTCATTACGAGAACTCAATATTGCCTCTAGCACATTGATTAAAGACTGGCATTATACCGCGCCTAAACTTGCTAAAGTCCTGGAAAATATAACGGCCTATCCTGAACAAGCGTCCCCACAAACTTGGGCAAACGCATTTAAGACACGGCTCGCAGCAATGGGATTTCCTGGTGAATATCCTCTCGACTCAGCAACGTATCAATGTTATCAGCGCTTTTTAATCGTATTTGACGAATTTAAACAATTGGCACTAATTACACCAAGTATGAACAAAGAGCAGGCTCTCCTGACTTTAAACGAACTATTGAAATCAACCATCTTTCAACCCAAAAAAGCAAAAGCGGTTATTCAGGTTCTTGGTTTATTAGAGGCATCAGGTTGTCTGTTTGAAAGCCTTTGGGTCACAGGTCTTACTGATCAATGTTTACCACAAAAAGCAAGACTATCAGCCTTTATACCTATTTCCTTGCAGCGTGCTTATTCCATGCCACACGCAGACCCGCTACGTGAACTGCAATTGGCACAAAAAACCTTAGCAAGATTAAAAAACAGTAGCGCACATACCGTATTTAGCTATTCTCGCTTAAGCAAGGATCAGCCAAATATGCCAAGTCCCTTGCTTGTCGATTTAGAAACCTACTATGCGCCACTTATTGAAACAGTCGCTCAACAATCGCATCTAACAAGTTTCAATGAAACCTACTACCTGCCACTGATCGACAATGAAAACATTCGTGGCGGAACTGCTATCTTGGCAAATCAGGCCAAATGCCCGTTTAGAGCCTTTGCCGCCCATCGTCTCCATGTAAGAGCAGCCGCGGAAATGTCAACGGGTCCAGACGCGATGGAGCGTGGTCAGTTAATTCATAAGATCATGGAGCTATTATGGCAAACGTTGCAAACTCAAGAAAATCTTTTATCTCTTGATGAAGGGCAGTTAAACGAACTTATCGTGAACGCCATTACCTCCGCCATAGAACCTTTGGTAAAACAAAGACCATCCTCTTTCTCTACTCTGATAAAGGACGTTGAACTAGTAAGGCTTAAACGATTAGTCCATGCCTGCCTGACATGGGAACGGCAACGACCACCATTTAGCGTAGATGCTTTAGAACAAACGTTTACCATTAATCTGGCTGGAATTGATTTTTATGTACGGGTTGACCGTTTAGATAACGTTGCAGAGAATAAAAAATGGGTGATCGATTATAAAAGTAGTTTGCCGCAAAGCCTGCCATGGAAAGAAGATCGCCCACAGGAGCCTCAACTCTTACTCTATGCTTTATTAGATGAAACAATTAATGCACTGTTGTTTGCCGAGTTAAAAGCTGGTCAGTTAACCTGTAAAGGATTAAGTGCAGAAACGTATCCTATTCCCGGCATAATAGCTTTAAAAAAAGACGAAAACTGGGTTGATTATCGCCAACACTGGCAAAGTCAATTGAATGATTTAGCCGGTGAGTTCAGCCAAGGCCATTGTCCTCCCAGGCCCAATAACGGTTCAGTTTGCCAGAATTGCGACTATCAAAGTTTGTGCCGCTTTAGGAATAATTTATAGGAGCATTCATGCACCACCTGATTATCGGCTACGGTTATTGTGGCTATCATTTGGCACAATATTTATTAAACCGGCAACAAACGGTGACGGCTATATCACGTCATCTTGACGAATCAATGAATTTGCCAGGTTTACAACACATTACTCACGACATTAATAAACCTTTTCTATGGCAAGAAAAAAACACCGTCCTTTATTATTTAATTCCACCCGCCAGTGAAGGTGAACAGGATAACATTCTGCAGACCTTTCTTAGCCTAAGTTCCATACAACCTGCCAAGATTATCTATTTTGGTTCCAGTGGTGTTTATGGTAATCACCAGGGAAACTGGGTTAACGAACAGTCAAGCTGCAATTTGGATCATCCCAGACAACATCGTCGCTTAAATGCCGAACAGCAATGGCTCACCTTTTGTAAGCAACAGCAAATTCCTTGCGTTCTGTTTCGTGTGGCGGGTATTTATGGACCCAATCGCTTGCCACTGCAAGCCGCCATGGCTCAAAAACCGCTTCTTGCGCCTCGTGAAGCCCCTTACACCAATCATATCTACGTGCATGATCTCAGTGAGATTGCTTATCAGTTTGCCGAAAAAATTGAGTTAAGCGGCATTTATAATATCGCTGATGGTAAACCAGACCTGTTGGGGACTTTACAACAACAAGTTGCACAAGCACTTGGATTAGAAGCAGCACCTTATGAACCGTGGGAACAAATCTGGGCATTAGCAAGCCCAATGAAAAGAGAGTTTATGCTCGCCTCCAAACGCTTGAGCATTGATGCTTTACGCGCTACCTTAAAGGAAACATTAAAGCTCACTTCATTATCAGAGGCAGTCATTAATAGTCTTAAAGAGGAAGGTAATTTTTCATGAAGATCTTAATTGCTGGCGCGTCTGGCTTTATTGGCCAGGAATTAGTAAAAGCATTAGCCGAGCATAATCTTACTGTGTTAGGGCGAAACAGAGCAACCTTACAACAGTGCTTTTCCAACACGGTCACCAGTTGTACTTGGGATACTCTACATGAACTGGATGCCCAGGCCTATGATGTACTCATCAATCTTTGTGGTTACAACATCGGCGCATCCCGCTGGACTACAGAAGTCAAAAAACAACTTATTGAATCGCGTGTCAACACAAGTACTGCTTTGATCGATTGGGCCATCAAGCAACAGGCAAGACCTCGATTTTACTGCGCAAATGCAGTCGGTATTTATGGCCTGCAGGAGAATGGGGCTCCGGACGCTTTTGACGAAAACAGCATCCTTGATTTTAACCACCCGCGGGATTTCCTTAACGAGATAGGGCTACGCTGGCAGCAAGCCTTGCAACCAGCAATTGAGCATGGCATGCAAACAACGATTACCCGTTTTGGTGTTGTGCTTAAAAAAGGTCAGGGTATGTTAAAAAAACTAGCCCCCAGTTTTTATTTTGGCTTAGGCTCGATAGTAGGTGATGGCAGACAAGTCATTTCCTGGGTACATAGCCAGGATCTTGTCGACGCTTTTTTATTCTTATTGGATAACCCTGAATTAACCGGTGCCTTTAATCTCACATCACCCTATCCGGTAAGCCAGGCAGAATTTGCTCGTACACTGGCCAAAGCCATGCATCGTCCGTTATTATTTAAAATCCCGGCATTTATTATACGTATGCTGTTTGGTGAAATGGGAGACTGTTTATTGCTCCAAGGACAACGAGTCATGCCCAAACGTTTACTGGAAAATGGCTATCAATTTCACTATCCACATCTGATTGACGCTTTAACGAAGGAATTTGGGTAGGGACTGTTTACCTATCTACTATCTAGGACGGGAGAGCACCATGACTAATTTTATTAAACAGACTATTGCTCTGGCAAAAGAAAATGTAAAACATGGCGGCCGACCCTTTGCCTGCCTCATAGTCCAACAGGGCCATGTCATTGCTCAAGCAACAAACCAAGTTGCACAAACCAAGGATCCGACTGCCCATGCAGAAATTGTTGCTATCCGTGAAGCTTGTACAAAGTTAGGTACGGAGCATCTGACTGATTGTGAGTTTTATATTCTTGCTCACCCCTGCCCCATGTGTCTTGCAGCAATGTATTATTGTAGCCCACTTAAAGTGACCTTTATTACTACACGCGATGATTATTCCCATTATTATGTTGATCATCGGAAATATTTTACTTTGGATAATTTTTATGCTGAATTTGGCAAACCCTGGCAAGCGCGCAATTTACCAATGACTTACCACCCTGATCCGGAGGGAATTGAAGTTTATAAACTTTGGCGCCAACTAAATCCAGCCCCATAATAGTGCGTATAAGGTTTACCGCAGGGATTTTTCTAAATAGATACGTGCATGGCCTTGAATATAATCCGGTACTTCGGCAATGACTTTATAGCCTAATTTTTCATAAAAGGGCTGCGCCTGGAAACCAAGGGTATCGGTAATACATCGCGTACAATTTAGGACAAGACCCTTTGATTCAGCCGCATGCAGAATGAGTGAGCCAAATCCCTGTTTCCTATGTTTTTTATCGACATAGAGCGTATCCAAATACATGGTATCGCCATGAGTCCAGATAAAAGCGCCAGCAATAATATTAGCTTTAGAATCCCTGTTAATCACCGTAAAATGGTGATTATTACCTGGCAATGCTTCTGCATTATATTCGTTTAAAGCATTTTTAAGCCATTTAATATCATCGTGAGAGCAATCAGTATCCACTAAAATTTCCAAGTGGTCCGAACCAGTATTGTTAGGCATTAAAGTCTCCGATGAGAAAACGAGTTATTATTCTGATAAAGAAAGCTACAAAATTATAACCCAATAAAATTCCTCCTCCTAAAATGATACTTTTTTTTACATCTATAGATGTTTTCAAGCCCAGGGCTCTTCAAAGAAAGAGCCCTCTTCACCAAGGCTAATCTTAGCCCTAATCCAAAATATCAATAGGTATGTATAGGGCTTCACAAGTCTTATCCACAAATTCTGTGGATAAGATTGTGTATAGGAGGTCAAATCCTTCTTTAACCCTAGGTCACCTCAGATGTTCAGCTAATTACCAAACCAGATTTACAACGCTGTATCCAATAGATAAGGCCACAAAGTGGCCTTAAACAGAATAATAAAAATAAGCGCTATGGAATAAAAATGCGGACACAGCGCGTTCTAGCGAGGCTAATTTTATTGCCAGAAATCACAAGACTAGAGCCAAAATTCGTCATCGTTGCAGTATTTGCTGGATCATTCGGATCCTCGCAAGGCTAAAAAATCCCTCTGAGCAACCAAGGCGTAATTATTTTTCTCTTTTTCTTGTTTTTCAAGAGCGTTTTAAGCCAATCCCAGGAAGTGGTTATAGGGTTTTTAGGTAGAGAAGTCGGAGGTAATGAGCACGCTCAATTAAACTTAAGCCCGGCTAAAATCAAAAGCCAAGATGTTTGCAATCGCTGATTGGTTACAGGCCAAAGCTAGAAGTCTATCAATGCCCAGAGCAACGCCACTGCAGGGTGGTAAACCATGTTCCAATGCTTGCAACAAATATTCATCGGGTTGAGGCTGAGATAGACCTTGCCGTGCACGAATAGCCAGATCCTGTTTAAAACGTAATGCCTGAGCCTTGGCATCAGTGAGTTCATGGAAACCATTCGCCAGTTCAACGCCTTTAAAGTAAATTTCAAAGCGCTCAGCAACCCCTTGATTGATCTTCGCCAAAGCGGCTTGTGAGGGTGGGAAATTATAAACAGCCACAGGCAAAGGTTCTTTGCCCAGTGCAGGTTCAACCACGTGACTCATTAATAAAAACAAATATTGATCCGGATCTTGTTCATTGGCTGTGAGCACGTTATCCAGTTCAAATCGGTGGACAATCTTTTGTAACTGGGGAATTGTTGCTGTATGAGGATCAAAATCACAATGCTCAAGAAAAACCTGTTGATAGGTTTTTCTCAACATGGGTTGGCAATTCAAGATCAATTGTAACAAAGCATCCATTTCATCCATCAAAGCATGATGATCAATATCCAATTGATACCATTCAAGCATGGTAAATTCTGGGTTATGCCAACGACCCAATTCATCGTCACGAAAAACTCGTGCTAATTGAAAAATAGGTCCACTGCCCGCAGCCAATAAACGCTTCATGTGGTATTCCGGTGACGTTTGCAGGCAATAACTTTGTTCACGAAAAATTGCTTTGATATTTGCTAAATAAACATCAGTGATACCGAAACGCGCCATAATTGGCGTCTCGACTTCCAAATAACCGCGTTGATTGAAAAACTCACGAATTTGGCTAAGGATTCTTGCTCGCTGCTGCAAAAATTCTATAGACGCAGAAGGCTTCCAGAGTACTTCCTTATCCATTAATAAAAAATCCCTAATTCAAGACGCGCTGCTTCGGTCATTCGTTCTTGCGTCCACGGCGGGTCCCAAACCAATTCAACGGTGCAATCACTGACTCCTTCAACTTGATTAACCGCTTGTTCAACAGTACCGGGAAACGTTTGTGCTACCGGACAACCAGGCGTAGTTAAAGTCATCTGGATGTGAACATGCTGTTCTTCATTAATAGCAACATCATAAATCAAACCCAAATCATAAATATTAACTGGTATTTCCGGATCAAAGACGTTTCTAAGCGCTGTGATGATCTGTTCTTTTAAAAGGTCATGATCCTGCTTTTTTTTAAATCCAAACATGACAATTACTCCGTAGAAACAGTTTCTGAACTCTTCGAGAGTGCAGCTTCCAGAGTATGCCAGGCCAGGGTGGCACATTTAACCCGTGCAGGATAAGCCCTTACACCAGCCAGCACAGCAAGCTTGTCTAAAGAGAGTAATTGGTTATCATCATCTTTGGTTACCATCGTATGAAAACGCTCAAACAATTGATGCGCTTCTTCAACTGTTTTACCAACCAGGGCTTCTGTCATTAGCGAGGCAGAGGCCTGTGAAATTGCACAACCGCAACCAACAAAACTTACATCAACGATAATCCCAGCCTCAAGTTTCAGATAAACAGTCAATTTATCACCACAAAGAGGGTTAAACCCATTCGCTTGGGTCGTTGCATCAGGCATAGGATGGTGATTACGCGGATTGCGATTATGATCAATAATAATTTCCTGATAAAGCTCCCGCAATTCCATACTCATGCAAATACCTCTTTCACCTTATGCAAGGCTCGAATACAACGATCAATTTCTTCCTTCGTATTATAGAAAGATAAGGAAATTCGGCTTGTTGCAGCCACATCAAAAAAACTCATTAATGGCATCGCACAGTGATGGCCACTACGAATAGCAATGCCAGCACTATCTAATATTGTGCCAATATCATGCGCATGAATTTTTCCATGGACAAAAGAAATAACCGGTACTTTTTGTTTCGCTGTACCAATAATATTAAACCCCTTCACCGACTGCACAGCCAAGGTGGCATAATCAAGCAAGTGGGCTTCGTAAGCGGCAACGGCCTCCATATCCAAAGACCATAGATAATCCATAGCAGCACCTAAGCCAATTACCCCCGCTATATTGGGAGTACCTGCTTCAAACTTGTGAGGCAGGGCAGCGTATTCGGTTGCTTCAAGAGTAACGTAGTTAATCATCTCGCCGCCACCTTGATAAGGCACCATATCATCCAGGAGATGTTCTTTCCCCCATAACACACCAATGCCCGTAGGCCCATACATTTTATGACCAGAAAAAGCATAAAAATCGCAATCCAGGGCCTGCACATCAATAGGCAAATGTGCTGTGGCTTGTGCACCATCTAGCAAGACCAAAGCACCATGGGCATGAGCCATCTCAATCATTTTTGCAACGGGATTAATGGTACCCAAAGCATTTGAGGCATAGCTGATAGAAACAAATTTCGTGTTTTCATTCAGCATTTTTTCAAATTCGTCCAACAGGATTTCGCCCTCAATGGAAATAGGGGCGACTCGTAAGCGGGCACCGGTTTTTTTACAAACCATTTGCCAGGGAACAATATTGGAATGATGTTCCATATGAGTGATCAAAATTTCTTCGCCAGGAAGGATTCGTGGAGCAACAAAACTTTGTGCGACCAGATTAATCGCTTCCGTCGTCCCACGCACAAAAATACATTCACGAGCGGAGCGAGCATTAATAAAATGCTGCACTTTGTTACGCACCGCTTCATATTGTTGTGTAGCGCGTACACTTAAAGCATGCACCCCGCGATGTACATTCGCATTATCATAAGAATAATAATGGGCAATCGCGTCGATCACTGACTTGGGTTTTTGCGTCGTTGCTGCATTATCCAAGTAAGTTAAGGGATAGTCATTTATTGTTTGATTCAGTACCGGAAAATCAGCACGAATAGCCTCTATATCCCGATCTTCAATTAAAGCTGTTGCTGCACTCATACTCTCACCTCAACTGCTGATTTAGCAAAGTCCCCATCCATTCCGCAAGCGTACGATGCGGAAGAAGACGTAAATTATCAGCGGCAAACGCATGGATTAAGTAACTACTTGCTTCACGTCTATCTATTCCACGAGTTGCCAAATAGAACAAAGCATCCTCATCCAATTGCCCTACTGTCGCTCCATGTGTACAAACCACGTCATCAGCAAAAATTTCTAATTGCGGTTTACTATCAATTTCGGCCTGTGCAGATAACAGCAGATTCTTATTTTGCTGTTTGGCTTGGGTATGCTGTGCTCCCCTGGCTACGATTACTTTGCCATTAAACACAGCACGGGAACGCCCGCTCAAAATCCCTTTATAATCCTGTTCGCTCTGGCAATTGGGTACTCTATGATGGATGGTCGTGTGATGATCAATATGCTGGCCTTCGGCAGGAGCATAAATACCATTAAGTAAACAACGCGCATTTTCTTCCTGCAAATCCAGGCTCATATCACTACGGACCAGTTTGCCACCCAAACTCAAAGAATGACTATCAAATTGACTATTTTTTGCCAACTTCGCTGCAAGATAGCCAATGTGATAAGCCAACTTACTCTCACGCTGAATTTTATAATGAAGCACTTTGGCATGCGCGGCAGCAAATACCTCAGTAATCGTGTTGGTAAAATAACTACACGCTTCTTCACCTCGATATTCTTCAATGATCGTAGCCTGACTCCCTTCCTCAGCAATAATGAGATGGCGGCCATAAACAGCCTGATTGGCTTGATCTTGCCAATGCGATAAAACAATCGGTTCTTCAACACAAACACCTGCTGGCAAATAAATAACAACACCGGTGGCCAACATCGCTGTATTTAACGCATGAAACCCATTTTCGTGACGTAACAATTGCCCCAAATAGGGCTTAATCTTATCAGTCTGTTGCTCAAGAGCCTGGGCAAGCGATTGTACTAGAACCCCTGCCGGCAATTGTTTGGCAAGTAGATCAGTACCAAATACTTGACCATTCTGGATAATTAATTGCATGCTTGCTGGTAAATCAGAACGAGGAGGCGTCGATTCAGGCGTCAAAAGACCCTGCTGTTTTGCAAAGCGTTGCTGCAAAAATGAGTCTACCAGCGTGTATTTCCAATCCTCATCCTGTCGTGTTGGAAAACCGTAGCGAGTCAATTCACGCAAGCCTTTTGCCTGTAATTCGGCTAGCCAGGGTATGGTTGATATCCCTGTCTTCGCTTGCTGCTTATAAAAATCAAGGAGTTCACTCATGCCTGCTCAATCTCCTCAAGCCAACTGTATCCTTTTTTCTCCAACTCTAATGCTAATGACTTGTCACCAGACTTAATGATACGACCATTGGCTAACACATGAATAAAATCAGGTTCAATATAATCTAACAATCGCTGATAGTGGGTTACCAGAATGATGGCGCGTTCCGGCGAACGCATGGCATTGACTCCCTGCGAAATAATCCGCAATGCATCAATATCCAGGCCTGAATCTGTTTCATCAAGAATGGCAAGTTTCGGTTCAAGAGCCAGCATCTGTAAAATTTCATTGCGCTTTTTCTCACCACCAGAAAATCCTTCATTGATGCTTCGGTATAAAAAACTCTCATCCATATCTAATAACTGACATTTTTCGCGAATAAAACTTAAAAACTCAATGGCATCCAGCGTGTTTTTACCCTGCCCTTTACGTACCGCATTCACCGCGGCTTTAAGGAAATTAATATTGGTTACACCAGGAATTTCAACCGGGTATTGGAAAGACATAAAAATTCCCGCTTGAGCACGTTCTTCAGGTGCCAAGGGCAATAAATCCTTTCCTAAATAAGTGATGGAACCATCGGTTATCTCATAGGCCGGGTGTCCGGCCAAAACTTTTGATAAGGTACTTTTACCAGAACCATTGGGTCCCATAATGGCATGAACTTCACCTGGTTTTACGGTGAGATCAATGCCTTTTAGAATAGGTTGCGCATTAATTGCGACATTTAATTGATTGATTGCTAACATATTAACCGACTGCCCCTTCCAAACTAATGCCTAATAACTTAGTAGCCTCTACAGCAAACTCCATAGGTAACTCTTTCAAGACTTGTTTGCAGAACCCATTGACGATCATGGAGACGGCGTCTTCTGTATCGATGCCGCGCTGTTGACAATAAAACAACTGTTCTTCACTGATTTTAGACGTGGTTGCTTCATGCTCTAATTGTGCCGTAGGGTTTTTAACCTCAATATAAGGAAAAGTATGGGCTGAACATTCAGAACCCATTAACATGGAATCACATTGCGTATAATTACGCGCATTGGTGGCCGTAGGAGCGATACGCACCAGGCCACGGTAAGCATTGTGTGATCGACCAGCGCTGATTCCTTTGGAGATAATGGTAGAACGTGTGTTTTTACCCAAATGGATCATCTTCGTTCCAGTATCAGCCTGCTGAAAATTATTAGTAAGTGCTACAGAATAAAACTCACCGACTGAATCATCACCTTGCAAAATGACACTAGGGTATTTCCAGGTAATTGCCGAACCCGTTTCAATTTGTGTCCACGAAATTTTCGAGCGTTTACCGCGACAAGCACCGCGCTTTGTAACAAAATTATAAATACCACCTTTCCCTTCTTTATCACCCGGATACCAATTTTGTACGGTTGAATATTTAATCTGCGCGCCTTCCAGTGCTACTAATTCAACCACTGCCGCATGCAATTGATTCTCATCACGCATCGGTGCGGTACAACCTTCCAGGTAAGATACATAGCTA
Source organism: Legionella donaldsonii (assembly GCF_900452385.1). Taxonomy (NCBI): domain Bacteria; kingdom Pseudomonadati; phylum Pseudomonadota; class Gammaproteobacteria; order Legionellales; family Legionellaceae; genus Legionella; species Legionella donaldsonii. The sequence continues at coordinate 910,021 of NZ_UGOA01000001.1, read as the reverse complement.
TCACTATCTGCAATAATTAGAGTACGTTCAAACTGACCCGTTGAAGCGGCATTAATACGAAAATAAGTAGATAATTCCATAGGACAACGTACGCCCTTGGGAATATAAATAAAAGAGCCATCACTAAATACAGCTGAATTAAGTGCTGCATAAAAATTATCACGATAAGGCACAACAGAGCCCAGGTATTGGCGTAGCAAATCAGGGTATTTATGCACAGCCTCTGAAAAAGGACAGAAAATAACACCAACCTCAGCCAACTTCGCCTTAAAGGTTGTCGCCACAGAGACACTATCAAAAACTGCATCAACGGCTACACCGGCAAGCATTTCCTGTTCTTTTAAAGGAATACCTAATTTCTCATAAGTCCTCAATAACTCCGGATCAACTTCATCAAGACTTTTAGGTGCATCTTTTTTACTTTTGGGGGCCGAATAATAAGAAATAGCCTGATAATCGATTGGCGAGTAATGCACACTGGACCATTCAGGATGCGGCATAGTTTGCCAATGCCTGAATGCAGCCAAACGCCATTGCAATAAGAACTCTGGCTCACCTTTAATTGCCGACAGACGACGAATCACCTCTTCGTCCAAACCTGGCTCGAAGGTTTCAACCTCAATGTCTGTAACGAAACCATGTTGATATTCCCGCTCGAGGAGGGAATTAATTTGTTCACTGCTTTTCGCCATTACTCACTCCACTTGCCAACTGCCTGATGCGGTTAATATCAACCGCTTGGAGAGATGGTTTTGCCAATGCCTCCAAACTCACACTATCCAGTGCTGTTTCGATAGCTTGGCTTATTAACCGCCAATTGCCTTGAATGTGACAGACTCCCTGCAAGGAACATTCATTCGGTTGCAAACTGCACTCAGTCAACCCGCGCTGCTCTTCCAAAGCATAAATAATCGCGGCGACTGATATCTCACTTGCAGCCCGCTGCAAACGGTATCCTCCACTCACACCACGTACTGAAGTCAGTAATCCTGCTGCAGTTAGGCGTTTTAATAATTTGCTGACTGTTGGTACAGTCAAATGAGTGTGTAACGCGATATCACGTGCATTACAAAGCGTTTGTGCCCGCTTCGCGAGATACACCATCACAACTGTTCCATAATCGGCCAATTTGCTGATGCGCAGCATACCACCCCCACACCAAATAATCTAGTACCAAATAAGTCTTAATTTTACAGGAATTATATTCTTTAATATAGTACTAATTCAGTTCTATTTAAAGCAAAAGACGAATGATACTCCATTTTAGAAGTCAGAGGCAATCAAAATAGAATTGACTCCGTGAGTTAGTAATTTCTTCAAGATCAATTAGATAGAGTTGTTCTTTATTTTATCACACCGACCAAGTGAAATACAAATAGCCAAGCTGAGCAATTGACATCCATTCTTTAGGCGTTATAATGCCGGCACTTACTCTCAGTGGAATGACCGATGAAAGGATCTTTTAAAGTTATCATGAAAACTCTGGCAGTAATCAGTTGTACTGCTTTGTTTTTCTCTCCTGGTTTTGCTGAACCTGCAAATCTTAGCTTAGTTAAAAAAGAGATTCAGGTTTATCATGATTCTGGTCTTTATGAAAAAGAATTGGCACAAGTTATCGCCCAAGCACGCGGTTATATTGTCAAAGAAGCTCTAGCAAACAGCCAGAGTAGAAATCCCAAAAAATTGGCTGTCGTACTTGATATCGATGAGACGAGTTTAAGTAACTACGATAAAATGGTTAAACGGGATTTTGTTGCCAATCGTGACCAATTACATAAAGAAATTTTAGCTGCCGATGCACCAGCAATAGCACCCATGTTAGCTCTTTACCAGGATGCCCTGAAACATGGTGTGAAAGTCTTTTTTGTCACTGGACGCCCTCTTTCTGAATTAAAGGCAACCAGAGCCAATTTATTACGTGCAGGTTTTAACCATTGGGCGGGCCTTTATTTACGACCTGATACCTATCGTCAACCTTCGATTACCCCTTTCAAAACCCAGGCGCGAAAATCAATTGTCAATCAAGGTTATACAGTTATTGCATCGATTGGCGATCAAGACAGTGATCTGAAAGGCGGTTTTATGCAAAAAGGATTCAAGCTGCCTAACCCTTTTTATCACTTACCGTAAGATTCTGCGAAGAACGCAGTCCTATAGCCTGGACTGCACACTGTAACCCGGGATTTTAAAGCACTTGCTCTCTTAATTTTGAATCCCGGGCTTCGGATATACCTTCACCCGGGCCACCGATTCTAATGGTAATCTACAGCGATGATTTCGTATTCAACCAAGCCACCGGGTGTTTCTACTGTTACCGTATCATCCACTTGTTTACCAATTAAGGCGCGCCCAATTGGCGAACTGTAAGAAATTTTATTTACTTTAATATCCGCTTCATCTTCACCAACAATTTGATAAGAGAGTTCTGCATCAGTTTGTAAATGACATACGGTAACCACTGCGCCAAATACCACCTTGCCATTATTCGTTACTTTACTGAGATCAACGATTTGAGCATTCGAAAGTTTGGCCTCCAACTCTTGAATCCGTCCCTCGTTAAAACTTTGCTGTTCACGCGCAGCATGGTATTCAGCATTTTCTTTCAAATCACCATGTTCGCGGGCAGTTGCTATCGCTTCAATAATACGCGGTCTCTCAATTGATTTAAGACGCTGTAATTCATTTTTAAGCGCTTCTGCTCCTTGCACTGTCATAGGATGTTTTGACATAGACCACCACCTTTAATGTAAATCTTGTAATCGGGTAACCGTTTCACGGTCCTCGTATTTCATTGCCAAACATGCTGCTTCGGCACCTGAGAGCGTTGTAGTATAGCTGACCTTATGCTGCAACGCATTGCGTCTAATGGCAAAGGAATCTGCTGTTGCTTGCTTACCTTCTGTGGTATTTACAATAAAATCAATTTCATTATTTTTTATAAAATCGACAACATGCGGTCTGCCTTCTGCCACTTTAAAAACTCGTCGACAATCAATCCCGGCCGCTTGCAAAACCAAGGCTGTACCACGGGTTGCGATTATTTCAAAGCCCAATTGGATAAGCCGCTTAACTATTTCGCCAACTCGTGCCTTATCCGCATCACGCACAGAAACAAAAGCACGCCGCCGTTTAACAATATTACAACCGGCTCCCAACTGTGCTTTAGCATAAGCTTGACCAAAGCGTCTGGCAATACCCATGACTTCGCCCGTCGATTTCATTTCTGGCCCTAAAATTGAATCGACACCAGAGAATTTAATAAAAGGAAACACAGGAAGTTTGATTGAGTAAAAAGCGGGCATTGGATAGTGCTGGCTTAAACCTTGCTGCTTCAAACTCTGACCCACTTTACAACGAGCTGCAATTTTTGCCAGAGGTAATCCGGTCGCTTTCGAAACAAAAGGCACCGTTCGTGATGCTCGCGGGTTCACTTCCAGCACATAAATATCATCAGCCTGAATAGCAAATTGCGCATTGATTAAGCCAACGACCCCTAACTTCAGCGCCATTTGGCGAATTTGCTCAATTAAATCCTGCTGCACCACTACACTTAAACTAAAAGGAGGTAACGTACAGGCAGAGTCACCCGAATGCACCCCAGCTTGTTCTATGTGTTCCATGATGGCACCTATCATTACTTCTTCACCATCGCAGACTGCATCAATATCGACTTCTATAGCGTCGTTTAAGAATTTATCCAGTAATACTGGCGAATCATTTGAAACAGCCACTGCATGCTCCAAATAATAACGCAAATCGTCTTCCTGATAGACTACTTCCATAGCTCGACCACCCAATACATAGGAAGGCCTCACCACCAATGGGTAACCAATACGTTTAGCAAGCTCTATCGCCTCCTCTTCACTACGTACCGTACCGTTGGCTGGCTGATGCAGGTTCAACTCAGTCACTAATTTCTGAAAGCGTTCTCGATCTTCTGCTTGATCAATCGCATCTGGAGACGTACCGATAATAGGCACTCCGTTTGCCTCCAGTTCACGTGCTAATTTCAACGGTGTTTGTCCACCATAGTGCACAATAACCCCTGCTGGTTTCTCAACAGCAACAATTGACAAAACATCTTCCAGAGTAACAGGCTCGAAATAAAGGCGATCAGACGTATCAAAATCAGTCGATACTGTTTCAGGGTTGCAATTCACCATGATGGTTTGATAGCCAGCCTCTCTTAAAGCCATAGCAGCATGTACGCAACAATAATCAAATTCTATTCCCTGGCCTATGCGATTAGGTCCTCCACCAAGAATCATGATTTTCTTTTTGCCAGTCTCAGGCCTTGCCTCACAAACCGTTTCATAACAGGAATACAAATAAGCGGTATCACTGGGAAACTCCCCCGCACATGAATCAATGCGTTTATAAACCGGCACTACTCCCAGCTTTAATCGATGAGCTCTAACCTGTTCTTCACTGCAATATAAAAGGCGAGCAAGGTAAGCATCAGAAAAGCCATGCCGTTTGAGATGGCGCAGCGTGATTTTATCCAGGTCTTGAATCGATTTTTCATGAAGAAGTCGTTCCAGTAGCACCAACTCTTGAATCTGTGCTAAAAACCAGGGATCGACTTTGCTCTCCTGGTATATTTCTTCTAACGATAAATCCTGGCGAAAGGCATCGGCGATATACCATAATCGATCAGGCGTAGGCTCACGCAAATGGCCTCGTAAACGTGCCATATCACCTTTAGTAAATAAAGGTTCCAAACCACAGCGACCTATTTCTAAACCACGAATTGCTTTCTGTAACGATTCCTGAAAATTAGAACCAATTGCCATTACCTCGCCTACTGACTTCATTTGGGTAGTTAAGGTCGCTGGGGTTTGAGGAAATTTATCAAAATTAAATCGCGGAATTTTAGTAACCACATAGTCAATACTGGGCTCAAAGGACGCCGGTGTTTTGCCCCCCGTAATTTCATTGGCCAACTCATCCAACGTGTAGCCAACGGCAAGCTTGGCGGCTATTTTAGCAATAGGAAAACCTGTTGCTTTGGAGGCCAGGGCAGAACTGCGTGACACCCGTGGATTCATTTCTACCACTAGCATACGTCCATCTTCAGGATTAACCGCAAACTGCACATTAGAACCACCAGTGTCGACACCCACAGCACGCAATACTTTAATAGCTGCATCACGCATGCGCTGGAATTCTTTGTCAGTCAACGTCTGTGCCGGTGCAACAGTAATTGAATCACCGGTATGGACCCCCATGGGATCTAAATTTTCAATCGTACAAACAATAATACAATTGTCCTTCTTATCGCGCACCACCTCCATCTCGTACTCTTTCCAACCGAGTACGGACTCATCAAGTAATAACTCATGGGTAGGGGATAATTCGAGGCCACGAGAACAAATTTCTTCAAATTCTTCACGATTATAGGCGATACCCCCGCCACTTCCGCCCATGGTGAAAGAAGGCCTGATGATGGTCGGAAAACCCAGTTGCGCCTGTACCTGAAAGGCCTCTTCCAAACTGTGTGCAATTGCTGAGCGCGGCATCTCCAAACCAATTTTCTTCATCAATTGGCGAAACTTATCCCTGTCTTCGGCTCTGTCAATTGCATCACGAGTAGCCCCAATCATTTCAACGGAATACTTCTCTAATACACCTTCTCTTACCAAATCCAAAGCACAATTAAGAGCCGTTTGCCCGCCCATGGTTGGCAATAAAGCATCTGGACGTTCCTTGTCAATAATTCGCGCTACTTCCTGCCATTGCACGGGTTCAATATAGGTTGCATCAGCAAGTTCAGGGTCGGTCATGATCGTTGCTGGATTAGAATTCACCAAAATGACTCTATATCCCTCTTCTTTCAACGCCCTGACGGCTTGTGTCCCTGAATAATCAAATTCACAAGCTTGGCCAATGACTATCGGACCAGCACCAAGAATGAGGACGGATTGAATATCAGTACGTTTTGGCATATTAACTACAAAATGGATTAAAGTGGCTTATTTTACCGATTTTTGCTTAAAGTTTATACCCATGCATTGCGATTTTTCCTCTAATCCGCCATGAAATCGCGCTCATTGAAATAACTTTTAGTTGCAGTTAGCCGTTAATCATTATCAATGACGTTATGAATTGTATCGATTGAAAGAACGATCATGGGGATTACAACATCCGTTTGGAAAAGCTGTATTCTGTTGTCTTTCCAATCATTTTATTTGTAATCACCATGTAGTTTTGCCCATAAGCGCCCTAACAGTTCGTGCATGGCAATACTTAAATAAAAAAGATTATGCGGGTTAGGCAAATAGGTTTTACCCCAACGCTCATCATTCCAATAAAAAGTAAAATCAGTCGGCGCTGCGATAGGATGCATGCCTCTCGCCTGGCAAAGCGCCATTGCGCGTGGCATATGAATAGCAGAAGTGACTAAATAAAATGGTTCTTCATGGACGATTTTTTTAATTGCCTTAACTTGATCAGCGGTATTTATGGAGGCTTTTTCTAAAACAATATGACCAGCCGGAATTGTGCACCAAGACGCTAACTCTGCCATACGCATTGCCTCAGGCAGCTCAAAACCATACCCCCCTCCTGAGAGTAATAATTTTGCTTGCGGTAATTGTTTATAGAGCCTTACTCCTTCTAACAATCGCTTGATGCTGGCTGAATATAACAAGCTGTTTACTGCTTGTCCTGGCATTTCTGATTGCCCCCCGCTAAAGACCACCACCCAATGAATGGCAGGATCAACCTGGGTAATAACAGGATACTGATCTTCCAATTGACGGGTAACCGCTTGAGGTATCCAGCCCGTACTGCATAATAAAAGTAACAGCGCGACCACTAGGAAGCCGCAACGCACCAACATACTGTCTCCGTGCAGCCATAGCAGGATCAAAAAAACGCACAATAATACCCAGCACAGGAAAAAAGGGTTGAGTACTCCTTCAAGTACATGACGAATAATAACCACTATCTAACCCTACCCATCAGATAAAGTCCTAACAAAGCAAATATAAAAGTCGGTCCTAAGGCAGCGATTTCCGGCGGCCATTGAAATACCTGACTTACCGGTCCGAAGAAACGATTGACAATATGGAATCCAAAACCCACCGTAGCTCCAGCCAATAATTTTGACCCCATGGTTGACGAGCGCAGCGGGCCGAAAATGAATGGGATAGCCAGGATCATCATCACGACCGTTGTCAATGGTTGTATCAGCCGTTGCCAATAAGCCAATTGGTAATTACCTACATTTTGATGGCTGTGTTTCTGGGCACGCAAATATTGACGTAATTCATGCAAAGTCATTTCATCCGGTTCACGACTACTGACGCTTAAAATATCCGGTTTCACCGGGACGTCCCAGGGCATTGCTTTAATTTTGCGAGTCTGTGTACCCTCGTCATTAATGATGGTTTCCGCTATATCATGGGCTTCCCATTGACCATTCACATACTTAATTCTGTCGATGTGACGGGCAAAACGCATTTTATGAGATTCATCGAAATGATATTGAAACACTAATTCCAAGGTATTATTAGGTAAGATAGTTCCGATGGAAATAAAATCATTTAGATGGCGCAGCCAAACACCATGCGCTGTACGTAAAGTCTGGCCACCGCTCATAGCCTGTATTTTTTGATCATTGGCATAAGAAGCCAGCCTTGGCACGATGGTTTCCCCTACCAAAGTGACAAAAAGAATAAGGAATAAAGCAGCCTTAAGTACAGCCAGTGTGACTTGACCAATAGACATCCCGGCTGCGCGCATTACAACTAATTCGCGATGGTTAGCCATAATACCTAAACCAATCAAACAGCCCAACAAACTAGCCATCGGAAAAAACAAGTAAACCTGGTAAGGCATCTGTAAAAAAACATAAAGGGCTGTTTGGACGATACCATAATCCCCCTTACCCAAATCATCTAACTGGTTCACAAAGAGAATAAACACTTGTAACCCTGCAAGCATCAAGGTCACCAAAGCAATGGCTGCCAAAACCGTTTTTGCGATGTAACGGTCGAGCAATTTCATGACAATTTCACCTGATTACGCCAAATCAACAGTATACCTATTCCTGCAACAGCAAGGTGTAACCACCACATGCCAAACCACAGCGGCACTTTGCCAGCTATGATCCAGTCGCGAGAAACAAATATAAAATTGGCATACACAATATAAAGAACTATCGCAGGTAACAATTTTGCATATTTACCTGCACGCGGATTAACCCGACTTAAGGGAACGGCCACTAAGGTTAAAGTCAACACCATAATCGGTACCGATAACCGCCATTGCAATTCTGCAGCTTTCCGTTTATCTGGGTTATTGAAGGGCAACAAACTGGCCGTATCCGTCGTACGAATGTCTTTTTCTATTTCAATTACCGGATGGGGCAACCGTGCTTTGTATTGATCAAATTCTGAAACCTGAAAATCGGCCTTTCCAGGCATCCCTTCATATTCACTGCCCTGTTGCAAAACAATATAGTTTTCCAGGGTATTCGGATCAGTTTCAGCAAAAGCCCGCTCTGCCAACAGAATATCCCATTGCAAATGATTATCTTTAACAACCTGGCGCGCCAGAAATACTTGCTGTGCTTTTGAGTGTTCTCGATTCATTGATTCAACATAAAAGACTTGCTTGCCTTCCGATAAAGCCCTAAATCGACCTGGCACAATCATTTGAATGGCGGTTTGAATACCGGTTGTACGTAATAATTTTGCTCGCTCAGTGGCAATCACCGGACTTGCCCATATCATGATAATCCCTACTAATACACTGACCACCGCGGCCATCACAAAACTATGGCGCAGTAATTGAGAAGGTCCATAACCACAGGCTTGCAACACCGTCATTTCACTTTCAGCATAGAGACGGCCATAAGCAATCAACAAAGCCACATAAAATCCAAGCGGGAGCAATAATCCCATAAGGTTTGGCAATTCCAGCATCATTAATTTCATAATGATCATGCCAGGAATTTGTCCACTGGCAGCACGATTAAGATAACGTACAAATTGATTAGACATGAAAATCAACAACAAGATAGTTGTTAACGATGCTAAAGTAACAAAAACTTCTTTGGCTAAATAACGAAAAATCAGCACGGCCTGTCTCTATTGATCAGGACGTATTAGATAGATTTTGGACAAAATTAGTTTCTCCTGAATCGTTCACGATACTTATACGTAGATTCTTTAACAGCACAGCATACCATAAGAAGATGGATTGCTTAACGTCTTCCCAGAAATGGCAGTAGAATTACGAACCGACCCTAGGTAAACTAGCAGTTTTTGCGCATGATAGGAAGTAGAAATGAAGTATGGGTTAATTGCAACACCATCACTTAAAACCAATGAATGCCTTGTTCTTGGCTTCTTTGACGACTGCGGCTTGTGTGATTTTGGCAAAACACTGGATAAGCAATGCAATCATCTTATTTCCCGTTTATTTAAAAAATTAAATGATGAAGGCGATTCTATATGGCAGGCTGATATTGATGGTCACAGTCTAATGCTTCTTCATTGTGGCAAAAAAGCCAAATTTTCTGCAAAAAATTTGCGCAAACGCCTTGGTGACGTCGGTGCCGCGCTGATTAAACAACGTATCGTTACAGCCACGATCTGTTTACCCCAGGTCGATGAGCATCATGCCGATTGGCAAGTCCAACAAATGCTGCTGCAGTTAGATGCACAGTTATACCAACTTTCTGATTTTAAAACCAAAAATAAAAAACCCAATCGACTCGAAGCAATTGATTTTTATCTGCCAGGGGCATCCGGCACTGTTATCGAAACCAGCAAAGCAATCGCCGCCGGCGTACAGCTCGCTCGCACCCTAGCCGACTTACCGGCCAACCATTGCACTCCCACCTACCTGGGAGAACAGGCTATGGAGCTGGCACAACAGCACGAAAATCTCTCCGCAAAAATAATGTGCCCTGAGGATATGCAAGCCATGAACATGGGCGCATTGCTTGCGGTTGCTAAGGGCAGTGCAGAACCCCCCCGTTTAATTGAAATGCAATATTGTGGCGGTGGTGATACCCAACCGGTTGTCCTGGTTGGCAAAGGGATCACCTTTGACTCTGGCGGCTTAACCCTAAAGCCAGGTAATGCCATGGATGAAATGAAATATGATATGTCTGGTGCTGCAGCCGTCTTTGGAACCATCAAAGCCTGTGCAACATTAAAATTACCGATTAACCTGATTGGCCTTGTTGCCAGTGCAGAAAATATGCCCAGTGGCACGGCCATAAAACCGGGCGATATTGTTACCAGCATGTCCGGTCAGACGATTGAAATACTAAATACTGATGCCGAAGGGCGGTTAGTGTTAGCTGATGCCCTAACTTATGCAGAACGGTTTCAACCCGATTGGGTTATCGATCTTGCGACACTTACCGGGGCGATGATTATAGCACTGGGCCATGTCAATACAGGGTTTATGACGGAAGACGAGGAGCTGGCTAATAGGATTCTTGCTGCCGCCAATGAAAGTGACGATAAGGCCTGGCGCATGCCACTGGATGAAGCGTATCAGGAGGCCCTTGATAGTCCCCTGGCTGATATGATCAATGCTTCTTTTGATCGCAGTGCTGGTGCAATTACCGCTGCCTGCTTTCTCTCACGCTTTGCCAAAAAATACCGTTGGGCTCACATGGATATAGCAGGCACGGCCTGGATCTCAGGTAAAAAACGCAATGCGACTGGCCGCCCTGTCCCTTTATTAATTGAGTTATTACGCCATGTCATCAGTACGCGTTGATTTCTACTTATTAAATAGCAATGAGCTGTCTTCTCGTTGGTTACTGGCTTGCCGTTTGCTGGAAAAAGCCTATCTACGTGGCCATCAGGTTTTCGTCTACTGCGATACAAAACAGGACGCGGAACAACTGGATGAGTTACTGTGGACTTTCAAAGACAATAGTTTCATCCCTCATAATTTGCAAGGAGAGGGGCCAGAGCCGCCGCCCCCCATACAGCTTGGCTATCAGGGAGAGCCACGCGGGTTCAATGATATTTTGCTAAATTTGGCTGCTCCAATTCCCAGCTTTTATGCACGCTTTCGCCGCGTTATGGAAATCGTTGTCAACGACGAGGCAGCCAAGGAATTAAGCCGCGCCCATTACCGTGAATACCGTGCAAAACAATGTGAACTGCATACTCATGACATTGAATTGTAGCCTGGTAAAATGCCTAGGGTCACTCACCCAGGCCTTCATCAAATTTTCGCTACATTTCGTTTAGGTGTCACCCAGTCGGTATATAACAGGTGGAGTCTAAGACCAGCCCGCCCGGGTGAAAACCAAAGGCTATAACACGACCACCTTTAACAGTATTAATGAAGCCCTTTATTTCCCATACGTTTTTAACAAATAATGTGCTACCGCACGCAATGCCATCGCTTCGCCACCTTCTGGTTTTCCTGGCTTGCTGCTGACATTCCAGGCCATAATATCAAAATGGATCCAGGGAATAGAGGAGGTAACAAAGCGTTGTATGAATAACGCTGCGGTGATAGCGCCGGCATAACCGGAAGAACTTGAATTCACCAAATCGGCAATTGATGAGTCAAGCATCGAGTCATAACCGGCAAAGAGTGGTAAACGCCAAATCGGATCATCAACAGCCCTTGATGATTCAATCAATGTGTGTGCAACATCATCGTTATTGCAAAACATAGCAGCTATCTCAGTCCCCACAGCAACACGGGCAGCGCCTGTTAAGGTAGCAAAATCAAAAAGCACTTCAGGTTTTTCTTCACACGCTTTGGTGATTGCATCCGCTAAGATTAGCCGCCCTTCTGCATCCGTATTATCGATTTCCACCGTTAAACCATTCCTCATGGTTAAAACATCGCCTGGGCGAAAGGCATCAGGGCCTACTGAATTTTCAACAGCCGGAACAAGAACTTGTAAACGAATAGCCAATTGCTGGGTCATGATCCACTGCGCCAAGCCAATCACATGCGCAGCACCACCCATGTCTTTTTTCATCAAACGCATACCACTTGATGGTTTGATATCCAGGCCGCCGCTATCAAAGCAAACCCCTTTCCCCACCAGGGTTACACGTGGATGTTTCTCATCACCCCAGGTCAAAGATAATAAACGGGGTGCTTTTGCCGATGCTCGACCAACGGTATGAATCGCAGGAAAATTAGCAACTAGCAACTCATCACCGACCCATTGCTCAAAATGCGCGTGATGTTCCTTTGCCAAATCAGCCAATACCTTGGCTAATTCCTCTGGCCCCATATCATTGCTCGGCTTGTTGATTAAATCACGCACCAGGAAGATGGCATTACAGTCTGCCAAGATTGCCGTCAATTGCGCTTTATTGACGATGAGAACAGTAGGAAGCGTGTCTTGTTTTTTATAATCGGCAAAACGATATTGTGCTAGTGCCCAAGCGATACAGGCTTCCTGTTTTAAATCCTGTTGTGGAATATAATGGCCGGGCGGCAAGGATTTAGCAGCTTGAGCAAGTGCTTGACTTTGATTATCGTCATCACCCGTGCCGAGATAGACCTTGTGAAGAAGACCATCCTGCGTATTGAGCAGACAAAGATCACCCGCTTTACCTTTGAATTGCTGCCCAAAAAACGCATTACGCTCTGCGGCATTTAAAGTTTCCAAACCCTTTTCCCATTCGGCTTTAGTCACTAAAAACAAAGGCACGGCCTTTTCAGAATGAGTACCATAAAACAGATCTGCGCGCATCATTACTCCTTCATATGACCACGAAATTGCGCTGGACGAATGCCAGTCACATATAAACTTACAAAATAAATCAATACTGCAACCGTCACATGGGCCAGTAACCAGGTTAATCTTAATACAGGCGATTGGGCTAACCAAAAACTCACACTACCCGTCATTAACAGCAAATAGACTGCCACTGCGGTATTGGCAACGCCTAACTGCAGAATATACTTAAGCCAACCTGTCATTGGTTGATAAATCCCTCGTCGCTTTAATAGGAACAACAAGATCGCACAATTAATATAACCTGCCAACGCCGAAGCCAAAGTAAGGCCTGCGTGAGCAAGAGGCCAAATGAACACCAGACACAGTAAGCTATTGATTAACATGACCAAAGCACCTACTTTGACCGGTGTTTTGATGTCCTGGCGAGCATAAAAACCTGAAGCAAGTACCTTAACCATCATGAAAGCTGGTACACCAGAACCCAGGGCAATAAGACTTTTTTGAGTTTGAATTAAATCATAGGCTGAGAATTTACCATAGGCAAAACAACCAGCAATTAAAGGCATGGCAAATAAAGACAATCCTAACGCGGAGGGAATCCCTATCAACAGTAACAAGCGCAATCCCCAATCCAGTGCGCGAGAAAATTTCTCGTTGCTTTGTTCCGCATGGCGTCGGGATAAATGAGGTAGAATAACCGTAGCAATCGCTACTCCAAACACACCTAAAGGAAAATCGGTCAGCCGATCCGTGTAGTACAACCAGGTCACACTACCCACTTTCAAGAAGGATGCAAAAATAGAATCAACCATTAAATTAATCTGCGCAATCGACACACCAAACAAAGCAGGGATCATCAATTTTAAAACGCGTTTTACACCCGGATCGCTCCACACCAATTTGGGTTTAACCAGCAATTTTCGTTGGTAAAGGAAAGGGATTTGAAACAATAATTGAGCGATTCCCGCGATCAATACCCCCCAAGCCAAGCCAACGACGGGCTGGCTAAGCAATGGGCATAAATAAAGCGCCGCCAGAATCATGCAGATATTGAGTAACACGGGTGTAAATGCTGGAACGCCAAAATAACCATAGGTATTTAAGATAGCGCCAGCCATGGCAGTTAGGGAAACCAGCATTAGAAAAGGAAAAGTTAAGCGCAACATTTCTGTTGCAAGCACTGAACGTACACTGTTCTCGCCAAAACCTGGTGCAAAAATAAAAATAATCACAGGGGCTGCCAAAACCCCGATTACTGTGACTATTGAAAGAATCACTCCTAATTGCCCCGCAATACGAGCAATAAAAGTCCGTACTTCATCAACCGTCCGTGTTTGTTGATATTCGGCAAGTACCGGCACAAAAGCCTGTGAAAAAGCACCCTCTGCAAATAAACGGCGCATAAAATTGGGGATTCTAAAAGCAACATAGAAAGCATCCATCCCTGCCTGCGCACCAAACAGTTGCGCCAGTATCATATCGCGTGCAAAGCCCACAAGCCTAGACATTAGCGTCATTATCGACACAAGGGAGGTAGAGCGCAGCAGGCTTTGTCGTTTTGGTACCATGGTTTCAATCGCAGACATAGTTTAATTAATTTTTAAGGCGTGCTCTATGATATACCGAGAAACCAGTTTTTATTGATTTTTAGCAAAGATTTTTTATCTTTTTAAATTTGGCTGTTAACTTTCTGTTACAGTAACTGAATTGCAGAAATAAAAGGATTTTCATGATAGTCAATTCACTCCCTACTATCGCATTATACTCCCTGGCACCAGCGTTTGCTATGATCCTCGGTGGTGCAATTGCCAGTGTCTATCAGCCCAATGATAAATTAACCGCTGCCACGCAACATTTTGCAGCAGGTGTCGTATTTGCCGCGGTTGCGAAAGAGTTGTTACCCAAACTTGGCGCTGAAAATGAACCTATAGCGCTCATTATCGGTTTTTCTTTAGGCGTCATTTCGATGCTGTTGCTTAAAAAATTTTCAAATAGGCTCATGGAGAATGAAGAGCAAAGAAAAGGAATTTCACTGGGTCTAGTAAGTGCAGTGGGTGTTGATTTATTCATTGACGGTATCTTAATTGGTGTTTCCTTTTTGGCAGGAGCCAGAGGAGGCATCCTGATTGCCATCGCCTTGGCAATGGAAATTCTATTTTTAGGGTTATCAACCACAGCAACCTTAGGCAGCCGCTCGGTGGGAATTAAAACTCGTTTACTGCTAAGTTTTTGCCTTGCTTTATTGATCCCCATTGGCAGTATTGTTGGTGCCACTTTATTATCGCAATTACCCATTGTTATTACCGATGGTTTCCTGGCTTTTGGTGTAGCAGCCTTGCTTTATCTGGTCACAGAAGAATTGTTAACCGAAGCCCATGAACAAGAATTTACTGAAACACCCGTCATTACAGCCTGCTTTTTTATTGGATTTCTTTGTATTTTGCTATTGGAAAATCTTGCCAGCTGAATAGTACTCAGTAATTAAATCGGACACCGGCATAGGCACGTTCAAGGGCGACAATTTGTTCGGTGCTAATCTTTACACGCACAACGCTCTATTTCTTTGGGTATATTGACAAATTCTGGCGCATTGTGCATGATCAGCATCTTTTGTGACATCTGAAAATGAGTGGAGATTCTTAAGTGGCAAATATTAAATCAGCGATCAAACGTGCGCGCCAAAACGTCAAACTGCGCCAACATAATGCTAGTGCACGTTCCATGTTCCGCACCTTCGTTAAAAATGTTCTTAAGGCTGTTGAAGCTGGTGATAAAGAAGCTGCCAGTGCTGCCTATGCTAAAGCACAACCCATTATTGATAAAGCAGCTGGTAAAGGCTTGATCCACAAAAATAAAGCTAACCGTATTAAAAGCCGCCTGAGCGCACGTGTTAAAGCCATGGCAGCTTAAACCCAGTGTTTCCGTCGCTCTAAGTCTGTAACGTAAACACCGAACCGGGTTTCCCGGTTCGGTTCCTCTTTCTCACAACAGTGCTACCCTTTCTCAAAGCTCTTTTTAGATAAAATAAGGCTCTCTGCCAAAAATTATTCTTGCCTAAAATTATCTGCGAGGATCAGAACTTGCGTTTAATACTTACCACTGGAATCTTAATATCGCGCTATCTTGAATGATAGCGCGACTCCTTCAATTACATTTTGATTTGAGTCAGCCCGAGAACGCAATATCCTGCTGATTCAATTGTTCATAAGCACGTTTGGCTGGCACATATTGCGGGAATTGATTCCTTAAGCGATCCAGGATCATCCGTGAATAAGCCTCATCACCACTGTTCCATTCACTTAAGGCATCGAAATACATTAAATCAGCTGATTTATCAGCTAAAGACGGCACCTTGTTGATGGAGATAGGTTCAATGAAACTAAAGCGCTCTTGCTGCTGGGCATCCATCCATCGCAACAATTTACTTGCTTGTGGACTACCATTTGCACTGGCTTGTTCCAATAATTTCTTGCCCAACTCAGGTTTGCGTTCGCCCAAGAGACCATCTAAATACATTTGAGCTAGTTGATATTGGGCATAGGCGTTATTGTTTGCAGCTAATTCCTCATACAAACGTGCTGCTTGTTCATTATCTTTAGGTATGCCTAAACCATACTGATACATCCTGGCCAGTGCAAGCTTGGCCTTTTCATTCCCTTTTGCTGCTGCTTGCTGGTAATAACTAGTCGCATCAGCAAAATCAAGTTTCGTAGCAACCCCTGTTTCAGATAATAATCCTAATTGATACAGTGCATCGCCATCCCCTAAAGCGGCTGATTTTTTATACCAGTGCAGGGCCTGTTGTTCATCTCTGCTACCTAAGGCACCCGAAAAATAGAGATCGGCAAGCTGTGTCATTGCTTTACTATAGCCAAGTGATGCTGCTTTGGTATAAAAATCTTTTGCTTTGACATAATCAACTGGCAAGCCCTTACCATCCTCATACACCAGTCCGAGGTTATATTGGCCCACTGCATCATTCTTTTCCGCAGCCAATTGGTAATTTTCTAATGCTTTCAAGTAATTATCATCAACCGTATCATAGATAAAACCAAGCGCTACTGATGCTCTGGGGTAACTGGTTTGTGCAGCTGCGTACCATTTTTTAGCAGCAGCATAATCGGGTTGAGTACCTATACGACCCAATTGATAAAGTTGACCAAGCAGATATTGGGCTACAGGCTCTCCTTGTTCTGCAGCCAAACTGTACCATTTTGCAGCTGTTGTCCGATCGATTTGGCCACCAAAACCTTTATCGTAAAGATAACCTAACTTCAGTTGCCCCTCTTTATCCCCTTTTTCAGCAAAATGCTGGTAAATATCACGAGCCTGTTGCATTTTTTCGGGATCACTGGCTTGAGCGAGATAATAATCAGCAAGCAATAAACCCGCTTTACTATTGCCTAACTCACGCGCCTTATCTAAATCAGCGAGGAAGGTTTCTCCTGATTGTTGTTTCAATACCGCTAAATTCAGGTTGGCATAGGAAAAATTCGCATCAGCTGCTTGTTGTAAAAGCGCCCTCCCCTTTTGCAAATCCTTGGTAAGCCCAATGCCTTGGCTGTAATAAGTACCAAGAATGAAAGCAATGGCTGGATTCATCGCAGTTTGCTGATACCAATATAAGGCTTCCACTTGATTGGCCGCTACCGATAAACCTCTTTCAAACATCATTCCTAATAATAAAGCAGCACGACTATCACCTGTATTCGCTTCTTCCTTGGCTACAGCAAACGCTTGCGCTTGCTTTTCTGGGTTGTCATCCATCGCATTATAAAACGCCAAGGGTAACCGGGCTTCGGCGACACCATCTGCCACTGCTCCTGCATAAAGTCGTTTAATTAGTTTTGTACGATTTCTCTTCGCAGCAACACTTAAACCATTCTTCGATTGCTTAACCAGATAATCCGCCAAATGGTATTCCGCCAAACCATAGCCATTGGCTGAGGCAAGATAATACATTGCCATTGCTTGCTGCATGTCAGGCTGAACAACCACAGTACCATTAGGCTCAGTGAACCCTTTTTCATAAATGGAAGCCAACACATACTGAGCATAAGGATTTCCTTTAAAAGCAGCATCAGTCATCCAATTTATTCCCTTTTGATAATCAACGGGGGTTGTTTGTCCTTCCAGATATAAAATACCTAAATTGTATTCAGCCCGTACATCTTGTTGTATAGCAGCTAACTCATAGTAAACAATTGCCTGCTGTGGATTTTTAGCAACGGCAACCCCATATTGATAAAGCTGTCCTAACTCAAATTGGGCATCAGAATCGCCAAGAATTGCCTGGCCATACAGTTGGCTAAGAACTGCTTGGTAATTGGCTTGATGCTCCCATCCTTTCGTCATTTCATCAAAATAATCAAAACGTTGCGGCCCAGCTTTATCAGGATAAGGCAAGCCCTCATTAATCATGGATACTCGTGCTTTATGCTTTAAAACTAACGATTCATTTTGCTGTAACGCCTCTATTTGTTGATCAAGAGGATAACGGGGGAAAATTAACGCTGTTTGCTGATTACTGCCCATGCTTGGCGCAAGGAGGTCAAAATAATCATTAATAGCAATATCATTGGGCTTAACCATAACAAATTGGGGTTTATATAGTTCAGCCCGAGTGACTCCTTCCATTTGTGGAGCCTGATTATAATTATTCTCTTTTAATGCAAGAGGATTTTTCCAGGCACTATAGATACCCCCTAAACGATACGTTTCATCCTCAGTGAAAGAGCTTGTTTTATCATTACTTAACCAACGGGCAGCTTCGTTCAGCGCGGTCACTTTCGCTTCATTGGCAGCCGTTTCTTTCGCTTTTAGCTGCCATTGCTCTGCCAAACGCTCATCAGCAGCGACTCCTGTGCCCTCTTTATACATTAAAGCCAAGGCTTCCTGCGCCTCACTAGAACCATTCTGCGCTGCTTGCAACATCCACATAAAAGCAGTTTGTGGATTATTAAAACTAGACTCTGGTATTAAATACAAACGCGCCAGAGCCAGCTCTCCATGAACATCATTTTCAATAGCTGCTTTAGTAAACCAATCTTTGGCAACTTGGAAATTTTTTTCTTTTACCGCCATTTCACCGAGCATGAGCATAGCTGGCACGTACCCTTGTGTTGCCGATCTTGTTATTAAATCTTGTGCCTTGGCCTTGTCAAGACCGACTACTTTACCGGCAAGGTACAGTTCACCCAGGGCTAATTGGGCTTTAGGATTCCCTTGATCGGCCGCTTTGGTTAACCAAATCACACCAAGCTTTTTATTTTCGCCATGACGACTATCCAGGAAATGATCTCCCAAAGTATATTGCGCAATCGCATTACCACTTTTGGCAGCATCAATATAGTAACGTCTGGCTATATCAGGATTCTCTTTTGTGCCAAGACCAAACAAATAAGCAGCTGCACAGTACATTTGTGCCTGTATATCCCCTGCTGCCGCCGATTTTTTAAACCAATACAAAGCCTGCTCGAGATTTTTTGCCTCTACGAGATTATAACGGGCAAGAAATTGCTGGGCTGGCAAAACGCCTTTCTCCGCAGCCTGATTGAAATACCGCAGAGCCATAGCATTATTTTTTAATTGACCATAGCCATAGAGGCGCATGCGGCCTAAATAATAATCTGCAATGGGGTCTTTACCCGCCTGATTAATTAGCGTCTGTGCAGCCAATGGATAATTCCCCTGACGATAAGCATCCAAGCCATTAATCGCAAAGGCAGCTTGACCTCCAGTAGCAGCAACCAGATAAAACCATGGTACGAATGATTTCATGGTAATTCCCCTCTTTATTTGTTTACCACAATAATTGCGGTTTACTGCGCAGGAATAATGCCGTATCGCACTACTTCCCTTAATGCCCCATTTCTTGTATTGGAATTGACTATCCAATAGTTACCCCGATTATTCATACCATAGCGGACGTTCGTGTACTCACAGACGGTAATACTTTCCGAGCAATCCACAATTTTGCCATAGCGTGATTTCTTATCAGGTACCGTACAAATAAATTTTACCTGTTTCTCACTCGTTGATAACACCGCCCATTGACGAGGGTTAATGGCATGATTTAAATACATACTACGCGAGCTTTCTTCATCTCTCATTTGATAAAGGCTCACGGGCTGCCCCAAGGTATTAAACAAGAAATACATCGATTGCCGATCGCCACTTTTTCCAGGCAATAAATGCAATGTCTTCAGTTCAAACTGATACCCAGTATCCCGACACCCAAGTGGGAGTTTATTATTATCTTTTTCTTCCGCCTCAGCGAAAACTGATGCCGAAAATACAGAGAAGAACAGTGCACCAGTTAGACTCAGTTGAATTATTTTTTTCATTGCTGTTTCTCACTCATCATAACTGGACGAACAATCACTTTTGTTCCCAGATAATTATTTTTCTCAGTAGAGGTCTCAACAAAATCATGATTGAGCCATTCAGCATCACGAGTAAATAATCTCACGCAACCGTGACTGGCACGATAGCCTGGTATGTCAAATGAACCATGTAAAGCAAACCCTTTGTGGAAATACATGCAATAAGGCATCTTCGCTCCACCACGTCCTATTGGGTAAACATTGGAACGGCATTTTTCATTTTCTTTGCTGAAGAAACGAAATATACCTGTCATTGTTTTGCAGGAATGAGCGCTATCGGGACATTTATCCCTACCAGAAGAAATAGGTCCCCATTTTACCAACTGTCCTTGCGCATCATAGGCACCCCAAGCCAGTTTATCCTGGTCTACAATCACTTGTTTTTCACCTTCAGCATCAATTCTTAAAGGGAATGGAGAGAAATCCAGGAGCGTTTTTTGAGCCAGGTTACGTGGTACAACAATCACCTTCCCTGCCCATAAATAATTATAAGACCGATTTAAACGCTGGACGATATCGCGTTGCTGTTCATCAGGAAACAATTTCTCCCAGCTTTGTCCACTCCCAACTTTGATACATTGGTATTGCGGGTAAGCACAAAGCCCTGTACCATAATAACTCACTGCCTTGGCTTGAAAAGCCACCATCATCAGTGTAATCACTCCGGCAAATTTTCTCATGTCGTGATTCCCCTAATTAACGTAATCTTTGTAATGCAAGAAGTGTGCTTAAATGCGATTTCACCTTCTAGCTACTATTTCGGTCATGGAATTAAAAAGTTTAGTTACCCAGCAAATATAATATAACCAACTGTTTATATTGGATAAAATTGAAATTCCAACGCTTAAGACAACAAGACTAAATGTCAAAAAATTAGCTACTTAGAAAATAAAAATTTCTTTTTATTCTTTTTGTGAACGGAAAAAAATCTATAAATTGCCGCCGGCAAGGTGTCAGGGAGCCATCCAATTCAGATCTCATGACTTGGCTAGAATGTCCATATTTTGCTAACTTATTGGTGAAAATGTTGAAATATTCGTGTTGCCAACTCCTGGTTAATGCCATTAACCTTGGCTATTTCATCAAGAGGGGCTTTCGCTAGCTCACGGAGACCACCAAAACGACGCAATAACGCCTGTCGTCTTTTAGGCCCAACCCCCTCAATGGTTTCCAGAGATGAATCAAGCCTCGCTTTCTGTCGTTTTTTTCTATGTGCACTGATGGCAAAACGATGGGCTTCATCGCGAATATGTTGTAAAAGATGCAAGGCAGGGGAATCAGCAGGTAAAGTCCTTTCCAGTTCATCCGTCGCTAAAATCAACCGCTCCCATCCCGCTTTTCGTTCGGGTCCTTTAGCAATACCAACCAAGGTTACTCCCTCTATTTGCAAGGCAGCAAAAACACGTTTTGCCACCGCGACCTGCCCCTTACCACCATCAATAATCAGGACATCGGGCAAATGCTGTTCTTGTATCAGGCGCTTAAACCGCCGGAAAATAGCTTGCTCCATAGCGGCATAATCATCACCAGGAGTAATACCATCAATATTAAAGCGGCGATATTCTTTTTTACATGGCCCTTGGGCATCAAAAACTACGCAGGAAGCAATCGTAGCCTCTCCCTTCGTATGACTAATATCAAAACACTCCATCCGTGTAATAGGAACATCTCGCTCTAACAACTCATTCAAGGATTGATATCGTTTTTTCATCGTTGCTGATGAAGCCATGTAGTCGGCTATAGCCAACCGTAAATTATCCCGGGCAAAATCTAACCAGCGTGCTTTAACACCCCGTGGAGCAATTTGAATTTGGCAGTTTTTTCCGCGTAATTCACTCAACATTGATTGCAAAAGATTAAGTTCAGCAATCGGTTCATGCGTAATGATCAAGGCAGGGATTCTCTCCGGCGCATCAACATAATAAAAAGCGATGAATGCTTCAAAGACTTGCTCCCACAATGCTCGCTCATCATTTTTTTCGTCAAAACTCAGCTTGGGTACAGAAGGGAAAAAACTTTGGCTCGTTAACACATGCCCATCACGTACTGTGACACAATGTATACAAGCGAAACCAGGCTGTGCCTCAATGGCAATCACATCCGCATCCCCACGTAATTGCACGACACCTTGTTGTTCTTGTACAAGGCGCAGACTCTTGATCTGATCACGCAAAACAGCAGCCTCTTCAAAAGCAAGACGATCTACAGCCTGCTCCATCCGTTTAGCCAATTCCTCCAGGATTAATTGAGATTTTCCCTGCAAAAAACGAATTGCATCATTAACTGACTGCTGATAATCCTTAGCGGAAATATAATTTGTACAGGGCGCACTGCAACGTTTGATTTGGTATTGCAAGCAGGGCCGTGAGCGAGTGCTGAAATAGCTGTCCCGGCAATTACGAATTTTAAAAACCTTCTGAATGGTATTTAAAGTTTCCCGTACTGCCGCCACACTTGGATACGGACCAAAATACTCGCCTTTTTGCGGTTTTTTCTTACTGCGATACAATTCCATGCGTGGGAACGGGTGGTTAGGAGTAACGTGAATATAGGGGTAAGACTTATCGTCCCGCAGCAACACGTTGTATTTGGGACGCAATGCCTTAATTAAATTACTTTCCAGCAAAAGTGCTTCGGTTTCACTACGTGTCACACTCACTTCAATCGACGCAATCTGATTTACCAAAGAGCGTGTTTTAGCACCCGCATTTTGCTTAGTAAAATAGCTGTTAACCCGCTTTTTTAGACTACTTGCCTTCCCTACATATAACACCGTACCTTCGCTATTTAGCATACGGTAAACACCGGGCTCATTAGTGAGATTGGCTAAAAATTTATTCAAAGAAGCTGGAATTAATTTTTCATTCATGCACTGTACCCAATCCAGTAAAACAGGCTTGTGGGTTATCTAATTGCTGCAGAAATGCCTTTTACGATGCGTTATTAGTTTATTATTATTCATCATGTAAAGCATCATTAGGCTGTTCAATGACTCGATGCTTCATTGCCAGGAAGGTAAGTTCTACATCATTTTTTATACCCAACTTATCAAACATACGGTATCGATAACCATTGATAGTTTTACTGCTTAAAAACAACCGATCAGCAATATCCTGTACAGTCATACCACTCGTGATCATCAGCATCACTTGCATTTCTCGTTCAGACAACAAATCAAAGGGAGAATCCTGTACTGCTTCCAAACTGTTAATTGCCATTTTCTGCGCAATTTCGGCACTTAAATATTTTTCTCCTTTCGCTACCTTACGAATTGCTGCAGCCATTTCTTCGGCTCCAGATTCCTTTGTCAGATAGCCCATAGCACCAAGTTGCAGAACTCTTGTAGGCATTGGCTCTGCACACACAGCAGTTACAGCAATGACTTTCACTTGCGGATTCGATTTCTTGAGCCGTCTGGTTACTTCCCAGCCGTCAATTCCCGGCATTTTCATGTCGAGTAAAACCACATCAGGTTTATGAGATTTAACCAACGTTAATGCCTGTTCGCCGCTTTCTGCATCAGCAACCACATCCACATCGGGTAAATCCTCTAGTAATCGTCGAATCCCCATTTGTACAAGAGCGTGGTCATCAACAATTAGAACTTTAATCAAGCGTTGCTCCTTGACTGTATCGCCAATGAACATGAGATATGCTCTGATATTAACAAGACTGACCAGGCATTACAATTGGAACTGATTTTAATCATTTCTTTCACCATCAATTCTTGAATTATCTTGCAATAGCACTACAACCACAGCCATTTTAAAACCTCTATCGCTCTACATTTAGCATAAACCAACATTCTACGCTTAAGCTTTGTAAATTTTTTAACAAGCAAGAATATGAACATTAGGATTATCTTTATCCACTGGAAACAGCGGTGGATATTCACCTAATTCTCTTGCACGTTGAATATACTTATTAATATCAGACTCTACCAATTTATACAAAATTTGGTAATCGTCGATCACAAAATAGACTGGTTGCAACATATCAATGCGATAAGGCATGCGAAAGGCAACGACAGGATCAAATAGCACACGCATTGCTATATCACTCTCAACACTGTAAGCCGTTTCACTGATAGAGGACAATATCCCCCCACCGTAAGCACGAATACCTTGTGGTGTTTTAATCAAACCAAACTCAACCGTAAACCAGAATAGACGTTGTAAAAGAGGCCATTCTTCTTCCGGCAACTCCAAGACTCTACGCGCATAGGTGCAAACAAAATCGGCATAAACAGGATGCGTTAACATAGGACAATGCCCGAATATTTCATGAAAAATATCAGGTTCTTGCACGTAATCGATTTCTTCTTCACAACGAATAAAAGTGGCAGCAGGAAATTTTCTCTCAGCCAATAATTCAAAGAATTCACGGGCTGAAATCAACGCAGCAACTGGGGCTACTTGCCAACCAGTTAGTTCTTGAAGACGACCACTCACATCAGGCAATTGGGGAATTTGTTTAGCAGTCAAACCAAGATTTTGCAAACCCTGGATGAACTGCTCGCAAGCTCTTCCTGGAATGATTTTCATTTGGCGCTCATAAAGCGTTTGCCAGATACGATGCTCTTCAGGGGAATAGGATACCAGACCTTGGGCATCAGGCTGATGAGAAACGTAACGGCTAACAAATTCCATAGTGACTCCTAACACAAACAAAACCTAAGGGCTGTTAACAATTCTACTCTCTTCGCACGTAGGCCTTGATTTCTGTGTTCCAGAAAATCAAGGCCTACGTACTCAACTTGGCGAATTGTTGACTGTCCTTATAAACTCAGATGACTTAAATTATAGCGCTTTGCTCAATTGTGCAAGACTTGTAAAAAACATTAGCATAAAAGCTTCAACTGGATTTTATCAATATTGCACAAAGTTTATCTTCCAAGGCTTTGTATTTTTCTGGGGAATCAACAAAACCATTAATCATAATGGAAAAAATAAGCGTTCTTTTCGTCTTGGTTTCAAGGTAGCCCGATAAAGAAGAAACAGCCGACATTGAGCCCGTTTTTGCATGTACTTTTCCCCGTGTTAAAGGGTCTTTCATTCTATCTTTAAGGGTTCCATCCACTCCTGATACAGGCAGAGAAGAAATAAAATAAGCAGCATAATCAGAGTAGAATGCTTTCTGTAATAAAGCAACGACTTGCTCTGGAGTAATAAAATTATAACGAGAAGCGCCCGAACCATCGATGAGTGTTGTTGGTGGAAAATTCAAATGCGCTGCTTCAGCCAGAATAGCCCGCACTGCATTATTGCCATTGTTGAAACTGCCCGCTTCATGGGTATAGAGAGCACCTATGGTCTTGAATAGGGATTCTGCAATACCATTATCAGACTCTTTTAACATGGTTGTAATTAAAGCCTTAAAGGGTAGTGAATCCTGCTTTGAAAAAAGCTCAACTGGAGAGGAACTCATTTTTCTAAACTCTATTTTTTTACTCACTTTAATATGATTTTTCTTTAATAAATAATTCACCAGTAACCGAGTATTCTCACGGGGTCCGCTAATGGCCATCGTTACATTTTGAGGCTGTGCGTTTGTTTTAATACAACCACTGATTGCATAGGTTTTATCCCCTTCTGGTTTGACTTTAATAGCACAATCTTTCGTTGCTGGCGCCTGAGTAGTCACTTGATTAATGAAACGAACAGGTTGAGGGTACGCAGGCAGTTTAAGTGTCGCCGGCTGCCCTGGTCTGGCAGCGGGAACAAGGGTCGCATTAGCACAATTTTGATTAATAATCAGAGCACTAACTGGAGCTCCCCAACAGAAATCCTTATCATCCCAGGTCGTGCCAGGGCTCATCGCTTCATTATCAAAAGCGGTATCATCAATGATGACAGCACCCTTAATTTTTTTTATCTCAGCTTGAGCAAGGGAACCAAGCAATTGCTCGAGTTGTTCACTTGTCAGCCTGGGATCTCCAGAAAACTGGATGTATATATTATCCTGTAAAATGCCGTTTTTAATTTTAGTTTTATCGACAAAAAGGCGTGTTTGATAGCTAAAATCAGGACTGAAAGACTCTAATGCTGCAAGGGCGGTAAATAATTTTTCATTACTGGCAGGCATAAAATAACGATCAGCGTTTCTTTTATAAAGGACTTTCGCAGTTTTCGCGTCTTGAACAAGAATACCGATATTTATATTCTCACCAAACGTTTTCAACGCTTCATCGATATTCTTGCTTAATTGTCCTGCCGTCACGTTTTTATTTGCAAAGCCAGTGCAAGACATAAAAGAAACAAACAACAGTGTTAGCCAATAGATTTTTTTCATCACTTAGAACCCATTATTTTAGGTCAGTTGACATTTCTACTATAGATCACATCCTAACCACCCCGGCTAGCGAAATGTTAACCTCCCTCTGGTTATTTGCCTAAACGCCGAATTTGCGAAACGGGTATGAATGTTTCCGTACCGTCATTGATTCGTCGTTGCTCTCCTTTCCAAGCATGCCCATAAACGACTTCATAGCTGAGCGGATATTTAGCATCGGTGGTGCATAGCGTTTTATACCCCGCTTCAAAACGTTGCCAACTACCTTTTCCTGTTAATCCTGCATTACGTGCCTGATTAATATTACGTACACCTTGCGCTTTCAAACTACGCACCAGTTGTTTTAAACTGGTATAGTGTACTTTCAACACTTCCATATCCACAACTGGATCAAGAAAACGTTCACCCAACAAGCAATCCCCTATATCGTGCATATCTATGAAGTCATTGGTATGCGCATAATTATCCGCTTTAAGCCAAGCTTGTTTTAATTCTTTAAAGGTATCAGGACCTAAGGTCGAAAACATCAAGCAGCCCTGGATATTCATGACTCGATTTAACTCTCGAAGGACAGTTGATAACGGTTGAATCCAATGAATCACTTGATTAGCAAAGACCAGATCAAAGAGGCCACTGGGGAAAGGTAGCGCGGCCATATCCGCATTGACTAAATGCCATTTGCGTCTCCAACCTTGTTTTTTATTGGCCAAGGTTAGCATCTCATAAGCCAAATCCAAGCCGATAATCTGTGCTTGCGGATACTGTTTTTTAAGCAACGCGGAAAAAATACCTGTGCCGCAACCTAAATCAAGTACATAACGCGGATTAATCTTTAAATAGTGCAAACGCTCAAATAAACGCTCACCAATTTCATGTTGTACTTTGGCTGCCTGCTCATACTCAAAAGCATGCCTGTTAAAGGTATTGCAAATTTCTATTTTCAGATTCATCATGGACAATGGAAAGAGTTTATAAAGGAATCCAACGCTCGTGCGCCAAAAAATTACCAGTATAGCACAGTTACTGCGTTTGCCTTCGGTTTGTGTGCTGTGCCAGCAATATCATCGCAACCCATTTGCTGTTTGCCAACACTGTAATGATTTATTCAAGCGAATCAATCATTCCTGTTATTATTGTGCTCTTCCCTTAGCCGATGCAAAATTTTTAGTATGTGGTCATTGTTCCCAGAAAAAACCAGCCTTTGATCATACCATTACCCGTTATTATTTCGAGGAACCACTACGGACTTTGATCCATGAATTCAAATATCGTGATGCCTTCTATTTACGTACTTTTTTAACCAAACTCCTATTAGATGCGTTACTGGAGAAAACTGTCTCAACACAATGTATAGTTCCTGTTCCACTTCATCCCAGGCGATTACAACAAAGGGGGTTTAATCAAGCAGCTGAACTCGCTAAGCTATTGGCAAAACAACTCAAAATTCCTTGCGAACTCAACCTTTGCAAAAAAATTATTCACACCATCCCCCAAGCCAATCTAGGAAGTCAACGGCGTCGTAAAAATTTACATCAGGCTTTTCAAGTTAAAATAAATAGCTATAGCCATATAACGCTAATTGATGACTTATTAACGACAGGCAGTACTGTGAATGAATTAGCAAGGCTTTTCAAACAGCAGGGAGTAACACGTGTGGATGTTTGGTGCTGTGCCCGCACAAGCAGTTAGGGACGTATTTCTATTATCCAGGCGCTTATGGCCTGATTTTTGTGCTTCGCTGCCCACATACAGGTGGGTATGCTCCACGTCGGTGCTGGAATAGCAAGCCATCAACACTCAAGCTAAGGAAATGTAAAAAGTCCCTTATCACTAACTGGTCAAATAACGTTGAAGATCATTCAAAATAAGTTGTACTAACAAGACACAAAATACAATTACCGCTAAACGATGAAGAAGTAATTCCCAAGCAACTGGCACTGGTTTCCCACGAATTTTTTCCACAAGCGCATAAATAATCGAGCCGCCATCAAGTCCTGGAACAGGAAATAAATTGACCAGACCGACAACGAGACTTAAACTAGCAATAAAATACAAAAAAACTGCAAATCCCTGCATAAAAGAATTTGCTGATGCAGCCAATAAACCAATCGGTCCCAACAGTACGGCAAAAGGAATCATTCCCGTAAGCAACTGCTTTAATATAACTAAAAAGAAAATCAATAACTGCCCTATCTTTTCAATAGAATGCCACATCGAGCTTAAAAGAGACTGTCCTTTTACCTGATAGCGATGTTGTTTTAACGAATCGGGTTCAATGCCAAGGGTTGTTAATAGAGTTCCTGCTCCACGTTTGTAAGTCCATTTTTGTAAATCAAGCGTGAGGGAACGCGATTTTTTTTCGCTATCAAGAACATTTATCCTGACCTCAGCCTTACCAAGTACCATGATAAGGCGCATACCTACCTCTTGCCAGGAAGAGGTTTCCTGAGCGGCTATTGAGGTGATCTGATCGCCTGCTTTAAAACCCGCTTTAGCTGCCAGACTTTGTGGAACTACTTTTTGGATAACTGGAGCATTCTGTTGATAGCCTATAGTAAACATGATGGTTAGCATAAGCCAGGCTGTTACCAGATTTGCGCCAGCACCAGCTAGTAAAATAACACAACGTACCCACACGGGTTTTTTATCAAAACAAGTGTTATATTCTTTTTTGGGAACAGGCTGAATCCGCGAATTCAGTAATTGCACATAGCCACCCAGCGGCCAAATGGCCCAGACCCATTCACAACCTGATTTTCCTCGCCAGGTTAATAGGGGCTTGCCAAATCCAATGGAAATTCGTTGAATTTTTACCGCAAACCATTTTGCCGCAATTGCATGGCCAGCTTCATGAATACCCACAACCATAACCAGAGTCAATACAATGGCAAGTAAAGCCAGAATCATCAAACCCTCCAGTTAACGTGTGTTATCGACTACTAATTGCAACATGGGCTGTCCACGGCGTCCAGTTAATTCATGCCCTTTTCTATATACTTCGAAAGTGCGATAGGCCTGTGCAGTTTCGCTATCAACCAGCTCCACATCATCACCTTGATCATCGACCAACGTCACTGTTAAATGCATTTCACGAAACTGACTGATATGGTAACGCTCTTTAAAGAGGCGCAATACACTTAATAAGCTTTCAGCAGCTTCCTCACTATTATGTTTGCCTTGAAAAATAATATCCATCTATTACTCCTATCAGGATAATCTTCCTGTGCAAAACCTACTTACCTCTATTAGCGGCGAAAGTGAACGTTACTTGAGTGAAACATGAAAATATATTCATCTCCTTTGCAATCAATTTTACACATAATATTTCGTTAATATTTTCATAATATTTCTTTAAGACTAAATCAGTAATATATGCCGCACGAACCAATTATCAGAGTTGCATTTATTTTTCAAAGATACGAAAAAATATTGCAGATAATTTTTTATATAACAATTAAGGATAGTTAAAAAATGAATAGAGAGTTGTAAAAATGTTGAGTAAAAACGTTGTGAAAAGATTAGTTGAAATTGAAAAACGAGTCAGCGAATTAAATGAATTACTGAAGAGAGTAGAGCTAGAAAAAGAAGCGCTTGCACGATTTAAATTAAAAATAGGCGATAAACCTTCTGTAAAACAATTTGAGCAATTAAGAGTACTCACCAATATAACTCTCGGACGAGAAGCACGAGCAGAACAAGAACTGAAATCACTTGCTTTAGAGGAAGCCATACTAACTCAAACAACGCCTATAACCTATGAGCGCATTGTTATTGGTGCAGGTGTCGCTGGTACCATGCTGTACGGCGAACTACCCACCGAACTACGCGCGAAAAAGAATAAAGATGGTACGCCTGCAGTGATTGTTCTTAATGATCCATTAAGCTGGGATCAATGGCGTAAAGATGGCCATACCCTCATGGGACAACCAGCAAAAGTACAAACTCCGCAAATATATAGCACTCGTTCTGAAGATTTTGCTCGCGATGAGGTTACCAAACGCAATCCCTATCAATACACGATGGCCAATGATTTTTATCATGCAACGGTTTGTACCCAACGTGATTTTGGTATGACTATATTAAATGCAACAGCTATTGCCATCGAGACGAAAGCAACTTATAGCGGTGATATAGCCTGGGAAGAAGATGGTTTTCCTCATCGTATTGCGGTAAAAATCCTTGATATTCAGTTTTACCTCTACACTGCACATATTGATCTTTGCACTGGTCCTGGTCCTACAAGAAAATTAACATCAACCCAAGTTGATTCTGTTCTGTCAAAACAACTATTAAGCACTGGCAAGATGATTTATGGTCAAGATCATGGTGATGCCCGCTTAAAAGGGAATGTTGTTTTTTATGGTGGTGGAGCCAGAAATGCAGCAATGGTTCTCGATATCATCAATGGATGCCAACCAGAGGTTACCTCTTTTGTTTGGGTAGCGCGTGACGGACAGAATTTTGATACCAATAACATGTTCAACCGACAATTTGCTGATTTGGATGACAATCCAAAGGCTAAAATGGCCCTGGGTGATTTAATCAAAATAGAACTTGGCGATACAGGCAGCCTTAATCTTACCTTCGGAAAACCAGTAAAACAGCGTAAAACAAAGGTACTTCCTGAAGTCACAACGCTGGTTTGTGATCAATTAATCGTTGCCATTGGCCAAGAGCCCCATCCTCTAACCAGCTCTCTAAAAGGATTTGTACCTTGCCAGTTGGAAAGAGGATTGAGCGATTTAACCGAAACGGAAGTCCTTCCTCTTGGTACCCGTTCAAGCGATGGCACTATCGTATGTTGGGGGGCTGCTGGTGTCATTGGGACTGGTCTGGATGACAGTCGTTCATTTATTGACATTGGGCTTAAACATGCACAATCTTTACCGCGAGAAAGCAGGGCAAACGTCGGTATTTTCCGTAGTTCGATTATGATAGAAAAAATGGTAGAGCTACTGCGTGCATTCTATCCAGCGAAATTTATTTCAACAGATAAATCCTCTCATCGCTATGATCTACCTGACATTAACCGCGCCAGTCGTAGTGAACTCTATGAAATCATTAGAGAAACAATGAAAGCTACGTTGACTGCGGAAGCCTGTTTGATATTAGCGGATAAAATTCTTGAAATCCGTAGTAAACTACCGACTGGGCTTGAAGATATTGATGTTCTGGCAAATGAAGTTCCAGCACCAGTGCTGAAGGCATTGAAAGAAGCCTATGTTCCTTTCTATATTGAAGAAATAGTAGAACCAAAGGTTAAAGTAGAACTGCCGCAATTAACATCTGTACCAAAATCAATTCTGCCTATCAGCGAAGAAGATGGGGTTAGCACCACTGTAATCGCTGAAAAATCGACTAAAAAACCAACGTCTACTAAAGTCAAGATTTTGGACAGCTCTGACAGGTTCTTTAGTACAAGTGTCCCTGCCCCCAAGCCAGCTAGAAGCGAATTCAATGCACTGGTTGAGGAGCTCAGAGATGAAGAGGACGATAATATTCAATTACCTATTATCCCTGTAGAAAGCAGTAAGAAATCTCAACTATTGGATGAAATGGATGGAAACACGGCCAATCTTACCGAGATCTCCGTGTATAGTTGATAGTTTTTAATTGATCTGGTGCTATTTTGCTGACTTGGGGTATAATGTGTCCACTATTCTCGACCTTGAGTCAGTTTAATGCCCTACCAGACATTACAACAATTTTTAAAATTAACGACGGCTGAAAAAATTTCTCTGAAGCCTTTACTTGAACTAAGTGAGGCTCTGGAGCAAGGAAGGCTATCATCTCAGGAACAAGTAGCCTTAGCCAGCGAGATTGAAAAAATCGACTTCGCTCTTCTGATTAGAGCGGCTCTTGGTAACCCGAAACTCAATACCCTATGTAAGCATCCAAGCTTGAATGACATCTGGAACGAGAAATGGCGTCTTTGTGGGCTTAACCCACCGCGAACTGGAGAGCCTCCTCAAGCGGGCAAACCCATTCACGAATACAAACCCCAATCTACCCTGCACACCTTCGAATTGTTAAAAGGTATTTTTGTCTATGGCCAATACAAACGCCACCTTAAAGCCGAAGAAGACAAATTCAGGGCTTATGCACCCTCCTATCTGCAACTTGCAGCCTATCTGGGCTATTTTCCTGCTCTTAGTGGCTTATGTAAACAAGCCCTGGCTAAAAAATCCCTGAAAGACGCTCTCCACTACGCTTTGAAAGCCGCGGAATTATATTGGACACCCGGTTATTTTTTACTGGCCATTACCACCTATACACTAGCTGCGCAGGATGACAATGAGAGCTTCTATCAAACAGCGTTGTTGCAACTGATTATAGCCGAGAAACTAATGCCTTATGCAGACGACATGATAAACAATGCCTACCAGGGAAAATCCGTTGCAAGGGCCTTAGTGGAAGCTGGTTTAACTGATCTGATTGGACTGAAACAAGAGCTTGCTCGCCTTGCAGGCGTATCAATGTCTTGGGTTACGACCACTCTCTACAAGCAAGCAACACAAGAAGTCAATAAAATTGTAGCTGAAACCTCTTCGAGCAACAAAAATGAAGACAGCCCCGGCTCGAAAGAAGAAATGAGTGAGATGGAAATGTTACCACGTCTTTCACTTTAATTTTTCATGTGGATAGATAGCTATTATATCGCTCTCAAGTCTACAAATTTCCCGGGTAATAGTTTACAATTCCCTGATAATCTGCTGCCTTTAAATTGAATTCTATGGTGTTTGTCGCCTGTGGACTAAATCATGAAACTGCCCCACTGACAGTGCGTGAAAAAATCGCACTGCCTCTTGCTATGCAAGATAAATTACTTAATGAGCTAATTCGTTTACCTGCAGTAAACGAAGCGGCAATGTTATCAACCTGCAACCGTACCGAAATTTATTGCGACACAGACGAGCCAGAAAATATAGCCCCTTGGCTTGCCTATCAACATGAATTGGCACCCGAGTTATTATCACCTTATCTTTATATTCACCACGGCCATCACGGCATTCGCCATACGTTGCGCGTTGCCAGTGGTTTGGATTCAATGATGCTTGGTGAACCGCAAATTCTTGGCCAAATGAAACAAGCCTATCAATATGCCTGTCAGTTAGGAACGGTGAAAACAACTTTACGCTCTGTCTTTCAATATATATTCAGTGCAAGCAAACGGATTAGAAATCGCAGTGGCATTGGTAAAAATCCTGTTTCTGTCGCCTATGCTGCAGTGCAGTTAATTGGTCAGTTATTTCCCAATCAAAACGATTTGCAAGTCTTTATTATTGGCTCTGGCGAAACTGCGACCCTCGTTGCCAAGTACTTGCATAAACAAGGTGTTAAGCGCTTTTTAATTGCCAGCCGTACCCGCGAGCATGCTCAACAGCTTGCTAGCGATTTCGGCGGTGAAGCATTAACTATCGGTGATATCCCGCAATACCTGTCTCAAGCGGATGTGGTGATTTCTGCAACCGCCTGTCCACTGCCCTTTATTAATAAAAGTTTGGTTGAACATGCCCTAAGCAAGCGAGCACAAAATCCAATGTTCTTTCTTGATTTGGCTGTACCCCGCGACATTGAAGCAGACGTGGGTGAGCTGGAAGCTGTTCATTTGTATAACATCGATGATTTGCAATCGATGATTACCAAAGGAATGGATGAGCGGCGTTCTGCAGCCCGGCAGGCTGAACAACTCATTGATTGTGAGTTGGATAATTATATTCGTTGGCACCGTTCATTACGTGCTAAAGAGGTTATCTGTGATTATCGCAATCAGATGCAAGTAGTCGCGCAGAAAGAATTACAGAGAGCCCAGGACAAATTGTCAGCAGGCCATTGCCAGGATAGTGTACTACGTGAGTTTTGCGAGCGGCTGGTGAATAAATTAGTCCATCATCCTACTGTGGGCTTTCGTCAAGCAGCATTAGACGGGCGTGAAGAACTCTTTGATTTGGCGCACTATTTATTTAATCCTTTAGTACAGTCTCCTTATGAAGAAATCTCTTGAATTAAAATTGGAGCAAATGCTCGAACGCTTCCAGGAAATTAGCCGTTTACTGTCAGAAGCATCGGTCATAGCGGATCAGAATCAATTTAAAAATTTATCAAAAGAATATGCTCAACTAGAGCCCGTTGCCACTTGCTATGACGCTTATATACAGGCGCGTAATAATGTCGTTTCATTGCAAGAATTACTCGATGGAGACGATGCCGAGCTCGCAGCGATGGCAGAAGACGAAATGGCCAGCGCCAAAGAAAAAGTCGATGAACTTGAAGAGCAATTGCAGTGGCACCTGATTCCGAAAGATCCTGATGATGAACGAAATATTTACCTTGAAGTGCGCGCCGGTACTGGCGGTGATGAGGCAGCTATTTTTGCCGGTGACTTGTTCCGTATGTACAGTCGTTATGCGGAAACAAAAGGTTGGCAGGTTGAAATAATCAGCGCCAGTCACGGAGAACATGGCGGCTACAAAGAGGTCATTGCACGTGTCAGTGGTAATGCCGTTTACTCAGAATTAAAATTTGAATCCGGCGCGCATCGTGTGCAACGTGTACCAGAAACAGAATCACAGGGACGCGTCCATACCTCAGCCTGTACGGTAGCTATTTTACCGGAAGTTGAAGAAATTGATGACATCCAAATTAACAGTGATGAACTGCGTATTGATACCTATCGCTCATCAGGAGCAGGCGGTCAGCACGTCAACAAAACTGATTCAGCCATTCGCATCACCCATCTCCCAACAGGGGTGGTGGTTGAATGCCAAGATGAGCGCTCGCAACATAAAAACCGTGCCAAAGCGATGGCCTTATTAAAAACACGCTTACTTGATGCAGAGCAAAGCAAGCAACGGCAACAGCAGGCACAGACACGCAAATCGCTCGTAGGAACCGGTGATCGTTCTGAACGGATTCGTACCTATAATTTTCCCCAGGGACGCTTAACCGATCATCGCATTAATCTGACGCTTTACCAGCTCAATGATGTCATTGCTGGTGATTTGTATCCTGTCATTGAAGCCTTACAGCGCGAATACCACGCCGAATTACTTGCTGAATTGGGTCATCATGATTGACATTAAAAACGCTCTGTTACAAGCCATAACCAAGCTTGAAACACAGAGCACCAGTGCGCGCCTGGATGCAGAAATTCTTCTCGCCCATGTCCTGCTCAAAACACGCACCTATCTTTATACCTATCCCGATGCAAACTTAACTCAAGCCCAGTGGCAAACCTATCAACGCCTCGTTGATCAGCGTTCGCAAGGCGTTCCTGTCGCCTATTTAACCGGTACACGTGAATTCTGGTCTCTACCGCTAAAAGTCTGTGAGGATACGTTAATACCGCGTCCAGAGACAGAGCTTCTCGTTGAACTGACCTTAGCTCAGCTGGCTGATAAACCACAAGCAGAAATTCTTGATTTAGGAACAGGTAGTGGTGCTATTGCACTCGCTTTCGCGTCGGAATGCCCTGACTGGCAAATTACTGCCTGTGATTTTAGCCAGGGAGCCTTACAGACTGCCGAAGAAAATGCGGCACGTTTGGGATTAGGCAATGTCTGTTTTTGCCATTCTGATTGGTTTGAAAAGATATCAGCACAACAACACTTTGATGCTATCGTATCTAATCCGCCCTATATAGCAGCCAATGATCCCCATCTTGCTGAAGGCGATGTACGCTTCGAACCAAGTTTGGCTCTGGTTAGTGGTGAAGACGGATTAACTGCTATAAAACACATTATTAAACATAGTATTGCTAGGCTTAAGCCTGGCGGGCTATTATTATTAGAGCATGGCTTTGATCAAAAATTTGCGGTAATGTCTATGCTTAATGAATATGGATATGTACAGGTTCAATGCTGGCAAGATTGGCAAGGTAATGACCGCGTAAGTGGTGGCAAGCGAATTATTAGTTGATGACTAGAATGATTTTTGGTATACCTAGCGCTTTTCAATCGCATGCCATAATGGCTTGTTGAACAGGATGCAACAAGGAGGCATAGATGCCAGAGCAATTAACCGATTCAACCAACGAGAGTGTACGAAACGTGAAAAATGACGCCGTTAGCAGTATGGGAATAGCCCCCTATCAGGAAACTGAAGGCGAAGAATATATGAATGACAAGCAATTAGCACATATTGAAAAAATATTGCTTGCTTGGCGTCAATCGCTGATGGAAGAAGTTGATAGAACAGTAACTCATATGAAAGATGAAGCTGCCAACTTCCCTGATCCCTCTGATCGAGCTAGCCAGGAAGAAGAATTCAGTCTTGAGCTCAGAACCCGTGACAGAGAACGTAAATTAATTAAGAAAATCGAAGATGCCCTTGAAAGACTTCGTGATGAAGATTTTGGCTATTGTGAAGCTTGTGGTATCGAGATTGGTTTACGGCGCTTAGAAGCACGTCCTACTGCAACTTTGTGCATAGACTGTAAGACCTTATCTGAAATTAAAGAACGTCAAAACCAGGGTGGTTAATGTGAACAAGCAGGGCTTTAAGCTCTGCTTGTTTCTTACTTCGACGTCCCCAACAGGCTAGTAATCTATAATCAGCCTTAACCATTGAGAATAGATTGTGCCTTGGCTACATATCGTGCCACAGCCCCCTTGTTCGCTTCGAGAACCATCGTTGCATTAGTCACCAGATTTCTTTTTCTATTTCCATCCTGATGCAAAGCAATGATTCGCTCGATCAACATATCTGCATTTTCCACCAACTCGATAGCCTGTGCCTCCTGCAAATCACGACAGATGGTTTTAAAATTATGAACCTGCGTTCCACTAAGGACTGGGACTTTCATAGCAATAGGCTCTAATACGTTATGCCCGCCCACCGGCACCAAACTACCACCAACAAACGCATAATCACTGATTTGATAAAAGCCTAATAACTCGCCGAGAGAATCCAGAATAACCACCTCATTCTCTTTGCTTAGCGTTTCTTTCTGACTACGCAAACCCGTGTTAAAACCAAGCTGGACACTTAATTGATGTACTTTCTGAAAACGTTCTGGATGGCGAGGAGCAATCAACAGAATCATGTTATCAATACCGGCCTGCAATTTTTTTAAGCGCGATAACACCAACTCTTCTTCATCTTCATGGGTACTTGCCACCATGACTACAACACGCTCAGCGCCCCAGCTGGCTTTTAACTCTAAAAAGAGCTCTGTATTAATGTTTTGTGTTTGCAAATCAAATTTCATATTACCTAAAACAATCACCTTGGACGCCACTGCACCAAGAGCTTTAAAACGTTTAGCATCATCCTCACTTTGCGCCAAAATAGCATTAAATTGATTTAGCACCGGTTTGAATAAAAATTTAACTTTGCGATACCCCTGATAAGAACGCTCTGATAAGCGGGCATTAACCAGAAAAAGATCCATCTGTGCTTTATAGGCATAATGAATTATATTGGGCCATAACTCTGTTTCAACGATCAGTCCTACACGAGCTTTCGTTCTTTTAAAAAATCGCTTGGTTACACCAGGGAGATCATAAGGCATATACTGGTGAATCACTTTTTCACCAAAACGCGCCCGTACTCGTTCCGCACCAGTAGGCGTCATGGTCGTTACTAAAATCGTCCATTGCTTCGCAAGCAAGGCATCAATCAAAGGTGTAGCTGCAATCACCTCTCCTAAAGAAACAGCATGAACCCAGATATCAACCTTTATATCCTCTCTGTCGTTTAAAACAAAACGCTCTAATATCCGCTGTCGATAAGCCGGTAATTGACGTCCTTTCCACCATAGCCGTAATAACATATATGGTGTCATCAAATACATTAAGAATGAATAAACGTGTCGCATAAACTACCCTATTGAAAAAAGCAAAGTATATATTTATTTTACTCTTTTGGGTTAATAATTTAAGAAAAAGTACTAGACATCATTATCGAAGTAAATTTCTTAAAATAACTACACACTTTCGTAGTGTGTAGTTATTTGATACGAAAAAATTAAAACACCCCTGCTCTCATTAAGCAAAATTAGTCAGCACAATTTTTCCTAGAGCGTTTCCATTTTCAAGATGGGCATGCGCAGCCTCTACTTGAGTAATGTTAAATTTTTGCTCATCGATTAAAGGACGAATAAAACCTTCATCGACTAGGGTTGCTATTTTAGCTAGTATTTCTCCATAATGAGCGCGCTTAATACCGGTGATAAGAGGTAAAGGCTGCAATACCAGATGAATGGATAACCCTTTGAAAAATGCGGGGGATAAATCATAATTGCCAGCAGCAAGAATGGAAATCACTTGACCAAAAAGAGCGGCCGCCTGAAAACATTCACTAAAATTTTCTCCGCCTACCGTATCAAAAACAATCTCAAAGCCTGCGCCATTAGTATGCTCAGCAACATACGATTCGATCGTTGTCTTTTTATAATCTATTGCAAAATCAGCACCCAATTGCTTGGCCATCTCTAATTTTTTAGCCGATGAACCCGTTGCGAACACTTTGGCACCCAGCCATTTAGCTAGCTGTATCGAGATGTGACCAACACCGCCTGTACCACCATGAATGAGGACTGTTTGTCCTTTTTTCACCTTAGCATAGGTGACTAAACCTTCCCACGCCGTGAGAGAAACCAAAGGCAAGGAAGCCGCCTCAATCAAGGATAGCGTTTTAGGCTTAAGCGCAATTAAATCGGCATCAGCCAGTACGTATTCAGCTAAGCCGCCTCCCATATCAAGAAGCCCCCCAACACAGCCATATACTTCGTCGCCCACAGAAAAGTCAGTAACACCCTCCCCCACTTCCTCAATAATACCTGCGACATCGCCATGCAAAACCATTGGAAAAGATTTTACCAAATCAGGGAAATAACCTTTACGCATTTTATAATCCAGTGGATTAACGCTGGTAGCAACGACCTTAATTAATACATGGCCAGGTTTAATCTCTGGTTTTGGTAAAGTAGCTTCTGCAAAAACATCTATATCCCCAAACTTGGTTAAAACGATGGATCTCATCTTTTCTCCTGATCGCGATTAATGGACGGACGTTGCTAAATTTAAGCCGAAATATACTTTTTTTAATCAAAATTGTCAAAAAATTCTTAATCACCCATTGCTTTCGATATTAAAACTTAAGGTCCTTCCCTGCCACTGCATACTCATGAATTGACTCCTCGCCTAAACCCTAAACGACAAGGATTGTCATCCTTATCCTTAGGGGCTAATACCAAAAATTTGCTCGTAATCTTGCTTCTTTACTAAGCAGATGCATTAAAATCAAAAGTAAAATAAGGTTGTTTTTTATTTTTTAAAAGACAGGTTGATAAATATATAAACTGATTGGTGGGTCGATTTCAGTCTTTTTTAATAATACAAAGCGTATAATTAAACTTATAGTTATAAAACTCATTTAACATGAATGGAAACCAAGGCGAAATGAATTTTCGGCAATTTTTTACTAATAATCAGTGGTGGGGGAAAATCCTCGGTGCTTTTTTTGGCTACCTGATTGGAGGCTCGGCCGGGGCACTCTTTGGAATTCTCATTGGCAATTTTTTTGATCGTGGTATGGTTAGCCACTATACCCGCCCCCATTGGTATTATCATTCAGAAAAACGGCAAGCCGTACAGAAAATTTTTTTTCAAGCGACCTTTTCTGTAATGGGGCATCTTGCTAAAGCGGATGGGCGTGTTTCTGAGCAAGAAATCCAAATGGCTAAGACCGTTATGGATGAAATGCGTTTGAATCATGAACAAAAAACACTGGCCAAGCGTTTCTTTAGCGAAGGAAAAGCTGCGAATTTTGATTTAAGTCGCATTTTAACGCTTCTCCAGAAAGCATGTCGGGATAACCCTGAACTATTAAAATTATTCATGGATATTCAATATCGCTTTGCACAAACAGATGGCTTATCTAACATAAAGTTACAGGCTCTCGATGTCATCTTCAGGCAGATGGGGTTTGCCCCATTGAACCAACAATACCGCTTTTATGAGGATTTTGGCTATCAGGGTTCCAGGCAATCATCTAATCAACACTCTTCTTCGCGTCAACATAATGATCACTATCAAGCGCCACCACAGAATACACTCATGCAGGCTTATGCCATTTTGGAAATCAACCACACTGCCAGTAAACAAGAAGTAAAAAGTGCTTATCGGCGCTTAATTAGCCGCAATCACCCGGATAAACTGATTGCCCAGGGCTTACCTGAAGAAATGATAAAAATTGCCAATGATAAAACACAAAAAATACGCAAAGCTTACGAACAAATTTGTACCAGCAAAGGGTGGTAAAAGATTAACTATCTTGACGCTTTAAGTAAGCGACTATCAAGAATAATCGGGGGTTTTGCCGGTGATGCAAATTGCAATTTTTTCATCCATCCATGTAAATAAGCGACTAATAATTGCTGTGCAAAATAATAATTATGGTCTGCGCCAGGGATTTGAGTAGTCATATAAGATTTATTCTGCATCGAATGGTGGCGGGTAGCTGCTTGCTCCAAAACCAACTGATAATCAAACTGACCGGTCAGATCAACCACAGGAAACGTTAGTTTATGCAATAATTCGGGTAACTCTTTTTTTACAGGCTGATCAAAGGCAGAAAGCAAAATCAAGCCATTTACTTGTTTTGACTGGAGTTTGCTAAAATAGTCGACAGATAGTTGCAATTGGTCACCATAGTGCAACAGCACCAGGCGTTTATTTTCTTTCTGCCGTAAAGCGGATAAGGCTTCAGGAAGCTGCTCAATCCAAGAGGTGGAACCTTGCTGTCCCGCTGAGTTTATTAAAAGCACTGCCCATCCAAGTTTGGCAAATTGAATAGCGAGGTTATTAAGTAGCAAAAAACCTTCATTAGCCAATTCACCCTGCACCATGACTATACCACCTTGCAATTGCTTACCAGAGGCAGGCCAATAAGGCAGCATTATTTTTTGCCCTTTAACCTGGATTTCCAGGTCGGCTGCTTTAGCGCTAGAAAAATTTAAAAACAATAATAAACAAAGCCCTAGAAGTAATTGCATCACTACTCCATTGCTGTATTGGATTTTAAATTAAGCAAAATTCCTGCCGAGACCAAAAAATTGGTTAAACCAATACCTAAGCCTTATCAACAATTAAATGAGTTACAACCGCGGGAAGCCAAGATTAAAAGGCCTTGTTTTATACAAATGCAAAGCCTTGATTATAGAGAATGATTAATCAGTAAATTGAATACCTGCCATGTCCAAAAAGTCCTTGGCACGCTCTGCCATAATCTGGTGAGCCGGCAAAGTAGGATGGACCAGATCAAAAAACAAGTATCCTTCGCATACGTTTCTTTTGTTTTTCAATCTTGCTCTTGCTGCCATGCGTAAAACAGACTTCTGGGGTTTTTCAACCATTACGTTATAGCAGGTATCAGTTATATTGTTAAAACCATAAGCTTCAGGAGTAATAAGCAGGTCATTTAAAGTGCCATGCACATCAAAATAAAGCCATTGCACATTTTGATAGGTACGTTTCAATTCCTTTATTCTTTCAGCCAATTGTTTGTTATGCTGCTCACTTAAATAAGTCATTTTTTCTTGGGCATCAAACTCTCTTGCCATCGGTGTTTGCCCCAGATCAGGCAAATTAACCACAAGAATATGTTGCGCTCCAGCAGCAACTAAACGTTGTAAACCATGTTGAATACCCACATTGACCTCACGCAGGGTTTTCTCCACCATGTCCTCATCGGGCACACCGAGATAATTATTAGCTCCTATCCAGACTACAAAAAGGCTATATGGATCTGCTTTACCTTGATGTGCATCCAGATAAATCTGGATTTCACGGTTTAGAGTGAATAAAACATCATCATCTTCTTCTGATACGCCTGCGCCACCAAAAGCGTAATCGAGTAAATGTGCTGCACCACTGCCAGGGAAATAAGATTCCGCCAAATGTTCAATCCATACTTGACCATCGGTAAAACGCCCAGCATGGTAAGGCGGTGACGGCGGCACTTTATGTTCTAAGTGTTCAAACAAATTACCGTTATCCGACAAACTATCACCAAAAGCAACGATATTATGCAAAGGTTCATGCAAAGTCTTCGCAGCTACCAATCCTGAAAACACCAGGACAAACACGGAAAATAAGACCTTCATCCTGCCACCTTAAATCAATTGATTGCCTGTCAAAAGGGTTCAAATTATAATATGCAAATTCATAAACAATCAATTTTTTTATCTACTATAACCTCTTGAAAATAGGCCTGTAAAATACCTGGACGATCAATCTTTTCTTGTACGAAAAAAGCATACTTCGTAAAATGAGGAACCCGAAGAGGAATCTTCAATTAAAGTAAAGGATTAAAATCGTTTGAATGCTCATAGAATCCGGCTGGAGTCTTCCCTCACCGTTTTACTGGCTGCTCTTATTTTACTGCAATTAGTCAATGCGCTATACCATGCGTGGCCTTTTACCACCGATGATGCATTTATCAGCTGGCATTACGCTCAGACTATGGCTAATGGCTTAGGTTTTCGCTGGTATGCCAATACGCCTCCGGTTGAGGGTTACTCCAATTTTCTCTGGGTCCTGCTTGCCTCACTATTTATCAAGCTAGGTGTACCTTTAATTCCAGCCATTAAATGTTTTGCGAGTGTAAGTTTATTGGCTGCCTTCGTTTTTCTTTACCAATTCGCGCGAACTTTTTTGTCGCCTTTGCTGGCTATGCTACCTGTTTATCTGTTTAGCCATTATCAAGGGGTTAGTTGGTGGACTGTAAGTGGATTTGAAACCAGTTTTTTTGTTGCTCTGGCTTTACTCATGAGTTGGCAAACTGCATCAGCCCTAGGCTTCAGTCAATGGCAGGATTCTGCAATCCCTTTCAAAAAGAATCGTTACCACGCCAGAGCATGGTTAATCGGTTGCTTGAACTTGACTTTACTGGCGCTAACACGGTTTGAGGGATTGTTGTGGATCATTGCGCCCATTGCTTTCCTACTCTGCTGCCACTCTCACTATAAACTCTCATCCTCTCAACTACGCGGTATGTTTATTATTTTTGCCCTTGGTTTTATCCTGCCCTATAGCATCTATTTTAGCTGGCGTCTTATTTACTTTGGCCATCTGCTCCCTAATAGTTATCGCTGTAAGGCCATTGTTAGTACTCACAGCTTTCATCTAGTCATTGATTATTTATACCTTCTATTTCCCTGCTTGATTTTAAGCCTGCCTTATTTATTGGCCCGTAAAGACTGTCGGCATCTACTACTTTGGCTACCATCACTATTATATTGCCTGCTTTTATGCCGCGCTGATCCCGTTATAGCTTATTACAACCGCCTTTTTTTAGCCGCTTTTAGTGTTTTCAGCCTCTTACCTGTTTTAGGGGTGAAAGAATTTTTAACTAATTTTCATTTTTCAGCCAAAAATAACACCTTAGCCAGTCTGTTAATCATCGTGCTCTTTACTCATCTTTTTATTCCCACCGGAAAAATAGTGGACATCGATACAGAAGTTAAACACTATCAACAGCGTTCAGCTATACGTATGAAAGTTGTGGAATTTTTAAACCGCTATGCAACACCCAATGCAAAAATACTCTTGGCTGATTGTGGAATCATTCCCTTCTTTGCGAGAAAAGATCTTCAATTTATCGATAGTCAATGTTTGACCAATGCTGAAATGACAAGTACCAGGATTCATCTCTCACTCCCTTTGTATGCACAAGATTTACAACAAAAGATAAAGCCTGATTGGGTTATCCGAACCTATTACCCTCAATGGCAACGTGGCAATGACCTCACCGAAGTGTTACAACAGCATGATTTTTTTAAAAATTACCACCTCATTGTAACCTATCAATCTCATCGTTTTGACTCGCTGCAAGGTAAACCTCAAGAAGGGGAAGCCGATTTTATCTATAAAATATATGCTCGAAATGAACTGGCAAACTATTTAATGCAGAAAATTGATCATTAATTCAAAGAAGAATCGTGGAGAATCAATGAATTCTCCACCATCAATGGATCCTTTGCTATTGCTGTGCAGGAAAAGAATTGCCTTCCAAATTTCTATAATCAGGAAAAGAAG
The DNA here is from genome assembly GCF_900452385.1 of Legionella donaldsonii. Lineage (NCBI taxonomy): Bacteria > Pseudomonadati > Pseudomonadota > Gammaproteobacteria > Legionellales > Legionellaceae > Legionella > Legionella donaldsonii. The sequence goes on along the minus strand of NZ_UGOA01000001.1, from coordinate 865,613 downwards.
CATGCATATGAGCAATTTTCCAAGAGTCCTCTTCTTTCTCTATAACCATTGTTCCTCTTAAATGGGAGAAAAGATGTTCCTTACCGGCTATAGTCACCTTTGCTTCACAAAGAGCAGCAGACCATAAACCCTCTTTTTTGTTACCGGGCACAAAAGATAGAATTTGAATTTCACCTGCCTCTGATTGACCCCAATCACGCAATAATTGCTCTTCGATTTGTTTTAGGCCGACGCGGTATTCATCAATACCTGAGCCCCACATAGTGCTGTTTTTAGTAAACAGACTAAGCAAATAAGGCAAATCACGCGCTTTGTATCCAGAACAAAAGTTCTTAAATAATTCCTCTGCCCATGTTCTTTCTTCAATTTTCATAATGAATCCTTCTTTAATAACAGCCCATAACGGCGATACCTGAAAACTACAAGCGGTAGTATAAAAGGTTGTTAATAAGAACGCTGTCCGTGCTTACTACGGACACAAAAGAGCGCGCTCAATCTCGGAGCGAGAAAAAAAACCGGTGCGCTGTTTTATTCTATCTATATAAGTCTCGACGGTACGGGAAGATAAATGGAGTAACTTCGCGGCTTCTTTATAGGAGGCGCCTTGTAATAACAAACGTAAACAGGCTAATTCCTGGGATGTAATATAAGTTAAGCCTTCTTTACCTGTAACCGTGATACGTCCTTTTGTTAAACAAATTTTTTGATAATTAACATCGCGATAGGAACTGGGCAGGATTATTTTATTATTATTGATAAGCGTAATTAACTCTTTATTTTGTTTATCAAAATCATTGATATAGTGTTCAATAATTTTTAATTTATTCAAATAAAATGATCCCGCGTTGGCGCGTTCTGCAGATAAAGCAACAGCAATCATATCGTAATAATTTCTTGAGCGCCTTACTAAAGTAATTCCATTATGAAAATGAAATTTCTCTCGTGCCAGTTGCACCGGGAATTTTGGCAAAACCTCATCCCACAAAAACCAATAAGAATGTGAATTTTCATAGTCATTATTAAAGGAAGAAAAAACAACCGGCGAATTATCTACGTGCTGGAAATACTCTATCAGACCTGTGTTGTTAGTTAGCAAACTTATAGAACCATCATCAAAACATCTCAAATATTGAAAATAACTAAAACCATAATCAGCTAAAAAAGTTTTGTTAATTTCTTGAACTTTCTCTCGTAGAGTAAAGGTTGGATGATCCAGGGAAATTTTTATTGCCATCGCCTCGCTCCAATTTCATTTCTCGATGCCTTCTTTGACAACCATCTCTAAGCAAACTATTGTTAAATTAGATTAAATAAAGGACTATCTCTATGCGGTTTGTTGCACTAATCCTTCTATTGTGTAGCATGACCTTTTCACGCGCCGAAACACTGAAAATTGCCATTCTATCTTATGTGCCTCCATTCAGTGTTGTCGCAGATAATAATCATTTTTTTGGTTTTGATGTAGAACTGATGGATGCTGTATGTAAAAAAATACAAGCCGAGTGTCATTATGTCCCCGTTGGTTACGCACAGTTACTCACTATGGTCAAAGAGCAAAAAGTCGACTTGGGTATTGGTGCGATTTCAATTACTCCTGATATTCAATATCAATTCCTGGTTAGCTTACCCTACCTCACTAGCGACGGCCAATTGATGACCACTTTACAAAACCCCATTAACTCGGAAGCTGATATACACGGCAAACGAATTGGCACCTGGTCTAACGCATTATTTACATCCATGGTTGAAAAAAAATACCGCGATGTAGCAAAAATTAAGCAATATACGGAGCTACCGGAATTACTGCAAGCCCTGGCTGAAAAAGAAGTCGATGTCGTATTAATTCATGAACAAGTAGCCAAATTTTGGTGTGCAGGAGAGGAATTGAAAGCTCAATTCAAACTGGTTGGTGAAAAAATCTCTCTGGGAAGCGGCTATGGCATCATCACCGCTCACGGAAGGCAAGCGTTAATTGACCGTATTAATCAGGCTTTAATTCAGCTTGAGACCGATGGGACTTACGTCAAGCTCTACAAAGATTATTTTGATTGATAACCCTCCATTTCCCAGGTTTCACAAGCAGAAAAATCATCGTTATGATAATAATAATTAAGGTTTTTTTCATTTTATTAGCCTGAAATTAGGCTGGGAAATCGATTTGCACCAAGTGTAGTGCAAGGGAGAGGCAGCAGATAGCCTTTTTTCCTGGACAATCAGGATTAAAATTAACATTGGGAATAAATTGAATCGTTCATCAGGAAAGAATTTTGCCGAGGCAATCCAGGTTAACCTTAGTGATTGCCTCAACACAGCCCTTAGCTAAAAAGCGAAAACTGATTACTAGCGTCTGAAGCTGCTGTACCGGGGTTTTCTTCGGCTTTTTGAGATAAGAAGCGATAACGATCTGTACTCAAACGGTGCTGAGATTCTGCTGTCTTTTCTGTCTTGACTTTTTCAGTACCCTGTGAAGAAAAGAAACAATAACGATCCAGACCTAATTGTCGTTGAGATTCCGAAAAATTAAGGGCATCGGCTAATAATTTTTCAGGTGAATCTGACCTTTCAATGGAAGCACAACTATCTACCAAATATTCGTATTTGGCTTTAGCCTGAGAAAGATAATTAACAAACATCTTATTTGTTGTATCTTTGATATATAGATCATCTGAAAAACTGCTTTCCAGCAAGTTTAAATAATTTTCTGCAACATCTAGAGATGCCTGAGCCAAATGATTGCGGCCGCGATTTAACCTTATCTCTGCCATTCTTAGAGCTGCATCAAGTCTTTTCAAATATCTTATCAACATAAATACTGCTTCTATCTTAATACCATGCAGATATAATAAAAAATAATACTTAAGAAACTATTAAGAATTTGGATAAAAAATTATCTTTTTGATAATAATATTAGTGGAAATTTCTAACATTATTTAAATAAACACGATTTTTCTATTGCCCAAACTTACTATTGTTAAAGGGTGAAAGTGGTGCTCTTTAGATTGAAATTGAGAGTTATTAAAAATAATTTATCGTTTAGCAGCGATATATCGTTTTCTGAAAACAATTACTGAACCGATTACCTTTAACGGCCTATGATTTTTCTCAATTAATGAAATTAATTGTATACGATTTATTTTAAAACCGGCTGCCATGCGACAGCCGTCTCTGACAAGGCTTACGCCATCTCTAGGGAAGTTAATTTCAATTGCCGGCCGCATACCCAGGCTTTATTCAACTCCTGAAATACTTCTTTGGGCATTCCTTTGGGTAGACGTACAGTGGAGTGATCATCATGAATTTTGAGTCCGGTAATAAAACGGCTTTGTAATCCGGCTTCATTGGCAATAGCACCAACAATATTACCCGGTTTAACGCCATGCACACGACCAATATCGATACGGAATAATTCCTGTGGATGATCATCACGGAAATGCTTTCTATCTTTACCTTTATCGTTCTTACGCTCAGCATTACGACCTGCTTTAAAATCCCCCTCCCTAACTCGCGCCTCTTTAACAGAACGCGCAGGCTTTGGAAGAGAGAGTTCGCGTTGCCACGGCTTATCCTGATTTAGTAATAAAGCAAGTGCAGCTGCTACATCAGTCGCAGAGACCTGATTTTCTTTGACAAACTCTTCAATGATACGTTGATAGGCAGGTAAATTCTCATGTTGTAACCGCGCTGTAATAGTTGCCATAAAGCGCTGCTGTCTCGCCACCTGGATCATGTAATCATTCGGCACTACAATTTTTTCAATACGCTGACGAGTATGACGTTCTATTGTATTTAGAATACGTGCTTCTTTCGGTGTTACAAATAAGATCGTTACACCACTGCGACCGGCACGACCTGTACGGCCAATGCGATGGACATAAGTTTCACAATCATGCGGTACATCATAATTAATTACATGGGTAACACGTTCAACATCTAAACCGCGCGCTGCAACATCAGTAGCGACTAAAATATCAATTGTCCCTTGTCTGAATTGCGCAATAATTCGTTCACGCAAAGCCTGGGTGATATCGCCATGGATTGCCATAGCGCGATATCCCTGTTGCTGTAAAACTTCTGCCACTTCTTCTGTACTGCTTTTGGTGCGCACAAATACAATAACACCTTGAGACTCTTCTACAGCCAATACACGCAGTAAAGCATCTGTTTTTTGTGCCGGTGAAGCAAACAAAAAGCGTTGTTCAATACTTTTTACGGTGGCTGTTTCTGCACGAATCTCGACAGAAACCGGATTATTCAAATAACTGTTGGCAATCTGGCGAATACGGTGGGGCATCGTAGCCGAAAATAGAGCCATTTGCTTTTCAGCCGGCAATTTGGAAAGAATAGTTTCCACGTCTTCGATAAAACCCATTCGCAACATTTCATCGGCCTCATCAAGAACAAAAGTGCTTAAATGGCCTAATTGTAAAGTACCGCGATCGATGTGATCGAGAATTCGTCCTGGCGTACCTACCACAACTTGCGCGCCTTCACGTAGTTGTTTTAACTGACGGCGATATTCTTGTCCGCCGCAAAGCACAGAGACAGTGATATTTTGATGGGCACTCAAGGTTTCAAATTGTTCAGCAACCTGAATGGCTAATTCGCGTGTTGGAGCTAAAATTAATGCTTGGGTAGCCTGCGATTTCTGCACTAATCGTTGCAAAATAGGTAAGGCAAAAGCAGCCGTCTTTCCAGTTCCTGTTTGTGCTTGCGCGATTACATCCCGTCCTTCCAACAAGACAGGTATAGTTTGTGCCTGAATAGGTGATGGGACTTTAAATTTCATATCTTCGAGCGCTTTCAGTAAAAGATCCGATAAATTGAGCGCTGCGAAGCTTGCTAATTCTTGTGTCATAAAAATTCCAATAGATTAAAGCGTAATGCTTAAAGGGGTAAAGCGATATAAAAATTGCTCAGTATTATAACAAAATAAGCAGGCTGATGCACGAATTTTATTTTCCCCAACCTTCCTAAAACAATAAAAGATCAACAATAAACTTAACCAAGATGGATTCAAGTCTATAAATAGTTTATTGTTTTTAAACCCAAAATAAAAATTTAATGGCCTATTGGAAAATAAATCCGTTTAAGAATTTCTATTTGATTCACAGATTTTTTCCTTTTATAGGCGTCTGAAACTTGTAGCTCAGTGATCTTATTTTCATTTTTCCATCTATTTTCTCTTTCAACGGCTAGTTGACTGCGTTATCTACCTTTCACCGTTTAACTCCGATGATTTTTACAACAAGGCTGCCAAACGACAAGCTTGATCAATGGCATGACGTGCATCCAATTCCAACGCTTTAAAAGCACCACCAACCAAATGCACCGATTGCTTTCTTTGTTTCAAAGGTTCAAACAGATCTCGCAATTCCTCCTGTCCGGCACAAACCACGATTGAATCTACCTCTAAAACCTGTGCTTTATCATCAATTCGAATATGCAAGCCCTGATCGTCTATCCGCTCATATTCTACACCGGCAAGCATTTTAACCTGTTTGTGTTTTAAGCTTAAACGATGGATCCAGCCGGTAGTTTTTCCCAACCGCTTTCCATGCTTTTCCTTTTTGCGCTGTAATAAATACACTTGTCGCGGACTTTTACTGATCTCCGGGTGCTTTACACCACCACGATGTTCAGTTTCGATATCAATACCCCACTCATCATAAAATTGTTGTGGATGCTCGTTAACATGTTCATGGGTTAACCATTCAGCCACATCAAAGCCAATACCACCTGCACCAATAATAGCTACTCGCTTACCAGGAATTTTTTGCTGTTGAATCAGTTCCACATAACTCATGACTTTTTCATGATCTATCCCGTGAATATCAGGTATCCTTGGCTTAATTCCGGTTGCGAGCACGACCTCATCAAAATCACACAGTAAATCCACATTGGCGGCGGTGTTTAACCGAATATCAACTTGAAATTTTTTCAATTGATGCATGAAATAATCAATAGTATGTTGAAATTCTTCTTTACCCGGGATGTTTTTTGCCAAATTAAACTGCCCACCCAAAACGTCATTTTTTTCAAACAAGGTCACTTGATGGCCACGTTCAGCAGCCACTGTTGCAAATGCAAGACCCGCTGGCCCGGCCCCAACAACAGCAATTTTTTTGGAATGATGTACCGCTTGATAAACTAACTCTGTCTCATTGCCAGCACGCGGATTGACAAGACAGGATGCTGTTTTATTCACAAATACCCTGTCCAAGCAAGCCTGATTACAGGCAATACAAACATTAATTGCTTGACTCTCCCCTATCCTGGCTTTTTCAGCGAACTGCGCGTCAGCCAAGAACGGCCTTGCCATTGACACCATGTCAGCAACCCCTTCCCTAATTAAACGGTCAGCCAGTTCTGGTGTATTGATTCGATTGGAAGTGATAACCGGAATATTAATTTCTGGTTTGAGCCGTTTGGTCACTGAAGTAAATGCTGCCGGAGGAACCATGGTGGCAATTGTAGGGATACGTGCTTCATGCCAACCAATACCGGTATTAATCAAACTGGCCCCGGCTTGTTCGATTGCTTTCGCCAGAGTAACCACTTCTTCCCAACTGCTGCCATCGGCAATCAGATCGAGCATTGATAAACGATAAATAATAATAAAATGTTCGCCCACTGCCTCACGCACACTCCGTACCACTTCTACCGGAAAACGCATGCGGTTAGTAAAATCACCACCCCACTCGTCTTGGCGCTGATTGGTGTGCCTCACAATAAATTGATTAATGAGATACCCTTCACTACCCATAATTTCTACCCCGTCATAGCCTGCTGCTTTTGCAAGGCGGGCACAACGGGCGAAGTGGTTAATGGTTTTTGCGATACGACGCTTACTCATCATCCAGGGTTTAAACGGACTGATCGGTGATTTTAAAGCACTGGGAGCAACGATAAAGGGATGATAACCATAACGGCCAGCGTGTAAGATTTGAAGAGCGATCTTGCCGCCCCCCTCATGAACAGTGTGGGTCACAATCTCATGACGTTGTTGCTCCTTAATAGAGGTCAATTTTGCTGCAAACGGAGCCAAACGCCCGGAGCGATTGGGCGCAAACCCTCCCGTTACTATCAAACCGGCACCACCTTGTGCCCTCTCGCGGTAAAAAGCCGCTAAACGCTGCAAGCCCTCTTTATCTTCTTCCAAACCTGTATGCATGGATCCCATAAGCAACCGGTTTTTTAACTGGGTAAAACCTAAATCAAGCGGTTCGAATAATGCCTTGAAGGGGGTATTATCAATTCTCAATTCCATGAGTACTCACAAAAGGACAGAAAACAAGAGTATAATGCTTTTAGCGCAATCTAACAGCCTTAGATCTTAACCCGATTTATGCCGTAATTTGCATCTCAATCATTTTTTGCATTACCCTCCCTATTGTCTGCAGCATTTAAGAGGGAGTCTATGCAAGCAAAATATTTTCTTATCGTCGAAGAAGGAACGTTCAATTTCTTCCATGGTGACTTCTCACCAGCAACACCAGAGGAATTAAATGGCCTTTTTGCCTACGGGGCCTATGAAACCGCCAGCGGTGAAAAAATATTTTTTTTGCAAAGATTGCTCGGCTACAACAGTAATCATAGTGGAATAAAATTAATTTTTGATGGATTAAAAAAAATAGACCGGAATACTTTTTTTGCAACGCCTGAAAAACAAGAGCAATTTAATAAATACAAAAAAAGTGAACCTCAATTTGGTGGTGAAATGCTACTACTCAATGCCGAGTTTATTTTTTGGAACTTCAAAAGCACCGTCTATTCACGCAGCAAACCAGAATACAACGATGCCAACCCTGAACTTGAACAGACAGTTAAAAACAGTTTATTGCCCCCCGATCGCTTTGTTAAAGCCTCTGCAGCAGAAGCTTTTGCCCAAACATCACTGACTCTGTTCTTTGAATCCAATGGACAATATAAAACGCCTGAATTGGCTTCCGAGCATGCATTAAGGATCTCCAATCTCCTGCAATTACCACCTATTGCAGCAGTTTTGCCGGAAGACGATGCAACACCACCCACGCCTGTCGCAATCAGAGCAAGCGGCTAGGTTTACTCAAGATTTTTTCTGCGTTCAAACTCGATAATTTACTTCAGCCATTTTTCGGGAGTGTCTCAACCTGGCCCAAGACAGGTTGAGACACTCGTAATCGAGTAGCCAGCAAAGCGCCTGTTAAAGAAATAACACCACCGCATAGCGATAAAACTGATGACTCTTCATGCAGTAAAATAAAACCCATGAATGTCGATAACAGCGGTAAAGCATAAAGATACATGGACGCTTTGTAAGCAGACCAATGGTGCAAAACATAACTCCATCCCACATAGGCAAAAGCCGCAGGAAAAACTCCCATATAGACGGCAGCAAAAGTCGCCTCTTGGCTAGCGATTTTGATTTCTTGCCATAACTGAGGGGAAAAAATAAGCAGCATGAAAGTGCCGCCCCATATTATCCACGCGGTTACCGCTACGGGGTGATAATTTCGCAAGTAACGCTTTTGCGCCACAGTATAAAAAGCCCCCATAAAAGTAGCAATTAAAATAACCAATGCACCACTTATCATGGAAGCAGAACGCTCTTCTTCCCCTAGTATCAAAAACAAAAGTCCCATAAAACTGATCAGGATACCCACCCAAACAGCAGAACCTGGACGCTCATGCAAAAATAGAACTGATAAAACAATAGTAACAACTGGAATCAATCCGATAATAAAGCTGGCCACCCCTGCAGAAACACTTAGTTCCCCATAATTCAGACAAATGTTATAGATACCAATGCCCGCCACTCCCAGCAACAGCAACTGTAAGCGCTCCGACCAAGAGATTTTTTTCTTAGCAGGAAGATAGAAATAAATTATTGCCATAGCAAAAGAAGCGACCAGAAATCGTAATAAAGCAAGTGCGCCTGGAGAATAAGCCGTCAACCCAACTCGAATTCCGACAAAGGCTGAAGCCCAAAATAATAAGGTAAGGACCAATGCACAATGTACTTTTAAAGAGCCCACAAGAAAAACCGGCTAACAAAAAGACTAATATTTTAACAAGATAAATGCGTAGTGGTCTAGCTCCAATTGGTTACTATCTACCTTCATTCCCCGGATCTTATTTGTTAAAATTTGACTAACAAACCTATTAAAACATTTGCAGGCAAAGTAGAATTGATCATCAAGAACTGAATTATTTAATAAGCAGGAAGCACTATGAAAAAAATCGCTGGCTTCGTTCTATCTACACTCCTGATTGCGACAGGTCATGCCGGACAAATCACAACAACCATTTATTCTACTGCAGGCGACAAAAAAGACCTAGGGCACATTGTTTTCACAGACACCGAGCTTGGCCTGCTAATAGAACCTAGTCTCACAACGCTGCCCCCAGGTTTACACGGCTTCCATTTACACCAACACCCTGATTGTGGTGATACTGGCATGCATGCTGGCGGTCACTATGATCCTCAAAATACAAATAGCCACCAGGGTCCTTATGGAAAAGGGCATCTGGGTGATTTACCGGTCTTGTATGTGATGGAAAATGGCAATGCTAATGTACCTATTCTGGCTCCCCGTCTGAAAACGAGCGATCTTAAAGGATTGGCTGTCATGATACATGCCGGTGGTGATAATTATAGTGATGCCCCCCCTCTTGGCGGCGGCGGGGCCCGAATCGCTTGTGGAATAGTTAAATAACGTTCGCCTAGCGAACGTTATTCTGTAAAAAGACACCGTCTTTTGATTCATTAACCTCTATTGGTTTCGACGCTATCGAACCCACCTAAAATAACAAACCTGATTGCCTGCACTGCTCTTCGCAATCGCAACAAAATTGTTCGGGACAGCAATTAATCTACTGATTACAACTCAAACTAATGTGTACCGCATACACTACTGCAGAAATACGGCCAATACGTGCCAGTGCTGATGTTGAAAAACCATGTTCCTGTAATTGCCGACTGTGAGAGCTAATACAAGTACCACAACCATTTAAAGCCGATACTGCCAAACACAGCACTTCAAAAGTAACCCGATCAACACCAGGATTTGTTATCCCTTGCATACGTAAACCGGCTGGCATTTGGGTTAATTCCGCTTGGCCACTGAGATGAACAAAACGATAATAAATATTCGTCATTGCCATTAAGCTTGTAGCAAGTTTTGCTGCTTCAACAGTTTTTTCATCATTAGCCAGTTCACTTAAAGTGACAATCAATTCTTTATTATTTAGCTGGTAAGCCACAGCCAAAGCAGCACCAGTAATTTGTTGTTCCGTCAAGCCATCCAGCTGAGTGAAATCCAAAACTTTACTCAAATTAAGACGCATATCTTTGGCAAAATCAGGCAATTGTTGTTTTATTGTGTCTAACATGGTTTTATCCTCAATGAATGGAGTTAATTAGTCCAGATGAATAGTTTGTTCACCTTTTTTCCAATTACAGGGACACAATTCATCCGTTTGCAACGCATCAAGGACGCGTAGTACTTCTTGCGGATTACGACCAACATTCAAATCAGTGACCATGACAAAACGTGTCGTTCCTTCGGGATCAATGATAAAAGTAGCACGCTGGGCAACACCTTCTTGCTCATCAAGAATACCCAGAGCCTGAGTTAATTCCCGTTTAATATCAGCCAGCATTGGGAAAGGTAATTCGCGCAAATCAGGATGTTGATTTCTCCACGCCAAATGAACAAACTCACTATCAGTGCTAGCCCCTAAGACTTGGGCATCGCGTTCATTAAATTGGCTATTAAGCTTGCCAAACTCCGCAATTTCAGTGGGACAAACAAAGGTAAAGTCTTTGGGCCAAAAAAACAAAACCAGCCATTTACCTTCATAAGTTTCATTGGTAATTACTTTAAAAGCATTATGGATATCATTCGTGACAGTCGCTTTAAGATGAAACTCAGGAAATTTGTTGCCTACAGTAATCATAGTCCTCTCCAATTTGTGGGGTTTACATCTGTAACTGTAGGCAAAGGACAATTATAAGTAAAATCGAATATATTGATAAATTTGATAGATTTTAACTATCATAAGCAATATCCGTTTCGGTCTCAGTTTCGCGATTAGATAAGACTAATACACTGATACCAATAAGACTAAATAAAACAGCGGGGATTGCTAAAGGCAAGGTAGAGGTCACGGTTTTATTAATCAATAAATAACCAACAAGTCCTGCAAATAAAAAGCGTAATGCCCCTCCAGCCGCTGCAGCAGCTCCTTTTGCTTCTTCAAAGGGTGCCATAGAACCGCCTGTGCCAGCTCCCATACAGAAGGTGCCACCCGTGCCGATAAGTAACATCGGATAAATAAAATTGTGAATACTTAAGCCCTGGAGCAAATACCAGGTAAGCATCCATAATCCCCCAACAAGGGTTAGCAAATAACCCAAGAGACAGGTTTTTAAAATACCCAGGCGCTCAACAATCGAACCGCCAACAAAACTGCCAAACAGCAGAGAGATCCCCATAAAACAAAAATAAAATCCATAATGAGTTTGTGGAATGTGAAGAGCACGAAGAATCAGATAAGGAGACAAGGCACAAAATAAATAGAGATAACAATGGCCGAAAGCCGAGGCCATCGTATAAACAGCAAAATCCTGATTGCGTATGACATGGAAATATTGGACAAAGATTTTTCCGGTTAAAGGAGTTCGCTTTGCGACAGGTAATGACTCATCAAGCCAGATGCCTATTGTATACAAAGCAGGTATGGCAACCAGCAAAAGAGCCCAAAAAGTTGCCGACCATCCCAGATAAAGATCAAGATAACTGCCTATAAACGTAGCAAAAATGGGAGAAAAGGAAATCATTCCATTTAAAAAACTATACGCTTTGGCGCTTTTTTCGCCCGTATAATGATCTCTTACCATTGCAAAACCAAGTACGATCATACCGCAGGAGCCTAATGCTTGAATAATGCGGTAGCCAATCAATTCGTAGACGTTCTCTGCCAAACCACAACAGATTGACCCAATAGCAAAACACAGAATTACCACGAGTGAAACTTTCCGACGACCATAATGGTCAGAAATAGGCCCAATCACTAGCTGCATAAAACCTGCACTGAGCATAAATAAATTCAAGGTCATCAACATTTGGGTGTCACTAGCGTGAAAATCCCGTGTTAGATGAGGGATAGCAGGCACATAAATATCCATTGCCAAAGGCAGAGCCAATACCATAGGAGTTAATGCGAGGATTAATTTGGCAAACATCTGAGTTAGTTACCTGGATATTTTAGATACAATCTATTCTAACTCAGAACAATACCTTTGTTCCAATAATTCTAACTAAAATTAGGCTGTTTTAATTTATCATTCTCAAGCAGTTAGTTATTATTTTAGCCCACGCTTGGTTATAACAAATATTAGAATTACAACGTGTTCGTAAACAAGGCAAAATAATGATTGATTTATAGCTATTATGCTGTTCAAATAATCAATTTAACGATTCCGGAGATTGAAAATGTCCAAAAAAGAAATGATATGCCGTATCGTTCGTCATATCACCAAGCAACCTGACTGGCAAAAAGCCTGCTGTCGCTAATGAGATTACCGCCCCTTACCGAACTACTAACTTATAAAAACGAGCGGGTAGTTCGCTATTTCTGCCACCTATACCCCGATTTTTCACATGAAAAAAGTACCCAGTTATTTCAGGATCTCTTGGCTTGGATGTGGCTTAATGCCTATCGTCAAACCAACAAACGCTCAACTTATCTGTTCGGTCCTTTACTCATTGTGGATAAAATGTGGCATACCTTCATCTTGCATACACGAGATTATGTCGATTTTTGTTATCGCCACTTCAATGATTATTTTCATCATCATGTCGAACCAGCTGGTTTTGAGCACCATTTAACAGCAGAAGAGCTAGCCGATTTCCTTCAAGACTGCTTTGAATATCTTGGTGAAAACTGGGTTCTTCGTTACTTTAACGATGCGCTTGATGAAGATTGACTGCTTTTAACACAACTTATCGACAAGGCTTTATAGATAACGTATTATCGTTAATACCTTTCACATTTTTTTAGAACAATAGTAACTGCACCCTCAATCCTTGGATGACTCCAAAACATCTGAATTGTGAATAAGGTGAAAAGTTACAGATAATTAATCCTATTTGGAGTAAAACCATGGCAGCCGAACGCTTTTCGGCCTCTTTTGTCAGCCGACTGTCATTATCTAACGCGCAACAAATGCCCCAAGGATATTATCGTTCTAAATTATTTATTGCACCTTTTACTACCAATCCGCTTGTAGCAGCAGCAGGACCCTTGCTCTCTCTTTTGGAGCGTTTATGTATTACACCTTCTTTGCCGCCGATAACAAGTATCCGTGAAAATATCGAGCATGAATTACGTGCTTTTCATAGCAGGGTCAATAGCAAAACATCTACTGAAGAAATAGATGCTCTTGCGCACTATATCCTTTGTGCCACTATTGATGAGCTGTTGGGAAAAAATTATCTGCGCCTTTATGGCAAGGTTGCTGAATTTAAAGCCTTCACGCCCTCGTCACATGATGAGATAGGCCCACAGCAGCGTTTTTTTGACATTGTTAATTATATTAAACAACAACCCAATCAATATCTGGATTTAATCGAACTTGCTTATTATTGCTTGATTGCAGGTTTTGAAGGGGAGCAGCATGGACGTCCAACTGGCAGACAAGTCCTGGATAATTTAATCGAAGACTTGTATCAATTAATTCAACAGCACCGTGTCAACAAACCACATCGTTTATTTCATGAACAAAAAGTGATTGACAACTTTCCCCAAAATTACAGGCCTGTCATTGTTACAGCTGTCTCCGCCCTGGTAATATTGGTCGCCGGTTATTTTATTAGCCATACGTTATTAGAAAATCAGGCCAAAATCGTTCAATTTGGGCATACTGTAACCGCTAAACTGGATGATTAATGGACAAATCCTTAACCGTACTTTGTGATACCTTAAAAAAAATTCTGGGTTATTTAAAGCCACAGAATAATGCTATCTCTTTTGTCTTGATTACAGGCAAAGTAAATCAAGGCAAAACGGCTTTGCTACGTCAGAGTAATCTAACTCATTATCCCGTTGATACCGAAGGTCGTGCTAACTTTTTCTATAACCAGCATGGGGTGATTTTAGAGCTTGGAGAAACCTGGCTTAATCAAAGTGAAAATTTACTAGCCTATACTCTGAAACAACTTAATCGTTGCCACAATAATGTCAGAATCAGTGGCATCATTTTATGCATTAATAGTAACGAGCTATTACTCGCAGAACCCGTACAACTTGTCGAACAATGTAAATCACATGCACAACTGCTCGAGCGTTTTGGGCATGCCTTAGGCTACAGTGTTGAAGGCTTCATCCTGTTGACTAAGCTCGATACTCTCGCCGGGTTTTGCGAATTTTTTCAGTCTGATCACACCAGTGAACTTGCAAAACCACTCGGATTTTCCCTGGATTATACAAAACAGAGAAGTAAGGTACTTGTGAATTACAGGCAACAATTTGATCAAATGCTGGAAGTATTAAGCCAGCAAATTATCAATAAATTACATCCTGCCCGCTCCAGTGCCAAACGTACTTTAATTAGAGAATTTCCTCTGCAACTTGCTAGCTTGCGTGTACCTGTACAATCCTTATTACAAAATTTGCCGATTCAATTGTTGCGCATACAGGCCATCTACTTTACCAGTGCAGAACAAGGCGGTCACAGTATTGACCGACTAAATAAGAAGATTCAACACGAATATGCGCTCACTGTTCAGGATAAATTTCCTCAATCCAACAATTACCGGCCTTATTTTATAGAAGGTGCTTTGAAAGCTTGCCAGGAACAAACCAAACGCCATATCAGGCAGACAAGTACCATTCAGAAATTACTAACAGGGTTAACCGCTGGAATACTTGGTTTATCGTTTTTGGGGATAGTTCATCAACACTTCAAAACATCCAAACTATTAGATGAAGCGAGTAAGGAATTACTAGCCTATGAATCAATGCTTGGACAAGTCAATGATAAAACTGCTGCGCTCTACCATTTGTCATTGGCTGCGACCAAATTGCAACAGATTCCCTCTAATGTACTTTCTGTACCAATCATTGAACAATTAAAAATTCAATTGCATAGTAATACCAAACATCGTTTACGCGATAATTTCTTACCTGAATTACTATCTCATGTTGAGCAAACCATTTCCGATCCTGCCCAAACACAAATAGCACGGTATCAAGCCCTGAAAATTTATCTGATGCTTGGTGAACCGGAGCATTACTCAGAAAGCGAAGTAACCAATTGGTTCTCTCAGTATTGGCAAACCAATAACCAATCAAGTAATTTAGCTAAACAGTTGTTATTGCTTAAAGATGCTTTAAAACAACCCATGCAACCTGTGGTTATTAATAGACAACTGGTAAGTGACGCGCGGAATTACCTCAATGCTTTACCCGCAACCTATCTTTATTACTCACTGGCAAAAAGTAACTTTTCTACCGAGAAGCAAAATCTTGAAATGAATGGCTTTGAATTAGCCAGTAAAGAACTGCCTGTTTACTATACAAAGGCTGGCTTTAAAGAAGTCATTATGTTGTTGCCAAAACTGGCAACCCAGCTCCAACATGAAAATTGGGTTTTAGCACGTCAAGATCTGAATAACTTGCCTGCACTCCTGGAAGAGGCTTATTACTTTGAATATGTAACCTGGTGGCAAAATTTCATTCGGCGCACAAAACCACAACATTACCAGGATTATCAACAAGCACGGCAACTCACTCAAACGTTGCATCAAAATAATTCAATAAACAAGCTTATTGAGTTGATTCAACAGCAAACAAGCCCCGAATTGGCTGAAGATGACGCTTTATTTAATCAAAAAGTAGCTAACCAATTCATGTATTTAAATTTGCTGAGTCATTCTGCCACTAACGAACTTTCACAGAATATCAATGAATTGGAAAAATTCCTTACCACCCTTTCACTAATCAATGATCAGGGTCGTACAATCTTTGATTTAACCAAAACGCGTTTTCAAGGGGGTACCTTATCCGACCCGCTCAGTACTTTGTACAATAGAGCGCGTCAACTCCCGGAACCTGTCTCTACCTGGGCAAAACAGTTAGCGGACGATGCCTGGTTCATTTTCATTAACGAAAGTAGAACTTATGTAAATAAACAATGGCAGCAATCTGTTTATAAAGCATACCAAACCACCATAGCCAATCGTTATCCCCTTGATCCTTCAAAAAAAGATGAGGTGGCTCTCGGTGATTTTGATCGTTTCTTTGCACCCCATGGTGTGCTTAATGTCTTTGTTAATAATTACTTGAAACCCTTTTTAGATACGTCTACACCACAATGGCAACCCAAAGAATTAAATGGCTATGTATTACCTATTTCAAGTGAGATCACGAATGAGTTAATCCGTGCCAATGTCATTACCAATATGTTCTTTCCTGAAGAAACCGAAACAAGCAAGATTGAATTTAGTCTCCAAAAAATCAATTTGGATCCTGTCGTATCCAATTTACAGTTAACTATTGGTAAAACGACATTGACGGATAATCAAAGTAGTGACTCCTATACTCTCTTTAGCTGGCCGCAAACGGATGCAAAATTAACGTTATATTCCATTGAAGGGAATCATTACGAACTGGAAGAGGCGGGCCCCTGGGCATTCTTTAAGATGCTGGAAAAAGTTAATGTACTAGTTGATAGCAATGATAGCGCCAGCTTACAAATCTTATTTGAAGTGAATGGCAATTCTGGGCGTTACCTGTTGAAAACTCAAAATCAAATCAACCCATTTAGCCCCGGCATCTTAACAGGTTTCATACTGAAATCAGATGTTGCCTAGAACTTAGAAAAAAAATAAGCAAACACCAGGTTTGCTTATTATCCATCGACTAAACGATTAGAAACCTGTCGTAGCAGTAACAGAGCTGCTAGTGTGTTCTATGACAAGTTCTGCTAACAATCCTCTTTCTTTTGTCGATACCATATCGGCAGTATTGTAGTGTATAGAAGCAGTTTCGACTTTCATAAAATGTTGTTGTGGTAATTTATAGGGCTGTGGCACCAGGCGAATCACCGCGTCTATTTCAGCAATCGGAACCATGTCATTGACAGTACTTCCATTTAACTCGGATTTAGCCCGTTGCATAATATTTTCAACCGCCTCAGCATCCACGTCTAATAAAGAGTGGCCGTCCGCAGCAATCGCATAGAGTTTTGGTGCTTCTTTTTTGTTTTGATGATTGACATAACTACAAGTTAACACTTCAAGTTTTACTTGTGCAACAAATTCACCCGTTGTTACATCCTTAGTCCAGTTAATCGCGCCTTTGGTATAACCAGACTCGAGTCCTACAATTTTCTTACCAACTAACATGGCTGTACTACAAAATTCTTGTAAAAGGGTTCCTTGCAAAAATTGACCACCGAAGTTAAATATTTTGTTAGCATTCGAACCTGGCGTGGTGATTTTATCACCGGTCAATGATTCAATTGCAGCAATAATAGCCGAAGGATCAGAGGAATCCTCAGTTAGTATTTTTTGCCCAGCGATAGTGACACTACCCCTAGCCACATCTTTAACAATGGTTGCCCCATCAGGTAACACTGCCTGTTTAGTCGTCAAACTCATTTCATTAAATTTTTGCGACTCCTCTATCATTACTTGATGATAATCAACTTGATTTACTGGCAATTCACCGCGAGCATGAAAATAAGCTAATTCGTAGGCAGAAAAAAGACAATCATGGATTTTTGTCAACATAGGGAAAAGAGCCGGAGAAACCTTAGATCGACCCGAAAAAACAGCCTGTTTAGGAATATCAAGTTTCAAACTCTTTAAATCATCCAGGGTACGATATCTCTCTTTATCTAAATAATTTTTAAACGCTTGAATACTCTCTAGTATAGCGATTGCTTTCAGTAAATCATGAATGGCCATATCATTACTTAAATTAAGCTGCTTATGGAGAGCACTGAAAAAATCAGACTCTGTATCACTAAACAAGGTAAATGATTTCTTAGGTTTTACTCTCCCTAAGAGTTCATGATTAATTTGATCCAGTACTGTTGTCATGATTCTATGTATGATTTAATGAGAATAAGACTGTACTATACAGGTAAAACATGAATAAAATATTAACAGGCTGTTTCTTTTAGATTTCTTTACAAAAATGAATAAACCTCAAGATGCTGATACAGGAGAAACTCACCATGCCTTCGTTTTTCGGACTAAAAAATAACAATCGGGAACTAGTATTTTATACACCTATCTTCGAAGCAATTGATCCTGGCCACGACCTTGGTGAATACAACAGTTGGAGATGGATTGAAAAACCGACAAACGTCTATAGAAATTTTTACCAATCCCGTGCAGATTTACATGCGGATACAAAAGCTCATGGCTGCTATAAAATTACTCTCCCCACTACTTCTGAAACTGGAAGCACCTTAAGTGAAGCAGACTTGAGAGACAAATGCCATACACTTGCCATCTCGTTGCCAGCCGAACAAATAATCAGCTATATCACCAAAAATGGAACTGAATATGACAATCCATTTTATGCACAAGCATCCGTTCCTGCTCCATAAAAAGGGAATCAACTAAAATCCAAGATCGGGGCATTTAATGAAGAATCAGAAGCACGAACGAAAAAGTGAACATAGCTGATTAGTTATTATTAAGTTAAAAATTTTCTATTATTTAACAATTGATCTATTGCCTCCTAATAGGCATTAAGGTTATTTTATAATCAATAGAGCGTATTTCTTGTCCGGCTTACAGGGCAAAAAGAAGGAAGCCAGGTTAATGATGTGGTGTGCATGCTTAACTCATTTAAGAAGCCTAAAACATCTTACGAGGCATCCACCTAAAAACAAGAACCGTGACAAGAATACCCTCTATTAACTCTCTCTAAAGCAGTGCCATTAGCTTTTGTTATTCAAATTCCTGAGACCTCCCTGAATCCTAAATAATAGAGCAAGTCAAGACTGTTTTTTTATTATTTATTTGTTATGATCACGGTCTTGGTAAAATTTATTACCGGCCTCCTATCCTGTGGATAATTTTTAGCCTTCCCCTATTTTTATTTGTTAATAAAACGCTTTACTTCCAAAAAAACCTTGTATTTAAAAGACTAAATTGTTTTTCCTTTTTGTTTCGATCTCATGGTTTATCCACAAAATCTGTGGATAACCATGTGTATAGACTGTCGAACTAGTTAACGACAGGAATAGTAAACAAAGGGATCAGACAACGTTGCACCATCATAACTATCGTTTGTATTAGCGATAACAGCCTACACCCTGTTTACCAATGAGCTGGCAATGGGTAAATCCTGAATTATTTAAACGGTAACTTACCGCCCCATAGTTCACAATTATTTCGTCCCCATTCGTTTGTAGTTGTATACGGGCGTATTCTTTTTTCTGCTGACAAGCTGACGTCATTTGCAACCATTCTGTTGGCTCTTTCTTTGTACCAGTATTTAGAACGGTAACGGCAGGTTGATAAGTATTTCTGCCACAAGATGAAAGAGTTAATCCATTGGCTGTTGGAACAGTAATAATCCTGTCAAAATTGGCTAATGTGGCTTTAACAGCTTTCTCAGCATCTAAAATTCCATGCCCACAAGGCTTTTCACCGACGCAAGATTTATTGCTATCGTTACTTTTCCCAAAGTCATGGGTCGTTGCATAAAGAATTTGCTCTACCTGTTCTGGTAATATTTCTCCCTCTCTAATTGCAAAAATTAAACCCGCTACACCTGCTGCATGGGGTGAGGCCATACTGCTTCCCTGGTAGAAATCAAAACCCGAGCCTTGATAACCACCACCGGGGTTAACCGTGGAAAGAATACCACCTTCCCTACCATAACGCAGATCCCCTCCAGGAGCAGAAAAACTGACGCTCGGCCCATAATTGGAATAGTAAGCACGCAAACCTTCTGGTCCTGTAGCCGCAATCTTCATAGTCCCATTACACGCAGCGGGTGCATTATAATGCTCCCAGCGATTATCATTACCTGCAGCAGCAGTAATAACCGCGCCTTGTTGGCGTACAAATAACAAAGCATCCTGTAAGGCCGCATCACAATGGTCAATTTCCTTGCCAGGACGTTCATCAACACCAAAACTCATATTGAGTACTTTAGCGGGATAGGGGTTAATCGGCGCTCCAGGTACACGTCCTCCCACAGACCAGTATATGGCATTAATCACCTGACTTTCGTAAAACATCCCTGTTGCGTCAGGAATTTTAACCGGTAAAATTTTCAGATTCTCACCAACTCCCATCATGACATCGCCATAACCAGCAATAATCCCTGCTACATGAGTGCCATGGTAAGTACCCGTTTCATCAAGAACATTGTTATTATTTGCAGCAAAATTCCATCCCCAAATATTCCCTGCAGTATCTTTAACCAAGTTATTAACCAAACTGTCATTAAGGGTAATACCGGTATCCAAGACAGCAACAATCACTGGATTTCTTGCCAGGCCAGTACTATAAGCCCAGGCACCATCTCGGCGTCCTGGTGCAGATTCCAACATCATACCCGCCGGGGGTGAAAACTCATCCCATTGCAATTCATGAGAAAGCATTGGCGTTAAGCGCATTGATTGAGGATTAGGAACCGGTTTGAAATAACCTACTCTGTCTTTAACGGCATAAATTATATTTGGATTTTTACGGAGTTGGTCAAGAATCCTTGCAGTGCTATCCATTTTTTTGAGAGCAGTTTTCGGTAAGTTTTTATCATTAAAGACTAACGTATAAGCGCCACCTGCAATAGGTGTTAATGAGTAGATAGGCAAATGGGCAGTTTGACTTAGTAAAGCTCGCAAAGAAGATACTGCTAAAGGTTGTTTATATTTTACAATAACCCTTATAGCAGCTTCTTCAGCAGCAACCAGATGAATAAAAGAAAAAAGTACTAATCCTATCAATCCTTGACAACGCATCTATCCTACTCCTTTTGCTCTAATTCAACAAATAAGTATGTAAGAGAATAAGCGTTGTGACAACAAGACCACTGACTTACATGTCTATTTATTTTGGTGTCTCTTGGGTTGCTACTCGTCTTATCTAATAGCGATAGTATTCAGGTTTGTAAGGACCATCAATGGGAACACCGAGATAATTTGCCTGCTCCTTAGTTAACTGTGTCAGTTTTGCACCAATACGGTCTAAATGTAAACGCGCGACTTTTTCATCCAGATGTTTGGGGAGAACATAGACCTGCTTGTCATAGTGTTGAGTATGTTGAAATAATTCTATTTGCGCCAAAACCTGATTTGTAAAAGAGGTAGACATAACAAAACTGGGGTGCCCGGTGGCACAACCCAAATTGACCAAACGCCCTTCAGCAAGAATAATCAACCGCTTACCATCGGGGAAAATCACATGATCAACTTGAGGCTTAATATTTTCCCATTGATATCCACGTAAACTCTGGATATCAATTTCTGAATCAAAATGGCCTATATTGCATAGAATAGCTTGATTCCGCATCCGTACCATATGCTCATGTTTGACCACGTGGTAATTACCTGTCGCTGTAATAACGATATCAACCTGCTCAGCGACCTCATCCAGTCTAACGACTCGATACCCTTCCATGGCTGCTTGCAACGCACAAATTGGATCAATCTCACTAATCCATACCGAGGCACCCTGACCTCGCAGCGCTTGCGCACAGCCTTTACCTACATCCCCATAACCAAGAACCAGTGCTACCTTTCCCGC
Source organism: Legionella donaldsonii (assembly GCF_900452385.1). Lineage (NCBI taxonomy): Bacteria > Pseudomonadati > Pseudomonadota > Gammaproteobacteria > Legionellales > Legionellaceae > Legionella > Legionella donaldsonii. The sequence continues at coordinate 843,852 of NZ_UGOA01000001.1, read as the reverse complement.
TATCATCACATCTGTTGCGCGCTTAATGCCATCTAGAAGTGATTCACGACAGCCGTAAAGATTATCAAATTTAGATTTGGTTACTGAGTCATTGACATTAATAGCAGGCATTCCCAATTGGCCTTTTTTAGCCATGTCGTAAAGTCTTGCTACGCCAGTTGTCGTTTCTTCAGATACGCCCTTAATTGCCGCCAACATGGATGGGTATTTTTCATGGATAATCTGGGTTAAATCACCGCCATCATCGAGTAGCAAATTGGGTGACCAGTCATTGGGGCCACGCAACGTTTGCTCTACGCACCACCAATATTCATCTTCCGTTTCACCCTTCCAGGCAAATACGGGTATACCTGCAGCCGCCATGGCGGCTGCAGCATGATTCTGCGTTGAAAAGATATTGCATGATGACCAACGAACTTCCGCTCCCAGAGCAAGCAAGGTTTCGATCAAAACAGCCGTTTGAATTGTCATATGCAAACAACCTGCAATACGTGCACCTCGCAGTGGTTTTTCGGTAGCGAACTCCTTCCGCAAAGCCATCAAACCCGGCATTTCTGTTTCTGCAATGGCGATTTCTTTTCGCCCCCAGGCCGCTAAAGACAGATCAGCAACTTTATAATCTTGGGTTGCGTGATTTTTTGTTACAACAGTATCCATCTGTGTCATGAGTTTGTCCTCTCAATCGATCCTTCAACCAGGGGCTGTTGAGATCTCGCCAGCCTAAGTCGAGAGTATTGATTTGCGAGCGGTGAAGCGCAGAAAACCAATACTTTTCGGCCAAGACAACAGAAGTCAACAAACCCTAATCAACTATTAGGGCGTTAAGGTCATAAGGCTTTACTTAAAGCAGCCACTTTATCTAAACGCTCCCAAGGTAAATCTTCGCGTCCATAGTGTCCGTAAGCAGCAGTTTGCCTATAGATAGGACGTAATAAATTATGATGATCGATAATACCCTGTGGGGTTAAATCAAAATGAGTATTAATCAATTCAATAATTTCTGAATTAGTCAGATGGCCAGTACCAAAAGTATCCACACTGATAGAGGTTGGCTCTGCAACACCGATAGCGTAGGATACCTGGACTTCACATTTGTCTGCCAAACCAGCCGCTACAATATTTTTTGCCACATGACGCGCAGCATAGGCAGCAGATCGATCCACTTTAGAAGGATCTTTACCAGAGAAGCAACCACCGCCATGGCGTGCCATACCACCATAGGTATCAACTATGATCTTACGCCCCGTTAAACCACAATCTCCAAGGGGGCCACCAATGACGAAACGTCCTGTTGGATTAATAAAGTAACGCGTTTTAGGCAATAACCACTCAGCAGGCAATATCGGTTTAATAATTTCTTCTCTAACCGCTTCAGTTAACTCCTGATGACTAATATCGGGAGAATGCTGAGTAGAAAATACGATGGTATCCACAGCAACAGGTTGTCCCTGCTCATAGCGCATAGTTAATTGACATTTCGCATCTGGGCGTAACCAGGGCAGCTTATTTTCTTTACGAAGACTGGCCTGTTTTCTCATTAAGCGATGCGAGTAGGCAATAGGTGCCGGCATATATACGTCTGTTTCCTTGCTGGCATAACCAAACATCATGCCTTGATCGCCTGCGCCAAGAATTTTAGTCTGTTGGTTATCTACTCCTTGGGCTATGTCAGGAGATTGCTTGCCAATTGCTGATAAGACTGCACATGAAGCCCAATCAAATCCCATCTCTGAACTGTTGTAGCCAATGTCTTTAATCACCGCACGAGTAATTTCATCAACATCAACCCACGCAGTAGTCGTAATTTCACCACCCACTAAAACCATACCGGTTTTAACAAAGGTTTCACAAGCCACACGGGCTTTAGGATCTTTAGCTAAAATAGCATCCAAAATAGCATCAGATATTTGATCGGCGATCTTATCTGGATGCCCCTCAGAAACTGATTCTGAGGTAAAAACATGAAAATCACTCACTTTATCCCCTTGTATACTCATTAAATTTAACTCATCATTGCCATAAACTGCTCAAAAATGGCTTCAATATCATGCGGCCCGGGACTAGCTTCCGGATGACCTTGAAAACCAAAGGCTGGCTTATGCTTATGCCTGATTCCTTGTAAGCTCTGATCAAATAAAGAACGGTGTGTGACTTCTAGGCAATCCGGCAAAGAATCTTCATCAATTGCAAAACCATGATTTTGACTAGTAATTAGAACTCGTTTAAGTCCATCAGTCTCGATTACCGGATGGTTAGCACCATGATGGCCAAATTTCATTTTAAGTGATTTTGCACCACAGGCCAAACCCAGTATTTGAAAACCTAAACAAATTCCAAAAACCGGTACATTCGCATCGAGAAATTTTTTAGTTGCTGCAATTGCATAATCACAAGCCAATGGATCACCTGGCCCATTAGATAAAAAGATGCCATCAGGATTCAGTGCCAGTGCCTCTTCAGCCGAAGTTTTAGCCGGTACAATCGTTACATGACAGCCTTTATCATGGAGAATACGCAAAATAGTATGTTTCACACCAAAATCATAGGCTACAACATGAAATCGAGAGGGTTTAGAAGCCTCTCCCCATCCCCCGCGCCCTTCATGCCAACGTTCCACTGTTTTCCGCGATACCTCACAGGCCAGATCCATGCCTTCCAAACCAGCAAACGCTTTAGCCTTCGCTAAAGCAAGTTCAGTTTCATTGGTCGACGTACTAATACAGGCGGCCACAGCACCGTGTTGACGCAACCGCAGTGTTAAGTCACGTGTATCTATACCAGCAATTGCCACAACACCATGTTTTTTTAACCAATCTGGTAACGATTGTTCAGAGCGGTAATTTGAGGCCACCAAAGAGCAATCGCGCATCACTAAACCAGCAGCCCAGATCTTTGATGACTCCATATCTTCAAGATTACAACCTGTATTTCCAACATGGGCGGTGGTTAGAGTAATAATTTGTTTGGCATAGGAGGGATCTGTCAGCATTTCCTGATAACCAGTCATTGCTGTGTTAAACACTAATTCACCTACGGAGTCACCATCGGCACCAACAGAGACGCCTTCAAAAGTCGTCCCGTCGGCAAGCACTAATATTGCAGGTTTATTGAACATATTAAGACTCTTTAATCAGGGCGTTACTACCGAAGCAACCTGCCTAGGTCTTTCAACCTAAAGCCTCAGTTTGCTTCACGCAACGCCTACAGGCTGTGATAAAAATAATCAATTGTACAGCACAGCCGTTAAAATTTCATGTCTTCAAAAAACTTTTTTACACCATCAAACCAGGAAGTAGAGCGCGGTGAATGCGTTTTCTTGCTGCTATCCAAAGAATCTTGCAATTTAGTAAGCAACTCTTTTTGTTCTTTTGATAAATTCACCGGGGTTTCTACAACAACGCTACATAATAAATCGCCTGTCGCATGACCTCGCACTGACTTCATACCCTTGCCACGCAAACGGAATGTTTTTCCAGTTTGTGTTTCGCTGGGAATCTTCAAAGTAACCCGACCCTCCAGGGTAGGTACTTCAATTGATCCGCCTAGTGCTGCAGTAATAAAACTAATAGGTACTTCGCAATACAGATCACTTTCATGCCGTTCAAAAATAGCGTGTGTTTTAACATTTATCTGTACGTATAAATCACCCGGTGGACCACCATGGATACCAGCCTCTCCTTCACCGCCTAGACGTACACGATCGCCATTATCAACACCAGCAGGAATTTTGACAGTTAATTTTTTGCTCTCTCGGACTCGACCTTGCCCATGACAATTAGTACAAGGATCAGTAACGATTTTTCCTTCCCCATGACAAGTCGGACAGGTTTGTTGTATAGAAAAAAACCCTTGCTGGATACGAACCTGGCCTACGCCATTACAGGTTTCACAAGTTTTTGGCGTGGTCCCTTTTTTAGCACCCGAACCTGTACAAACCTCGCAGACTACATGTCTAGGAACAGTGATCTCAATTTGTTTGCCAAGAGCAGCCTCCTCTAAGGTGAGCTGCACATTAAATTGTAAATCTGCACCGCGTTGTGCCCGGGACTGTCTACCTGCAGAACGCCCACCAGAAAATATATTCTCAAAAATATCTTCAAAAACATCGCCAAAGCCACCAAAACCGCCATGCCCCCCACCCATAGAAGGATCAACACCTGCATGCCCAAAACGATCATAGGCAGCACGTTTTTGTTGATCGGATAACACAGCATAGGCTTTCTGTATTTCTTTAAATTTTTCTTCTGCTGCTTTATCATTAGAGTTACGGTCGGGATGATATTTCATCGCCAGTTTGCGATAAGCTTTTTTGATTTCGCTTTCCTCAGCATTACGACTAACGCCAAGAAGTTCATAATAATCCTGCTGTTCCATAACTCTAATACCATCAAAAATTAAAGACTACCGTTATCGTGTAGCCATAAAAGAACGGAGTGCCACAAAGCACCCCGATCACCTTCTTATAGGTCTTACGCAAAACTCCGAGCTCGATGTTTTTCGTAAGTCCTGTGCTTTGTTACGCTTTATTTCTTATCATCCTGAACTTCTTCAAACTCAGCATCGACAACACCTTCATCTGCTGCTTTTGTTGATTCTTGAGCTTTAGCGTCACCAGGTGCTTCCTGTTGCTGGCCTTCCGCTGATTTTTTCGCATAAATACGCTCGGCCATCTTGGAAGAAGCCTCACTTAGAATTTTTAATTTATCTTCTATGTGGGCCTTGTCATTACCTTTTACAGCTTCTTTCAATTCAGCAATAGCCGTTTCTATACCTTTTTTCTCATCATCAGACAATTCGGTCGCTAAATCCTTTAACGATTTCTCACTGTTATGAATAAGACTATCGGCTTGGTTACGTATATCAGCCATTTCTTTGAATTTTCTATCTTCTTCTGCGTGCGATTGCGCGTCTTTCACCATCGCTTCAACTTCTGCATCACTCAACCCACTGGATGCCTTAATCACGATGGATTGCGCCTTACCAGTTGCCTTATCTTTAGCAGAAACATTAAGGATACCATTCGCGTCGATATCGAAAGTTACCTCAATCTGCGGTACCCCACGCGGTGCTGAAGGAATATCCGTTAAATCAAAACGACCCAGCGATTTGTTGGCAGAGGCCTGTTCGCGCTCCCCTTGTAACACATGAACTGTCACTGCCGTTTGATTATCATCCGCCGTTGAAAACACTTGATTCGCTTTAGTTGGAATAGTGGTATTTTTCTCGATTAGCTTGGTCATCACACCACCCAGCGTTTCGATACCCAAAGAAAGTGGGGTAACATCAAGCAAGAGAATATCTTTTACGTCCCCTGATAGAACAGCCGCTTGAATAGCAGCACCAACTGCCACAGCTTCATCAGGATTCACATCTTTACGTGGCTCTTTGCCAAAGAAATCTTGTACCGTTTTTTGCACAAGCGGCATGCGTGTTTGACCACCAACCAGAATCACTTCATTGATTTGCGATACAGTCAAGCCTGCATCTTTCAGGGCTACACGGCAAGGCTCAATAGAACGTTCGACCAATTTCTCAACCAAAGACTCCAATTTGGCGCGAGTCAATTTGATATTCAAATGTTTTGGCCCGGAGGCATCAGCTGTAATATAAGGCAAATTCACATCAGTTTGTTGTGTAGAAGACAGCTCAATCTTGGCTTTCTCAGCGGCTTCTTTTAAGCGCTGCAGAGCTAAGGGATCATTGTGTAAATCAATCCCACTGTCTTTTTTAAATTCAGCAGCAAGGTATTCTATTAATGCCAAATCAAAATCTTCCCCACCAAGGAACGTATCACCATTAGTAGCTAATACTTCGAATTGATGCTCGCCATCTACCTCAGCAATTTCAATAATAGAAATATCAAAAGTACCACCACCAAGATCATAAACAGCAATGACTGAATCACCTCGTTTTTTATCCATACCATAAGCGAGCGCCGCTGCGGTTGGCTCATTGATGATACGTTTGACTTCGAGCCCAGCAATACGACCAGCATCTTTGGTAGCCTGGCGTTGCGAATCATTGAAATAGGCAGGTACCGTGATAACTGCTTCTTTCACTTCTTCACCTAAATAATCTTCAGCAGTTTTTTTCATTTTACGTAAAACTTCTGCAGAGATTTGTGGTGGCGCTTTATCTTGATTATTTACTCTTACCCAGGCATCACCATTGTCTGCTTTAACAATCTCATAAGGCACCATTTTAATGTCTTTTTGTACGATAGGATCATCAAAACGACGACCGATTAATCGTTTTACTGCAAACAGGGTTTTTTTAGGGTTAGTCACTGCCTGACGCTTTGCAGACTGCCCAACCAATACTTCATTATCATCGGTAAAAGCAACAATTGAAGGAGTAGTGCGAGAACCTTCGCTATTTTCAATTACACGAGGTTTATCACCTTCCATTATTGCTACGCAGGAATTTGTTGTACCTAAGTCAATTCCGATAATTTTTGCCATTTGTTCTTGCTCCACTCAAAAGTTAGTACTGCAATAGTTGTCATATGGGGATAAAATTTGCCAATTTCAAGCTATACCCGTAATAAAGTAACCTAATAACCATTAATAGGTTTATTTCGCTTTAGCAACAATGACTCTTGCTGGGCGAATTAGTCGATCATTTAATTTGAAGCCTTTTTGGAATACCGTTAAAACAGTATTCGCTGCAACACCGGGAACCTCTTGGATCGACATCGCTTCATGCTCTTGTGGATCAAACGGAGCTCCTTCCGGATTTATCTGCGTCACACCATGTTTTTTCAAAGCATCGATGAACAACTTCATAGTCAACTCCAAGCCCTCCTTCATGCCTTCCTGACCTTCTTTTTCACAAAGCTGTAGAGCCTGCTCGAGACTATCAACCACCGGTAATAACGCATTAATTATTTTTTCCAGGCTATAGCGATGTGCATGAGCCACATCACGCTCAGCACGCCGGCGAATATTATCTACTTCCGCCATGGCTCGCACTGCTTTTTCCCAGTTTTCATGGGCTTTTTGTTCTGCAAGGGTGAGTTGCTCTTCAAGCGCAGAATAACTTGGGTGCTCTAAAGCATTTTCGCCAGGCTCCGACTTTGCGTCTTCTTCATCCTCAGAGTCTTCATGGTCAAAGAGCTCGTCTTCTAATTCACTATTTTCTTTGATTTTATGCCAATTTTTTCTTTTATCTTCGCTCATGCAAAAACTCCCGAATAAGTTTGATGGCAATAGTTGGGGGCTATCAGCAAAATTTCAAGTCCGTTTGCCATTAAATTGCTTAATTCTTTACGAACCAGCCAGCTGCTTCCTGCGGAAGCAAAATCTTGTCCTTAGCAAGAACTAAATCTTGCTAGAAGTGTTCATTCATCGCATACTCAGTATTATAGATAACCAAAGGATTTTTTTTATGCACCAGTGGTCGCCAATGTCATGGCAACAACATTCTTATGAGCAAGCTGCCAATTACCCTGATCAGAATCAATTAGCAAAAGTAGTTGAACAATTAAGCAACCTGCCACCACTGGTGACCAGTGGTGAAATAAAAAACTTAAAGCAAGCCATTGCAAAAGCTGGTCGAGGCGAAGCGTTTATCCTGCAAGGGGGCGATTGTGCCGAATCTTTTAATGAATGCCGTTCGGATATCATCAGTAATAAGCTGAAGATTTTGTTACAAATGAGCCTGATCCTGTTACACGGGATGCGCAAACCAATCATAAGGATAGGCCGTATCGCTGGCCAATACGCGAAACCGCGCTCATCTGATCACGAAACCATCGATGGCGTTACATTGCCAAGTTATCGTGGCGATTTGGTTAATTCACAACAATTTGATGCCCCCTCGCGTGTGCCCAATCCTAAATTGATGCTGCAAGGCTATAGCTGCGCCGCCATGACGCTTAATTTTATTCGTGCTTTATTAGATGGCGGCTTTGCAGATCTGCACCATCCGCAGCGCTGGGATTTACGTTTCGTTGAGCACTCACCACAAGCCGAGGAATACCACGCTATTGTGCGCTCGTTGTCTGATTCCTTAGCCTTTATTGAAGCAATTGAGGGCTCCAGTAACAATAGCCTATTTAACAAAGTTGATTTTTTTACTTCTCATGAAGCGTTGCATCTTCATTATGAACAAGCCTTAACCCGGCATCTGCATGATGGCCTATGGTATAATTTATCAACTCATTTACCCTGGATTGGCATGCGGACTGCAAAATTGGATAGTGCGCATTTGGAATTTTTGCGGGGTGTACAAAATCCAATTGGCATTAAAGTAGGCCCTTCAGCCACGAAAGAATGGCTGACCGAAGTGATGGAAATAATTAATCCAAATCGTGAGGAAGGACGCTTATTACTTATTACCCGTCTAGGTGCAAAAGGTATTGATAAATTATTGCCTCCTTTAATTGAAACTGTTAAGGCAACCAAAAGCCCGGTAACTTGGTCTTGTGATCCCATGCATGGCAATACAGAAACAACATCTGATGGCATTAAAACCAGGCATTTTGACAACATCCTGTCAGAATTACAGCAAGCAGTTAAAATTCATCGTGAAATGGGTAGTTATCTGGGTGGAGTTCACTTTGAATTAACCGGTGATAACGTTACTGAATGTATTGGCGGTGCACGTGGTTTAAGTGCAGAAGATCTAAAACATGCCTATCGCAGCCTGGTGGATCCTCGTTTGAATTACGAGCAATCGTTAGAAATGGCGATCCAGCTCAGTAAACAATTTAATGTAAAATAGCAAATATTTTTTGCAAGTAATCAGGAATCCGCTGTTCTAGCCAATAGAGCGGCTTTCCTGGCAATTTTCCACTAATAAAACCAACATGCCCCCCGGAGGAACTCAGTTCCAGGGTAATATCTGAAGATAACTCGTCTGCTTGCGGCAAAACCTCTGGTGTCATAAAAGGATCATCCAGTGCATGAATAATCAAGGTTGGGGTGGCTATATGGCGCAGATAACGGCGAGAACTCGACTCTCTATAGTAGGCATGAACATTAGGAAACCCGTGTATAGGCGCCGTTACAAACTCATCAAAAGTCCAAAAACATTGCCATTTATCTATATTCTGCAAAACCTCGGGTAAATCCTCTGTATAGTTATTTTTCTTTTGTTCAAAAACCTGTCTTAAACGACGCAATAAGTAACCTTGATAAACTCGAGAAAAACCCTGGCTAATCCGATCAGCAACCAAACGTAATTGGAAAGGCACCGATACAGCCACCGCGGCATCAATTAAAGATTGTTGCCCCTGTTCTCCAAGCCATTTGAGTAAAACATTACCTCCCAGTGATATCCCAACGACCGCTTTTTTACTGGAGGGTTCCCTCTGCTTTAAGAGGTTTAGTAAATAATTGATATCTTCCGTATCGCCAGAATGGTAAGCCCGTAACAAACGATTCGGTTCCTCACTTGCTCCTCTGAAATGCATTAATACAGCCCGCCAGCCATAGCGATTAAATGCTTGCATTAATCCACCTACATAAGAAGATTGAACATTTCCACCTAAACCATGCAATAAAATAACCAGGGGTGTTTTACTATTGTTGCCATTAATTGCCCAAGCCAAATCAATGAAGTCGCCATCAGGTAGTTCAATGCGCTCGCGCAAATCAACTGGCGCCTGAATACGGCGAGTCAGGGTTGGATATATCGTCTGCACATGAGAGTTTGGCAACCACCAAGCGGGCTTGAAAGTGCTTTCTATTATCATGAGAACGCTTCCTTGTGATAAGCAGGACTGTATTCATGAACAGCCTCTATCATTGCGGCAACATGTTCAGGGGGCACATCCGGAGTAATTCCATGACCCAGATTAAATACATGGCCATTTCCCTGACCAAATGAGGCCAAAACCTGTTTCACTTGTTGACGTATACAATCCGGATTTGTTAGTAACACAGCCGGATCAAGGTTACCTTGTAAAGCAACCTGGTCACCGACCTGGGCCCGAGCCCTGCCGAGATCAACTGTCCAGTCTAGACCAAGCGCATCACAACCAGTACCTGCCATCTGCTGCAACCACTGACCTCCCCCCTTGGTAAAAAGGATAATGGGAATGTCGGGATACCTTGCTTTTAATTGCGTAACAATTTCCGCCATGTAATGAAGTGAGAAATCACGGTAGTTCGCAGGAGTCAGAATTCCTCCCCAGGTATCAAAAATCATCAAGGCATTCACGCCTGCTTTGACCTGTTCGTCTAAATAGAGGCTAACTGCCTGCGCAAGTTTGGTTAAAAGCAAGTGAGCTGCGTGTGGCTCTGAATAGAGTAAATGCAAAACTTTCTTAAATTCACGGCTACTCCCTCCTTCCACCATGTAGCAAGCCAGAGTCCATGGACTGCCAGCAAAACCAATCAAAGGCAACTCTTTCGGCATCTCCTGGCGGATCAAGCGCACGGCGTTCATCACATAGGCTAACTCATCAGCAGGATTGGGAATAGGTAAGGCATCTATGGCCTGTATAGTCTGTACTGGCCTTTTAAAGCAAGGCCCTTCCCCCTCAGCAAAATAAAGACCTAAATCCATAGCGTCAGGAATAGTAAGAATATCAGAAAATAAAATGGCTGCGTCCAAGGAAAAACGCCTAAGAGGCTGCAAGGTAACTTCACAGGCTAACTCAGGATTTTTACATAGATTGAGAAAATCACCCGCTTGTTCACGAACTTTGCGATATTCCGGCAAGTAACGGCCAGCCTGACGCATAAACCATACAGGGGTTCGAGTAACTGATTTCCGCTGCAACGCTCGAATAAACAAGGATTCATTACTGCTTGTCATAAACAACCATTTTTTTATTAGTAGAATTATCAATTTTAGCACTGTTTTAGCTTTCCAGCTTAAGGTTACCTTAACTTTTAGACGTTAAAATTAGGCAAGACATTTGTTGTGGAACACGCATGGAAACCAATGAACACCGTAATGCCGGTAATAAAATTCGCATAATGACCCTGGGCAACCCTTATTTAAAGGGAAGTGAAGGCCTATCTGAGAGCGATAACAATAATTTGCATGTCCGCATGATGCGGCTCGTTAATGGCATACCTGTTCCGTTAGAATTTGCATTAGAAGCCGGTGATATTGTTGCGTTGGCTGGAGATTATTACACCAAAGCAGGTTGGGGTCTGGATTTACAACTTCCCCCTTTAACAGGTCATGTAAAAAAAGATAATGAAGCCTTATTCAACTTGCCTGTCAGCCCCAAAGAGAACGATGTTTATCTTCAGGCCTATGGTGATTTAGCTTCCCCAACTCTCCGGAAAGCGGATATCCAACAGATTTATGCTATTGAAGAAAGAACCTATATTCCTTTTTTCCCCTCGTTGAATAGCATTTTTCAACAACTGGTCTATGCATTTCGCGTTAATGGTTACAATAAAAAACTAACATTGAACGAAGCTCATTTTGCTCCCTGGTCAACTCGAGCCTACATGGTTGGCCACACAGAAGCACTCCATTCTACTGAGCTGGCTTACGCGTTTAAACTCTTGGCTACTGAGGGCGATCTCAGTGAAATTGAGCCCGGGATACTTAGCGAAGCAGGACGTGTTGCAGAAGCAATAGGTCAAAATCCGACTGCTTATGGTTATAAAGCCTCACTGGACAATAAGACGCTCTACAACGAATTGTATTATCGTTACCATGCACTGGCTGTTGGGCAAGATCTGTTTACCATGCATTTTTATTCTGATCACTTTGCTGGCGGACATCTAAGCCGCATAGGTTTGTTGCGCCAAATTATGCCTGCACAATTTGGTAATTGGGGATCTATTCTCATCAACAATATGCACAATGAAGATAATACCTTTGGATTAAACGTCTTAAATCCGTTTCAACCCAAAGGCTATAAACACTATGGAGCTGATACCGTTTTTGGTGTTAACCCTAGTGAAGATCAAGCATACGGTGATGGGACCTATTTTGAACGCTCAAACGATGAAGATAGCAACCAACTCATTAATGGCATGGATAATTCACTCGGTGATATTACGAGACGCTTGTTAGGCGGCAAAAAACCGCAACCATCCCAATACGGTGGCCTTGCGTTCCTGCCTGAGGTGAATTACAAGGAATCGCAGCCTCAACCCCTATTGATACACGGAGTAGATGGCAAAGTTTATTATCGAGCGAATATAAGCCAAGTAGACCTATTAAGTGCTGGGCAATATGCAGCAACACGTCAAGATCCTGCTAATCATGGGTATAAGGAATTAGGTTATTTCTCTGCCATTTGGCTGGTTGCCAAATTAAGATTGTTAAGTTTTATCTATTCTCCAAAACTCGAACAGCCAACTGCTAAAAGCACTGCAGTGGTAACATCGCCTCTGGAAGAAGAAGCAGCGCGCTCAATGATGGATCACTTAATCACTACAACAGTCAATCCAGTTGCCCCATCCACTAAGCTGACAGAGGAACAAACTTCTTTAGGTGCTTGGCGTGAGAATCCTCCTCTCTCATCCAGTCATATCAAGACTTGCAGATTTATGCCACAGCCGGGAACCAGTGCCTTAAATACCCAACAACCTTCTGATGGAATGGTTTTAGGATCGTAACTGCACGTCATCTACAAGGGCTCTCCTGACAATGGTTCCCCAACAAGTTTTATTAACTTGGAATCATCAAAATTAATCAATGAAGCCTGTTCATTGATTTTATTTGCCATAAAATCTGCGCAAGACTTTATAAGGATTTTTACATCGTCCCAATATTCAGTTTCTATACCAATACAAATTGATTTGGCCCGCTGCATCACCGGTTGATATACTTCAGGTAAATGATTCATTACCCAGTCCGCCGCCGCAGGTTTAGATCTTATCGCATTGGTTTCCAAAGTACTCCAGATTCGCGCATAAGTAAGTAGGACATTTCGCGTATCATGCTCAAGATCCATGGCAAGTCTATTTAAATCATGAAGCATCGCTTTTATAAAATCATGGTATGGCACTGGTGCCAATAGCCGCTCAGGCTCTAACCCCAATAAAATTTGGCTCTTTAATAACACTTGCGTAACAATTAGCGCAAGATCAGGCATTTCATGAGTCAGCCAAGGTTCAATGATGCCCTTCTCAAAGGATTGGCGTAACCAATCCCCATATTGAAAATCAAAGTGAGGGGGATACCGCCAAGGGTTAATCGCTGTCTTCTCAACAAGGGTCATTTCAATAGGTAACTTTGAACCTTTCATATAAATACCAGAGATTTGAAGAAGATCAGCAATTAATCTGGCTTTTTCCTCTGAGGTTGTTGCGCGCTTGGTGACAACGAATAAGTCAATGTCGCTATATTTTTGCAGTCCGCCCACCAGGGAGGAACCATACAGATAAACGCCCAAAAGATCAGCTCCTAAAATCATTTTCAATAATTCCAGGCTATCTTTGAGTTGTTGCTGCATTTCAGGGCTATAAATAGAGGTCATCAATTTTTGTTAATTAACTACTGGCATCGTTATATTGCCATCGTTTCAATGGCATTTAGTCTATTCATTCAGTCTTGCTAATTCAAGCAAACAGATTAACGCTTTGTTTTTATAAAAATATTCATATCCATAAATGATTGCCCCTAAAACGCTCCCTTGCTATGCTAGCAAAACTTCTTTCTGCTTAAGTTTGCTTATGGACAGTCTTCATATCCAGGGTCTCACGGTAGCCGCCCGCATTGGCGTCTATGATTGGGAACAGCGAATTTGCCAACCTTTATTAATCGATATTACTATTCCAGCCGACTTTACTCATTGTGAAGATAATTTAGCGAATACTATCGATTACGCCAAACTATGCCAACAAGTCACCAACTATGTGGAAACAAACTCCTTTCATCTGATCGAAACAGTCGCTGACCAAATTGCCCGATTAATTAAAAATGAGTATAACCTACCACAGCTAACCATTAGCATTAGTAAACCGCAAGCAATAAAAAATGCTCGCGATATTCGGGTGACTGTAACTCGTTAAATAGAGTTGAATGGTTGTGTGGAGGGTGTGGCCACTCTCCTTTCATCAGATGGCTTAGAAAACGAAAAAAGCCTTCTATAAAAAACCTCGTCCTTCTTCGCAGGAGGATTTGTGGATTGGTGAGTAATCTCCTGTTTTGCGAGTCTTGAAGGCTCACTTTGGCTTATAGCGCCGTCTCCAGTCGTTGGATTAAATTGGTCAACGATTAGGTAGCTAACCGCTGTCAAAATGAACAAAGTCAATATTAGACCTCCTGATAAAGCAGAGGCAAAGCCGATCGCAGCCAAACTTCCTGCAGTCAATGCAGATAATCCCAATCCTTTTGACATAATAGTTGAGATGAGCAGACCAACAATTAATAGTGTACTTGCACCAGCCCCTAATCCAACAGAAGCATCTGCAACAAGAAATTCTCTCAGCCATGAACGGCGTTTATCAAGTGCATCATCAACTGAGAGTTTTACACGGTAACAGTTGAGCAAAGTAAATCCAGTCGTTGACATCATAATCAACATCGGGATCAAAGGAGAAACACCCATGCCTGCTATTGAAAAACTAATAATAAACGCTAAAAAAGCAATGGCACTAAAAACTAATAGTCCTTGATTTTGACGAATATTTTTTTGAAAAAAACGATCCAATCTATGGTGTTCAAATAGATAAGCTAATGAACCATTCAAGCAAATATCGGTAAAAAAAGCAGCCTTGTCAGTGGAGTTCATCGCACAACTGACCCCGTTTTCCTCTGTCACAATTCGGGCGCAAGGCGCGTCATTTAAACCATCACCGACAAACCAAACACCCCCTCGAGTTTTTTTAGGTTCGACAGGCTTCACACCCGCCCAACTACTTCTTAGTTTTCTTAAAAATGCGTCTTTGCTAGCAGACCAACCTTCTTTTTTAGGTGCAGGAACAGGCTCAAAGGTTTTCATTAATTCCCGCAAAAAAGCTTCCTTCATATTTGGCTGTTGCTCAGCATGAATATTTTTTGGCTCAAAAATGGTTTCTTCACTATCTGGATAGGCCTTTGCCGATAATTGTTGGTTAAATGCCCTTGCCGACGCGGGATTATCACCAGTAAGCATGATTAGCGTTTTACCTTCTTTCTTTAGGCGCTTCAGCGCTTCTAAAATATCATTTCTTGGCTCATGTTGTATGAAAATGACTCCTTTATAATCCCTATTTTCAGCCACATAAACTGGCGTATAACCTTGAGCTGATTTACTTTCAATCAAAAGCGAATGCTCATCCGACAACACCACACCAGATTGCTGCATATAATCCGCATTACCTAAATGGATTGTTAACCCTTGAACAACCGCTGACAGACCACGATTTTTAGGGTCGCGAACTACTTCACTTATATCCTGAAAGACAATACTCTTAGCAATCTTGTCTTCATAAAAACGGTTGATTGCATTAGCAAGTGGATGTCCCGCACCATGATTTTTTTCTAATAAATGAATTCGTTGCCAGGTGGAGTCGTTAAGCCCTACATAGGACTCCACCTGGCTTTTACCTGTTGTAAGCGTGCCTGTTTTATCAAATACAACGGTATGAATTTCCTCCGTGTTCAAATTTTCATTCCGCAATAAGATATTCTTATTATTGCGCTGATAGATACTCAGCAACTGCGGCAACTGATGCGCAATAGCAATAGTGCAAGGGCAAACAGCAAATAAAATACCTGTAATATTTTTTAATACTAACGGAACAGTGAATATTCCCAAAGCAAGCGGCGTAACGGCTGAGGCAACAATACTTACAATAATCAGGCTTATATAAAGCGAGGTAAATTTAGAAGAGTCAGCTATGGTAGCACTCGCTTTGGGCGCTCGATTCGAACGAAATAATAATTTATTAACGGTACTATTATAAGAATCATTCTCCACATACACAGTCACTGTTTGACCAAGATTAACTGCACCAGCCGGAATCATCTCCATCCGTTGTTTAGGCTGTTGTGGCTCGCCTGTTAATAACGACGCATCAACCAGAGTACTCCCCTGTATCAGGGTACAATCTACTGGGAAACAGTCACCAACGTTCACTTGGATAAGCATGCCTTTTTTTAATGATTGTTTGGGCTGCATTACTCTATCATTACCCAACATGCCCTGTGTGGGAATTAAAAACTCTTCAACATCAATATCCGCAGACCGTGTTCCCATTAACAACTTTAATTTTTCCTGCTCCTCTTCAGAAAGTTGATAACAAGAGTATTGTTCTGCCATTTGGGGAAATAATGATTTCACACCTTTTAAATGCATTGTCTTTGATTTTTGTAAAACCAAACGTTTAATTTCATCCATACCATTGACCATTGCTATCAGCATTACCGGCATAATGAAACTCATGAATACCATCGAAAAACTACTTGCCAGAGGCATGGTAATCGAATGATAGAGGGTATGAATCAAAGACAATAGCCAACCGAGACTAACCGTCGAAGACATATCATTAATATTTTTATTACGCAGGTTATGTAAAAAGGTGGATAGATAATTTCTCCCCGTATAAGCGGTAGTTAAAGTAGTAACTGCTGTTAAAATAACTGTTAAAAATAATGAGGGGGGATAAGCGAGTGATAAAATAAAAATACCAAACATGGCGACTAAATTAATTAAAATATTGATCCGGTTAGGCCACTTTGATTGATTTTCTGACTCCAGATTTTTTTCATCAATGATTTCAAAGTCGTGAAATTCAATTGAGGTTATTTTTTTTTTGAGGATATCGAGAATAGCTTGATTATGTTTACCATCCTGGTTAAACCCGTCTTCTCCACTTCGAATCGTTACAAATATTTCCTGAGTACCTAACCGCGGTTGGGCATCAATAGAATCGATTGCAGCGTCAGACGGTAATAAGTCAGTGCCACTCAAATCACTGAGTGCATCTTGCACTGCAAAACCACACCCTCCGTGACACATAATCCCAGACACTAAAAAAGAACCCTGAAATATTATATTTTTTGGCATAAGTTAAATTCCTGTCGTGATGCACGCCTTTGCAAGAATTATCGTTGAGTCTAATATTCTAACTTCCTTTCAACGATGGCAGAGGTAAAGGCATCAAGTAAGCATTACCTTGACTTCCTGTGTGTGTTGGAACTCACTTCTTCCGAAATTCGACTATCATGACGTATCGTTTCGTTCCCCAGCTTCACTAAAGCAACCACTGAAGAAATTTCTTTATTCTCCTAGGCATCCATTTTCCGAATCATCCCTGTAATACGCTCTCTCCGTGCTACGGCTATCCGTGCTTTTTCAGCATCTCCTCGTGAATGAAAAGGTCCGAGAACTACCCTAAACCAATTGCCCTGCTGCTGAGAAGACATCGCAACGTGAACATCAAAGCCCTTCAAAGTCAGAGCCGCTTTCAAACGTTCAGCCTCCTGCTTATTTTTGAAAGAAGCAAGCTGCAGCAAATAAGACTCTTTGCTACTGGTATTAGCGACTGTTATAGGTTTACTTTCTGCAACGACAGCAGAGGTCTGCGCTTGCTGATTTGCAGCGGGTGGCGTAGGAGTAATCGAAACAGAGGCTGCAGGTGATGAAGGTGAAACTACAACTTTTGTTTGCGCCGCTATCGTAGCAGGATTAACCTGATGGGTTACCTGTGCAGGTGCGCTGCGATCTTTAGCTAGTAAGGTATAAAACTCAAATTTTGGCTTTGGCATTTCATTGGGTTTTGCAACGACTTGTGCCGTATTTTTTTGCTCATTTTGCTGTCCTAATACCTGCGTATTAATCCATGTAGTTAAGCTGGTAAAATCAAACACTGTCGCTGCCAAATAACCACCTACAAAAGAAGCTAGCACCCAAAATACTTGCTTAGGGGCACTACTCCTTTGCCTACTCGGCCTTCTTCCGTAATCCTTTGCCATCACATGCTCTCAGGAGTTGATACACCAATTAAATGCAAGCCATTCCTCAAGATTTGACGTACTGCTTTTAGAAGGCATAAACGCGCATTCCTTAAGACCTCTTGCTCGCACAATAATTGTACGGCATTGTAATAGCTATGCAATCCATTCGCTAACTCCCGTAAATAATAGGCAAGCTGATGCGGTTCACAAGCACTGGCTGCTGCCACAATTACTTCCGGGTAACGATTTATTAAAGAAATTAGAGCGGCTTCCTGTGGTTCCACGAGCAATTCAATATGGGCAAGCCCCTTTTCCTCATCCCATTGCAAACCACGCTCTTGTAATTGCCGCAACACTGAACTAATACGTGCATGAGCATATTGAATGTAATAAACAGGATTATCATTTGATTCAGACTTAGCCAAATCCAAATCAAAATCCATATGTTGCTCTGGTTTACGCATAACATAGAAGAAACGAGCAGCATCATTGCCAACTTCTTCACGTAGTTCTCGCAGAGTCACGAAAGAACCACTTCGAGTAGACATTTGGACTCGTTCACTACTACGATAAAGAATCGCGAATTGTACCAATAAAACATCCAAGGCATTTTGGTCATGACCCAAAGCCGTTACCGCTGCCCTGACTCGCGTTACATAGCCGTGATGATCAGCACCAAAAATATCGATAACGCGTTCAAAACCTCGAGCATACTTATCCCAGTGATAAGCTACATCCGAAGCAAAATAGGTGGTATGCCCATTTGCACGGACCAACACACGATCTTTCTCATCGCCAAAATCAGTTGCACGGAACCATAAAGCGCCTTCTTTTTCGTAAGTATGGCCAGCGTCTTTTAATGCCTGGATCCCTTTATCAATTGCTCCGCCATCCAGTAATGATTGTTCTGAAAACCAGTAATCATAATTAACACCAAAACCTGCCAAATCATCTTTAATATCATCGAGTACCGAATCCAAAGCCAACTTGTGGAACAATTTAAAGCCCTTTTCACCGAGCAGAGTACGCGCTCGAACAATCATGGCATCAATATAGACTTCTTTATCCCCCCCTTGTGGCTCATCAGCAGGCAAGCCCTCTTGCACCACAGACCAGGGATGTACAAAATCATGGCCGTATTGGTTTAAAGCGTCCTGGGCAATAGTGACGACATAATCACCACGATAACCATTAGCAGGAAAAACGATTCCCTCACCAGCCAGACTCAAATAACGCAGCCAAACACTTGCAGCAAGAATATTCATTTGACGGCCAGCATCATTCACATAATATTCACTACTCACCGCAAAACCTGCAGCCACTAATAGATTTGCCAATGTTGCACCAAAAGCAGCACCACGGCCATGACCAACATGCAGAGGACCAGTTGGATTTGCCGAGACAAACTCCAGAATAACTTTCTTTCCTTGCCCAAAATCACTACGACCGAACCGCTCGCCTTCTCTAAGTATATGAGCAATAATTTGGCTGCGTGCTTCATTACGCATGAAAAAATTAATAAATCCGGGACCCGCTATCTCAACTCGCTCTACAGCTGAATGGGAAGGTAAATGATTGATGATTAATTCAGCTAATTGACGGGGCGCCCGGCGACATGGCTTGGCCAACATCATAGCTAAATTCGTCGCAAAATCACCATGACTACTCTCTTTAGCGCGCTCAACTTTGATGTCTACTTCAACATCTTGCGGAATAACAGTTGATTCTTTGAGCGTTGTAAGCGCCTGGGTGAGCAATTGTTCGACGGTTTGTTTCATAACACTTTTTTCACTCGTCAAAAAGCAGCTATTATGCGCTTTTTCGTACCAGTTGCAAAGTCTATTGGCAATATCAAAGGAAATCCATGGCAATTAAACCTGTTAACCCTAAAACAGAAATAATCAGGCGAGTTTAGCGGTAAAAAAATCGACAAAAGCACGAATCTTTGGTAATTCAAAATCATAAGCACGGTAAAACATGAAAATTTCATAATGACGAAAAACATATTGCGCTAACACCGGGACTAAATCACCACTATCCAACCAGGATTTCACCAAGATATCCCCCGTCAAAAACAAACCGACCCCGGCCAGACAGGCTTGATTTAATGCCTCAAAATTATCCATGTAAAGAATAGGTTTCGCACAATGTAATTGCCCCCCATCAGCAAGTGGTAAAAAGTGAGCCGGTTTACGCAGGCTATGTGAGATGATCCTAAAGTGCGGTAATTCCTCTGCATCCTTTGGCAAGCCATAACGGGCAGCAAATTCTTTGGAAGCACAGAGGATATTATTCACACTAAACATTTTACGGTATTTCAGTGTTTCTGTTGCCGGCGGAATAACCGGAAACCCTACCATAATATCGATGTCAGTCCGAGCCAATTCATCATCCTGTTCTGAAAAAAGTAACTCCAGATGAAGCAATGGGTAAGCCTTGATAAACGCTGGCAAATGCTGTAACACCCATTCTTTGGCAGTAATCGTTGAAACCAAGACCCTTAATTCTCCTTGCGGCTCCTCTCGGTTTGATTCGATAAATTGATTAACAGCCTGGATTTGTTCTTCAATTGCCTTACATCGCTCATAAAATAGGTGGCCAAACTCGGTAAGATAGACACGACGAGTAGTCCGTAAGAACAATTGTTCACCAATTGCCTGCTCTAAATTTTTAATTTGTTTACTGACAGCTGTTACAGTCAAATGTAAGGTCTGGGCTGCAAGAGAGAAACTAGCCAACTCAGCCACTTTTAAAAAACAGGATACCTGCCCCTGGTTATACATTGCTTTGAACCTTGATTATGAACTTATTGTTCATAATGAATGAATTATAAGTAAATTTACAACTTTTTTGACTTAATTATACTTATTATAAGGTTGTCAACGAGGCAAAAAAATGACTATAAAAACAACAGGCTATCAATACCATCACATGGGTATACCGACGGATAGTCCCCGTGAAGGTGAAAAATACAGTTCCACCTTCAAAATGTACACTAGTGGCGGGCAAAACAGTGAGTATCGTATTCAATACCATCGCTTTGAACCCGACTCTCCGTTACATCCTTTAATAAAAACCAAAGTCCATGTGGCCTTTCAAGTACCTAGCCTTGATGAAGCCCTGGCAGGGAAAGAAGTGATTCTTGCACCTTATGAGCCTTTCCCGGGATTTAAGGTCGCTATGATTGCAGAATGTGGCGCGCCCATTGAATTCATTGAAACAGAATTAAGTGAAGAAGAAATTTGGCACGGCAGTCACAAGGGGTCAGTGATTTATCCTGAGATAGAGTAACTCATTGTATCACGGACTATTGGAGAGGATTTCTCCTCTCAGTATTGGTTTAAACCTACTAAAGGGTTGTTTACATTTCTACTCTATGAGCACTTGGGCCTGGCTTTTTTGTGCTATCCTACCCCCTAACGAACCTTCGCTCTAAAATGAACAGGTCAAACGCATTTATGGGTATTAATAAATTTGCCTTGGATACTCCCTGCCTAGTGATTGATAAAGAGAAGCTGGAGTACAATCTTAAATTAATGCAGCAACATGTTGATACAAATCGTATTAATCTTAGACCTCACTGCAAAACGCATAAATGCTCGCAACTGGCAAAACTTCAACGCCAATATGGAGCAATTGGGATCAGCGCAGCAAAAATCTCTGAGGCAGAAGTACTCATTAACCAGGGGATCACGGGTCTTCTAATTACGTCTCCCCTTGTTAGTGCCTACAAAATAAGGCGCTTATTGAACTGCCTAAAAAAATCACCTGATACGATACTAGTCGTTGATAATGAGGAGAACATGGCGGAGCTCGCCACAGCAGCTGCTTCCATTAACCAGAAAATAAATGTTTTACTTGATTTGGATCCAGGTATAGGGAGGACTGGGGTTAAACCTGAGTTCGCTTTGCCCTTGGCAACCGCTATTATAAATTCCAAATGGCTAAACTTCCTTGGTATCCAGTGCTATGCAGGGAATTTGCAACATATTATTTCTTATGAGCAACGACAAGAAAGCTCTTTAAAAGCAATGCAGCAGGCCAGTGAAGTAGTAAAAATGCTTAAAAATGCGGGACTGCCCTGCCCTATTTTAACGGGTACTGGCACAGGCACCTACGATATTGATAGCGCAGTGGCAGAAATCACTGAAATACAACCAGGATCCTATGCCGTTATGGATGTTGATTACGCCAGAATTGGCTCCAAAGAAAATCCCCATCAGTTCACTACCTTTCAACATGCCATGACCTTACTGACTACTGTCATTAGTAGTAACCGTCAGGAGCATGTTACTGTTGATGCAGGTACAAAAGCACTTTATTTTGATCCGGTGAATCGACCTAAAATCATCAGTCATCCTCATTTAAATTACGATTGGGGTGGCTTTGGTGATGAACATGGCAAAATAACGGCCCAAAACAATGCTCCACTACCAGCTAATAAAGAAGTCCTTGAATTAATCGTTCCGCATTGTGATCCCACCATCAATTTATTCGATAAATTTTATATCACCAGCAACGACATCGTTATTGATGTCTGGGATATTGATGCACGGGGTGCTGCGCAGTAACAGGTAAATCAACCATGTCGCCATTTACTTCTATTAATATAGAGACTTTAATACTCGTCGCAGTTTGGGAGAAACCTTTTGTCTTTCAAGGCTGTTTTAAACTGACAGATAAAAATAAACACAAGCAACGCTTGCTCTTTTTTCGTTGTGAATGTGATGGCGTCGATCAAGTAGAACTCCTTGAACAAAATTTTCCTATTCGTCATTATCACTTAACGCATCTCTATGATGAATTCAGTCACATTCAACTTCAATCAACTGATGACAGCGCGGCAGATGCTTTGTATATCTTACAATATGCTATCCATACCACCTTGCAAGAAATGCTAACCAACAGCAAACAACATCGCACAGCGATTGATGAAATAGCCCTAAAATTGATGAGTAGACGTATAGAACCCCTATTCCACTTCGCCTCTTGGTCTAATGAAGAAAATGAGCTTGGTTTTGCAGTAGCAATGGATTTTTTCCCCCACAATGAAACCACTCAGAAAGCCGTCCTGCTTTTGTTAGAAGAAAGGGAGCCATTTTTTCCAGATTACCGGGCATTACATTAGTCCATTTTCAGGATAGAAGTTACTTGGATTAGCTAATTCTGAGTCAAAACCCACTTTCAAAGCCAATAATTATTCACAACGTATAAAATTTTTTTTTGAAAAGGCGAAAGGTTATCCTTTTGATATTTCTATTTTTTTATTTCCCAATGCCCGTCAAGCAAGGTGATTGTACTATTTTCTCAATGAACAGATATTATACTAAAGAAAACATGTGCATTTTTTGACCTTAAGGGAGAGCATCATGCCTGGTTTCTTTGATAGAGCTAAACAAGCTATTGTAAACAAATCGCTTGGAAAGAAAGAGCCTGACGCAAAACAAAATCCTGTGGAAAATTATGTCGATCATGCCCATTTTCTCCTGATTAAATCACTACAGAAATTTGATACATTAAAAGAAAAATACGGAAAGCTTGAAAAAGACGGAACTGAAGCAAGCTTTTATGATCTGTTATCGTTTATCAAAAAGGAAGCCAATAAACATCTTACTATTTGCGAAAAATTACGCGATGGCCATGATTATTTCGATGAAGTTGTAGGTGCCACTGCAATTCCAGCTCTTGGCATGATCGCCTCTACGGCCGCACTTGGTATGGCAATATGGGAAGGAGCGCAAGCTTTAGCGATTCACGCTGGTTTTAAAGAAGGCACAGACAAGGAGAAATCCGCCCATTTGGAAAATGCAGGAACAATGTTACTGGCTTCTGCTGCGGCCTTTGTTGGAGCGGTTGCAAGCTTCTTAAAATCAGCGATCAGCCTAGTCACTCGACCGGTGGTAACCGCAATTGAAGGCTTTGCCGCACAAGATAAAGATCGTTTCTATGATAAAAGCAGTATCGCGGCCAAGCTATAAGAGTTATTTACAGAAAGACCGGTTTTAAGCCGGTCTTTTTTATCCTCTTACTAAAACGGAAGAAATCTACAGGCTACAATTCTCTGGTAGCACGGGTATAGATTCATCACTATTTCTATAAAGGGCAATTAAATCCTGTCTATTTTCCTTAGTTTGGGTAAAAAAACTTTCTCGCTTCTTTTCATAGTGATGAGCGAACATTGCTGATATTTTTTCCATCTTAATATTACGGCGTTTAGGGCCTTCTTCCTCAATTGAAGTCGGATTCAGGGTGTGGCAACAACGGGTTAAAGGAACATACTCGCTATTAGATTGTGCCCAGAAAAAACCATTTCTATCCGGTGTCGCAAGATTACCCGCATAATAATGAATGGGAGCTTGCTCTGATCGCAACCATTGAGTTTGAAAGGTTGAGGCACGTTCATAATTATTTTTCTGTGAGCCGCAAAAATAAGTGTGCACTGTTGTGATAAAAGGAGCTATAACAAGCAGATCATATTCAAAGCGCTTTGTTACAGTTTCCATATCCAGGAAAATAGCTTGGCTGGCTTCCGCACAATTAGCAACTACCGTTGGTTTCTCTTCGTAACCATGAGCAAGTATATAAACTTTACTCTCCGGGCTTATTAAGTCTGGAGAGTAGTCATCTTGATGATAAATAACTTTCAACCGCTCTTGTGAGCTTACTCTATGATTTGTTTTCCATAAGGCAGCCCCACTCGGCAGATCCCCTGCTTCATCTCTGGAAAAAGGAATGTAAAGAATAATCATGGCTTGTTTTTTTAACACAAAGAGCGCTATTTTAACAATCAATGATTAAGAAAATATTAAACATTTGGAATAAAAAAAGACCGAATGGTTTACAATCATTATTATGGAAACAAAAGAACTATTCCTAAGGAATTTTTTGTAACGGACGCACAGGGAGAGAGGGAGGCTATTTTGAAAGCAATAAGACCCCAAGGATGTCTCTTTATTCTCCTGTTTCTATTTCTGGGCTATGCTTTGTCAGTATCAAGTAGAACAACCCATTTCGCCCCCGAAGCACAACCATTCAATGAGTTCGCTTTTGATCTTTATCGACAATTAGGCACAACCGATCAAAATCTTATTTTATCACCCTATAGCCTATCGTCCCTTCTCGTTATTTTAGCTAATGGTGCTAGTGGCAATACTCAACAACAGCTAAATCAAGCGCTTCACTTTCCTCCAGGAAATACCAATCATGCCGCTGAATTAGCTCAAATTAATACCGCGTTAATGCCCGATGGGGATTGCCAGGGATGGCTCAGTTGCAAATTTAAACACGCTGGTAAATGGTTTGGCTTCAACCAATCATCCACTTTTTTAATTGCTAATTCATTTTGGGCAGAAGAACGTTTGATTTATAAGACGCCCTTCCTGGCCGCTATGGGACAAATAAATCATTTTTACCGGGTTAATTTTAATAAAGCACCTGAGGCTGCCAGACAACGTATTAATAACTGGGTCGAAGAGAAAACAGACCAATATATCAAAGAGCTGATTACTCCAGGCATGATTAACAGAGCGACGCAACTCATTCTGGTCAATGCGATTTATTTTAATGGGGTATGGGAGTCCCCCTTCAAACCGGAAGCCACGGAGCAAAAGCCCTTCCTGTTATCAGACGGAAACCCTCTACAAACAGCTATGATGGGCAAGCTGGATAACTTTTTCTATAGTGAAAATGATCGTTTACAAATGCTGCAATTACCTTATTTAAAAAGCACCATAAGAATGGCGGTCTTATTGCCAAAACCTACTCACTCAGTAAAGGAAATACGACAAACATTGACTCAAGTAACATTTGCCCAGCTTCTTCAAAACGCCACTAACCGCAAGGTTCTTGTTAGTCTGCCGAAATTCAAACTGGCATCCACCTTTAAATCCTTAAAACAGCCTTTACAACAAATGGGTGTTATCGATGCTTTCAGTGATAAAGCTGACTTTTCCAACATAACAACGTCTGCGTTGGCAATTTCCGATATAATTCAAAAGGCAGTTATAGAAGTTGATGAAAAAGGTACTGTCGCGGCGGCTGCAACGGCTGTCGTGATGTTTGGTAGTGCTGTACAGCAACCGATGGAATTTAATGCAAACCATCCCTTTTTATTTATTCTCTATGATACTCAATCAGGAGTTATTCTCTTTATAGGGCAGGTTTTCAATCCGCAAAAGGAATGAGCCATTAGTAGGTTACATCAGAACCTGGATCTGTGCATTCATAACCAAAAAATACAAACATAGGCATAAAGAAGACTCATACCAATCACAGGAATGACAAGAAAGCCCAAAAAGACATGAATCTGGGTTCTATTCTCTGCAGATGCTTGATAAAATTTTTTTAGCTTCTTAAAAACTGACATCAGTAGGCGCCTTGAATGAAGCCGTTTCTATCAGTATAAACCAAATAAAATTATTAGAAAGCCAGCCGCTATAAGGTTTCGTAGGCCTTGTGTATTTGCCCATCCTGCGACAACATAATGGCCAAAGGCCGGGTTGCCTCAAAATGAGCAAAAATAATCATCATCATGACGGTAATAGGCACCGAAAGAAACATGCCTAAAACACCCCAGACAGCCCCCCATAAAGCCAAGGCAAATAAAATGACCAGAGCACTTAAATTTAATGATTTTCCTAAAAAGCGTGGTTCAACAAGATTACCAACAATAAACTGTATGGCGACAAGGCCTGAAGTAATGATTATAAAAGGCAGCCAACTTTGAAATTGAATTAGCGCCAATAAGGCAGGAAAAGCTGTCGCGAGGATAGCACCAATATTGGGAATAAAATTTAAGAAAAAAATAAGTAAGGCCCAGAATTCTGCAAAATCCAAACCGACGCATTTCATAATAATCCAACTCGTCGTTGCTGTAAGTATACTTAACAGGGTTTTTAAACCCAAATAGGTTTGGGTATCCTTTACAATGTGGGTAATGATGTTATTGACCAATTGGCGATGGCCAGCCTGAGGAAAAAGAGCGTCCAGCTTTTGAGTGAAAAAATGTTGTTCTACAAATAAAAAAATGACATAGAGAGCGATTAAAACGGCAGAGCCTGTGATAGTGGTAAAAACACCGTAAATGTTGACTAAAATACCCTGCAAACTAAGACCACGTATAAAACCATCCACATTTGCCAGGGTTTTAATATGAAAACGCTCATCCACCCTATTAAAAATATTAGTCAAATTCTCCTGATAACGAGAGGAAGCCGCAATCACGTCATTGACATTATTACTAATAATATCAATGAGAATCTTTACCAGAAGTGCTACTACCAATAACGCCAATACCATACTAAGCCAATTAGGTAACCGGGGACCAACAAAAGGCGTCCGCTGCACAGCGTTATGGATTGTGTTTAACAGGTGCCAGATAAAGACTGCAATAACGATAGGAATTAATAAACTGCGACCAGCAATAAGCAAATAGCCGATGATCGATACTAAAATCAAACTGGCTGCAAATGTAACGGTACGAACCCTTGTTCCAGCATTTATAGTCATAAAGGTCAACAGTAACTTATTTTCTGCTATTATGAGTTTTTTTTCTTACAAATCATACTGTGTTACATCAATCTTGTGAAATTTTAGCAGGGGTAGGCCCGACATTGAGTGCCAAACTTAGCAAATGTGGTATAACCACAGTCGCTGATCTGCTCTTTCATCTACCCTATCGCTACCAGGATAGAACTCGCATTACAGCCATTCGTGACCTGCGCGCCAATGACTGGGCTGTGATTGTTGGCAGAGTCTGCAAAACAGAGGTGAAATATGGCAAGCGCATGATGCTTTATTGCCATGTGGAAGATAAAACCGGTATTTTGCAGCTGCGCTTTTTTCACTTTAATAAACAACAAATCAAAGCACTGCAAGAATGTACTCTGATACGTGCCTTTGGGGAAGTACGCGAATTTGCTAATAAGTTTGAAATGATTCACCCGGAATACCAATTATTAGCAAATGAAGAAGATTGTATAGTGGATGAAACCCTGACACCGATTTATCCTTCAACACAAGGTTTGACACAAAGCCGCCTGCGACAACTGGTCAAAATAGCCCTGCAAACCTGCCAAGAAACCATCGACGAATTGGAATGGATGACGACAGAAGAGCTACAACAACAGCAGTTTTACCCTCTCGCACAGGCCCTTACAACATTGCATAATCCACCCCCCGACATTTCCTTACAAACCTTAGAAGAAGGCACACACCCTGCTCTGCAGCGTCTGGTATTTGATGAGTTATTGGGGCAGCGCCTGGCCATGCAATTTGCCAGGCAGCATAGAAGCCAGTTATCAGCACCACTGATTTCCCAAAATCAGGAATTACAGACGCGCTTTATTGAGCAGTTACCCTTTGTATTAACAGCGGCACAACAACGCATCAGTGAAGAAATAGCGAAAGATTTATCACAATCAAAACCCATGTTACGCCTGGTTCAAGGTGATGTGGGTTCTGGTAAAACGGTGGTAGCAGCAATGGCTGCTTTACAAGCCATTGCGAATGGCTATCAAGTGGCGTTTATGGCCCCAACGGAATTGTTAAGTGAACAACACGCAGCTAATCTACAAACCTGGTTTAGTCCTCTAGGGATAGGCTGCCGTAGGCTCAGCGGTAACATGAAAACCAGTGAACGCAAGGAAACATTGGCATTGCTGGCAAATAATGACTGCCAAATACTTATAGGAACCCATGCCCTCTTTCAAGAGAATGTTCTCTTTGCCAAACTCGGTCTGGTAATCATTGACGAACAACATCGCTTTGGAGTCGAGCAACGCTTATTATTACAGCAAAAGGGACAGCAAGCGGCACTTAATCCTCATCAACTGCTAATGACTGCTACCCCTATCCCAAGAACCTTGGCAATGACTCAATTTGCTCATCTTGATTTATCGATTATTGATGAGTTACCCCCGGGGCGTACGCCGATCAGTACCGCCGTATTAAGTCAGGAAAAACGTGAACCAGTTATCAGCCGCTTACAGTCGGCCATTGCCGATGGTCGGCAAGCCTATTGGGTATGCACGCTTATAGAAGAATCGGAAAAATTACAGTGTATGGCAGCAACTGCCACGGCCGAAAATCTCCAGGCCCAATTACCTAATGTACGAGTTGGCTTGGTTCATGGTCGAATGAAAAATATCGAAAAAGAAGCCACTATGGCCGCATTTAAACAGGGAGAAATTGATTTATTGGTAGCAACTACCGTTATTGAAGTAGGGGTGGACGTCCCTAAAGCCAGTTTAATGATTATTGAAAATGCAGAACGCCTGGGCCTCTCACAATTGCATCAATTACGTGGCCGAGTGGGACGTGGCAGTACGCAATCTCATTGCCTGCTTCTTTACCAGTCCCCCCTTTCACAACAGGGTGCTGAACGTTTACGCATCATGCGGGCAACCTGTGATGGTTTTATCATTGCAGAAAAAGATCTGCAATTGCGTGGATCCGGTGAAATATTGGGTACACGGCAAACAGGCTACCATCAATTTAAAGTGGCCAATCTACAACGCGATCAACATTTTTTCCCAGTCGTAGCAAGGATAGCCAACCAGTTAGTGCTTGAGAATTCTCAGCTGGCGCGCACGATTGCTCAGCGCTGGTTAGGTGATTTTGAACAATTTTTACAAGGTTAAAACGCCAGGAAAACTATTTTTCCTCGCAACAATAAATTTTGTAAAAATAGTTAAAATATTCCAAGTCAAGACTGTTTTTTCATTTTTTCTTTAGCTAATATAGTCGAAATGGCTTCGCTGTCTCCTCAAGCCATTCCTGTGGATAACTTATTCATTACTTCTAACACAATAACACGCGTCATGCGCCCTTCTCTGCCATCGATCTTTGACGGGACTGGCTTATATTGTTTTTCCTTTAGTTATTTAACGCTTCCTTTTATCCACAAAATCTGTGGATAATCCTGTGTACAGGATGGGAAAAAGCTTGAAAATAAAGCGTATCATTTACCTGCCTCAGAACTTACCAACCTGCTCCTGCTTACTAACAAGGCTCATGAAACACGTCGAGATCAAGGCAAAATTCGCTTTTAATGACGGCCTTAATAAAAACTAACTATATGAATTAAAATGAAATTTTAACGAATAGATCGGAGTTTGCGTAAGCCCTGAAATACTTGAGCTTGACCCTTAGCAGGGAAAGGTTAAAATACTGGTCATTTTATTGTCAGGTCACCCCATGTCGTCACAACGTAAAGCAGTCGCCTTGATTTCTGGTGGTTTAGATTCCATGTTAGCCGTTAAAATTGTTCAAGAACAAGGCATTCATGTTGAGGGAATCAATTTTTATACGGGTTTTTGCCATTCCGGCCACACGTCGGCAATCCGTAATCGTAAAAACAATACAAAACCCCTTCGCAATGATGCTCTGTGGGTTGCAGAGCAACTCGGCATTAAATTACACATTATTGATATCGTTGAGCCTTACAAAGATGTTTTATTGAATCCCAAACACGGTTATGGCAAAAATATTAATCCTTGCCTGGATTGCAAAATTTTCATGGTGCAACAAGCACATGAATGGATGATAGAGAATCATTTTGACTTCATTATTACTGGTGAAGTCGTCGGTCAACGTCCAAAATCGCAACGAAAAGCCACTATGCCCCTTATTGCAGAAGAATCCAGGGCAGAAGATCGTTTATTACGCCCTTTATGTGCGAAGTTATTGCCACCAACGTTGCCAGAACGTGAGGGTTGGATTAATCGTGAAAAACTGTATGATTTTCAAGGCCGTAATCGAAAACCACAGTTAGGGTTGGCAGCAACAATGGCCATTGAAGAATTCGCCCAGCCTGCTGGCGGTTGTTGTGTATTAACTGATGAAAATTACACTCGACGCTTACGAGATATGTGGGAACACCGTGACAGTCGTGATTATGATATGGAAGATATTATTCTTTTAAAAGCAGGCAGGCATATCCGTCCCCAACCTCATTATAAAATGATCATTGCCCGCGACGAAGCCGAAAGCAATTTTTTAACCGGCTATCGCAAAGAATTCATCCATATGCAAATACGTGCACATCGTGGTCCGATGATTTTAATTGAGGGACAACCCACAGCGGATGACTTGTTTACTTGTGCCCGCATTGCTGGCCGCTTTTGCTCCGGACGTGATGAGCCGCAGATTGAAGTAGATTTACACCATCTGGATGGCCAAACTCAGATATTACAGGCTAAACCGATGCGCGCGGAAGAAATTCCCCAAGAATGGTATTTGTGAGATCGTTATGCCCCATTTCGAACTAGATGCTCGTCGCTTGTTATGCCCTATGCCAGTCATAAAAACACAAAACATGGCGAAAAAACTGAACCATGGTGATACATTAACAATCATTGCAACCGATCCCGGCGCCCAACACGATCTGCCAAGCTGGTGTCGTATTAATGGCCACCAACTTATCGACTGCATACACAAGGATGATGAAATCCATATTACTTTACAACTAGTGAAGGATAGCGAATGATACAACAGGATCGTTACTGGCAGGCGAAAAAAGTCACGCTTATTGGTGCACTTACTAACGCTGTATTGGGCGTTATTAAACTAATTGGTGGTTTTCTCTATCACTCACATGCCTTGGCCGCTGATGGTGTGCATTCTTTTGCTGATCTCATCACCGATTTTATGGTGATCTTTGCTTCCAAATATGGCAGTCAAGATGCCGACGATTCGCACCCCTATGGCCATCAGCGGATAGAAACGGCAGCTACCCTTATTCTGGCCTTGCTGCTTATCTTGGCAGGGATCGGTATTGCCTGGGATTCTTTAGATGAAATCATCCATGGTAATCATGATAAACCAGGTTGGATTGCACTTCCCATTGCCTTGTTATCTATTGTCGCCAATGAAATTTTATTTCATTATACTCGGTATGTAGGAACCTCTATTCAATCAGCTCTGGTCCTTGCTAATGCTTGGCATCACCGTTCTGATGCTGCCTCTTCCATCGTGGTTGCCCTGGGTTTAATAGGTTCTCTGGCTGGCTTTATCTATCTTGACGCCATCGCGGCAATTATTGTTGGATGCATGATCGTTAAAATGGGCTGGAGTTATGGTTGGAACAGTGTCAAGGAATTAGTCGATACTGCCGTCGATCCCAAACTGCTAACTCAAATAGAGCAAATTATTCAAGCTGTTGATGGGGTAGAAAAAATTCATCAGTTACGCAGCCGTTTCATGGGTGGGGATATCTTGATTGACGTTCATATTTTGGTCACTCCACATATTTCAGTATCGGAAGGTCATTATATTGCTCAACACGTCCATCGAACCCTGATTAAACAATTTATGCGGGTCAAAGATGTTATCGTTCATGTTGATCCTGAAGATGATGAAATCACTTGTCCTTCCTTTAATCTGCCAAGCCGTAAAGTACTACAAAAAAAACTCTTGCGGGCCTGGCAGCTAGAGTATCCTGAATTGCAAGATTGGACGATCCATTATCTCGATGGCAAAATGACCATCGACTTGATCTGTAAGAATAACAGTACTCGATTAGAATCACTCAAAGGACGTATTAGTTCTGATCTGCAAGCTTATCAAGAAATCAAACAAGTACGTGTATTGAGTCAACAGGGAGTTATCACTCATGAAAAAGCCTAATATTGTCTTCCTTGATACTAAACCCCTGATTAATGATGGATTAGGTTTAGATAATTTATATGAACTCGGTGAAGTGAGTCTTTATGATCAAACTACAGCTGAACAAGTACTCGAACGTGCAAGAGATGCGGACATTATTATTACTAATAAGATTAAATTAAATGATTCCCACTTTTCACAATTACCTAAGCTTCGTTATATTGGTGAAACAGCGACTGGAGTAGACAATATTGATATCGCAGCCGCAACAAAACGAGGTATTGTCGTCACTAATATTCCTGATTACAGCACCAATAGTGTTGCCCAACATGTGATTGCCTTACTATTAACACATACCAATCAGGTTGAAGCCCACAATCACTCCATCCAACAGGGAGATTGGCAAAAACAACCTTTTTTTGCCTATTGGCTTAATCCAATTACGGAATTGGCGGGCATGACTTTAGGTTTGCTGGGTTACGGTAAAGTGGCACAAAAAGTAGCTGCTATCGCGCAGGTCCTGGGAATGAAGGTCATTGCTCATAAACCAAAACCTTTTAGCGACAATCTGGTAACCTCAGTTTCCTTTACCACACTCCTGGAACAAAGCGATGTCTTAAGCCTACACTGCCCTCTAACAGAAGCGACTCAACACATTATCAATCGCAATACCCTTCCGCTAATGAAGAAAAACAGTATCCTGATTAACACAGGACGTGGAGGATTAATCGACGAAGCGGCTTTGGCTGAATCCTTAAAACAAAAAGGTATTGCAGCGGCCTACCTGGATGTCCTGAGTCAGGAACCGCCTGCAACGGACAATCCTTTACTCGGTATAAAAAACTGTATTATCACGCCTCATATTGCTTGGGCCAGTGTGGCTGCAAGAAAACGCTTGCTAAATATAGTTTGTGAAAATATTATTCACTTCCTTGCTCAAAAACCTATTAACGTCGTTCAGCTTTCATAGAGGATAAAACATTATGGCTGTGGCCACTTTAAAAATAATCTTTGCTTTAGCTATTTTTATAGTCATCTTACTTGCAGGCTGGTACCCCTTTAAAAAGCGAAAACAAGGTAAAGATGAAGAACATCACGTTGATTTTCCAATTGGTGAAACTCTGGCAACAGGCGTTTTCCTTGGTGCAGGCCTCTTACATATGCTCCCTGAATCAAGCAGTTTGTTTCATGAGATGGGTTACCATTATCCCTTTGCTTACATTATCACGGGTGCAGTGTTCCTGATTTTTTTATGGTTTGAGCATTTAGGCAAAGAATTGTATCACCATCATGATGCAAGCCATCCGGCCTTCGCTATCATGGCTTGGGGCATGCTTTCCGTTCACTCTATCATGCTTGGTGCAGCCTTGGGGTTGAATGAAAGCAACTCCATGATCATCATGCTGTTTCTGGCAATCATCACTCATAAATGGGCTGAGAGTTTTGCAATCGCGGTTCAATTGACTAAAAGCTCATTAAGCAGAGCACAAAGTCTCGCATTTTTCATCAGCTTTAGTCTTATGACTCCTCTCGGTATTTTCTTTGGCTGGTATTTTGGCCATGGGGTAGAAACAAATTCCCTCTTTGATCCAATCCTCATTGCTGCCTCAGCAGGAACCTTTCTCTACCTCGGTACCCTGCATGGCCTGGAGCGTTGCGTCATGGTTGAGCGCTGCTGTAATCTGCGTGATTTCAGCTTTGTCATTATTGGCTTTTTATTGATGGCTTCGGTTGCTATTTATGTCTGATTTTATCCATCAGCAACCCATTATATTAGCATCTGCCTCGCAAAGTCGGATACAACTACTAAGAGCACTAGGCTTGCAATTTGAGGTCATTCCCGCCAACTGTGATGAAGAGAGCCTCAAAAGAGCCTTTACAGGCTCCAAGCTTGAGTTGGCAGCTCTGCTTGCCCGTAGTAAAGCAATGGAAATTAGCCAGCGTTATCCGGACTATTTTGTTATTGGTGCCGATCAACTCTGCTTAATCGGTGAACAATGTCTTGATAAACCAATAAATCATTCTACGGCAATCACGCACCTTCGTTTACTGAGTGGGAAAGCTCATCGACAAATTTCTGCCTGTTGCCTTGTTAAGGCAGGTGAGATTGTTTGGCAAGGTTATGAAACCGCAACCCTGACTATGCGGGAACTCAACAATAAAACTATTGAATCTTATTTAAGATTAGAACAACCCTATCAAAGTTGTGGTGCCTATCATTACGAAGGAAGAGGAAAATGGCTCTTTAAGAATGTGCAAGGTAGTGACAGCACTATTCGAGGCTTACCCTTGCAATCGCTTATGCAAGCTATGATAACTTATCAGATTGTCCTTTTTTAGCCAGTTTTTCAACTTGCAATTACAAAATTATTATTAGCAGGTATATACTTCTTTCATACAGGGATTTTTGGAGTATACTCATGGCGGCAAAAGAAGCCCAAACTAAGACGTCTCGGAAACCTCACAAACGCGCACTTGGCTTAATCAACAAGCCAGAAAAAACAACTATGATGGCAAAGCAGACTTATGAGCGCATTGCCTGCGTATTTCAAGGAGGCGGCGCCTTAGGGGCTTATCAAGTGGGAGCCTTCCGTGCCATTCATGAACGTGGCTATGCGCCTAATTTTCTGGCCGGTGTATCTATTGGAGCAATCAACAGCGCCATTATTGCCGGTAATCCACGGGAAAAACAAATCGAAAAACTACTAGAATTTTGGGACTTGATTACCCCGAAACATTGGGGCGAACAATTCATGGATTTTGATACCTTTGAGATAACCCATCATCTACATAATCGTTTTGGTGCCTTGCGTTCTTTGTTTTTTGGTCTGGATGGCTTTTTTAAGCCACGACTTATTCCACCCATGGCCTTTATCCAGGATACCCCCGATAAATTGAGTTTTTATGATACAAGCGAACTCCGCAATACCTTAGAAAATCTTATTGATTTTAATCGCATCAATGACAAAAAGGTGACTCTATGTCTTGGAGCAGTCAACGTTACTTCCGGTGAAATGATATTTTTCAATAATGAAATGATGACCATAACCCCTGAACACGTTATGGCAAGTGGAGCCTTACCTCCTGGTTTTCCAGCCGTTAAAATCGGCGAAGACTATTATTGGGACGGAGGTATTTATGCCAATACCCCCTTAGTAACTGTACTTGATGCCCTACCAGAACAAGATACGCTGTGCTTTGTTGTGGACTGTTTCTCTTTAAAGGGACCGTTGCCACAAAATATGGATCAACTTGAAGAGCGGCAAAAAGATATTCGCTATGCCAGCCATTCACGCCGCCTCACCAATGTTTATACCAGTCGCCAAAATTTACAAGCAGCTATCCAGTTTCTAAGTGACAAATTAACCCCTGAGGCCAAAAAAGATCCTGAAGTACAAAAGATACTGGCACTTGGCCATGAGAAACGGTTCAGTGTCGTGCACATTATTTATAGCGGTACCCCTTATGCTCATTCTTTCAAAGACTATAACTTTATACGTTCCGCTATTAACTTTCGTATGGAAAAAGGGTACAAAAATGCGCTCGCGGTACTTGATAACCCTGAGTGGGAAAAAAAATCACAAAAAACACTCGCCTGCTCGATTTATGGTGTACCCTCTGATTATTTTGACCAGCATTAGTAAAATTACCCCACGCGGAACAGGGTGGGGTAATTGTTTTAACCCGGAGCATTTTTTCTCAATTTTGCGATTACTTTATCACCCATCTCTCCCGTGGATAGTAGTCTGCCGCCCGGCGTCATCATATCATGGGTACGGTATCCTTCATCCAGTACTTCTGTTATTGCCATTCGAATCATTTCAGCCTCTTTTTTTAACTGGAAGGAATAGTGAAACATCATGGCAACACTCAGCATCGTTCCTAAGGGATTGGCAATATTGCGACCCGCGATATCGGGCGCACTCCCGTGAATAGGTTCATAAAGAGAATGCTTATTCCCCAATGAAGCTGATGGCAACATCCCGAGAGAACCCGTTAACATAGATGCTTCATCCGATAAAATATCGCCAAACAAATTAGCAGTTAACAGGACATCAAATTGATTAGGATTACGGATCAATTGCATGGCAGCATTATCAACATACATATGCGACAAAAGAACATCTGGATATTCCTGGTCACGAATCGACTGAACCGTTGTGCGCCACAAAGCAGAGGTTTCCAAAACATTTGCTTTATCCACCGAACAAACTTTTTTATCGCGCTGCCTTGCCAAATCAAAGGCGACTCTGGCAATGCGGGCAATTTCTGTCGTGGAATAACACATCGTGTTGACAGCAACCTGTTCTTCTCCCTTTCTAGTAATACCGCGCGGTTGTCCGAAATAAACATCGCCAGTTAATTCGCGCACAATCATTAAATCCAAATCAGTTATTAACCCAGGCTTTAGCGGGGAAGCATCGGCCAATGCGGTGAAACAAGTTGCCGGACGCAGATTGGCAAACAAGCCTAATTCTTGGCGAATTTTCAGTAAGCCTTTTTCAGGCCTGCTCGCTTCCTCTACAGCATCCCATTGTGGCCCTCCTACAGCCCCTAACAAGACGGAATCGACCTGCTTTGCCAAAGCAATTGTATTTTCTTGCAGAGGGATGCCGCTTCGCTCAATGGCCGCCCCACCAATTAAATCATGCATTAACTCAAAGCGATGTCCCGTATGTTGATTAAACCAAGCGAAAATTTTGCTTGCCTCGGCTGTTACTTCAGGTCCAATTCCATCACCAGGTAAAATCAAAATCGTTTTAGTCATTTCTTTCTCCAGCGTATAACCAAGGTTGTCCTCTTCTCTGGTTTTGTTCGAAAGCGGTAATTTGTTGCTCGTAGACCAAGGTTCGACCAATGTCATCGAGACCTTGTAAAATTTGATCGCGTCGATAGGCGTCGATAGAAAATAAGATTTGTAGCGAACCAACTTGTATCCATTGGCTTTCCAAATCAACAGTCATCAATTCATCCTTTTTATTTGCCAAAGAATGAATCGCTTCCGACGATAATTGAATTGGCAATAAGCCATTTTTAAAACAATTATCATAAAAAATATCAGCAAAACTGGGTGCGATAATCACTTGAATCCCAAAATCTAGCAGCGACCACACAGCATGCTCACGACTTGAACCGCAACCAAAATTTTCTTCTGTCAATAAAATACCGGCATTTCGATACGCCGGTTTATTTAAAACAAAATCAGCCTTTAATTGATTCGCTTCATCATACCGTAATTCCGCAAAGAGACATTTACCCAATCCGGTTCTTTTTATCGTTTTAAGATATTGCTTAGGGATGATCATATCGGTATCAATATTAGGAATTGGCAGATGAACCGCAATGCTAGTAATTTTTTTAAAAGCCCGCATGTTTACCTCTCATTATTCAGTGTTCGGACATCCGTTAAATAGCCTGTAATGGCTGCAGCTGCAGCCATTGCCGGACTCATCAAATGGCTACGCCCTCCGCGCCCCTGCCGCCCTTCAAAATTGCGATTTGACGTCGAAGCACAGCGCTCGCCCGGATTTAATTTATCTGCATTCATCGCCAGACACATTGAACAACCCGGTTCTCGCCAGTCAAAACCACTGGCAATAAAAATTTTATCCAACCCTTCCGCTTCTGCTTGAGCCTTGACCAACCCAGAACCGGGAACCACCATTGCCGAAATACGAGAGGCTATTTGACGTCCTTCCAGGATTTTGGCTGCTTCACGTAAATCTTCAATGCGGCCATTCGTACAAGAACCAATAAATACTTTATCGATGGGAATATCTTGCAACCGCATACCTGGTTGCAAACCCATATATTGCAAAGACCGTAACATGCTCTGTTGACGAACCGGATCATTTTCAGCTGCCGGATCAGGTACTAAAGCATCAATGGGCAAAGCATTTTCAGGACTTGTTCCCCAGGTAACATAGGGAACAAGTTCATCGGCCTGTATCTTGATTTGCCTATCGTAATGAGCACCTGGATCGGAATAGAGGGACTTCCAATAGCTGACCGCTTTATCCCACAGTTCTCCCTTCGGTGCATAAGGTTTTCCTTGCAAATACGCAAAAGTGACTTCATCGGGTGCAATTAAACCCGCCCGTGCACCTGCCTCAATAGACATATTGCATAGTGTCATTCTGGCTTCCATGGATAGTGATTTAATGACGTTTCCTGTGTACTCAATCACATATCCTGTCGCACCTGCTGTACCAATTTTAGCAATGATCGTTAAAATGAGATCTTTTGCAGTAACCCCAGCGGGCAAATTACCCTCTATGGCAATACAAAAATTCTTTGCCTTTTTCAGTCGAAGTGTTTGGGTAGCAAAAACATGCTCTACTTCACTGGTACCAATACCAAACGCCAAGGCACCAAAAGCACCATGGGTTGCCGTATGGCTATCACCACAAACAAGGGTTGTACCTGGCAAAGTAAATCCCTGTTCTGGACCAACAATATGAACAATTCCCTGCCTTTTATCCAAAAGTTCAATGTAAGGAATACGGTGTTTGAAACAATTCGCTTGCAAGGTAGCTACTTGTATTCGTGACTCTGGATCGGCAATACCTAAACGTCGATTACTTGTAGGTACATTATGATCACTGACCGCTAAAATACTATCAGGACGACGAATTTTCCTGCCAGCCAGCTCTATCCCCTCAAAAGCTTGTGGACTTGTTACCTCATGAATTAAATGCTTATCGATATAAACAAGCGAGGTACCATCTGTCATATCACAGACCTTATGCTGCGCCAGAATCTTGTCGTACAATGTTTTCATACTCATCCCCTCTCACTAATTGGCTATATGCTGCCGCGATCGTTTTACTAATATTTCCTATGGCAAAGCGGTGATTACCGATTTGCCCCACAGGCGCTACTTCAACAGCACTACCTGTAATAAAGATTTCATCCGCCTGCGCAATTTCATGCGGATAAATATGACGTTCAATAACGGGAATATGATGTTTTCGAGCCAGTTTTATGATGGTTTGACGAGTAATACCATTCAAAAAACAATCAGCGATCGGCGTGTAAATAACCCCATCTTTCACCATGAAAAAATTAGCCCCAGTGCATTCAGCAACATAGCCACGATAATCCAACATCAATGCATCATGAAAACCTGCGCGCTCAGCCTTGTTTTTACTCAAAGAACCAATCATATATAATCCAGCAGCCTTTGCTTTGACTGGTGCCATTGAGGGTGATGGCCTTACCCAATCCGCCCACATCAGCTTTAATCCTTTGTTAAATAAATCGTCTGCTGCAAAATAAGAACGCCACTCCCAGGCAGCAATAGCCACTTGCACTGAACAAGTTTGTGAGGCAACACTTAAAGTTTCAGTTCCACACCAGGCAACTGGCCTTATGTAAGCATTCTTTAATTGATTTCTTTTGAGTAATTCACGGGTAACCGTATTCAATTCGCTGACCGAATAAGGAATTTTGAATCCTAAAATATTAGCTGACTCATGCAGACGCTTGTTATGTTCAGTTAATTTAAACACGTTGCCTTCATAAGCCCGCTCCCCTTCGAAGACAGAACTTGCATAGTGAAGACCATGCGTTAAAACATGGGTTTTAGCCTCATCCCAAGGCACAAACTCTCCGTTCAACCAAATAACTTGCAGTTTAGCTTCATTTAAAGCGATGATCTGGGATTCTTTGTCACTAACTAAAGCAATAATATCTTCATCACAGATCTGTTTCTTGGCATCACCCAAACGCTTAAAGCAGTTAAATACACGAGAAAAATGAGTCTCGTCTAATTCAATACCCAAAGCCTTTAATTTATCCCGTAAGGCTGCACGACCTGAGTGTTTGCCTAATACCAGTTCTGATTCGCCAAAACCAACTGATTCAGGGCTGATAATTTCATAGGTTTCACGGGCTTTCAACATCCCATCCTGATGGATTCCAGACTCATGAGCGAAAGCATTGGCTCCGACAATTGCTTTATTTTTTTGTATTGGAAAACCCGTTGCAGCAGAAACCAATTTTGATACTGCAGCAATATGCTTGGGATCAACTTGGGTCATGTAATTGAATTGATCGCGACGAGTTTTGATAGCCATCACAATCTCTTCCAAGGCCGCATTACCAGCACGTTCACCGATACCATTTACAGTACATTCTATTTGCCTGGCACCTGCTGAAATTGCTGCCAATGAATTAGCAACTGCCAAACCAAGATCGTTATGACAATGAACCGAAATAATCGCTTTGTCGCTAGTCGGAACCTTTTCCCTTATTGTTCGGATCAGTGCCGCATATTCACTCGGAATGGTATATCCTACTGTATCAGGAATATTAATCGTGGTGGCTCCAGCACTAATTGCCGTCTCCACAGCGCGCGCTAGAAAATCAATCTCACTGCGGGTAGCATCCATCGCAGACCACTCGACATTGGCACACAGCCTTCTGGCATAATAGACAGACTCATAAATTGCTTGCAGCACCTCTTCTTGTGTCATCTTTAACTGATGCTGCATGTGAATCGCACTCGTCGAAATAAAGGTATGAATTCTAGGGTTAAAGGCCGTCCTCAGAGCTGCATGTGCAGCCTCTATATCCGTTTTTTTTGCACGAGCCAAACTGCAAACAGACGCATTTTTAACCTGTTTACAAATAGTTTCAATGCAATTGAAATCCCCTGGCGAAGCGATAGCAAACCCCGCTTCGATGACATCAACTCCCATATTATCCAATGATTCAGCAATAGTGATTTTTTCAGCTAAGGTCATGGTCGCACCAGGTGCTTGTTCACCATCTCGCAAGCTTGTATCAAAAATTATAATTTTCTCAGTCTTTTTCTGTTCCATTATTTATACCTCTTAAGATAAAAAAAAAGGCGCCTCTATGGGCGCCCTTGGTATTAGGCCAATCTTGGATAGGCCATTACCTAAGTCGCCCCAAATCAAGGCAAAGGAGTAGACTAAGAAGAAACACTGCGGAGAATAAAATAGAGGTAGGTAAGCCAGCTTTGCAGGCAGGCATAAAATCATTAATTTTATAGTAACGAGTGGTTTGTTGAATTGTCATAACCTTCTTCTCTTTAACCTTGAGTTCTTTAAGGACGTTTTGTGTTTTGCTGTACTGAAGAGCCTAACTTAGCGTTGCAAAACAAAGCATGGCCGCTAAGAAAGGCGACTAAGGCTAAGTAGAAGGTTAGAGTGAAGATTTAAAATGCGATGAGCAGGTACAAAAGCACTCATTACAGAGAGCGAGCTTTTCTGTATCCTTTGTGCATTTTGTTGGTGTTTTGACATCATATAAATACCCCTGTTCATTTTTTTACCTTATCAGATTAAAAGATATGCTGTCAACAAGATTTTTAACAGGGAAAAAAATCATAATGACCCAAACGGCTTCTTAAGGTTGAAGAGTAAGTATCAGGCGAGGTACTTTTCCATAAGCACACTTCAATTTCAACGAACAGAGCTCCATGCCAAGGATAGAAAATTTTGAAATTACTCTTTGTTTATATTGATTTTCTCTATCAGATTATTCAACAATATTTTTTGTCAGCCACCCATTGATCGACCATGACTTCTTTTTCAACACCAACACTGACTACAACTGACAAAGTTGCCCTTGGGCGAGAAGTGCCCAATGTCAAAATAATTTTACTTGCTACCTTGGGTGGTGCTGCAATTGGTACGACCGTAGCGGGCATCCGCTTTTGCGTCGGCTTTATACAAACAATTTTGTTTGGTACGGATGTCAATCTTAACGCAGTAAGCATCGCGCCATGGCGACTCATGGCCATCATTTTGCCCGGTAGTTTGTTGCTTGGCTTACTTCTCGTTCTTGCAGGTCGCTTTAATCGCCTTTCTATTGTTGATCCAGTAGAAGCTAATGCCCTTGAAGGAGGGAAAATGTCCTTCATGGACAGCTTAACTCTTGTTGGATTATCAGCCGTCTCCATTACGATTGGCGGCTCAGTGGGTTTTGAGGCAGCGATGACTCAACTGGGTGCAGGTACATTGAGTGCTATTGGCCAACGCTTGAAACTCCCACGCAGTGATTTAAGAATACTCGTTTCCTGCGGGACAGGGGCTGGCATTGCTGCTATTTTTGGCGCCCCCCTGGCAGGCGCTTTCTACGCTCTAGAGTTGGTTATTGGTGGTTATGGCATGCGCGCCTTGTTACCAACCCTCTTGGCCAGTGCGATGAGTAGCCATGCCATTTATACGCTGATTGGCTACCGGCCTATTTTCCTTGCCTCTCATTTAGGTATCCCAGCACTCTGGCATTTTCCGCTGGCTTTAGTGGTGGGTGTTTCTGCTGCTATTGTGGGTATCGCGGTCATGCGGGGAACTACTGCGTTCGAAAATTTACTTCAATTGGTTGGGATCCCCGCAGCCTTAAAACCTGTCATTGGCGGCCTCATCTTAGCATCCATTTCTCTACTTATCCCCCAAGTGATGGGTCCTGGTCATCATAGTATTGGACAAATTCTTGATGGCTACGATTTGATTGGCCCAACCTTGGCTCTTTTACTGGCAAAAATAGCTGCTTCAGTCGCCTGTGTTGGTTCAGGATTTCGTGGTGGTCTATTTTCTACCTCTCTATTTATGGGAGCGGCACTAGGCTGTCTAATTCATGGTCTTCTTATTGTTCCTTTCCTGGGTTCTCAGGCCCCCCTTGATCTAACCGTTATTGCCGGTATGGCAGGGGTGGCCACTTCGATTATTGGTACTCCTATCGCTATTGTCCTGCTAACGCTGGAAACAGCTGGTCTCCAAGTTGGAGTAGTGACTACTGCCATTACCGTTGTCATTGCCAATTATCTGACTCGTTACTGGTTTGGTTACTCATTCTCAACCTGGCGCTTCCATGTGCGTGGGAATGATTTATCCAGCCCACGTGATATCGGCCGCTTGCGAAGTTTAAAATTCGCTGATCTAGCGCTTATTAATCCACTACGGGTAACCCCTAACCATTCAATGAGTGAATTGTTGCCTCTCCTCGAGACAAACAATCAAATCCTCGCGGTTGTAGAGCATAATCGTTTTATTGGTTTTATTCGTGCCCAACATTTACTTGCCTCTGCGGCAACAAATCCCCAACTACCCCTCGATAAACTGATTGAAAAGCCAAGTTGTGTCCACGCCACTGACTCTCTAGCGCAACATATTGAATCCAATAAAGAAAATTTTACGAATGAATTGGTTGTCCTTGATAACAAAGAACAGCTCCTAGGGTATACAACGGAAGCTATTGTCTTACGGCGCTATTTAGAAGAAATCCTAACCCTCGATCGCGAAGATGCTAACG
This sequence comes from Legionella donaldsonii, assembly GCF_900452385.1. Classification (NCBI taxonomy): domain Bacteria; kingdom Pseudomonadati; phylum Pseudomonadota; class Gammaproteobacteria; order Legionellales; family Legionellaceae; genus Legionella; species Legionella donaldsonii. Next base: position 800,160 of record NZ_UGOA01000001.1, on the reverse strand, counting down.
CCCCCTTAGTCAACCTTCCCAATAAAGCCAGTTAATAATAACTCAGAATCATGTCCAAACTTTGAACAATAAATGGCGCATTACCTTTAGATGTAGGCAAAATCAATAAAGAAAATTTAATATCCTGATGTAACTCAGGGATATAAAAAGCAAGATTGACTCGCCAGCATAGTACACCACCGCAATACCCCTGCGATATCACTGTAGCAGCTGTTTGCAATTGCGGATGCAAAATCAGTCTTTGGTTATTGATTAAATCCCGTTTATCGGAAAAAAACTCCTTCATCGGCCACCAGGCTGAAGGCATGTAATATTGCTGAACTGACGCAATATCCTCGGCAGTGTCCGCATAACTGGCTGACAAGGTTTTCATAAGTATTTGCTCAGCCCAGGTACAGACTCGTTGCTCACTATCATCAGCATTCGCAAGAGAGATAAAAAGAAAAGGTAAGGCTAATAAGAAAACAAAGAGGCGGAATTTATCCATGTTTTTCCCTTGACGCTCTTTATAATAAACTAAGTATCCCTACAATCTGATATTCGCCTTATCAGTATAGCAAAGATAGAATTGACAAGTAGGGCGTTGCCCCTTACTACTATGATACTAAAATGAATAGATATACTTCTAATTACTGTATTATAGAGATTTTGACAAAACTACTCTAAAGGAGTTCTTTTATGCGATTAATGCATGGAATTTTCACCCTGATGTTCTGCTTACCCAGTTTCGCTGCAGAACCAGTTGCTACCACAAATGATGGTGCCGAAGCACTCCATTTAAACTGGCTTGATACGAGTATTGCGCCTCATCAAGATTTCTTTAGCTATGCAAACGGCACCTGGCAAAAACAAAATCCTATCCCTCCTGAATATGCCAGTTGGGGTACTTTTTATATTCTACAAGAGAAAAATCAAAAAACGATTCATCAAATGCTGATTCAGGCAGCAAATGACAAACAAGCCAAACCTGGCAGCATCGAACAAAAAGTCGGTGATTTTTACTTCAGTGGTATGAATGAGGACCGTATTAATAAACTGGGAGCCACACCGTTAAACCCCGAATTTGCGCGTATTGATTCCATAAAAAATTTGGCTGATTTGCAAACGGTAATTACTCATCTGCAACTGATTGGAGTCAATGCCCTGTTTGGTTTTGGCAGTATGCAAGACTTCAAAAATAGTAACGAAATGATTGGTGCTGCCATGCAAGGCGGCTTGGGCTTACCTACTCGCGATTACTATTTAAAAGACGATAAAAAATTTCAGCAAATTCGCAGTGCCTATGTGCAGCACATCGCTAAAATGTTTGAATTATTAGGCGATACTCCCGCACAAGCCGCTTCCGCAGCCAAGACCATCATGACTATTGAAACAACCTTGGCCAAAGCATCGATGTCCCAAACGGCACAACGTGATCCTCATGCTATCTATCATATGATGGATATAAAACAACTCGATAAAATTACCCCTAATTTTTCATGGCCACGGTATTTTAACGCCATCGGTCAACCAGAAATAAAACGAATTAATTTAGCAATGCCTGAATTTTTTACTAAAGTGAATGAACTATTACCAAGTGTTTCTCTCGAAGATTGGAAAATCTATTTGCGTTGGCATTTAATCGATGCTTTCGCCGCTTACTTATCGCAACCCTTCGTTGAGCAAAATTTCCGTATGGTTTCTGCTTTAACGGGGACAGAAAAATTACTGCCGCGTTGGCGACGAGTAGTTCATACAGAAAATGAGGCACTAGGATTCGCTATTGGTAAATTGTATGTAGAAAAATATTTCTCGCCTGACTCCAAAAAGGAGGTATTGGAAATTTTACATAATATCCGCCAGGCTTTGCATAACGATCTAACCACCCTAAGCTGGATGACCCCTGCTACACGGAAGGCAGCCCTGCAAAAATTAGCCCTGATTGAAGAGCGTGTTGGTTACCCGAGTAAATGGTGGGATTACTCCACCTTGAAGATTGACCGTGGCCCCTATGTGCTCAATGTAAGTCGTGCTAATGAGTTTTTGATCAAGCGCGATCTCAACAAAATTGGTAAGCCGATTGATAGAAGTGAATGGAATATGACACCACAAACGATCAATGCTTACTATGATCCCTCTATGAATAATATCAATATCCCAGCTGGTATCTTACAGCCACCCTTCTTTGATCCCAAAGCGCCAGCTGCTGTCAATTATGGTGCAATTGGCTTTGTTATTGGTCATGAGATAACCCACGGTTTTGATGATCAAGGTGCTCAATTTGATGGTCATGGTAATTTGAAAAATTGGTGGACAGCGGAGGATTTAAAGAAATTCCAAAATGCAACCAATTGTATTAAGAAGCAATTTTCCCAATATAAGGTAGATGGCGATTTACCAGTGAAAGGTAAACTGGTAATGGGCGAAGCGACTGCTGATCTCGGCGGGCTCACTCTGGCCTATCACGCCTTCCATGCTTCCAAAGCCTATAAAAATGCTAAAACCATCAATGGATTTACGCCCGATCAACAATTCTTTTTAGGCACAGCGCATGTTTGGGCTTCTAATGTACGCCCTCAACAACTCCGCAATATGGTGACTACCGATCCACATCCACCTATGATTTACCGCGTCAATGGAACTTTAGCCAATATGCCGCAATTCCAGGCCGCTTTTGCCATTTCAGAACCAAGCCCGATGATTAACCAGAATCGCTGTGTGATTTGGTAATCCTAAAAGATAACAGGCCTAAGAACGTTTACCCTTCTCAACCTCCCGCGACTTGCTCGCGGGAACCTAAAGCCCCAACCCGCTAACCCACAACCCAATTAATCGTCGTTCATGATTAACCCTCTCATAAAATCAATGTGAAATTAATTCACAAAAAAATAAAATTTTTACCACCGATTTGTTGCCAACAATATTATCAACATGTATATTAGAAGGCCATGAAAAATAATTTTTAGATAATTTACTTCATTGAAGAGTAAAGAGATGAAAACTACAACTATCCTATTGTTAGCAGTAACCAATGCAACTCATACAGTAAGATTTTCTCTTATCTCTATTATTTTACTCACTATTCCTCAGCTGATTTATCAAGTGATTCGCCTGTTTTGCTGGCCCGCTAAAAAGTAGGGGCAGTGGAGCAGGCAATTTCCTGGCAATAGAACTTAGCTTTTCTTGCAAATTTATTAATTCATCAAAATAAACTAGCCGCAAGGTAAAGGGACTAACCTGCCTAGATTAAAATCGGGAGAAACTTATGCCTAAATTTTTTCGAAACCCTACAAGAATTGGCATACCATCCTTGTATACTTTGCCACACAGAAACTTTTCCACTCGTATTGGCGAATTCAGTTTGGCGAGTACGCCAAAGCAAACGGGAAAAATAGTAAAAATACTTTTTTCAGGTAACTCTAATCTTTTTTCTACCATTAGCAAAAGCATTATAGAACCCCATAAAAACAGTTTATTTATTGGTACAACACCGACGACCACCAGCTTAACGAGTACTTTCGGAAAGAGTGTATACCCAGGCCATAATTTTTCATTTATAACGAATGAAAATGGAGCCATTACCTGTTCAATGAGTAAACGGCCTGACACCAATCAAGTAGTCAGCAGACAAAAACGCATTCCTGATCCCCGCTTTAAAGATCTACCGCTAGATCTACGAGTTTTTCTTCCACAATTTACCTCAGTAGAAGAAGATCTAAAGAAATGGTTTGAAAGAGCAAAATCCTTACCTCATTATCCGCTTTTTTTCCATATTATCCCTTTAGTACCAGGTTTAAGTATTAATGCGAAAACTTACCGTGAAAACGTAGAATATCTTTTAGCAGAAAAAGCCAATTATACTTTGCACAGCAGCCTGCATCCGTTCTACGACCGATATATCCCAGCAAGTAATTGTAATAGTGCCACAGAACAAGCAATCTTTGGCCCACACTCTCTGTCTGTGCAAGACATGTTTTGTCAGGAAGCGGTTATGGAGATGGTCTCGAAGTTAGTGGACGATAAAGAAAAATATTTGCAGACCAGTGACTCTCTGGGGCTAACTCAGGGTATCGAAAAATCGGAAATTAGTGAAGAAAACTACCGCGCACTTTTCACAGCGTAAATTATCTCTTGCTGAATAACAAGGACGTTGATCAGCAAAATCTAGAGTTGCCCTAATACCTCCTGCAAATGCTTAACAGCAATTACCTCCATCGACGACGAATTGCTTTGTTTGGGCGCATTAGCAAAGGGGACAATAGCCCGTTTAAAGCCATGCTTGGCTGCCTCACGCAAACGCTCCTGACCACTTTGTACGGGTCTTATTTCTCCTGCTAAACCTACTTCTCCAAAAATAATGGTTTCGCGATCAAAAACTCGATTACGAAGGCTGGAAACTACAGCAGCCAATAAGGCTAAATCGCTGCCCGTTTCCGTGACTTTCACACCGCCAACAACATTGATAAAAACATCTTGATCGAACGTGGCAACCCCCCCATGACGATGCAATACTGCCAGTAAAATAGCCAGGCGATTATGCTCAAGACCTGCCGTAACCCGCTTGGCTTGCTGACCATGAGCCTCATCCACTAAAGCCTGTACCTCAACCAACATGGGACGTGAACCTTCCCAGGTTACCATAACGGCACTTCCAGGCGTTGCTTCTGGCTGACGGGACAAAAAAATAGCTGACGGGTTAGCGACCTCTTTTAATCCGCGATCAGTCATTGCAAAAACACCCAATTCATTCACCGCACCAAAACGGTTTTTGATAGCCCGAATTACCCGAAATCGACTGTCACTTTGGCCTTCAAAATACAACACGCTGTCAACCATATGCTCTAATACTCTAGGACCAGCCAAAGCGCCTTCTTTCGTGACATGTCCCACAATAAACACAGCAGTCTGCGTCATTTTAGCAAAACGTACTAATTGCGCCGCTGATTCCCTGACCTGACTTACTCCGCCCGGTGCTGAACTTAACGTTTCGGTAAAAATGGTTTGTACAGAATCAATCACAACAATGCGTGGTTTTTCCTGCTGGACATGACTGAGGATAATTTCTACTTGTGTTTCTGCTAACAAGCGTAAATTCGCCAGAGGTAATTGCAGACGCTTGGCTCGCATTGCGACTTGTTGTAAAGATTCTTCGCCGGTGACATAAAGAACTTTCTGCGTTTGGGATAAATTGGCTAACGTTTGTAGCAATAAGGTAGATTTGCCTATACCGGGATCGCCACCAATCAATACCACTGAGCCGTCCACCAAACCACCGCCTAACACCCGATTTAGTTCTGACAAACCGCAATCCATACGCACTTCTGCATCAAGCACAACCTCCTCAACGGACGTCACTGCCGAACGCTGATTCGCATAATGTCCCATCCGGGTATTACGTCCAGCAACAGTAATGCCTTCTTCACTCACTGAATTCCAGGCAGAACATTGTGTACACTGGCCAGCCCATTGAGAAAAAACCGCTGCACATTGATTGCAAACAAATCGGGTCTTCGTTTTCATCTATTAACTTACTGCCTTGGCGGCTATTTTTTAATAGCTAATCCTGCATGAATACCAAAAATCATGCAATTAAATTTGCTACAGGCAAAAAAATATTTTTTGTCAGGATCATGTTCTTGTTTAAAAAAGGTTCCACCAGTAAAATTATTTTATTTAAACCGAAGAAAACTATTTTGAATCAATTTACCAAAAAGCCTTTTCATTGGGCAGTTGTTGGAGCTGGGCCAGCCGGAATCGCTGCTGTAGGAAAATTACTGGATAACAATATTCATCCACAGCATATTTTATGGCTTGATCCCCATTTCAAGGTAGGTGATCTTGGCCAATTATGGCGCCATGTTTCCAGTAACACCACTGTAAGACGCTTTGTTGATTTTTTAAAGGCCGTTGATTCATTTCACTATAACCACACACCCATTGATTTTCAGCTTAATCGCATAGAACCGGAAAGCACTTGCACTCTGCTCGAGGTTGTTAAACCATTAGAATGGGTTTCAGAACACTTAACAAAAAAAGTGGTTGCCCAACAAGCAACAGTGCATAGTATGGCCTTATCCGAACGTACCTGGTCCTTAAATACCGATACTCACACCTTCAGAGCGAAAAATGTAATTTTAGCTACTGGGGCAGTTCCTTCAAGTCTGAATTACCCTGGCGTTGATGTCATCCCTTTCGATGTAGCCATTGATAAAGATCGATTGGCTGCGACAGTCAACACGAACGAAACTTACGCCGTCTTTGGTTCTTCCCACTCAGCAATCATCATCGTGCGCTATCTGGTTGAGTTGGGTGTGAAAAAAATTATTAATTTTTACCGCTCTCCTTGTCGTTACGCGATTGATATGGGCGATTGGATCTTATTTGATAATACCGGACTCAAGGGACAAACTGCGACTTGGGCCAGACAAAATATAGATGGTGTTTTACCTCCCAATCTTGTGCGTTACAACACCAGTGAACCTAATATTGCACGTTTTCTTCCTGAGTGTGACAAAGTCATCTACGCAGTTGGGTTTGAAAAACGCAAAAATATTGTCATTGGTGATTATGAAGATACTCATCATAATCCACATGTGGGAATCATAGGACCAGGGTTGTTTGGTTTGGGAATCGCCTACCCGGAAATGAAAGCGGATCCTTATGGTAGTATCGAATCGCAAGTAGGATTGTGGAAATTCATGGTTTACTTGGACAAAGTCATATCAACCTGGTTCAAGTACCCTACTTAAGCAATTCATGCCTGCTATTTTGGTATTTATTTTGTCATCTCCCGGACCTTTTTCACACAAAAGCTGTTGAAACTTCATGATCAGGCAGTATACTGCCATCATTTGCCAAACTAGGCTGGCAGCGATGACAAAACCTATTCATTTTGAAAAAACCATGCTTGAACTCGAAGAAATTGTCATGCAATTAGAAAAAGGGGAATTATCACTTGAAGATTCTCTAAAACAATTCGAAAAAGGAATCACACTTGCACGCCGATGCCAGGACGTTTTAAGTCAGGCTGAGCAAAAAATCGAGACGCTCACTCTGTCTAACATCAAAGATAGCGAACAGTTCGATGGCCAATAAAAACATCAACACTTATTTAACTAACCATGAATCGGTTCTTCGCCAATTAGTCTTGGCCGCTGAAATTCCTGCCGAACAAATCAAAAATGCGATGCTCTATGCCCTTTTTCCAGGTGGTAAACGTTTACGACCAACCCTGGTCTATTTATGCGGTGAAATAATGGCTATCGCACCAGCCATTCTGGATATTATTGCCGCAGCAGTTGAACTTACTCATTGTTATTCCCTGGTCCATGATGATCTGCCTGCTATGGATGATGATGATATGAGACGAGGTAAACCCAGCTGCCATAAAGCATTCGATGAAGCAACAGCAATTTTAGTTGGCGATGGCATGCAGGCACTGGCCATTGACATCCTTCTGACTTACTTGCCCAAACATCTATCTCTCGCACAATCAATTGAAATAACGCGAGAATTGGTAAATGCCAGCGGCCCAGCCGGCATGGTAAGCGGCCAGAGCCTTGATCTCTCCGAATTATGCAAACCTGCCATTAATGAATCACAGTTACGTCAAATTCATTCTCTGAAAACTGGAAAGTTGATTCTAGCCTGTTTCAATATGGTATTAGCGGCCTCAGCTCCTTCTGCGAGTACAGCAAATGCTTTACGCAGTTATGCAACCCATCTGGGTTTAGTCTTTCAAATGCAAGACGATTATCTTGATTACTATGCTAAAAGCGATTTACTTGGTAAAGGTCGGGCTTCAGACGCCGCCAACCAAAAACTTACATTTACCAGCCTTTACACTCAAACAGAACTTTTTGATCTGATTGCCCATCATTTCAAACTGGCAAAAGACGCCCTGACGCCTATAGGCACACTAGGAAACGATTTACTGCTCTTCACAGATTCCCTCCATCTGCGTAGTCAGTAATAGAGGATCGACGCCCCCCTCTCTTCGTTAAATCACATTTTGCTTCGACCTCAGAGTTTGCCTGCATCCTGTAATCTATTTCAGTCATGCAAACTTACAATGACCTTTCCAGCTTTATTAACCAATCTACTTGCTTAGACTGAGTTATGGTATTCTATCCCTTGCAAGCGCTTATCATGGCTACTGACGAGTGATGGAGAAAGAAATGAACCTGTTTGACCCCGAAAAATTGCTAAATATTGGTTATGCCATCAGTTTGTTTTTAGTAGGCTACATAGTCGCCAAGCGACTGGGCATTATTGCTGAACGCGCTCTTGCGAATCGCTTTTCTCGCCACCATACCATGCTCATTAATCGCTCAGTTTTTTATGTGGTTTTTACTATTTTTTTCGTGGCTAGCCTCCAACACCTTGGTTTTCACTTAAGTGTCTTGTTAGGGGCTGCCGGTGTTTTTACTGTTGCAATTAGTTTTGCTTCACAAACTGCTGCATCCAACTTAGTCAGTGGTATTTTTTTACTTTTTGAGCGCCCTTTTAAAGTAGGAGATACCGTTGAGGTTAAAGGAATCAATGGTATTGTCGATTCAATTGATTTGTTATCCACCAAGCTGAAAACACCAGACAATAAATTGGTACGGATACCCAATGAAGCCCTGATTAAATCTGAAATTACTAATTTAAGTTACTTCTCAACACGCCGTATTGATTTAATTATTAGTGTTGCCTACGACTGCGACATTACTCAGGTAAAAGCAATGCTACTTACTATTGCGGATAACTGCGATCTGGTTTTAAAAGATCCCGCGCCATACGTTACCATTGATAATTTCGCTAACGCTGCAGTCGAGCTTAAATTCATGGTTTGGGTTAATACTGTGGATGTATCTGCCACCAGAAATACCTTGCAGGAAACGATTAAGCATCAATTTGATCGTGAAGGGATAGAAACGCCACTACCTCAAGTGACAGTGCATCGCGTATAGAGGGATTCTGGTACGCCAGCCCCATGATGCTGCATTAAACTATATTTACCTGGAAGCTAAACAATGACCATAGCCCTACTTGCCACTGGTGATGAAATTATTCATGGCGATACCCTAAACACCAATAGCTACAACATTGCTCATGCTTTAAGCTCTGAAGGACTCTCCCTAGGTTTACAGCTAGCCTGCAGTGATAAGGAAGAAGAAATCCAGGCTTGTATTGGTTTTTTAGCAACAAACCATGACATTATTATTATTACTGGCGGCCTCGGCCCTACTTCAGATGACCGAACACGCTTTGCTCTAGGACATTTTGTTAAGACACCTTTGATAGAATTTCCAGCCGCTATTGAACATATCCAGTCGCGCTTAAAAAGCGGACATATTGAATTAAGCCCAGGGAATAGGCAGCAGGCCCTTTTTCCTGCCGAGGCAACTATTCTGGCCAATCCTAATGGTACAGCCATGGGTTGTTATTATTGCTGGCAAAACAAACTCTTCATTCTTCTTCCTGGGCCTCCGCGCGAATGCCTACCCATGTTTAACAATTACATCCTTCCCTTATTACAACAGACAGAACATAGTGATAAGCATTTATTCAAGTGGCGCTTGTTTGGCGTTGCTGAAAGTCAAATTGCTCAACAAATCGATGACGCCCTGGCAGGCATAGATTGCCAGACTGGTTACCGCTTAGAAACACCTTATGTAGAGTGTAAAGTACGCTGTAAAGAACATCTGGTCGCCACTGTCAAACAAATCATGGATCCTATTGTTGCTCCCCATATTATCGCGACACCAACCCAAAAAGCGTCTGAGTGCTTCTCTGAACGAATTCAGCAATTGCAAATGCCTATTGCTATTATTGATGAGGTAACGGGAGGCATTTTACAGACAATTCTGCAACAACCTGGCAGTTACCCCTGGTTGAAATTTTATGACAGCCCGGATGCCAAATTTCATTTTCATTTGCAAGGGCTTAAGGAATATTGGGAGCAAAAACCTGCGGCAAATGCCAAGACTGATCTATTAATTCGTTATCAACATGGCAATAAACAAGGAAAAGAAGAGCACATGATTCCTTACCGCAGTAATCTGGTTGTCCATTTTGCCGCTGAATGGTTAAGCTTCCGCCTCTTTCATCTCATCAATCAGCTGCATCAATGAATAACATAGTTGCTGTGTTCCTTCACCGGTCATAGCCGATATAGCAAATATTTTTCCTTGCCACTGCAAGCCATCAACAATGGCTTGCACGGTTTTTTGCCTTATTTGCTCATCGGGTAACATATCAATTTTATTGAGTACCAACCATCGTGGTTTATCAAGTAACTCCGGATCATACTCTTTCAATTCATTAAGGATTGCTTTTGCTGATTCCACGGGATCGCTCTCATCTACAGGAGCCACGTCCACAACGTGCAATAAAACACAAGTACGGGATAAATGCTTTAGGAAGCGGTGACCAAGGCCTGCGCCACTGGCTGCCCCTTCAATTAAACCAGGAATATCAGCCATAACAAAACTTTTATGGGAAGAAACTCTCACTACTCCCAATCCTGGATGTAACGTCGTAAAAGGATAATCGGCAACTTTAGGCTTTGCACTTGAAACAGCGCGAATTAGTGTCGACTTCCCTGCATTAGGTAAACCCAGTAAGCCTACATCAGCCAATACGCGTAATTCTAAGCGCAGATGCCGCGATTCGCCTGGGGTGCCAGGACTGGTTTGTCGTGGTGCCCGATTAACACTACTCTTGTAACGAGTATTTCCTAAGCCGTGAAAACCACCCTGCGCAACAAGCAAGCGCTCACCAGCTTGTTTAATATCGCCTAAAAGTTCGCCGGTATCGACGTCAAAAACCATGGTACCCACAGGAACTTGAATAACACAATCATCACCTTTCTTGCCAGTGCAATTGCCTCCCATACCCGGTTGACCATTTTCGGCTTTGTAATGGCGTTGGTAACGAAAATCCACCAACGTATTTAAATTCGCATTCGCCTCAAGAACTACACTTCCGCCATCGCCACCATCTCCACCATCTGGACCACCGAAGGGCACAAATTTCTCGCGCCTAAAACTTAAGCAACCATGACCACCGTTACCGGCATCTACTTTAATCAGTGCTTCATCAACGAATTTCATGATTTACATCAACTCACAGGCTAAAAAAAAGCCCCGAATACCGGGGCCCAGAATATGGAAAGTATGAAAATTAATTTTCAACAGCAGCGATCGTAACGTATTTACGATTCTTGGCGCCTTTGACAACGAAACTAACTTTACCAGTAACCAACGCATACAAGGTGTGATCACGACCAACACCAACACCTTCGCCCGGGTGGAAACGGGTACCGCGCTGACGCACAAGGATTTCACCAGCGTTAACGATTTGACCGCCATAACGCTTTACACCAAGGTACTTAGGATTCGAGTCGCGGCCGTTACGTGTACTACCGCCTGCTTTTTTATGAGCCATTTCTTTCCCCTCTTACTTGCTAATCGCAGTAATTTTTACCTGCGTATAATACTGTCGATGACCCATTTGTTTCATGTGGTGCTTACGACGACGAAACTTGATAATTTTAACTTTCTTGTGGCGAGCGTGCTCCAGAACTTCCGCTTTAACGACCGCATTTTTAACAAGTGGTGCGCCACAGGTGAATTTATCACCATCTGCAAGCATTAAAACTTCAGAGAAGCTGATTTCATTGCCAACATCCTCGGGTAGCAATTCCAACTTAATGACATCGCCCTCTTTTACGCGGTATTGCTTACCGCCTGTCTTGATTACAGCATACATAGCTATTCTCCAACGCGCCTGCACGGCTCTCACAAATTCAACAAAGTGGCATATTCTATGAAATTACAGCGACGACTTCAAGTTGATTTTAAATTATTGTATACTGCGCCACCCTTGACTCGATTTTATTTCGGGTCTTTGTCCTGGTCGCGGGCGAAATCAAAGGGTTTTACTTATTATTATGGAGACTACTGATGTCAACAATCGTTTTAGAAGCTGAAGCAAGAAAAGACATAGGGAAAGGTGCGAGCCGCCGCCTTCGTCGTCTTGAAAATAAAGTCCCTGCCGTTCTGTACGGTGGCGATAAAAAACCACAATCTATTCATTTATTGCATAACAAAGTGGTAAAAGCATTGGAAAGCGAAAGCATTTATTCCAGTGTTTTTGATTTAAAAGTCGATGGCAAGGTTGAACACGTTATTCTCAAGGCCTTACAACGCCATCCTTACAAACCTGTAATTTTGCACATGGATCTACAACGCGTTTCTCCTAAGGATGTTCTGGTTAAACAGATCCCTATTCATTTTACTAATGAAGAAACATCGAAAGGAGTAAAGGCTGGCGGTATTATTAGCCACACCATGGTTCACGTTGAAGTAAAATGCCAGGTGAAAGATCTGCCTGAATTTATTGAAGTTGACATGGCAAACGTCGGGATGGATGACGTTATTCACTTATCTGATTTGAAACTGCCTAAAGGCGTTCAATTAGCAATCGATATCACTGATGGCAGCCATAACTTGCCTGTTGTTAGTATTCATGCACCTAAAGTTGCAGCTGTTGAAGAGGAAGAAAAACAGGAAGAGGAAGTATCCGCTGCCCCTGCTGCTCCCGCTGAAGAAGAAAAAGGCGAAGAAAACGAGTAATAAACTCGTGATGATAGCCACTTTTAAAGGCGGGATTTTCCCGCCTTGTTTTTAGATGTCTTTTGAAACTCTGCACCGTGAGGCTAAGAGTTTCGAAAGGCATCTGAGGCAAACTGGCGAACTAGCGCACTGAGGTACTCCTGGTTCAACATGCTAATTATTTTTTAGATCTTCGTTATGGCAATCAAACTAATTGTTGGCTTACGCAATCCTGGTTCTGCCTATGAACAAACACGGCACAACGCCGGTGCATGGTTTGTCGAGGCTCTGGCTGAGCGCTACAAGGCATCTTTCAAAACGGATAAAAAATTGCATGGGGACATTGCCAATCTGGAAATTGACCATCTTTCCTGTAAGGCCTTATTGCCTTTGACTTTTATGAATCATAGTGGTTTAGCAACCAAAGAAACGTCACAGTTCTATCGTATCAAACCCGATGAAATTCTGATAGTTCATGACGATTTGGCTCTTCCAGCCGGACGTATAAAACTTAAAACTGGCGGTGGGCATGGGGGACATAACGGCCTGCGTGATCTGATTGCACATCTGGGCAGTGCAGAGTTCCACCGGTTACGAGTGGGAATTGGTCATCCCGGACATAAGGATATGGTTTTAAATTATGTACTGGGAAAACCGTCCCAACAGGATAGGCAATTAATAGTTGATGCACTGGAAAGAGGCCTTGATGTCATACCGCCTATATTGGCTGGTCAATTGGCAGCAGCCATGAATACCTTAAATGGTTAATTAAGGTTCAACTTTATAAATAGCAAATAAGGTATACTACAGGATAAACACATAGAACATATTGCTCTGTGCTTTATGTGCAGAATCCAGCTTGTGCGCTGATTGAGCGCGAGGTTTATACTGTGCATAAAGCACGGTGGATAGACTATTTACGAATTTTTTGAGGGTATATTATGGGATTCAAATGTGGAATAGTTGGGTTACCTAATGTGGGTAAATCAACTTTGTTCAATGCATTAACCAAAGCGGGTATTGAAGCGGCAAACTATCCCTTTTGTACTATTGAGCCTAATGTGGGAATCGTTACTGTACCCGATCCACGCCTCGATGCACTAAGTGACATTGTTAAACCCCAACAAGCCGTACCCACTACCATGCAGTTTGTTGACATTGCCGGACTGGTAAGAGGGGCAGCAAGTGGAGAAGGTCTTGGTAACCAATTCCTCGCCAATATCCGTGAAACAGATGCCATAGCCCATGTTGTGCGTTGCTTTGACAGTTCGGATGTGATTCATGTTGAAGGACGCGTTGATCCCTTAAGCGACATCGAGGTGATTAATACAGAATTAGCCTTGGCTGACATGGATACTGTTGAAAAAGCGCTGAATAAAGCAAGTAAAAACAGTAAAAGCGGTAACAAAGAAGCTCTGTTCGAAAAACAAATGCTTGAAAAAATCAAAGCGCATTTGGATGCAGGGTTCCCAGTACGTACTTTAACGCTTACTCCTGAAGAAGAATTAGCCAGCCGTCGCCTATTCCTGTTGACCGCCAAACCCGTACTTTATATCGCTAATGTCGCCGATGATGGTTATGAAAATAACCCTCATCTTGAGAAAGTAAAAAATCTCGCTGAGCAGGAGCATGCCAGTGTTGTAGCTTTGTGTGCCGCTACTGAGGCGGAACTGATGGATCTGGATGAAGCTGAACGTAAAGAATTTATGGCTGATTTAGGTCTTGAAGAACCGGGGTTAAATCGTGTGATTCGTGCGGGTTATGAGCTACTAGGCTTACAAACTTACTTTACTGCAGGAGTGAAAGAAGTACGTGCCTGGACAGTACGCAAAGGCGCTACAGCACCACAGGCAGCCGCAGTGATTCACACTGATTTTGAAAAAGGCTTCATTCGAGCTGAAGTCATTGCCTATGACGCCTTTATTGCTCACCGCGGAGAGCAAGGTGCGAAAGAAGCCGGTAAATTACGTCTCGAAGGAAAAGAATATATCGTCTGTGACGGCGATGTGATGCATTTTCGCTTTAATGTCTAAGGTCCACCTCCTGGATTAGGCATTTCGCCTTATCCAGGAGGTGTTAAACACCAGCCTCACCTTTGCACGATTTGAAGCCTTTGCAAAGTTAACTCATTGATTCTTTGTATTTCTTCAACGAATGTTTGGGCGTTTTGCTCAACCGAGCGTGCTCACTGCTGCTCACGCGGGGTTAAGCGCCCATCGATACAAAGTGGCCGCTGTACCCACGCCTGTGACAACAAGGTCTGCACTTCAGCAAGCTGCTTGTTGCTAGGATTAGGATTACCTAAATAGGTTAAGTAATCACGCGCAAAGGCTTTAAAAAACTGTTTCTGCTTCGCGGTATGGTAATGAATAAAAGCGTGTTCATTAATTCTGTTACTGTCCATGTTGCTCTCCAGCGTAGGTTGGGTGCCTACCCAACAGCGCGTCGGGTCAAGACCCGACCTACATTAAAAAGAACACGAGCAAGAGACGTGATTGTTCCTACCCGTGCAGTGAGTATTGGAAACATTAGTGTTCGTTTAGCGATTCACTTGCGCAAATAGCCAACAAAACCAAGGGTCACGTGGTAGAAAGGGGGAAAAAACGCCGTTTCTTAATAAGAAAACGTTGAAAAAAGGAATACAAATGAAATAACATGACGTCAGACAAATTTATCTCCAGATAGATTGTGGTCAGCTGGAAGCGGGGGATGGCCGTCCCTCCTATCAGCGCTTTTTTAACGCAAATAGATATTGCCCAACCATATTATTTTATTCTGCAGTGAGTTGCAAACCCGGGAATTTAAAAATTCCTATAATTATTAATATAGTAGGTTTAATCACAGCGTTGCACCCAAACTACAAGGCTGCGATTAAAAAATTTGGTTTATAAACCACTTCCCGACGACAGTGCTTCGGATAATACTTCCTCTGGCGGCAATTCATCCACCTCCAACCTATCCAGTTTGATCTCTTTGAGTGAACGTCCACAGTCAATATAGGCAAAGGCTTGCGCAAAATCGTGTAGCTCCATTTCAAACGTTGAACTGCTCGTTGATTTAACCATTAATTTAACGCTGCCCTCTTTATCGCTAATTTCATAAGATTGTCTTCCACCAGAGAAAAAGTAACGCAAAAACCAAGGCATATTTTCATGATGAGGATTGCGTAAAATAACAAATTTTCGATGACTGATTTCACTTTCGCGAAACCCCATGATCGCATAGGTGTGTTCGGCAGTAATGCCAGCGGGCGGCATTTGCTTCGCATCCGCAACCACAGGTCGTTGTTCATCATAAGCTCGGATTAAATCCTCATAAAGGGCCAACTCATCTTGGGAATAATGGGTTTCACTGGGTAAAATTTTGCTTTTCTTAATCCATTCTATGACAGCGTTGGATGCAGTGACAGTCGCTGGTTTATTATAAAATTCCTGCCGTTGCTCAATAAAAGCAATCATATCCTCCTCAAAAATCACCGGTTTTGAAGCCAGGAATTTTTCCAAACCTGGGCGCTCTTGAGTTACCATTTCCCACCAGATATTAAGAAAATCTTCATCGCCAGCAAATACATGCTTGACCAAATTGGCTTTAGTTGCCATTTTGTCCTGCGGTCGCAACAATAACATCAAGGTATGAATATCTTTACCTGAACAACCATGCGTTGTTTTTTGATACAAGGTAAACAAAGGAGTACGCGTCTGTACAGGCAATGTTATGCTTGTTTCAAACCCCCCAAGCACGGTTCTTAAAGCAGTACGACTATCGCTCTGATTAAGTACTTCATTATAATTACCGCCTTTAAAAGCAACGAAAGCCTTTTCCAGAAAGCGAACCCATAAAGCACCAGAACTTAGAACGCCCCAGGATGTTGGTAATGATTTTTCAACAGCAATCCACTGCGGTTTGTCATTTTTAAAAAAATGAACATAAACTATCCCATTTTTTTCAATAAGCAGGTTTCGAATATAGGATTCTCCATCAGGGAGAGCAAGAATCGCATTGATCACTGATAGGAAATCACAATCACCACTACGAACTCCTTGTGCAACATGAGTAATTGATAATTCCTTGGGATAAAATACTTCTTTTTGCGGCGCGTGTTTTACAGCAAAAAAGCCATAATTTCCTCGTGGGTTTTCAACTGTTGGAATATTCTTTAATCGCACCATAGGTTCAACCTGGAAACATAACGACTACGTTAAATTTAGTCGAGTTTTATTCCCTGTGCATAAAATTAAAATTTTTCTAATAAAAATAAATAGCATTTGTGTACATACCGTGTTCCTTGGACATGATTACTTCATCCAAGCCAAGACAAGCAAAATAGATACGCTCCATGTCACCTTGCTTGTAACAATTATCTGTCTTAAAAAGTTAACAAGGAGTTATTAATTGATCAAAAGTGAAACAAAAATAGCCTATACTAGTGAGAACAACGATCAATCATTGAAAATCCGCAAACCAGTGAAGGTTGGCACAATAGATTGATAGATAATTATGGCAGTTTAGTGTGATCTTTTTTAACGAAAGGAAGTTATTACTTGGAAGTGAAATCCATTTCCTTTGTTAAAAGAGATAAATTAGCCATGAGGAACCAAGATGTCTCTGGTCAGTAAATTAAAAGCGTTTGCAAGAGAACTATCAACTTCCAATAGCGATTGGGGACGCCAATACAGGTTAATCAATAACATCAGTATTGAACTTATTATACTTGGTTTATTTTTACTCTATATCAATTTTGTCTGGCATATGTGGATGATGGTGCATTTGGTGATTGCTGCCTGTGGATTTGCTGCACTTAATTTGTTTATTTTAAAAAAAACCAAGAATACAGTCCTGTGTGGACATTTCCTCACTCTTTTAGCACTGATTATTACTACCCTGGGGAATTACTGGATGGGTGGTTTATCAAGCTCCTATTTTGTCTGGTATTACGTCATTCCAATCCTGGCCGCTGTCACTATAAGCTGGTATGGCTTGGTTCTCTATGCCGCGCTGTGTCTGGCTATGGTAGTCTTTTTTTCAATGCAGGAGCTCACGCCGATTTATCAATTAGCACCGTCCAATGTGCTACTCATGAATTTTATCAATATCTCTTTCTCTTTATTTGTAATTGCTACCACCTTATATGGTGTTTTACGTGAAAATGAGCAATACGAAAAGTTATTAAGTGAAAACAATTACCTATTACAGACCGATAAAGAAAAATTCCATTACCTGGCTCGCTACGATGCGCTAACTAATCTACCAAATCGTACCTACTTTCAAATGTACATTCAAAATATGCTTGAGGCAGCTCTTAATAAAAACTATTGCATCACTTTCTTTTTTATGGATTTAGATAAATTCAAACATGTCAACGATGTTTACGGGCACGAGGCCGGTGACTCCTTGCTGTCACAGTCTGCCAAGCGCCTGCAAAGCTGTTTCAGAGAAAAGGACTTTCTCGCCAGACTTGGGGGCGATGAATTTATCGCCCTTATCATGCATCAAAATGGGGATAAAATTCCTCAAACCATTGCTAAACGCATTTTGCAACAATTTAATAAACCTTTTACCTTGGGGGCGCATGACGTCATTTGTCAGATAAGTATTGGTTTGGCTGTTTATCCTTTCGACGCATTCAATGCCGATGAATTGCTCGCCAAGGCCGATGAAGCCATGTATAGCGCCAAAAAGACAGGGGGTAATAATTACCACATCACCAAACGAGTTAAACGAATCTATTCCTGAGCATTCAAATAAACTCTGTTACCTCCATTTAAAAACTATCATGCCTAAAGTACAGTATCCATAGGGCTATCAGGTCCCCAATAACCCCTATAAGATGGCTTTCCCCTGTTCTGGGGAAGGAAGTAAACTTGACATTAGACCAAGCCAGCCTTAGCATGCATACATTCTATGTTAGAGGATAAACAATGACGGTTGCCCGTTTAAGAGCACTGGTTAGTGAAGATTTTGATGCAGTAAATGCTCTAATCATTGATAAAATTCAATCGCAAGTCGGTTTGATTGATGAGTTGGCACATCACATTGTTGAAAGTGGCGGCAAACGTTTACGACCTTTATTAGTATTGCTAGCAAGCCATGCCTGTGCCTATAGCGGCCAAGATCATATCGCGCTCGCTGCCATGATAGAATTTTTTCACACGGCAACCCTGTTGCATGACGATGTTATTGATGAATCCACTCTCCGACGCGGGCGTGAAACAGCCAATGAAATATGGGGCAGCAAAGCCAGTATTTTGGTAGGAGACTACCTGTTCACCCAATCTGTCCAGCTAATGGTGAATGTTAACCATCCTAAAATTCAACGTCTATTAGCGGATACTTCCCATCAAATTAGCTGTGGTGAAGTAAGACAATTAGCTAATCGCCATAATTTTTCGATTTCCGTCGAAGATTATTTTGCAGTGATTCGAGACAAAACAGCCTTGTTATTTGCTGCTTCTGCTGCAATTGGTCCTTTGTTAGGTAATGCCGGTGAAGAAATTGAAAAAAGCCTGTATGCCTATGGCTTGCATTTAGGCAATGCCTTTCAACTCATTGATGATGCTTTAGATTATTGTTCTGACGCGAAAACAATTGGCAAAAATATTGGTGATGATTTGGCCGATGGTAAAGCCACCCTCCCCCTCCTCCATGCCTTAAAACATGGTACAGTTGTACAGCAACAATTGATTCAAGAAAGTTTAAAGGAAGGTAGCTTGCGAAATCTCACTGCTATCCTGGAAGCCATTGAAGCAACTGATGCTATTGAATATACGCGGAATTATGCAGCACTTGAGGTCGATCGGGCTTTGTCGGCACTACAGGTTTTACCCGATAGTGTTTATAAGGAGGCACTGATAGAACTTGCACAATTCGCTATTAAACGTGACCATTAAACGGAGTGTAGCTCAGCCTGGTAGAGCACTGCCTTCGGGAGGCAGGGGTCGCAGGTTCAATTCCTGTCACTCCGACCATATAAATAAAGGATTGTAAACATTTTCCCCTCAAAAAAATTCAATTATAGGGTGCAGGCAGGGTGCAAATTGAATGTGTTATAGAGAATAAAAATACACCATCATAGCAAAAACGAGCCCTCAAACTTTTTTTATAGTCATATGGACAAAGGCCGGTCGGCGGTTGGAATCTTTCCTGGGAACTCCAGATTTATCGAACTATGGTTTTGAATTTAGGTGTTGTGTTTGTAATTTTATTAAGCAAAATGGCCAAGTCATTAAAATATCATTTTGATAACGTATAATTAAAGCAAGCTGATTTACACCAAAAATGTACGGCCAGAAGGCTTAAAAAAAATTATTTCCGGTGAACAATCTATTTTAGCGAAATTAAAAGCCTATACAGATCAATAAGCATATATGGAACTTAAAACATTCTAGGTAATTTACCAGCATTATATGTCTTACCCACCAACACTGAGTAAACGATAGAAAGATGCCCTTCAGTATATGAGCTTTATGCACGTAAGATAGATCTATTAAAAGGACTTTTATCTAAGCAATTTAAAAATATAAGAATCGAATAAATTTTATGGGTTAGCGCAAAAGCGTTATTACACTAGCTCGATGAATAGATAATTTAACGATGCTAACCACACTTTCTGTGCTGTTCCAACCATGAATCAAGGTCATCCTTTAGATAACGTATGGAGCGCCCAATTTTAATATATTTAGGGCCTGGAGTTCTGTTAGCTAAAGTTCCATTTACTCTGTCCTGAGAAAGAAAAGAACGGCTCATGCATATATAGTTAGCAGCCTCAGCTTCTTTAAAAACTATCTTCTCCACAATAAATACCTCCGTATATTTGATGTAACATCATAATATACCATTAAAAGGTATTAATCAATATATTTATACGCGATTCACGTATTTATTTGCTTCAATAACAGATTCCACCTCAAAGGTACGGCGAGTCGCTGTAAATCGACCCGAAAACCGCTTCACCCCATCCCCTCTCATTTTAGGAGCATGCTCCTTAAAGTAGTGTTGCAAATCTTCAGCACTTTCAAGCTGATATTGAACCGTGAGATGTTTTTGGTTATCCGAATTATCACCATCCATAGATTGATACATCACTGTAGCATTAATAAATCCGGGAAATTTAAGCATCTCTTGAATGTGCTCATCTAACCAATCCTTATATTCTTTAAAAATATCCTTATCAATAGATAGATTCACTTCATATACAACCATGTTCACTCTCCCTCACAAAACGTAATACAATCAATGTTAATATCGCACAAATACTAATAACGATTCCCGGATTCATAAAATTTTTATGGCTTAATATAACATAGGGCATTAAACCACCAAAAATTGATAGACTGGTATTATAAGATATTGCTAAAGCCTTACCTCTATGAGCCGGTGGAAACAAAGAAACCATAAATGCAGGTAAAGCCGAATTATATAATGATTGAATCAAAGCCAGTAATATCAAACTACAAAATATAACGACATAGTTAAAATGGCTAATATATTCAAAACAGACATAGGAAAATAAAAGGTACAATACTGAACCAGCAGTAATTTGCTTAGTAATACCTACCCGATCGGCCAAAGAGCCAAACAGTGGCAAACAGAGGAAATAAACTAACAGAGTAACCAATGTCACCCATACGGCTCTATGGTGAGTCTGATTTTGAATAACCGAAGATAAAAGAGTTGGCATATAAACAAAGGTCATATAGAAAGCAGAGGCAGATAAACTTGCAGCTACAAAACAAATAACCAGCTCCTTTCTATATTTTTTTACCAAAGATGAAAAATGTTTAGTATCATTCGTCCTCTGCGTAAATGGCTCATTAATAAAACTTCTAATCTGGTACAGTGCCAGCCAAATCATAGCACTGATTAAAAATGGTATGCGCCAGCCATATTGAATCATCTGCTCATAAGGTAAAAGGTTTAATAATACAAAAACCGATATATTTGCCAGCAACAATCCCAGAATCCCGCCCATAAATGCCATACTGCCAGAAAATGCCGGACGATCTCTCCCTTGTTCAACAGCAAATATTAAACCATTAGAAAACTCCCCTGATATTGATAACCCCTGAATAATCCGGCAACTAAATAACACTACCCATAAATAAATACCAGGTAAACTGGTAGGCAATAAACCAATAACCGCTGTGGAAACGGTCATCAACAAAGTAGTAACCGACAGCACTTGCTTACGACCATAGCTATCAGACAGATACCCAAAAGCCATTCCAGAAAAGGGTTTCACTGCATAGCTTACTACATAAGCCAAAATGGCAAAATTAATCGCTGAACTTTGTGAATGGGATGAGAAAAATACGGAAGACAAAACAGGAATAAGAAAAGCAAAGATACTTAAATCAAAAACTTCAATAGCGGTACTAATAAAAACGGATATCCTAGCCAGATTTGTCATTTACATTCACTTCATTGTGTCGTACATTATTTTAGCATTAAATAGATTTAATGCTGTATTTAAGGATTTGTTATGATACATGATGTACGCAAAAGGATTTTCCTACCCTTCGATGAAAAACACGAGCTTCTTTTCAACAAACAATTACGGCCACTAAATGCCTTGGGGTGTGATTACCTCTATTATCTTGTCTCAGATAAAACTTCAAACAACAAATCCTACCGATTCTGTACCCATGAGGATTGGATAGATTTCTATTATGAAGAAAAACTAATCGACAATGATCCATTAAAAAGAATTGTAGAAAAATCAAATATTTCAATACTCCCATGGAATCAAGCCAGTTTTATTAATAAGCATGAAAAACAAACCATGTCTGGTCGTTCCGCGTTTGGGCTTTATAATGGTGTATCGATTGTTAGTAAATTTAATGACAAAAAATACATATTTGTAATGGCGACTGAACACAGAGATCATGATCTAGCAAGGTATTTGTTATTGGAAAAAAATTATGAATTAAAGAAATTAATGCATGGCTGTATTACTCTCTTTGATGATTTTAATGGGATTATATAGATTGCTTTAACCTCATTGCAGATCTTTCTAAGGTACTCATGGATAAGATGAGCATTGTTATTTTCACGATATTTACGCAACTTTTATTAACGTGGAAGAATCTTTTAGATTTGATTATTTTCTTGCAATAACACTCCTAACAGCATCGTTAAGTGGAGCTCGCAGTATGATTGAAATTGATTACCATCTGTTGTCGGAACTGGCCATAGAGAATTTAATCATGGAGATACTTACTCGCGAGGCAACTGACTACGGTGAGAGAGAAATAGATTTGTCTCATAAAAAAAGACAGCTTCTTACCCGGCTTGAGCAGGGCAATGCAGTGATTATTTACTCCGCTGAAGAAGGCTATTGCACTATTATCCCAGTAGAGGAGAAACAAAAATGGCTTTCTCAAGAAGGAGATGGCTTAAGCATGTTATCCGATTTTGCGACCTATTAACTCGGATTCATCCACCTGTATTCGAATTAGGTTTCTCAAAGGAAATGGGGGGGGTTTTATTTACTGATGTCTTTACCACAGGGACTAGACACCAAGAGACAAGTAATTCCTTTCACTAAAAGGTTAATTAATATCGTTAACTTATCTAAGTAAATTATAAATGAAAAAGGTTGTATTTATTACCTGCAAAATTTGTACATGGAAAAACCATATAACAAGAATTATGGTCTGAGATAATGCTATAAGGTTCACATTGGTCATAATCAAATAATTTTACAAAATACTATAATTAGTATCTGTACTCGCTTTTTGGAGATTTTGGCGAGGTCTTTATGAAAGGGAAAGCAAAAGCAATCTTAGAATCTTCTATTGATTCAGCTTTATTGGCTGTAGAGATATACAATAAGCCAAGGGCTACGTTTAGGACTCAAGCCTATATTGCCTTGATGATAATGGCTTGGACACGTTTATTTCATTGTTATTTTTACTCTCGTATAGGAGATAAATTTTATTTGAAAGACCCCAAAAATAAAAGATATATAAAAATAGATGGAGAAAGAAGGGCTTGGAGTTTATCTGACTGTATGAAGGAATATGGGAAATTAAGGGAAGACGTCCGCGCCAATTTGAACTTATTCATTCCATTGAGAAATAAAATTGAGCATAGACACATCAATAAGCATGAATTTGATGTTATTTTATTCGGTGAATGCCAGGCATTTTTGTTTAATTATGAAACCCAATTGATAGAATGGTTCGGAGCAAAGTATGCCTTAAACGAAAATATTGTTTTTTCTTTGCAGTTTTCTCAATTAAGACAAGAAGAGCAAAAAAAAGCTAACAAATCGAATTTATCTTCGGATTTACAGGATATAAAAAACTATATTGACTGTTATAGATCTGCTCTTCCAGACGATGTTTTTAGCTCGAGTTGTTATAGCATCAAATTAATAAATATTCCTAAAATTTCAAATACAAACCGGAATGATATAGCAATTGAGTTTATAAAATGGGATTCTTTAACGGAAGAAGAAAGAAGCTCAATTACAAAAATCACTTCAATAACTAAAGATCGCATTATTCATAGAGACGTTATAAATGATGATGGGGTAAAACCTTCTGCAATTTTACAATTAGTTAAAAAGGGTTGTGGTGTTAATTTAAGTCATTGTGATCATAAATGTCTATATATTTGTTTTTCTATACGTCCAAGATCGAAGTCTAGTGATCCATCTAATACAAACCCAGAATATTGTTTGTATGATTCACTACATAAAGATTATGTTTATAAAATAGCCTGGGCAGAAAAGTTAATAGAAATACTCAAATTGGGTAAATTAAAGAGTTTTATATGGAAAAGTGCCTTTAAAAATAATCGAACACTCAAATTTGACGATTATCTCTAAAAGTAAAGTTGTTTGCTGTTTCTATTATTCCCAGAAATTTTAGCTCTCTTCATATTCAGGACATATGCTTGTTAAACCTGACCTATCCCCCAAAAATAAGACCATGACAAAGATAAGAAATCCATTAAAATTATTACAATGGAGAACTCAAAATGAAAAGACGTTACAGTGAAGAGCAGATTATTAAGGCAGTCAAAGAGCACGAGGCTGGAGCAAAGGTAGGAGATATTTGTCGTACTATGGGGATAACAAGCGGTTGCTTCTATAACTGGCGTAGTAAGTATGCGGGCTTAGAAGTTAACGAAGCGAAGCGATTGCGCGAGCTTGAGTCAGAGAACCAGAAGCTGAAAAAACTCCTTGCAGAAAAACTACTGGAGAATGAAGCGCTGAAGGACGTTGTTTCAAAAAAGTGGTAAAGCCCGCCAGCAAAAAAAGTGTTGCAAAGCATTTGGTAACTCATTTTAAACTCAGTGAGCGAGTTTCCTGCAAACTGGTTGGGCTAAGTCGCACGGCGTACCGCTACCTAAAGAAAAGGCGCTTGGATGATGGATTGAAAGACCGTATGAAAGAGTTGGCCGTTCAATATCCTCGTTATGGTTATTTATTGCTGCACGGCTTGTTACGAGGAGAGGGTTTAGTCCAGAACAAAAAGCGCACCTATCGGATTTACCTTGAGGAGGGTCTTCAGGTTCGTACCAAAAAACGAAAGAAACTCCAACGTCCTCGCCTGGTTATGGATGTGCCAGCTCAGAAAAATAAGCGTTGGTCGATGGATTTTGTATCTGATCAACTAGCAAATGGTCGTCGTTTTCGCGTATTGAATGTCATTGACAATTTTAACCGTGAACTGCTGGGGCAACTTGTTGCACTCTCTATTTCTGGACAACAAGTTACACGATTTTTAGAGCAGCTTGGTGAAGAGCACGGTTATCCCGAACAGATTGTCTGTGACAATGGCACCGAATTTACCTCTAAGGCTATGTTTTTCTGGTCTAAATCCACCAAGGTAAGGTTATGCTTTATGCAGCCTGGTAAACCGACGCAAAACGGTTTCGTTGAAAGCCTTAATGGAAAATTTCGTAACGAATGTCTCAACCAAAACTGGTTTAGAACGTTGGAAGAGGCGCGTTATGAAATCGGTAAATGGCGGCATCATTACAACCATGTGAGGCCACATAGTGCATTAAATTATTTTCCACCAGTTGTCTTTACTCAACAGGTGGCTTAATGTGGGTTTTCTCATCGTGACCCTGGTACTAATTGAGGGGAAAGGTCAGATTGAGGAAGAATTATCTTTGACTGATAAAAATGATGAACATGTATTAGCTGCTGCAATTGCTTCGAAATCACAGCTAATTATTACAGCGAATCTTAAAGATTTTCCCAAGCAATATTTGTCCCAATTTAAAATTAAGGCATGTCATCCCGATGATTTATTTTTAAGGGTCGCTAAAGAAAATAAAGAGCTCTTTATACTTTCTATCAAAGAATGTTATCAAAAGTTAAAAAAACCACCAAAAACCCTAGATCAATATTTGGTAACTTTAAGGGATAAATGCCAACTAACAAAGACCGCATTATTTATTGAGCAAAATAAATCATCATTTATTTAAGTCTAAGAAATTAGTTAATTAGTCGATAGGAATAGAATCGATAAGTTCACGCAGCGCTTTTAATTTCCACACAATGCCAATATCAGAGTCTTTACCAATACGCCCACTATATATACCCATTAAGTAGGTGCAAGAGGCACTCGTCCTAGAACCATTCTTTAGGCTAATAGTTTCATTATGCCTAAAAAAAACGACTGGGGAACCAGATTGTCCTGTCCTTGTCCGAGCATCAATATAGAATTTAGGTTGCCCATCTATATCGACATCCAAGTCACTCGCTAAGAAACCAGTTATCCAGATTCCTAAATTATTAGTTGAAGCTCTTCCGTAGGGAAAGCCAATTATGTTTAATCTACAACCAGGCTGAAATAATATATCATTATCCCACTTATCTAAATCATAATAGGGAGACAAGGAGATTGCTTCATCGATGGGTGGTTTTAATGCAACGAAATCTCCTTTTTCACGTAATATAGGATGTTCGTACCAAACCGGAAAATCTTCAAATAAGGGATAAACGCATCCAATATACTCTCCCTGTTTATCAGCACTATTAAAATGAATGGTCAGCATATTAGGGATCCCTGCGGATTTCTTATCGAGTGGTTCTCTTGTATTTTGATCTCTTCCCGTTACATTATGTCTATTAGTTAACACGAAAAAAGTATTATTACGCTTAACTAAAAAGGATGTAGCAGAAGCTAAATGAGCTCCGTCAAAAGAAAGATCAATAAAGAGAGATGCTGCTGAAAAAGGATTTACATTAATAACCATATCCAACGTCCTTGAAATAAGTAGTTAGCTTCCAGCATAAAATTTTTTACATCACCTAAATTATAGGACTTTTTCTTTCTCTTATAGGAAAGCTCCGAATAATCTACCTTTAATAAAGTTGAGTAATATAGTCATCTCATGATTATGAGCGTTGGTGGCAATGGGTGAATGGGGCGAGCTCTATGCTATCTTCATTAGTCTGATTAATTGTAATCTCGGACTTCAGTGTCCACCATCATTCTATATCACGGGGAGCTACAACAATCCGAATCATTCCAGAAGGAGGGCTATTTTTACCTCCCGCTGATGTTTTTATTTTTCCTAATGATTGTAATAGGGCATATATAATCACCGTTCTTGGGGTCTTTTCCCAATTTTCACCTAAAAGCATTTGTACAGTTGCATCGGATTCTTTACGCGAAACCGAATGTGTAATAACTGTTATACCAGATGGCTGTGCGTCCACAGTCATAGTCATGGGAAGATCTGAAGCAGAGGTAGCCTCATTTTGCGGAATAGGCCTAGGCGCTAACACATTCCATTTTGCATCTTTTAGTAATTGCCAAATCTGTTGTGCCACGCTAAAACACTCCGGGTCGTCTCTTAAAAACATAATCTCTACATCAGCTTTAGGTTGTCCATTTATTGCCTTTAAAAACAAATCCCTCTGAACGTGCCGAGGAGCTACTTTTTTTCTTAGCTCTTCTAATTTAAGAGTAGCTTCGGCCGCTTGTGCATTCGCCTTAGATGCTTCTGCATTTGCTATAGCGATGGTTTGCTTAAAATAGTGCTCTTTGATATTGCCAAAATGTACAATACCAGCAGTAGAAATGACCCCCAACACTAATGAAAATAAAAGGCTCCAATTAGCTATTGCGGACCATAACTCCGCAGATTCAAGCGACATATTCCCTCCCAATGTCCATATTTTAAATTGCTAGTTTAAAAATACCCACTATTAAAAGCATATCCTAATAACTTCTAGCTTCCTATCTACTAAAGTTATAACTTGCTTTTGGTTGGAGAAAGAAGAGGTGAGATAAGATAGCTTCAATCAACGATCCTGAAGTGACATTAAGTCTGATTACTCGTACAATCAGACTTATTCTTAATTATGCAGATCAAGCTTTCCCCTTTGAAGATATTTCATATTCAATTTTTTTAATTTCTTGGTTTCTTATAAATATGACTGTCTTGTTATTTTGCCTATATATTAAAATTCCGGATAAATAATTACGTAGAATTTTTGTATTTAAAATAATTCTATTATCTTCTAAAAAAATTAACGTGTTACTCTTGGCTAAAAGAGCAGTTTGTGCAGAGCCATAACCATAATTTAGTAAAAAGATAATATAAACAGGAACTGCTACAATCATGTACCTCACAGTTTTAGGAAAAAGAGATCTAATGATATGATTTTTAAAAAAAAGAAATGTAAATAACAGCCAATAAAATGACCATTTTAAAAAAGAATAATAATAAAAATACTTACTATCACTATTTGAGGGTAACTGCATAAATAGAGCTACGACAACTATGCAAAATAAAAGATAGTATTTCAAATATAATATAAAGTTGAGTTTTGCATATCTTGGATTTTCGAGGAAATCATTAATTGTCATTCCGTCTTGCACCCAAAAACAAGTTAAAAAATAGATAAATGATATAAATGAAAAAATTAAAATATTTGGAATCCAACTTAGGGCGGACACTAAAAATATCTCTAAAGTAATTGGCATATTATTTAATGGGATTCCTAAGTAAGAGAAATAACCCCACTCATAAAATCCTACTGATATAACTAAAAATAATAATAACAAACTTGATATACTTAAGCTGTGTTTAACTATGTAACTGAATATTTTAGACTCTTTAGTTTTTCCTTCAAAAAATACTTCTAGTAATATATCTTTATATTCATTCAATTTTCTATTAATACTAGAATAGTTAAGTCGTTTTTCATCAATTTTATTATGATATAGCTTAGCCTTCCTAAGCATTTTTTTAGCAATTAAATTATATTCTTGAGCCATGCCAGGAGTAATTGATTGCTTCTCCAAATCCATATTTCGGATATATTGTATTTGGTATACAAGAGAAATAATCCTCTTAACACTCGGTTCCCGATAGAAAATCCTAACAATAGCCAACCTTTTTTTAAATGAAACAGGCTTTAAAAAAAGAAGAATATTTAATATGTTGTTTTTATCCTCATTATCCCAATTATGATTAACTATCGATTTTTTCATTTTTAAATCAAAAAATAACTGCAATGTAGATTTTGCATTACGAAAACATTTTATATAAGGTTTATTTTGTAATTTCATTTGTTTCCCCTGCCATTAGATCATGTTAGGGATTTAGTAATGAGTATAGCCTTCTAATTTTTAGATGGGTTCAAATCAATCCTTCACCAAAGCGCAAATGAAATGCGCTCAGGCAAGAATAAAGATTTTATTAGAATATGAGGCAGGGAATGTAATCACTAAGTTTTGTACCCCTTTTTCACACACCTTTCGCACTAATGTGCACTCCTATTAACTTATTGATTAATATTGAAAATATCTATTTTTTTGGAAAAAACACCATAATTTAGTGGTGAAGAAAGTGGTGAACTCGTAAAATACTTAACTAATTGAAATATAGTGGTTTTTAAATATTTTTTATTACCTATTCACCATGCGTTCACCAAGTATTCCATCTAACCTTAATATTTTAATTGCTCTTTGGCTTTTAAATTCCATTTATTAGCTAATTCATTCTTGCCCATCTCCAAATAGATTATCGCCAAAGTGAACTGAGCATAGGGATACCCTTGTCCTGCCGATTTAATAAAATTACTTAATCCAATTTCCTTGTCTTTTTTAACTCCTAAACCATTATAATATTGAATCCCTAATATATAGGTAGCATATGGATTTCCTGCTTCGGATGACGATTGACAATACATTAGGCTATCTTTGTATTGTTGACTTAAGTAATATACGAAACATCTGTCTCTTAGAATTACTGGAGTGCTTTCAACATTGCTTCTTGTTGGAATGTTAATTTTACTCATAACTTCTATTGAAGTTTTTACAATTAACTTTTCTTGTTCTTGAGCTTTTCTTGAAGAAGAATTGGTAGGGTTTGAATAGTCAATTACATGTGAATTACGGTCAAAACGGCCGAATGGATCTGAGTTTTTATCCAACTCAATAATCTCCTCTAACGAATAGTCCGGATTTTTTGTAACATAATTTTCTTCTGTATTTACAGAATTTTTAAAAAACAAATAAATAAGAAAAATTGATAATAGAACCGCTAATGATAAAATTGTAATAGAGGCTGTTCTGACTATTACCAATGAAGTTTTTTCTTCAAGGTAAGCAATGAAAAATAAAAAAAGAGCAAGAATAACAAGATAAAAACCACCTGCAAAAATTCCCACAATAAAAACAATAATAGCCAAGACCGAAAGAATAACTGGAATTATCCTCTTTTTTATATTCACTCTCTTTCCTTGAGTAGTTGAAATTTATTTCCTTTCTAGATTATATAGTAATCTGATAGCATCAGGATGGTTTATATATTAGGCCACATCAGAATTAGCACTATTCAATTCGTTGTATTTTTTTGCGCTAGCTTGTTGTAGTTGCTTAAAATCATTTTGATTAAAATGAAGCAACTCCTTTGACAAGTTTTTAACAAGCGCATTCATCTGAATAATTAACTTTTGGCAATGCTGATCAACAAGTGGTTTTTGTTGCTCCCTCTTTGGAGGGCTATCTTCAATATGATGCATTCCAGCAAGAATGAGTTGATTAATAATATTCGACATCGATTCTTTATTATGAATTGATAATGCTGAAAGACGGCTATAAAGAGCATTTGATAATGAAATAGTCAGTCTTGGCATAATTTCTCCTTATAATTCGAGTTCTTTTATTTGTAGAGGCTTTATATTCGGGTGTTTTTGTTTACTAAAATTAAGCTCGCTAATCTGATTCAATTCTTTCTGTTGCTCTAACGATTTCATTTTCTCGATGACGGGTTTAATAGATAGTTTCGTTTGATTTAAAAACCGATTTTCATGATATTTTAGTTGTTCTCTTGAGAGCACATCGATTGAGGCTATTTTTTCATCTTTATTATTGTGAAGCGCTCCAATCAATTGTTCTCGATTATCTGTCACTAACGTCATACCTTGAATAGCACGTGAAATTTGAACATAAAAGTTTTTTAGTGTAGCGCCAAACTGGTGATAGGACTCCATAAGACCAATACCAAATGGAGCATCTTTTCCTTGGACTTTATAGTTAGTGAGCACAAAACTGTAATCCAAATGTTTTAAAGCAGGTTCAGCTTTATCAAGATTTATCATTTCTCCTTCTTTAGTGAGAAATTGAAGCGCTTTTTCATTATCATCATGTAAAGTAACAACCTCACCGTTGCGAAGACCTGCGGCTTTAAAATTTCGCGTCCACATCACCTTGTCACCTTTTCGAAGCTCTAGTTTTTTAGGTTGATACACCTCAATAATTCGCTCAAAAGAGGCAGTGTGTGTTTTGTAACGTGGAAGTAATTTAAGAGGAAAAATAATTTGCTTTCCTTGATCATTCACTAAAGGGAGCACATTATCTTTTCGATGTTTTGCTGTCATGTCGCCAATAGTGAAATAAGTCCCTTGCCTAATTCTTAATGACTTAAAATCCTGATTTAATCGAAGGACGTCCCCTTTTTGATAATAAGCGGCAAAACGAAGTTGAATCGGTTCCAGGGGTTTTGCTTTCAGTGTGTCTTGGTGATAACACGCTTTGCCTAAACTCCCTTCCTCGATTAATCCGTTTCGAATAAGCTCAGTAATTGCTTCTCGATTGGCATGCGTTGGCGCAAAAAGAAGCGTTTCTTCTCGCTCTTTTTGACTTAAGCCCAACCATTTATCCGCAATCCATTGAATTCGCTCTTCATGGGTAGCAAGCTCCTGAACATCAAGTTTATCCAGTGCATCCCTCACCTCCCCTTTTGTAGCATGGTAAACAGCTTCTTTTAATGTTTGGTTGTTTTGACGAACAATCTCATCCATGATGGTTGTTTCAATACCAAAATCTTGCGTTAAACTAAAGATGCGGCCTGTATTAACACTCGGAAGTTGTGCCCTATCACCAACCAATATCAAGCGTGCATTGGTTCGCTCTATCTGCTTTATTAATTCATGGCCTTGAGGGGAGGAAAGCATTGAGGCTTCATCCACAATATAGACCCATTTTTCTCGCCCTCCCCTTTTTGCGTCTTTTAATTCTTGAAGGACAACCGGAAATACATCGGTTTGAATGCCCCCCTTCTTTGCCAGCTCATGGGCTGCAGAACTTGCAACCGTGATGCCGCGAAGTCGATACCCTTTCTCCTCCATTAGAAGACGGGTCTCAGAAAGCATGGTGGTCTTCGCAACACCGGCATAACCTTGAACAGCCAGATAGCGGTCTTTCGATGTTAAAAGCATTGCCATAGCTTCTTTTTGGGATTCCGTCATTGGAAAAACCAGATGAGCTTGGCGTTCTTTTTGGAAAGCCTGTATTTGTTTAAGCGTTGCCATTGAAGACAAGACCTCTTTATTCGCTTCAATACGCGCTAAGGTCTCGGTTTCCAATGTTAAAGCCCAAGGGGTTGTTAACATCCTGGCACCCGTTTCAGGACATCTGCCCTCATAAAGGCCTTGCGTATGCTTTTCCTTGGCAATTATTTGACTTAACGTCTCTTTAGATAGGCTTCCAGCCATCACCAAACTGTGTTTCATACTCTCTGCCAGGAGTGCACGCTCCGTAAAGACACAGTGGCGCTGACTCAGTGTTTCAATAGCTACCGACACACAGGCTTTCGCCTTGTGCTCTTCGGTCTCTTCCCCGCCATTTAAAAATTGTTGTAACTTTGCTTTGATGGTCGAAAAAATGGAATTCGATTTTGAGTAATTCAATTGAGATTGAGAAAATGTCTTTGCATTGAAATGATGATTTTCTGCCCGCTTAAGCCAGTCACTATGAAGGCTTTCGGAGTCATGCAACTCCTTTCCTTCGCGAGAAAGAAGCGTTGCAGTAGATGAGCTTTTAGCCCCCTGCCACCCTTTTTCTTCCATCAATCGTTCAATGTCTTCACGTCGTCGTGAAAATTCATGCAATACGGTTTCTGGTACGCCGTCAATTTCAAATAATCCATCCCCTGTGAGACGTATATGAAACCCTGCTTCTTTTAATTGATTAGCAAGATGTTGGCGATACAAAAGTCCGCCGTAATGAGCATTATTTTGAATTTGCTCGATTACACCATGCTTTCTTGTTGTATCACTGGCTAACGATTTAGCCTTACCCTGAAAAAACGTCAGATTCATCGTGACACAATGGGTATGAAGCGAGGGGTCGTTCGCACGGGAAGTCGGTTGTCTAAATGCCGCCACCAATAGATTACCCGTTTTCTCAAACCGTATTTCGTCTTTATGCCTCACTCTTGTTTCAGCAAATTCGGCTTCCAATTGACTGACTGCATAACGAACGGCCTTATCGTGAAATTGAACTAATTCAGGCGAAATCCCAAGACCTACTAATATTGATAGGCTTTTGGGAGCTGAAAACGTCATGTCAAACCCTGGGCGATGAGCGCCATTATTGGGATTGCAAAGCACTTGTCCACTAGGCAAACGGCCTTCTAATAAGGACAACATCGTTTCTTTATCGACTTCTGCGCCTAACTTAAGAAATTCTTTCCCTTTTCCAAGCCAAACCATGGCTTCTGCATCACTCGCATAATAATCAAAGGCCTTGGTGTAGTATTCTGCCGCCCCTCGTGCTGATTTCAGTGGTTGTATGCTTAGCATTGGTATTAGTCCATGTAATCTATGAGTTTAGTTTCGGTTTTTTTAAAGACCAACTCTTCACCACTGCCTTGGTTCATCTCTTTAAGGGGAGAATTTTTTGTTATAGCTATGGAGGGTTGTAATTGCCGTTCGATAAATGGCATTGCCTTAGAATCACGTTTAGCAAGTGTTAGATGGAGGGTTGTGATGGGATATTCTCCAGGCAGGCGAAGGAAGCAATGCAAATCTTTTAATTCCATGATTTGAGGGTAAGAGACAATCGCTCTTGTGACCCGCTGGGTGCTTAACGAAATCCCATCTCGTATCGAGTTTGCCCCATAGGAATAATTTTCACGGGACTCCTCAATTTCTTCCTCCCCTAATTCGCTGGCCACAAGGCGCGCCATCTCGCTACTCGGACTTCGAAAGAAAAAGCGAGTATTTAAAAGATCAAAAAGCTCCTTAGCCCCACCGGATTGACCATAGACTTTCGTGAGCTGGGCAAAACTCTGCATGCCTAATAGAAAGCAGCCGCCAAACTTGCGCACCTCAGCTATGGTTTCACCCAACAACGGCAGTTTATGAAGACTTGGCAACTCATCACAGACAAACCAGATGCGTCGCGCAGACGATGGCGTCAAACTCAAGAGTGTTAAGGAGGCCATGGCAAGCCACATCGACATCAATGGTTTTAGGGTTTTGTGCTGCTCGCCATTAGACGAAATAAAAAGCCAGCCTGATTTTTCTTCGTTTAAGATGTAATCTCGAATAGAAAAGGCCTCTTTACCTTCCCTGGCAAGCCCCGCCAGGGAGCTTAATGATTTAAGATAGGTGGTAATAACTGCGCGGATGGAAAAGGCCGTTTTCTCAATTTTATCAGAGACAAGAGTCGCTGCTGCTGTCCCCTGAAGGTAGGTCTCAAGCTTTCCAAACTCACTGGTTAAAAGAAGTGATAAAAGGGCTTCAAGTGAACGGTTTTTATCTTTTCGCATGCGAGATGCACAACTTGCAAAGACCGTGCGTGCGGCAGATACCCAGAATGGGTCGGCATCACCGTGCATGGGAATTAAACTCTCAGCCATGTTTTCCAAATCAGAATCTTTCGGTGCTTCCTGCCATAAATCCCAGTTCGGGCAGCGCGAATCAAAGGGATTTAAAATGACATCCCGACCTTCTTCAAAGTAATGCGGAATGAAAGCGCAGCCCTTATCATAGATAATCACTCTATCCCCGCGGGCTCGCAAGGCATCAAGAATTTTCATGATGAGCTGGCTTTTACCTGTACCCACGGTGCCATGTACCAAAAGGTGTTGGACTTCTGAACCTGCAATCAGTGGGAAGCCGTCAATAGTGATGTCTGAATTGGCCTTGTTGCGGACAATGGCCTCCTTCACCTGTGCCTCCGTTTGTAATTTTGATCCGCGAATGAACTGATTGGCACGTTGGGCTTTGCCACGGCGAATAAAGTAAACTGCAAGGGCGGCTCCTGTTGCCAAGGCCAGTGCAAACCCGATTAAGGCCGCATGAGCGCCCTTGGTCAGCATGGCTTCGGCATTCATCCGGTAGTAGGGGTAGTTTACAATCATCTCCACCGGCTGGCGGTATAACTTGCCCTGAAACATCAGAGTGAATACCTGCTTCTTGTTCCCGATCAGATCTAAAAACGAGGCGTAATAGTACACCAATGCCTGGGAAAGTTTTTCAGAGGGGATGGTAAGCCAGCCAATGATGCCGGTTAAAAGCACCCAGGAAAAAAGACAAAACCAGGTAAGTGTTTTGGTGATTTGATCCCACATGCGCAGATTGTGGAAGCTGATTTGCCCACCGCGGGTATAGTGTTTGAAATTAGGTTCATCGCGCATGACAGTTCTCCTTGAATGCGAAACCTGCCAGCTAACGTCCCTGTCCGCTGTATTACGAAATACTTTTTTGTTGCTCGTTATTAACTATACGTAAACAAATGTTACCGTTATCAAGAAGGACTGTTTACACGCATTACCCCACTGGTCAAAGGTGGTTACTTTTATTCACAAATTCGTTGATAACGTCATATACCGTGCTTAAACCGATGCGATTTAATTCGAGCTTAATAAAGAATGAAGTAGCTAGTCCGCTTAAAACAAAGGCGAAAAGGAGCATACCAATCATGACTTCAGGTTTTGCAAAAAAACCAAAAAGCAGACAGAAAAAGGTTAATACCGATAAATACACTATTCCAATCAATTTAAATTTTTTGATCAGTAATCCTCCCGTTTTTAGTTTTTTCTCTAAATGAAAGCGAAAGAGAACCAGCATATTCAGGGGATTGATAAGTAGAAAAGTCATGATGAGGCTTGCAATACTGCCAATAATAAGAGCGCTAAACGCTGAATCAAGTATTGTTGGAAGCGGTGGGCGAAGATAATCGGAATTATAATTAAAGGAGTAAGTCAAAGCCAATGAGACAATCAACAGGATTTTCCAATAAAAGCCAAATCCCAGTTTAGCTAATTGACCATAATAAACACGACCTGGAATAATGTCTGGCGAAATATTTTTAATGTTGCGGATATCATCCTGGATCGCTGATCTTAGTTCTTGAGAGTTCACTTTATTCTCCCTTATCTTTGTGAAGTTCAAACAACCGTTTGGGAAGATTCAGCTTTTCGGGCAGAGCGGTATTGCGTTGTGCCAGATCTTTCCCTTCCACAACGTTTTTAGCATGATCCCCCATTAGATCATGGCGATCGGTCTTAATCAAGGCTTCACCGTCTTTTATTTGATGATTTACCGCGTGCATCCGATTATGGATGCCGGCTTGCAGTATATCGGCTTCATGCTTATCAAAGCCAACCCCTTTTTCTTTACCGCCGCGGGCAATCTCCTCACTGTTACGATTAAAATCCTTTGTAATGAACGCCCCTTTTTGTTCAATGTCAGCGCTTGAGCGCTGATAAAAGTCATTGACTTTTTCCTGAGCACCCTTTGTACCAAATTCATTAATCAGTGCATCACGCCTGTCGACAATAAACTGCTCTCCTAAATGCTGCAGACGATTTAATGCCTGTAAATCACCAGGTTTAGAGAACAGGGCATCCCGTGCCTGCTCCCCAATTTGTGACGCCACAAAAGCAGGAAAGGCCTGATTTAAATCAGTATTGATTTGGGTACTATGCGTCTCTACGAAAGCTTTCGCTTCACTGACGCGCGAGGCGCGAGCAAGACTTGCATCAAGGTTGTGGCTTGCAGTATCAGCCTGTCGCAAATCAGCACCCAGCTGATTAGATAGCGAGGCCGCCTTGGAATGGGAATCATCAAAATGATGGCTTTGGGTAAACTGCTTCACGGTATTAAACGCGTCATTAAAATCACGAGATTCGCGCGCAGAGATTGAGCCATCACTACCGCTGTGATAACGGTCACTGGCGGAAGTTGAGCGGTCAAATTTAAGGTGGGTATCTCCTTTGGCACTAATGCCTAAGCCCCAGTGGGCAATTTTACCGCCAATGCTATGACGGGTATCCATGGAGGCTTGGGCGCTTAAGCCAAAATTGGTGAGGTGAGTCACGGCATCTTCTTTGGAAACCCCCATCCGTGCTGCCACATCCGAGGCAATGTGATTGATGGTGGATAGCGCTTTGGAATACTGGCCAGATTCACTGTCAGAAACCCCCGCTCCTAAACGAAAATCGTGCACTGACAGACTGGATAACTGCATCAAGCGATGGCTCGCAGTGGAAAGCGCCTGATGAAGTTGGGCGCCCTGGCTTCGTGCGGCCTGTGTCGATTGCTCATAGGCCTCATTAAGCGAGGCATTTAAACCATCCGAGGTATTGATGGATAAAGCCCCTCTGGACATCGCAGGACTCGCATCAAAGACTGCCTCGCCACTTCCGGTGATGGTTTTCAAGACCCCTGAAGAAGTTTGTGAAGTACGCATGCCATGCAGATTCGTCCAGTTGGAATCATGCTTGTTGGCCGAGAAATTATTGGCAGAGGTATTGTAGAAGCTCGTTTGCCCAAGACTAAAAGATGCACTTGCGGCTTCCCCTGCCACGGACATGCTGGAACCCTGCATGTGGCTCATCATGCTGGTGGCAAGGTTTGAGAAAGCGCCGCCTAAATTAGACACCAAGCCATGCGATAAAAAGGGAATCATCATCATAAGATAACCGCAGACCCCGCTGATGTCGGCATGCAACTCATCGATTTTGTCGAGGTTGACCATGGTAAAGCTGCCATATTGCGAGGTTGAATGCGCACCCCACATGGTCATTCCGACGTTTAAAATTGCGAAAAGAACCGGCCAGAACTGCAGAGACAGAAAAAACTGCAGATAGCCTGTAACAATGCGCATTCCCTGAGGCAATGTGGCAAGAACAAGCACCAGCGGAAAAAGACCAAAAAGAAGCAACGTTAAGCAGGTATGGGTAATGGGTAAAATCCACAGCGCCTTCTGGCCTAAGACTTCCCAGCTGAAGCGGTGTTGCACCTGTGCTTTCGTGTACTGCTGGTTAATAAGTCCCGCGGTAGAATCGGTAAAAGTCTGATAGCCGGCATGGCCATCGCGCATGGCATTAATCATCATGCTCTGTAGAAAAATATCGCTGGCATCGTTACTTAGCCCCTGATAGTAATTAAAGGCGGATTGCAGATGGGTTTTAAAGAGGGATTCGTAAGTCGTGTTGGCCGGTTTTCCAAAGAAATTAATGCCAAAAAACGTATAGGCTTTTTTAATTTCTGCATCAAGCTTCTGTTTAAGGCTGTATTCACCTTCTGCTTTGGAAGCCTCAAGACAGGAAACAGGCTGGCCATTGACTTTGACGCGTCTTAGAGGAGAGCCTTTCGCTGAAATCAATGCCCAGATATTAGGGCTGTTCGTTAATTCAGCCACCGAGTATTTCTGGTTGATGCGGATATCACCCACTACACAGCTCCTGAAATAGGCATTCATCTCTTCTTTAAGCATTGGGTCTGTGATGCGAAAATCCTTTGCTGCCTGCACCAGACGTGAGCCAAAGAGCATACCGGTCTGAGTATAAAGCAGGTCCTCAGGATAGGGCATGCTTTTCTCGTCAGGGACACTCGGCGGGGGAATATAAAGCAGCGAATCATAGATCTGTGCCAATCCGAGCCCCACCGTGGTTAAAAGACTGGCCGATAAGGCAAAGACCACCGGTACATGATCAACAACCTTTGGATTTTGCGCGGTAACATCATCAATCATGACTGTGGTTTTCGGTAACAGCACGCCATGTACCATCAGCATGTAACCTAAAAACCAGCGGGCAAAAACAAAGGGGTCGCGACTTTTTAAAAAGCCTGCGGCGGCCATAACTATGCCAATTAAAGCCGTTAACCGCAAAAGGCTAGCAAAACTCTGCTGATTAGTAAAAGCGGCCATTGCAGTTAGTACATGCTCAAACAGATCGCCTGCTGCCAGGACATGGATGGTGATGGGTTCGCTCATGGATTTTCCTGTTGTGTGGAGGACGGCATTAGCAGCGCGTCCTCCGTTATCATCAAACCTTCATAACCTGCAGGTTGTCCTGTCCAATCATTTCATCGTTGGCTGCAAGATTCTTCGGCAGCTGAGACTCTATGTCTTCATTGACTGCCACCCGTGGAAGCTTAGTACCTGTGCTTAAGGCATGAAGGGTAGCGCCTATCATGTCTTCACGCTCACTGACCGCCTGCTCACGGTGGCTGACTTTATCCTTACTGAGGCCTAACTCATTTAAGCCCTGTAACAGGGCTAAAGCCTGGGGTTTTGTCGATGGGCAAAGGTGAGCCTCAGGGATAAGGTCAATGGCGCGAAGGCTTGTCTGCAGCGTGCTAAGACTTGCCGATTTAAGCGATTGGCCTACCAGCCAATCAGTGAGCGGTCCTAAGGTCAAAAGAATAAGGCCTGGAAGGGTGAAGGCAGGGTTTGTCAGCATCAGGGCAAGGGAGGCACCAGTCACCAACGTGTGAAATAACTGCCTCTTTAAGTCTGTTTTTAAATCAGCTAACACCCAGGATTGACGCAAACTTGCGGCTTTAGCCTGCCAGCTGGCTGGGGTGGCAACCGGTTTCTGCTCTAAGGCGAGTGAGAGGCAGGCCTGGATAAGTTTTAATCCTGCCACCGTCATGAGACAACCGGCGGACAAAAAGGTTAAGCTGCCAGCCATTGCCCAGAGGGTAAACCCGGTGATAGTGAGTGCGGATAGCCCCGTTTTAAAGAGACGTTGCGCCAGATTTAAGCGCGTTGTTTTTCCTAAGGCCGTGATAAAACTCACACCCTCAATTAATGCACTGACTAACGGCCAGTTTTTAAAGCGGCTAACCACGGGCAGCGTATCTCTAAGCAAAAGCGCCCCGAAGCGCCTTAAGGCAGCCTCCATCCCCTTAAAAAACCCTTGCTGAAAGCCAGCTCCAAAGAGCGCTGTGAAGCTTAATCCTGCGAGCAAGACCTTGCCTCGTTTAGATGGATGGACTGCGTTAATGCATTGCAAGAGCACATCCATATAGGGGTCTGCCATCCAATCCAGCAACTCATGAAGGGTTAAAGCCTCCTTGGAGAGCAAGTGCTTTTTAGTCTCAGAAAGACACTGGCTGTCCATAATCGCGATGATAAAGGGGTCGTCCATCGTCACATCAACCGACTCAAAGAGGTCGCGAGCACTCCTACCCTGCTTTGATACGATAAATTCCAGACGCAGGCGTGTGACATCAAGCGCTTCCCCCTGCAAGTGGTCAAGCACGAGCTCCTTTAGCTGATTGGCGGGAAGGCCTGTTATTTTTTTCATATTTTTTCTCCTTAAGGTTTGGGTTTAAATCAACTGGTGGCCATGGTGGCTGCCACCTGTTTTTCAATACGGGCAATGTTTTCAATCAGCGCCATTTTTTCAGCAAAGAGGTGGCTTACGCGTGGGTTTAACGCCATGACCTCCCCTTTGGCCTCCCTGATTCGTTTTTCAATGAGATGGAGCAGGCTCTCATTCATTTCTGACCCTGCACTCGCTGCCGCCACCTCACTTAAAAGACCGTTTAAATAATGAGTAAGAAGGTCATGGGCAATTAGCCCTGCATACTCTTCCATATCCACCGAGAGGGAGGCGTATTCACTCGTATGAAGAACGGTTAAAAACTTCAATACTGGCAGGGTAAAATTCGCCAAAATGCCCTGAATGCCTTTATCATCGAGAGTATCTGCGACAATCGCTGCATTGACTCGCTCAATCATGGCGCGGACTTTAAAGACCAATGTGGCACTTTCAGGCAGGGTAAAATCGACCAGTTTGACCTTAAGGCACTTCGTTTTCTCATCACATTGCCAGCGCTTAGCCCCTTGCCCGCCGGTTAAAAGCGTTTGAATGAACTGTGGGCTTGTGGCAAGGGAGGGAACGTGAGTCACCTTGCCCTCCCTGTCGATAATGAGCGTACCTGTTAAACTCATCACCATCTCAGCGAGTTCCGCATCCAGGCTTAAGAAGGATTTCTCCTTAAGAATCGACCAGACGATGTTTTTATTAATCACCACCTGCTTTTGACGCTCAGGGTCTTTTTCAGCCTTGTCCATTACCTGATGAAACCCAGAACCGGCACAGGCATTACGTGCCTTAACGTAATCGGAGAAAAGCCCCTCTTTTCCTTGTGATGCCTGGTCTTTACAGATTTTCTGCTGGCTTTCAGCGGTTTTGGGATACACACCGCCAACTAAGTTTTGCGAGAGCTGGCAGGAGTTAATACTCGCCTGATTAGCCATCTGTTGCAGTTGTTGTAAATAATCGCGCACCTGCTTTAATTCAGGCACGGTGGAAGCCAGCATCACGTCAACGGCATAAGCACCGGTATTGGTCATCACCGCTTTCCCTAAATCAACCAGTTTCTGCTCGCTTAAAAAACTTAAGGAACCCAAATGCAAATCAATACCGCCACAGCCTGAACGATAGGAGGGTAAATCAAGCTGAACCAGCTGGTACTGGCGCACTGCCCCTCTTGCATAGAGGGAACCTGCCCCAAAAAAACCGGCCGCCTGGGATTCAAAGGCAGCGGGTGAGGTCACGTTGGAGGCCATCCCAACGCCATCAAAAAAATGGTTTAAATCACTTTCAATGCCGGCATAAACACTTGTTTGGCTTATAAGTAGTGCTGCTAAAAGAAGTCTCCTCATAAGGATTCCCCTTGCGCTTCGTAGGCGTTTATGCGAGAAATTAAAGTCTCCATGCGGGCATTGAGCTCATAAGCCTCCATAGCCCCTATACTCACCGGATAAAGGGCTTTCGTTTTTGGATTGACCACAAAAAGCGCTGGGTACTCAATTGGCTTGTCTCTAAAAGCGGCTGTCAGCCACTCGGAGGTTGCGGGCAGAAAATCATCAAAGTCAGGTAAGGCCTTGTCATCCAGGCTTAAAGGAAGAACCGCCACTTGATTCTCATCCGCATAGCGGCGAACAATGGGTGCAAAGCGCTGACAATGCGGGCATTCGCTGCCATAGAAAAAAACAAGGCCATGGGTTTTAAAAAAAGGCTCGGTTGCTTGTACTGTTAAGCTCATCAGAATCAGCATTAATGCAATCAATCGCGTCATTCATCGTCTCCATTAAAATGGGTGGCCACCTGGTTAATCCGGGCAATGAGCACATCCTGGGTTAGAAGGCCAAAGGCTACTGGTTGGGTTTTCCCGGTTTTAGGATTGGCCAGCAACAACGCTGGAAAGTAGCGCACACCAAGCCGATTGGCCTGCCCTCTATCAAGGCGTGTGTCGGGAAGACTTGCGGCTTTTACGCCATCCACACTCACGGGAATGAGGCTAAATTGATGGGTCTTGCAGAAATCAAGAAGGATTGGGATTTGCTTTAAGTCATAAGCACTCTGACCCCGATAGAAAAATAAAAACCCCTGCGTGTTGGCAAGCTGTTTTAGGCGCTTAAGATGAAGACGTTCACGACGTGCGTCGGTTAATCGGACACCTGCCTGACTCACCGGATGGGTCACGGTGTAGTCGTATTGCGGATAGGCTAACAGGGTTTTCTGAAACAAGGCTTTGAAACGTGAGGACTCTGCAAGCCAGTAATCCTGAAGACTTAAAAAGGCGCGCATGTCCTCCACTTTTTTCGTCTGGCGCGCTTTATGAAGCGCTTCCATGGTATAGAAATGCAACACGGCATCGCGTTCACTGAAACTAAGTTGGTTAAAAGGTTTTCCCTGTGGTTTGGCTTCCATTTGCGGGCTTTCCTCTTTAGGCAGGCTATACCAGAGGAAACCGACCGGACGTTCAGAGGCATATGCCGTAAGGGTTAGAAGCCCTAGCAGAATCATAATCAAGGGCTTAATCATGGGATTTCTCCCTGTATTGCGCTTCAATAGCCGATTTTAAGCGTTCACTACTGATGCTCTCATCAGGCAATCGCATTCTTGATTGAATCTCATCAGTTAATGGGGAGAAGTTAAGGGCGTCAAAACGGATTGCGGCTAGCTCCTCCGGACTAATCCCGCGGCAATCCGGGGTTTTGGCCGTGCCAAAACTTAGCTTCAGCTGCCCGCCCCTGCCCTCACGTTGCACAATGGCAGCAATCAGACTTGGAAAGACACAATAGACGTGGATTTTTTCAAGCCCGTCTTTGTAATGACCTAAATAGATTGCGCGATTCTCATGACGTGCCTTGATTAATTCCTGCATGGATGCAGGACAATGAACCACCCAATCCCCCCAGCCGCTATCGCGACAGCAATCCCGAACCCCTGCAATGGTTTTTTTGCAGGTTAACGACTTGCCCGCAAAGGCATTGGGCTTTCCTGTGGCGGCTGTTTCTGCAATACCGCCCGCACTTGCCGCAAGGACTGCAAGGCTTGAAAGGCCTTCCTGAATATCATTGGATTGTTCCAAAACCGTGTTATCGCACGCGCCATCGGCGCAATGAGGTTTTCCAGGGCAGATGAGGCGCGTCTTGCTACAGGGCTTTGCGCAAGCAAAGGTTTGCTGCCAGGCATCGCAAAACCCTGACGTGTCATGCATGCAGAGGGAATTTGTCTGGCTGCAGCCTGCTGACATCAACGTTTTGCACCCGCTTTTGAGCTCCCCTTGACA
The DNA here is from genome assembly GCF_900452385.1 of Legionella donaldsonii. Classification (NCBI taxonomy): domain Bacteria; kingdom Pseudomonadati; phylum Pseudomonadota; class Gammaproteobacteria; order Legionellales; family Legionellaceae; genus Legionella; species Legionella donaldsonii. The sequence continues at coordinate 756,486 of NZ_UGOA01000001.1, read as the reverse complement.
GTGGTAGGTGTTTTTAATGCCCCAGCAGGCACGCTTAAGAGGATAGCCCTCAATGACCTTGCTTTGATTCGCGTCAATACAAGCTTCCCCTGGCTCCATCATACATTGGTTGCTACTCAGTTTTTGCTGCAAGCTATAGCAGTTTTCAGGAACCCAGTGGTCTTCGGGCAGCCATTGGGTGAGGGTTACTTTGAGGGTCTTGATGTACTCGCCATAAGCGCCGTTAGCAGTCATCGCAAGGGTTGCTACAGGATTCGCACAAGTCGGTGCCTGAACGATTTTAACAGGCGCGCCATTATCGCTGACCGCAAGACTTAAGCGGTGGCAATTTAGGCTTAACTGGATTTGTTGGCTCAAGCTGCAGGGGTGATACGGGTCACACGTGGTCAAGTGCAGGAGATAAGGCTCGTTGCTGCTGCCCGTTGCCAAGCGTTCAATGGTTTGGGTGACCGGTTTAAAACGGATTTCAAGGGTTTTGCCGCAGGCTTTAGTCTGCCAGAGCCGTTGTTCCTGGCAGGTCTTGCTTTCTTGTTCTCCCCTACAAGTCGCCGGCACTTCGTAACAGCGGCCATCAAGCTCCACCGCTCCCTTTTCGAGCAAGGTTTCAGCGTATTGCAACTCCGATGCGTTAGGATTGGGGCGAACTCTGGCGCGTGCTTTAGCCTGATTGCGGATGAAGGTGGCTGTCTCATTCTCTTTTACCCGCTTAAGTGCTTCGGCCTGCAATCCCTCTTTGTCTTGCGAGGCTAGATTGGTTTCTTTAGGATTAGGGCTGTAACCCTCAATCACCGTGGCGGGATTAAAACGGCTCATGGCATTAAGTACGTCATTTCCCGTTTGCGGCGCGCAAAAGACGCCAGCTGCCCACAACAGATTAACAATCATCACCAGGGATTTAATCATGAGTGAGACTCCTCACGAAGGCGTTGGTTAATCCCGCATCCCCTTCCACTAATCGATAAAGCCCCTCTTTAAGCCTTAAATTGCCATAGAGCACATCAAAACGATGTCCTTCGGCCACCACCAGTGCCGGTACCTGTTGGATACCAAAGCGCTCAAAGGCGGTGGGGTCAATCTGCAAAGTCAAATTGGGGATGTCGCGACTTAAGGTCATGAGCCTCTCAGCGGTTTTAGCCATAGAATTGTCAATGAGCCCATTTAAAACCACGGGAATTTGATAATCAGCGGCCTCTTTAAGTGTCGCTTCAAGCAGGGTTTGGGGCATCGAAAAACTCACGCATACCATCACTTCCAAGGCATAAGTCAATTGCCCAGTGAAAAGGAGTGTTGCGAGCAGGATTACTTTTCTCATGTTCACCACCACACACAGTTTCGTTTGCGCCACACCAAAAACCCATACTGGTCAGGCGTTTGCGGTTTGATTTTTCCGGCTTCCCAGGCGAGCGTTGAAAACCCTGACGGGTAGCAATGCCTGCCATCAGCAACCTGATTGACCATCTCGTAGCGGTAGCGTGATTTAGGCGTGACCGGAATATGCTTTGGGGTGCAGATTGAGCCTACTTCAGGACTTGAGTCGCTGATGAGTGCTTCCCGATGCAATTTAAAGTTGAGCCGCTCCGTCAGTAAAAGGGCGGTTTGTACGGGGGATAAGGGCGCATTCACTTGTCCGGTTAAGGGGAAAATACTGCCCTGGCTACCAGCACACCAAAAGAGGGTATCCTGCGGTTTTTTGGTGAGCGTTGAGGATAGCGCGTCTGCAGCACAGGAACCTTGCGCCACCGGATTACCAAAAAGGACTGATTCAGGGCTTAAGACAAAACTCATCTCGGAATCACGCCAGGTGGGGTCAAGTTCGGTAAGATAAGCAATGTCAAAATCGCCTGCTTCCATGCAGCCGGCAGAGGTGATGAGATTCAGCCAGTTAATCAGCGGGTACTTATACCAGTGGACATGGAAAAAGGCGCGGGTTTGCGCACCACTTAAGGCAACCTGGCGACCTCCCCTCCCTTGTTTTAAACCTAAGTTGAGCCGATGGCCGCCTAAATTGACGAAGCAATAAGGGGTGTCGGTCACATCAGTGAGTGCCATTGGTTCCCAAAAACCGATGTTAAGCCCGATTTTAACCCCTAATTTGGTCGGGCAACTGCCTAAAGGACTTTTAGCATTGTCCGTATCAGGAAGGGAGGAGTGCACGACTTTGGCCGCCCCAATGGATAAGGGAAAGAGACAGCGCCAACAGACATCGGTGATGGGATTGACGAAATGGCCGCTGCAGTTTAAGCCGTGACTGACCAGCGGCAGCAAAGACAGCAGAATGAGGAGTAGTTTAGCGCGCATCAAAGGCCTCCTTGAATGGCGAACTCTTCAATCAAAAGGTCATTGCCGTCTCGCGTGACTTTGGCAGGAACTGACTGAATGCTAAGTTTTGTGGTAATCCGTCCCGCCTGGTCAAAATAAATTGCCGTCTTAAAAATGGACTCCGCCTCATCAATCGCCCCACCGGTTAATATCAGTTTGGGGTTAGTGCAGGTGGGCATGACCTTAAGTGCCCAGCGCCGCTGTACAACATCCTCGTTGTTGAAAAAAAGCCAGCAGGGTTGATAAGCCGGTAATTCCTTTAAGGCATTCACGGTGGTGCCGGCAGGATAGATAAGCCGGCCTGATAAATCCCTGATGGGTTGGGTTAAGCGAAGCGCAGGCCGCCAGTGATGAATGCGTGTTTTTTGTGCGCGCGGAAGGTTTAAAGGGGTGGGCTTAAGCACCTGGCGGCTTACTTCTGCCCGCCACTGTTGATTAAAGGAATCCCATTCCCCTGTGGCCACGAGTTTCTTAAGGCGTGATTCAATCAGGTGCAAAAAACTCTCCTCAGCAATGGGGAAGACAGCGCCATAAATCCCAAAGGATTTCGCCTGAAGAAGGCCTGCCGAAAGGCAAAGCATCATGGTTAATGCCAGTTCTTTCATGATGCACGCTTCATGGTTTGAGCCACCCTTCCCGCAATGGTGTCCGTGATATCAGCACCACCAAAGGCGACCGCCTCTTTCCTAAGCACTAATTGATGAGGATGAGATGCGCGGTAAAAATCCAGGCTTTCCCGCAAGGCTCGCTTGAATTTCAGTGTTGTTTCGCTAATTTTTTCATCCTTCACACGGTGTTCTGCAAGCTGGGTAATGAAGTGTTTTGTTAACGCCTTTTTATCAAAGACAGCAACCCTTTCCTCTCGTATCCAAAAGAGAACTGCCATCAGTGCTAACGCCGCTACAGAAAAGACTGCATTAATAGTCGTCATACGTGCTCCGGATAATAGTGTTGCGTGACGCGAGCTACAGCGTCAGTCAATGGCACGCCTTCTTTCAGCAGCGCTTCAATGGCACCGAATTCATCCCCTGAGGTCGAAAAAAGAACGCGTGAGAAGGGGTCGCAGAAGAAGCGATGAAAGGTGGTGTGATTGCCTGAGCAAATCATGAGATTGGAAAAACCTTGAAGCTTCGCTTTGCCAAAAGATTGCAAAAGCTCCTGTTGCAAAGGATTTAATAGTTTAGGGTGACTGGCAATGAAGCCCGCCAGATTTTCCTGGCGCATAATGATTTTGGTATCAGAGCAGGCAGCGACAGCGCGTGCCTGAGGGGTATCATCCGTATCCTCCTGAATTTGGGTAACAACGGTAAAGCCGGCATTGTATTTTCGTGCGGTTCGAAAACCGTGAGCAATGAAATCCGCCTGGACTGGATTTGCACCTTTGGCGAGAAACTGCCATGCCTCATCAATGACGCAGCGTTTGCGTTTTCGGCGGTCTGACTGGTAGAACTGCCCCTGAATGATGACTATCATCACATAAAGAACGATTTTTAATAGTTCTGGGTTGTCTTTTAAACCACCCATTTCCAGCACCACAAACCTTGAGTCCGTTAAAAGCGGTGTTTCAGCATTAAAAAGCGCTCCATAAAGACCTTCAGCCCCGTAGTCGTCCAGTAACAGCAACAGGTCTTTTAAACGAACATCATGGTCTGAATCAGGCAGCATACCTCTTAACGTCGTGAGGATGTCGTCCATCGTCGAGGCACGACCTTTGGCTTTCCAGCAGGTTCTCACTGCCTGCAGCAGCCATTTTTTCTGTACCGGACTCACCGGTGCATCAGGGGAGGCCATGATAGCGAGTAAGTCTCTGATTTGAATGCAGTTACTTATCATATTGCCGTCAACTTCTACGGAGCCTTCGAAATCAAACAGCGTAAAAGGGTTAAGGCTTAACGACGCCGCATCGAGATAAGTACCCCCTACCAGCTCACAAAGATGCTTGTAAGAGTCGCCTAAATCAATCACAAAAATCTGCTCACCACGCGCAAGACCATCTAAAATCTGTGCCTGCTGAAAAAAACTTTTACCCGCCCCGCTTCCTGCCACAGTCAGCTGATTGTAATTTGAGATGGCGCGAGTGCGATCATCAAAGGTATTTAAGAAGAAAATCTGGTTACGGCAGGTTGGCAGCAAAAGCCCCTCCGCTGAACCCTTGGAGTCAGCGACCACCGGCAGAAGGTTAGCCACATTCCAATGCGTCAGACGCTTGGTAAGACCTAGCTGCTCAAGGCTTTTAAAAAGTCCTTCCTGGCTTAGAAAAGGAAGGCTTGTTAAAAAGCGCGGCCATTGGCATAAGCGGCTTTGGACAAGTTTAAATCCTGAGCTTTCATAGCATCCTATCGCTTTCGCGACTTGCTCACGTTCCCGCTCTCGGGTTGTATAAAGCGTCAGGTTATAAAACACAGGAAGGAGATGAAGCTCTCCTTTGTCCGCTTGTTCATGAACAAAACGCCACTCAGCGGCTTCTTCAATAATTCCTGGGTGCATCATGCGTTGAATCGCGTTGCTGTTCGCGGTTAGTGATTTAGCACGCGACTTCGCTTCTGCTTTGGCCGCATCCTGATTGATGCCGCGTACTGTCAGGGATAACAGGAAAGGGCAGTCAATGCCTCGCTTCAATGATAAGAGGTTCGCGAATAAATCGGGGCTTTGCCAAAGTGCAAAAGGCTGTTTCGGTAATCCCTTAAGCTCGCAATTAATCAGACGTGCGCTTTGCTGCTCCCCTTTACTATCCGCGAGCGTTAAATTAATGCCCTGCTCATCGATTTCGTAGAGCGCTGTCCCATCAAGGAGGCGGTCGCTTAAATAGCCCCCCTCGTCGTCAGTTGCAGGCCATCTCCCCTGACTGAAATTAGGGGAAAGTAAGGCGCGAAGAAGGGTCGCAAAATCGTCTTCACTTAAACGTGCGAGATTAAGACCGGCCACCTTAAGCTCGGCTTCAAAATCCTCACGAAGACGCGATAAGGTGAGAGCGGACTCCTGGTCAGACTTGACACTGACAAAAAGAAAACAACAGTAATCACTTAAAGTCGCCGGAATGCCAAGGTTGTTGGGATAGCCTTCCTGGCGTGCTTTGTCGTGATAGCGAAGGCTTAACCCCGCAAGTTCCGCCATGATACCGCCCGCTTTAAAATAAGGGGCGTAATTGGACGAGAGCGTTTCGGAAAGCCAAGGGTGCTTATAGAGTAGCACCGTGCAATCGACCCCTTCAGTCAGCCTGTTTTTAAAGAGTGACGCAAGGGTGTTCATCAGGGTTTCATCGGCACCCGACAAAGGCATTACCTGCAGGCCAAAACCTAAGGAGCTTCGATTGACAAAAAAGCCCGCCTCATTAACCCGCTCATAGGGCAAAAGGCTTTGGATGGAGGGCAGGTCAAGCTCGACACTGGCTGCGGCATTGGCTTGACTGACTAACGAAGGCGGTTTTAAATCAGAGCCTTCACCAAGGGTGGTGCTTAATAGGTGAAGACCCAACCGAATCCTGTCGCGTAACTGATTGATGCGCGCTTGCATAGCCTACCCCAGCTCTCTTGGTGCCACCCATAGGAGCGGCTCATTGATGTCTGCTTTATACAGAGTGCGATGGCGCGCCTTAGGAGCCGTCACAGGCGGCTCGTCGGCAAAGCGAGTTAGGACATCCACCTGCTCAATCGTAAGACAACTGTCTTTTGCTGTATTGTTGCAGCTGAAATCGGAATTCATCGTCGCGCAACTACTTAACGTGATGACTAGCACAAGGGGAGTAGTACCTTTAAAACGTCTCATTGCATCCCTCCCTGTGCATGAGTAGTACTCACGCGGTCAATCTGGCTTAAGACCTCATTAGGAACGGTGAAATTGATACTTCCATCGTTGGACGGCTCGTCATTGAAACGGGCTTGTTGAACACTTGCTTCATGAGAGGCATGAGACTCCCCTTCAGGCGTTAAATAAAACCCATCCTTAAACACCACCGTCACCACATTCCCTGCCCCGACCTGAATGACTGGGTGGTACTGCTCGGCACGTTTGACATAGTATTGTGAAAGGGTATCAGCCGCCTTGGCAGCACCTCCATAAGCGGCAAAGGGAGCTATGTGGCTTGATGGCACAGTGGAAGAAGCACCATAAGCGCCAAACTGCTGCACGCTTTGGGCGTATTGGGCCGCTTGCGCAACGCCAGAGAGCGCGCCACTGATGCCTGCCCAGGTCATGACTTTGTTATCCCGCATCAAAGGCTGCCCTTTAATGCCCACCTTGCCATTGAAAAAGACCCAGCCTGAGACCTCTTTGTCGATGATGGGCTGGCCGCGATGCGCGCACGATAGCTTATACAAGGTCGCAAAAGCACGCTCTGAAGAAATATCACCATAGGCATTCGCACTCACCCGACAGCCTCGCAAATGCGAGTGCAAGCCATTGGGCAAGGTACCATCTTCTAAAAATTTAAAGAGCATGACTCCATTGTTTTTCGACTGGCCATTGACCGAGGCATCCGCATCAGCACCGCCTAAAATCACTGCCCGCACCGAGGTGTTAGACGGCACATAGAGGGCGGGATTTAAACGTGAGGACGAGCGAGGAGCTCGTTTTCGAAACGACACCATGTGAATGCGTGGTGTGCTTAGAGCCATTGAACCATAAGCATCGGAGGTGCCTGCCCCATGCCAAAGGGTTGCGTTTTTAATCCCAGGTGTTGGGGCACTGGCTTTTTCTTCCTTCACAATCGATGCCACCTGCTTTAGCTGTTCGTTAAACTCACCGCGAAGGACTTCATTCTGGCTTGCAAGGGCTTCTTCATGTGCGCTTTTTAGTGTGGCTAAGGTCTTCGTTAAATTGGCCAGTTCTTTACGAAGAGCGACCAGTTCCATCTGTTGATTGGTCATGACGTTTTGGGTCACCTTTTCGGTAAAGGAATCGTCGACAACACCGATTAGATCAGGTGCTTTCAGAGGCTTACTGGCCACGCGTGGCGACCCTTTTACCATTAAGGCTGTCATGATGGCTATGACCACGACGAGGAGGCCTGTCAGGGTGAAAAGTCGTCGCACCTGAACCCCTAATACCTTCCGATTAAACTGCCAATCAGCCATGAGCCACCTCGCTGACGCGATAAAGCATGGCGCGCCCTTTGGGCGGGATGGTGGCTTGTGAGAGAGAAATCGCCTTCACATCCTCGGTAATAAAATCAGACGAGGATAGTGTGAGAGGTTCGTTCCCACCATTGTAGATTTCAAGGGCTTCGCCACTGAATACACCAGCCTTCCACTGCTCGCGAGGTAAGAGCGTTAAGCCGCGACTTAAGCGGATAGCCTGGCCATAAACTCGCCCGACACTCACCCCGGGCTTTTGTTCCTTCGCCTTCATGGCCTCAAGAAGGTCTAATGCTCCATTAGGTTTTGCTTCGACCACCGCCTTTTTTAAGGCAGCAGGCGTTGGTGACCTCTCAGGCTTTAATTCAATGGTTTTACCGAGTGATTCTTCACCACTTAAGGTTAACGAAAAATGACGCCCTGCCTCGGTGGTTAAAAACAAGGTGAATGGTTCCTGGCGATTGAGCAAAATATAGACCGACCCATCCTGCTCGTCAGATTGAAGCGCCATAGCCTGTTCAGGAAAGACCGCATCCACGATTTTATCTTGATGGACTAAAAGGCGGTTGTAATTACTGCCACTTATGGTGAGCTGCACATCGGTGTTGTCTTTAACCGTGACACTTGCCGCGTTCACAGACATCACAAACGTCAAACTAAGACTGGCTAATAGTACTCGTTTAGACATGGGATTCTTCCTTTAAACGGTCAAATTGTGTAAGCGTTAAGCGATTGTGGCGATACTGAAAGCGAAGAAGAAAGGTCTTGGTTTCATCCGTGAGTGCGTTTAAGCCTACAAAGCGCTTTAAGACCCCAGTCACCATCGCCGTTAAGGCATGTGGGTCGGTTTGAATCCGACTGATATGAAAGACGGAGGAGAGTTTCTGCGCCTTAATGACTGACGCCTCCTGCTTAAGTTTGAGCAGGAAAGCGGGATAATGCTTACTTGCCACAAAACCCAAAAGCCTTTGATGGCTGCCATCGACGGTTTCAGGGGTTACGTTAAGCCGCTCGTTCATAAAATTTTCAGCCATCAAGCTTAAATAACGGGCATCTACCTGATGAGGGCTGTTGGCATAAGCAACCGTTCCCCCAAAAGGAATAATTTCTACACGATGACCCCGAAAGACCACCCAGACCAACGCACTTAAAATGACATTGGCAAGAAGAAGTCCTACGACAAGACTGACCATTAAATTTAAGCGAGTGCTAAGCTGGTGCTCGCGTGAAGGTTTAAGCATTAGCGTCATGATTTCACCCAGGCAGTCCATACGCGATAATGGGAAGCCGGAAGCTTAGGCACAAAGAATTGGGTTAAAGCATGCGGCAGATACCACCAGACCAGGAGCAAAAGAATGCGAGGGCTCTGTCCTTTTTTAAGGCGCTTAACGACTCCCATCAGCAAGGCGACAGGAAGCAAAGCCAAATAAGTTTGCTTTGCCATCACAAGAACCAAAAGTCCACTGGCCGCCAATATCGCTTCATCAATGGTTAAGGTGAAGTAGCGCTTTGGTGCATCCAGATGGTTTAAAAACTGATAGGCGGCGGTATTCATCACAACTCCTTTTAGAATACAAACGCTTTCAGTAAAAAAGCAGGTATAAAGGCAATGGCTGCCACGCCGATAAAGACCATCGGGTTTTTAGACTTTACCGCCAAGGCGGTCGCAAAAATAATGTCGACTAAGACAAAGACTTTCCAAAACATCGCCCCACTGCCAAAGGATGAGGCAATATCGCCCTGTAAGGCATTCGCCAATAAGTCGCGGCCTTCGGCATGAGCTAGCGGGGATAAAAACAGAAGTCCTGCCGTGACAGCCAGGTGGCGTAAATGTCGGATAATTTTTTTAACTCGTTGGTACATCTTAATCTCCATAACTTTGTAAAAAGGTGAATGGATGTGCGTTTTGCCAATTGTCAGCATTATTCTCACTCCTGTACTCGGCTTAACATTTCAACCTGCGTTTTCAAATCATGCACTTGAGCAATAAAGGGGATGGTGTTAACCGCAATGCTTTTACACCAGTCCCGGCTCCCTGCAATGGCTTGCAACTCATTCTGGCTATACCCTAAATCGGTCAGCGCAAGGGCGAAGCGTTGATAATGGACTTTCATCGCAGCGGCTTTTAAATAAGCGGCTGCAATCTCGATATCACCCTGGCATGGTGATTCCAGGGTTTGGTGGGAAAGCGAGGTCAAGGCTTCAGCTGTCTCACTTAATGCATGTTCCACTATAGGGCGCTCTGGAAAAGCAAGGACGCTGCCAGCTGCTAAACATCCTGCAAGGGGTAAAACAAGTCGTTTCATTGGATAACCTCCTGTTAAAGTACTGTTTAGAAAATTCCGGTTAAGGTTTTTACAAGACCCTGCTCCAAAGCAGATTTGGCCTCAGCAAAGGTCAAATTCACTTTATCGGCATTGGAAACAATACGGGTGCGGTAGCGTAAAAAGTCACTGTCTTTAGTAGACGTCTGATAGGTACCGGATGAAGTGCCATTATCAAGGGATGAACGAAACTGCTCGCGAACTTTTGCACCCTTTCCTGCGCGTTCTGAAATCTGTACATCAGTGATTAGCGTGTAATTAACGTCTTTAACCAATGAGTCCGCAGCAAGGCCTATCACCCCTCCTGCAAGGCCACCGGCAAGGATGGTATTACCATGGTTGGATAAAGCACCTAAAGCGGCACCGGTTCCGGCACCAGCCAAGGCAGAACCAAAGCCACCGCCCAAAGCAGTCTGGCTTGCAGCCACACTCATCTTCCCGACTTTAAGAATATTGGCCTGTAAAAGGTAATGAGCATTCTTTGGATTATTAACTACCTGATAACCCTGCGCCATTAAAGAGTCAGCCAGCGGTTTGGCAAGGTCTAAACGCTCCTGTGAAGTATTCTTCACCGCAATGAAAATCGTCTTTTGATTAGGGGCTACGGGATCTAGAAAAATGGTTTTACTGAGTTTTGTGTCAGTCGTTAATTTGCCATGCTCAAGTACCGTTTGAGTGGCAGCACAACCCATTAGAAAGACTGCAGTTGAACCTAGCAACATCCATTGAATTAAGGCTTTTGTGGTGTCATGTTTCATCATAATTCCTTGTTTATTTATTGTTAAATCCGGCTCTCATTAGCAGCTCGAAAAAGACGTCCTTCTTTCGCGCCATGCGGTTGATGCAGATTTTTTAGTGACTCTATAAGATCCGAAAGAATCGCCATCGTTACTTTATTGCCTTCAATCGCTCTGATTTGAATTTCAATCTCCTCTCCTAGGCGAATCGACTCCCCTACTCCTCTAGTTAAAATCAACATTCAACTCTCCTATCAGTTTTTAAAATAAAAATGCTTTACATTGCTTTATACTCGCTTCCACTACTTCGGCACTCACAGGAGCAACTTTTTCAGGAGTGACATAAACGTTGCTTCGCTTTTTTATGTCACGACAAATGCGAATCAGTTGAGGCAAGCTTGGCGGCATTTCACAAAAATCACGACACTCAACGATGGCTTGATTCAAAACATCATCACTGAACTTGCTTAACCCCTCCATCCATTCTTTTTTAGCAAACTCTAAAAACCCATCGCTTTTGAACTGGCTACGCCACAAATGCCCGTAAAAAACTGCAAAGCGCGTAAACAAGCTCTCAAGCCGCTTTTTATTGCTGCCGGTAACATCGCAGGTTAATGACGTTGATTTGTTCGTACTTGTCTTCACTGGTGCTTCCTGCGTCTTCTTTTTCTGGACTCCAGAATGGATCCACGGTTGTGAATTCAGTATTTGAGCGGCGCTTTGCATTTCTTTCCTCCTGCATTACTTCGATTTTGACTTCATCTTCCCAGCATTTTTGAACCAACCAGTTGCTTGGATATTTCCAAGGTGACACCCATTCACCGTGGACTACTTTTGCATTTCGTGCTTTGATTTGGTTTTCCAGTGATTGCAACATCATTCGTAACAGATGCTCGTCAGGGCTGATTTCTCTGAAGGCTTCAAAAGCACGCTCGCGGGATTTTTTCTCGGGGTATAAATTCCAAAATTGTTCGAAGCGGCTTAGTAAATAAATATAATTATTATCTTTAAGAGGTGTGGCGGCTTTTTGAGGTTCAGCTATGTCGGCTTTTATGGCCTCATCTTCGGAAAACTCATTGCTTACAAGTGGCTCCCCGCGCGAGTTTATGGCGGCTTTCTGTGGCGGGTTTATGGCGGCTTTATTTTGGACAGAACAATGCCTTGAAGCTAAGGGACATTTTAAAATGAGCTGCATGCCATCGGATTGAACTTCAATCATGCCCTCACGTACCAAACCTGAAACTGCACGACGTACTTGATCACGAGAAAAGCTTTGACTTTTAATTCCCTGATGTGGCTCGATGTATAACTGTTCAGATATTGATTGATAACTGATTCGTCGCTTGATACCTGTTATTCCTGTTTTAACATCCATATACGGTCTGATTCCTCTTAGATAAGCCAATTGCTGGATATGAGGTAAGCCACTCATTGCTGCCAGTTCATCTTGGTTTATTAACGGACATTCCGCAGCATGAAAAAGCTAAAATTAGAATTATCCCCAAGGAATTATCGCATTAGTTAAATTGAGAAAAAGATCAAGCCGATATAAGAAAAAGATCACAGCCCACAAGAGAAGAATCAGGTACCCTTGTCTCCCAAAGACCTATTGGAGAGAAGGATGCTGAATCGAGATACAGTAAGTTCAGAGCAATTGGGGCATTTAGGACTTGTTGCAGCAACGATTAGAGAATTAGGGATAATAGAGAGAATTGATGCACGCCTTGAGTTAAATGAAAAAAAAGGAGGCGTGGTAAGCTATGGTCGTCGAGTAGCGGCGATGGTTATCAATGGGTTGGGTTTTATGAATAGCCGGTTGTATATGACGCCGCATTTTTTCCAAGATAAGCCTGTGGCTCAACTGCTTGGTTCAGAACTAGACGCGGCACACCTGAATGATGACAGTCTTGGTCGCTGCCTGGATAAAATCGCAGAATACGGTGTGACCAGGCTTTATTCGGAATTGGCTTTTGAGATTGCCCGAGAAAAAAATTTACTAAGCCAGAGACTGCATTTAGACAGTACAAGCTTTGTTCTTTACGGCCGCTATGACACAGAAGAGGCCGCGCCCGGGATTGCGCAACCAGACTACGGATATTCCAAAGCGAATCGCTCTGATCTAAAGCAAGTGATGCTGTCACTAGTACAAGGAGGAGCTGCGAATATCCCCTTATGGATGGAGGCCTTAGATGGGAATAGTAGTGATAAAACAAGTTTCCAAGAGACGGTTAGGAGGGTGCAAGCGTTTACACAAAGTATTCATGGGATGCCTGATGGCCTTTGTTTTGTGGTTGATGCCGCCTTTTATGTTCCAGAGCAGTTGGCAAGCCTCAATAACGTGTTTTGGATAACCCGAGTACCTGCACAGCTTAATGAAGCCAAAGTATTGTTGAACAAGCCTTGTGATGCTCTGACCTGGGAGCCGTTTGATGCAAACTATCGTGGAAGTGTTCATGAAACGGTTCTTTATGGTATTCCACAACGCTGGGTTTTGATTGAGTCGCAACAGGCGAGGTTGCGAGAGCTAAAGACTTTTCAGAGGCATTTGGATAAAAAATCTCAAGAGCTCATTAAATCCTTATGGCATCTTGGTCACCAGGTCTTTCAATGTCCTGACGATGCAAAGCAGGCATTAAAACCGCTCATCAAATCACTCAAATACCACCAAATTCATTATGAGATTCTACCTGTTGAACGCCATACAGGGAAAGGTCGCCCAAAACCTGGAGCTCAAAAAATGGTGATTGGATATCAAATACAAGCCTGTCTTTCTACCTGTCTGGAGAGGGTGGGTGCTAAAAAAGAAACACTGGGACGCTTTATTTTGGCCAGTAATCAATGTGATAGCTCGCTATTGAATAATCATGCCATGCTTCAACAATATAAAGAGCAATCCTGTGTCGAATCAAGCTTTAAATTCATGAAAAACAATGCCTTCGAACTGGACTCTTTCTTCCTTAAAACACCTGAGCGAATTACAGCCTTGATGATGGTAATGACGCTTTGTCTCATGGTGTACAATTTTGCTCAAGCTCACATCAGGCAATGCTTAAAGGAGCATGATGAAGCACTTCCCAATCAGCTGGGTAAGCCAGTACAAAATCCCACAATGAAATGGATTGCTGAGCTGATGAACGTGATAGCTGTTGTAACCATCCTGACAAACGATCAAAAACATCGTGTGGTAACTAATCTAAAACCAGTACATCAACAAATCATTTCTTATTTTGGTCAGTATGCTCTTGAAATCTATGGACTTGCCGCAGAATCTGCGCGTGGCACAGGCTTCTCCTGCCTGGCTATTGAACAGAATAATTATAAAAATCGTTTATCTTGGTGCGAAACGTAGGATTAACATGTCCATTTACTACTTACATTCCTATTTGAAATTGACCTTCAAAAACTGAATCCTCTTTAAAATGTTGAAAATAATTAATTTTAAAGGCATCCTTACACCTACAGAGCGTATAAATCCACACCATTTATACATAAAATACGTATAATTATTTATTATATACATGCATTGCGTATGAATGTAAAGACATATTGATGAAAAATGCTACTAAAGTAAAAAAAGATAGTTCTGCAATGGGGCAACGCATCAAAAGAGCGCGTATGCTTGCTGGCTTATCTCGAAAAGATTTAGAAGAAAAGCATGGAATCAGTATTCATACGCTCCAATCATGGGAGCTTGGTAGAAATCCATTAAATAAAGCCAAAGCTGCTTCTTTAATAGAAATACTTAATCAATATGACGTGAGTTGTTCAATTGATTGGTTATTAGAAGGCCAAGGAAAAGGCCCATCGGTAATCGAAAATGAATTTCAAAATTATCCATTTCTTGCAGATACAGTTGGTAACCTTCTCGCCTCAGAACAAGCCATACAAAAAGAAATAGACTTCTTTAAAACGAATAACCCAAATGCTGTTGTGATAACGGTCTCAGATGATGCGATGGAGCCAGAGTATAAGGTTGGAGACATTGTTGGCGGGATTAAATTTATAAATCAAAATAAAAAAAATCAATGCGTAGGGCATAATTGTATAGTGGAAACGACCGAAGGCACCTTTTTTCGACGATTCATAAAAAGTGAAGATAAGTATTTATTGGTTTGTAATAACAATAGAACTTCAGTCAGTGATCCCGTTATTTCAGCAGATTCAATTTTATCTATTGCCCCAGTTATTTGGCATCGATGGAAATTTGATGCCTTATCAAGCTAGGGCATACAAGCATTTATGATACTGATTCTTGCATCGACCAATCTATTTTTCTAACTGCATTCACTTTATGCTCTGGCGCCAAATGCGCATACCTCAGCGTCATCGCAATATCAGAGTGTCCTAATAACTCACGAACCGTATTAAGATCCACACCAGCCATCACCAACTTACTCGCAAAATGATGCCGTAAGTCATGCCATCGAAACTGCGTAATATTCGCTTTTTTCAATAGCGATCCCCATGAGCGTTTTACATGGTTAAATGGTTGATTATTTTTACTTGGAAAAACCAAGCCTTCTTTTTTCACTGCTTTTTTGTGCAGATGATCCAAAATTTTATAAGCCTCATCATTGAGCGGAATATAACGAGAATGTTTGTTTTTTGTAATTTCACCAGATAAAATCAATGAGCCTTCTGACAAATTCACCATATCCCAGGTCAAATGAAATAATTCGCCTCGTCTTAATCCTGTATTAATCGACAATAACACCATCGGCATTAAGTAATCACAAGCATCGTCTTCCGAAAGCTCGGGTAATAAATCATAACCTCGCTTTTCTCGCCAGAGGTTTCCATTTTTTCGCATCAGCCGGAGTTGATTGTCTCGTTCGATTAATGCTTCGCGTAAACGTGCTTCTTCTGCAAATGACAGGTATCGAATTTTAGGTGAACGATCGATTTTATAAGGTTTTAACTTACCAAGTGCATTTTCTTTTAAAAAGCCCCATTCAACTGCCTTGGTCATCAGTGATTTCAGCATGGTTATATTACGATTCAAGGTTGCCTTGGAAGTGCATTCATTGAGACGTTTAACGCGCCATTGTTCTACAAGAGCAGGCGTAATTTCCCCCAACGGCTTTGAAAAAAATGCTTTATAACATCTAGTAAGCCCCGCTAACGTCTCTTGACCTCGTCTATGCGTTGATAAAACCCATGGCTTATAATCATTCTCAATAAATTCTTGAAGTGTCTTAGGCTTATTTATCCCTTTTTGTGCAGTTGGCTCAATCCCTTTATTGGCATTACTCAGCACTTCAATAGCCTTTTCACGAGCTTGGGCTGCTGTCATAACACCGACTGTTCCAAGATTAATTTTTTTGCCTCTTTTGTACTGGCATACGTAACGCATGGTACCTGATGGAAAGACTCTTATCATGAATCCTTTTAGATCAAGATCATGAACTTCGTATTCTTTATCTTTAGGAAGCAATTTTTTAATCAGCGTGTTATTGATTTTTGCTTTCATTCTTCTCGAACCATCACCCTTATAGATCTTAATTAAAATCGCTTGCGCGTAAATGCGCGTAAATGCGCGTAAATTTACGCGCAAACGATCTATCATCCATTTTTAGACACATAGGTCGTAGCTTTCCCTATGCCTTGTTGTTTAATTAATAAGTTATTTTTAAGCTTTTTTAACAAATGGTAGGCTTGATCTTTGGTAATACGACAGAGCTCCATAACTTCCAAACGATTAATACTGCCGTGCTGGTTAATATAATTCAAAACCATTTGTTCCTGTTGAATCGGATTAAAACCAACTTGCCGCACGTAAGCTGATTTTTGACCAGTCTTTTGATATACACTAGCACTCAAAGTATAAGTTCTACCCTGACGAACCCCATGAGCCTCCACCAAGCCGAGCTCAACAAGCTTTTCAAGAGCACCTTTCGTGACCTGTGTAGATTTCTGTGTATGACGAGCTAAATCAACTACATCTACTCGTCGCTCCGTTCTCAACCTGGATAAAATAATCAAACTATCAATTGGTAATGCTGAGCCGATCTGTTTTTCTAGTTGAATAATCATTTCTAAAAAATTAAAATCGGGAGCCGCATTTGAAAGAAATAATGTAACCACTGTTGAATCTGACATGCTAAAATCAGGAACAGGTCGCCCGTAACGCAACATGCCTTCGTAAATACGATCAATGCCTCTTCCTGTTCGCTCAGCCAGTCCAATCCGCTTAATGATATCTGCAAGTAAAGGATTCCGTGAACGCGGCGAAACCACAAGTATATTTTGCAATGTAACACCTTCAACAAATCCGCCTGGACTAGAAATCATTAATCCATTTTCATCCATACGAACATGCACTGCCCCCAATCGTGAATAATCACGATGAACTAAAGCATTAACAAATGCCTCACGAAATGCATGTCGATCATAATTTGGGACGGGAACACGGAAAAGATCAACTTCAAATTCCTGTTCAGTCACTCTTGCACGAAACAGTTGATCTACTTCTTCAAATATGTGTAATAACGGCTTACGAAAAAACTCATTTACTCTTACTTCTGTATGATCCAATACTTGAAATGCAACCTCGTGAGCGGGTAATAAACGCCGAAGGTCTTCCTCACGACCAAGCAGTAATAATCCGGCTAATGTCGGACAAGATTTATTATTTTGAGTAACCGTTAATCCTAAAGCCCCGTCTAATTCCGCATCTTTAAGAGAGAGTAATATTTGATCCCCACCATATTTTCGGATGATTTCTCGTATGCGATGCCGCTCCATTGGATTTAAATCATCCACAGAAAGCTCATTGATAACCCGGGCTGAAGGATCTATTAATCCCAGAGAGGATTGACGTTGGATAAATTCATGAGGATAAAATGGAACTGCTTCAGGTCTGCCGTTTAACATTAATCGGCGGCGAAGCAACTGTCCTTCAGATGTTGATGTTAAATGACTCACCGCTGGAACAAAAATCTTAGCTATTTTTTTTCCATCTACAATTTCAGAAACAATTTTTACGGATAAAGGCGGATTAGTACGGCTTGCAATAAAAGCCTCAAGACCTAATAGGTTGTTATGTGAAGGATGCAAGCCAGTTACCGTCCCATCATCCTCTACTCCAAGCAATAAATAACCACCATCAGTGTTAGCTAAGGCGACAATAGCTGCTAGCAAATCTCGATCAGGCAAACATTTTTTATCACTCTTAAATTCTAAAGTAAGGTTTTCACCTTGAGATATCAATGCCATTATATCAGATTGATTGTCGTCCATTTTGTTAGGTTCCTATTGCCCTGTTGCTTCAAAAATAATTGTTGTGAAAATAATTTAACATATCCATGTGAAAGGGTTCTTAATTACACCTAAGCTTTTAGGGATCCGCGAAAACACCCCTTTTAGCAGTTGACCAAGAACCACCTTATTTCGGTGGTTTTTTGGTTTATAGAACCGACAAAATTCTCCTCCTGCTTCATCCTTGCTTTTCAAATACCCTGGACTTTATCATAGTTAATAACACACCGAAGTAATAAAAATCCTATTTTTGATGACAGGGTGCACATAGGGTGCATTTTCATTGTGGAATGTAACATAACAATATATCAGTGTACATCATGAAATTGCCAATAACCCATGAATAGCAAGGGGTTGTTGTTCATGGAGATATACAGAAACATATTAAGAAACAATCAGGATCGCCTTCGGGAGGCAGGGGTCGCAGGTTCAATTCCTGTCACTCCGACCATATAACTCAATGAGTGAAAACATTTCCCAGCCCCAAAATTATCTAAAAGGGATTATTCCCACCCCAACCCAATAAGCACCAGGTTTCATTTAAATGAGACTATAATTTAAACAAGGTGTTATTGAGTCAAGTCCCTATGCCTTCACTTCCTCAAGAAATCTTAATTGCAAAAGCAAGCCAATGGCAAAGCCGTTTTCGGGGCAATACTGCCGATTTCAATGAGGAGGTAACGAATAAAGGAGTTTGTTTAGGTTTAAGTGTTTGGCGTCTGTATTGCACTTTAACTGGAAAATACAAGGAATATGAGAATCTATTAAAATTGATTTATGAAGCGGATCCTCTTGCAGACAACATCAGTCCTGAAGTACATCAAGCGTTCGAGACTTTTATCCAAAACACGATTTGGCTGCATCGCACGCTAGGCATTGAAGCAGGCTCCACTCAATCTCATATGCAAGGCGCTTTAGAAACATTATTTAAACGAAAAGGAGAGGCTTTTCCCCTCACCTATCATCATCAATTAGCTGGTGTTCTTAGCGAAGAAGAATTGAAAGCCTTAGTGTCAACTTATTTAACCATTAACCCCAATTTACAACAAGGTGTTGGTTTTACACTAGGATGCCATGAACATGCTATATCGATAACACGAGTTGGTAATCAAATTGAAGTAGTTGACCCTGCTTATGGAAAAGTCTGGTCTATTGAAATACCACAAAAGGAAACCGTTGAAGATAAAGCGGCAGCACTTAAAGCTGTAGTAAATCAAATGTTTGTAGAGCTACTCGGTAGCGCTCTGCATTTTGATGAAGCCCAGTTTCAAGGGACTTACCACGGTGTTCGTATGCATGTATATTCTCGCTTACACAATCCAACTCCAGCGGTATTACCTACTGTTTATCCCCCTGCGAACGAATTATTAACCCCAATTTATGAAAAAAGAAAAGATTCACTTGCACAACAGGGTGCTCACTCAAAGGACAGTGCATTAGATTTCGCCATTCAAAATGGAGATTCAAAATTAGTGCTTTATCTTGAACAAGCTCTAGGTCATGAGAAGCTAGAGGCTTGTAAAAAACACGCATTGGCAACGGCGGTATCATACGGGCAGTTTGAGTTTGTAAAACGTTATTATAAAAAAGAGCACGTGGACCAAAATGTTATGGTCGAAGCCTACTCAAATGGTGACCCGCAGATAATTAATTTTCTTCTTGAAAAAGGACATCGTTTTGAGAAAAACGCCTTTGAGTATGCCCTTGCAGAATCCGCACGTAAAGATCAAGGCTATACTTTTAACCTACTGATGGAGTATTACAATAAATTCCACACCGAGCAAGCGGCCTTAATCAATCCTGCTCAATTAGCCACAGCGGGTAAAGAGCGCATGCCCTTATTAAATATCGCTGCGAAACATTCAAGCATTGAAGTAATGAGAATGCTCTTAAAAGCAAACGTTGATTTATCCTTAACCGATGCATCAGGAAGAAATTGCCTGCATTATCTTTCTCCTCAGCAAACAAAACTTTTTGTCGATATTGCAACTCGCAAGCCTGAGTTATTACTTACTAAAGATAAAAAGGGTCAATCTCCCATCTTTCGATTATATAAAGAAGGAAAGGAGGCAAGTGAACAAATTTGTGCACTACTCATAAAAAAAGGAGATTGGTACGAAGCTTATATTCTCGCTTTAATTCACAATAACCAAAACCTGATCAAACAATGTCGCGAGAATATTCCTTTTTCTACAATGCTTAAGCAGGGGGGCGATTCAAGAATAGGAACAAATCGTTTTGTCGAACTATGCGAAAGAACTCAATTTGAGGCTGGACGAACAGCTCCTTTTTTTCAAGCATTAGCCGGCATGAATTATAGAGAGCAGACTCAAGATACATTGCATGATATTTATCTCTTGGCCCTTAAACATGCTCATAAGGAAACGATTTCCTCCGTATTACAAGTTCCGACCTTTGATCAGAATGCACTCTTTAAAAAAGGCCCTATTGTTGCTTTACACCCATGGCCTCAACTCACTCAGAGACCTGAGTTATTTGACCTCATTGCCTCAAAGGTAGATATCAGCAAGTTATCGCAAGACAGTTTAATTGAATATTATTTACTCGCCTTACAGCATAAAAAAATCGACCTTTGTAAAGAAGTCAGTAGCCGTATTGTGGATAAAAGTACTCTTTTGCTTAAAAGTCCACGGAGTGGGACCGATCCTTATGATTTTTTTGAAAAAGATGAAAATCTTTTTAATCAAATAATAAAACCGATACCTATAGATGGTTTAAAATCGGAGGCTTTAAACCAAATATACAAACTAGGATTACTGCATAATAACCAAGCGATTTACAGTAAATGCATTAAAAAATTACAAGAAGATCCCCAGTTTGTTGCTCGTACTGATGATTTAGATTGGTGTTATCAGAAGAAAAATCGCATTCTATTTAAAGAGCTGTTTGCCATTAAGGCCGTTAGCGAAGAATGGTGCAAAAGAACCTTTCTGACGTCTATGAATGAAAATAACTATGAGGTAGCCGCTGCCATCTTAACGAGGTTCCCTCAGTTGGTGAATACTGAAATTGATAACATTAATGGTAACCCTCAATTGCCTTTGTGGGTTGCAATCCACAAACAAGATGCCGCGCGCTGTCAATTTTTACTTGCACATGATGCAGATCCCTACAAAAAAAGACTTAGTGTGACTTTAATGGCAGAAGGACAGCGACGTGAACCCTTAAAAAAACTATTTGATTCCCATGAGGCAAGTATTAAAGAAACGCAAAAGCAATTTTTAGACGTCTTCGAACAATTAAAAGAACATAAGCAATGGAACCTAAAGCAAAAATACGGATTCTTTGGTGATTATGTTAATGCTATTTCGTTACCACTCGGTAATAACAAAGTATTGCATTTACCTAGAGAATTAAAAGAAACTTTAGAACTTATCCAGAAAGCATGTCAGGAAACGAGCCTTCCCCTGCTAAAAGGACATGCGAACAAATTAACTCTAGGTATTAATGCACTTCCAGACAAAATAATGCCAGTGGCCTTAAAACAAAAATTGATAGAAGCAATGCTCCCCTTTAAAGTAGTTGCTCCTGCTCATAGAGAGGCAATACAACCAATGAGGGCGGGACCTGCTTAATCCCAATCATCTTCAAAATTTTTCAAAAATTCCTGCTTTAGTCAACCTAGTTCATTCACTCTTTGAATCTGAAAACAAGAACTCAACCTAGGTTGCATCTCATAAGGAAAATAATTTGTTGATTGAAACAGCCACTTCTTGAGCAATAAGGCGATGTGACGTGCTGAAAGAAACTGTACCACCATTAAGGCCTCCGTTAATCTCAGGAGAGAAGGATAGAAGGTTATTTGCTTTATAATGGTCGGTGATCGCATAACTGTAATTGAACTTCAGGAACCAGGTAGAATTCACGTAAAACGCTATACCAGCTTGTACTGCACCGCCCCATACCCATTTTGTATTGGAAAAACCATCGAGATTACCTGCGTAAAGCCCAGAAACTGTATCAGCGCTTACATCGACCGTGTGTTTTGTTCTAAACACAGCAGGACCGGCTCCGAGGTAGATAAAACTATTGGTTAATGAACGACCAATAAATAGCGGTAACATGAGTTTATCATTCACTCTGGTTTGGATAGAGCGAATACTGATTTCATCGCTAACGTTAACAGAGGGGTTTATAAAATTGATGGAAGTCCCTGGCTCCTGGAACTGGTTATAACTGGTTATTTTTGCTCTTGAATATTGATATAACAATTCAATCCCCCACAACCATTGACCGCCATTAATAGGTTGAAAATAACCTAGCTGGCCTTCTGGAGCGAATACTTCTTTTGTTCTTGAGTAAGAACCCGTTGCCCCCGAAAACAAGCCTATAGGCACAAAACCACTAGTCGCATTAAGACTCCCCGACATCTCTGAATTAACGCGGAAAAAATTATAGCTGCCACCCAAACCAGCGAAAAAACCTGTTTGATTGTCTGGGATAACGGCAGTAATTTTGTTAGTCGAGGCAAACGTTACTGAAAGAAACAAACTTAAGATTGATAGACACCATCCCGTATATTTCAAAGCAAACCTCCATGTCATTCACTTAATAAAGCAGCAGTGAAACACACTGTTGCAGTTCAAACACTTAGTAGTAACAATTGCTCAGCTTATCATTCGGACAATTGCATTTTCCAGCAAAGGTAATATGTCCGGCACTATCAATTGATTGCACTGTACTGGTGCAAGAGGGGTTCCCTCTAATTGTGATTGTTGCACCTGGAAATACAAGATATTGCGGCCAGGGCGCTCCTGGCAAACTGCTTTGTTTGCCATCACTATTCAGTGTGACGGAAACTTCGCTACCGGTAGTTGGGTTCTTTTGCTTAATAATAAGCGTATAGGGATGCGCAAAACCTACGATGGTCAGCAAAGATCCTCTTGAAAATCCTTGGCATCCCGTCGCTGAAACTAATTTGTTCGTAGGGACAAGTCCTGCCCCCTTTTGAGTACAATTGGAATCAAAAAGACCATAGTGCCCTTCGGCACTGCTGCTACCCTTGTTTGGCTCATCATAAGCCTCAAATGCCAGAACACCAATTGAATACCCTGAGTTAGCAACAAAATTAGACGTGTTGGCTTGATAAAGCGCTGTATAATAGGCGGCTGCATTGGCAACAGAGGGAACACAGGGGCCCGGTGAATTACAGGCATATTCGGTGGTCGTCCCCGCAGTTGCCCAACCTGTTTCTGCTGCCAAAAGAACACGGCCGGGTGTATAAAATGGCTGTTGAGCAGCCGCAGGTAAAGCCGGTGGATTTGCTGAACCTACAACATGAATATAATCCCAGGCTAATGAATTGTTGGGTTGAACCGTGGTCGCTAAAGGTGGAACCCATACAGCTTGATTTGCGGCCACTCCCCACTGAAAAGGATAAGGATCAAAAGCCAATGGCGCATCAGCTGAATAACTGTTGGCTAAGGTGATCATGTCATTAGAAATGGCAACGCTGGGTGTCACCAAATTGCCACTAACGAGCGCTGAGCTAACTGGTGTAGCAAGACCAGCCGTAGTCAATGTACTTTTCAGCGCATTAACTGCTGAAGTTAAATAAACTATGTTTGAGGTAACAGGGTTGTTGCAGGGTGAAATTGTATTGCCAGCCTCACAATAATTTTCATGCCCAGCCAATACGAGAACGACCGTATCATTAAAAATCGGTTGGGTTACCTGGCTAATAACTGCATTGAGAGTGGCCTGAGCACAAGGAATATAGTCTTGATTTGCAGGAGGAACAGGGCAGGAACCGCCGCTGTAGGGTGAATCCGCAGGTTGTTGGGGTATAACCGCCTCATAAATGACTTTCATTCCTAAAGCATGGGCTTGATTGATAATATCAACCCATGAATAAATGGTCGTCTGATACGAACGAACTGTACTAAATCCCGCTTCTTTCAATTGAGCCAGCTCTGCGTAGACGTTAGTAATCGGTGTACCCTGGCTATTATTACCTACGATAAAGACATCATGATTATTTAACGGGACGTTGCCTGCATAATGATTCGGTTGATAATCCACACCAATCAAGCCATTAAAATTAAAGGCTGCGAAAACCTCTGATACCCAAAAAAAGAATGCACATAAAAATAATAATTTTTTGAACTGATACAACATATAATTCGTCCTTATCTTAGTGTTCCTTCACTGTTGTGATCTATCAGCGCTCAATGATTAAAGATGTTATTCTGAATTGAATACTGAGTATAGAGAATCTTTCAAAACTATTAATGCATCCAGACAAACCAGAGAATTGCAGATTCAATTCTTGCCACTGGTAAAATAAAAATGAATTAGATATAAATTGAATTACCATCTAGAATAAAACTAACTTATCTACACGACAAGGGATTGCCATGGTCGATAAAAACAAATTAATTAAATCAGCGATGACTGCTTTTTTAGTGCTGGCAGCAACACCCTCTATTGGTACTACTAACTCAAATGCAAGTGACCCATCGGCTGCTCCCGCCACAGAAAAATGTTATGGTGTTGTTAGAGCAGGATTCAATGATTGCGCAACAGCAACCTCTTCCTGCGCGGGGTCTTCGACTAAAGATGCACAACCGGATGCTTTTGTTTTCGTTCCTCAGGGGCTATGCGAAAAATTGGTGGGTGGACATTTAACGGCTGATAAGAAATCTTAATTAAATCCTGAGTGGATCCCACTTAGGTAGAGAGTCAATGAAAGGGAGTTTTATAATGACAAAAAAATTAATAGGCTATTTTTTGGCTGGATTGCTGATAATACCCTTTTCTACACTACATGCTGCGGCAGAAACTTTAAAGCTTGATCCTGAACATAGCTATATTCTGTGGCAAATTAAACATTTGGGATTTTCAACTCAAGCAGGTAAATGGTACGTTAATGGCACCGTAACCCTGGATAAAGATAAGCCAGAAAATAGTAAAGTTAACGCAACAATCAAACTGGCTGATATTGTTACCGGAATCCCCGAGTTAGATAAACACCTAAAGGGCAAGCTTTTCTTTGATGTTGCCAAGTATCCCACCGCAACGTTTGTTAGTAACAAGGTAGACGTCCTTGATAAAACAACAGCCAAAGTTCACGGCACCCTGGATCTACATGGCATTTCACAACCTGTCACGTTGAATGTAACCCTGAATAAAGTCGGCAAAAATCCTATTACCGAGAAAATGACAGCAGGTTTCACTGCCACGACCACGATTAAACGTTCTGATTTTGGTATAAAAGCCCTACTACCCGATGTAGGAGATGAAGTAAAAATAGAAATTAATGCCGAAGCCTATAAAGACACTCAATGAGGCCTGCTATGAGAATAAAAAATACTACCGATAAATACGGCATTGTTACCATCTCCTTACACTGGCTATTAGCGATTTTAATGATTGGGCTTCTTATCCTCGGTATCTATATGGTTGAGCTGCCAATCAGCCTGCAAAAACTTAAGTTGTATGGCTGGCATAAAGAGTATGGATTTCTTGTGTTAGGACTTGCCATGATTCGAATAATATGGCGTCTTATCAATATCACCCCTGAGTTATCTATTCCAGCCTGGGAACAGTTTGCAGCCCGAGCAGTGCATTGGGCTTTTTACGGATTTATGTTTGCTTTGCCAATTACCGGCTGGTTAATAACCTCTGCTGCGGGGCTACCCGCTTCCTTCTTTGGTCTATTTACTCTACCTAACCTGATAGCTCCTAATGAAGAATTAAGGCATTTATTCCAGGAGATTCATGAATGGCTAGGTTATGCTTTAATCGCATTTATTGCGCTTCATACTGCTGCAGCTTTAAAACACCATTTTATTGATAAAGATGACGTCCTGAGGAGAATGCTGTCATGAGCTTGATCAATTGCTTATACAAATGGTTAGTTTTCATGATACTGACCTTCCTGCCTGTTTTTGTAAACGCGGCTCTTCCCGAATGGGAAATTATCCCGGGTGAAAGCAGTCTTAGCTTCACTGCTACTCAAAATGATGCGCCTGTGAAAGGCCAATTTAAACAATTTACTGGTAAAATTTTTGTTGATCCTAATAATTATAAAAGCAGTAAGATAGATATTATAGTTGATATGAATTCTGTTTCCGCAGATTACGCAGATGTAAAAAATACCTTGATTACGCCTGATTTTTTTAATGTACAGATGTTTCCCAAAGCGGAATTTAAGGCAACTGAGTTTAATAAGACTGGAGATAAAACTTATCAGGCAATGGGGACACTGACTATCCGTGATAAATCTGCTCCTGTTACTTTAACATTTACTGCAGTAGAAACCTCACCCGGGATGGCGCTGGTCGAAGGCACGACTACATTCAAACGCAGTACATTTGGCGTTGGCCAGGGTGACTGGGCTAGTACTGATGAAATAAAAGACGATGTTAAAGTCGATTTTAAACTGGTTGCTAAAAAGAAATCATAGCCATTGCTTATTGTTCTACTGAGAGAGTATAGCAGCGCACAGAGAGGTCAAAAATTATGGATAAAAAGCACTTGGGCAAAGGAAAATCGTTTATTAACAATGAATTTGATATGCCTGCCCCTCGTTGGATAAACACCTACCCAGCAGGACCTTACCGATTTATAAACCGCGAATTTTTTATTATCACCTACGAAACAGATCCCGAGCTCTTACAAGCCGTTTTACCCCCACCTTTAGAGTTAATTGAGCCGGTTATTAAATTTGAATTTATTCGTATGCCTGATTCAACTGGATTTGGTGATTACACTGAATCAGGCCAAGTTATCCCGGTTAGGTACAAAGGTGAGGAGGGCGGATTTACGATTTCCATGTTTCTTGACTGTCATGCTCCCATTGCCGGTGGCCGCGAAATATGGGGGTTTCCGAAAAAACTGGCTAAACCCAAATTAGTTATTGAAGAGGATACGCTAATTGGCCTTCTGAATTACGGTAGTATCAGAATTGCTACAGCAACAATGGGTTATAAACATCATCCTGCAGATAAAGAAAAAGTCTTGGAAGCCATGAAGAAACCCGTATTCTTGCTTAAAAATATTCCTGGTGTTGATGGCACTCCTGAAGTGAATCAGTTAACCAGGACCTATCTACAGGACATCACTATAAAAGGAGCCTGGACTGGACCAGGTAGCTTGGAGCTTCATCCCCACGCCTTAGCACCTATTGCAAATTTTTATATTAAGAGAATCGTTTCTGTTTCTCATTTTATAACTGATTTAACGCTCCCTTATGGAGACGTTGTTGAAGATTATTTGACTCACAAGAAATAACAGCCCCTAAGGCAGGTAAATCGTAAGCATTCACGGAGCATGCTATTCTTGAAACCAGATAAAATACTGCCATCATTGCGAACAAAGTGATGAAATCCAGTTCCAATCTTCCAGGCAGTATGGACGATTCCGCAAAATCGGGTGATAAGAATGTGCTTGGTTGCTAAAACGCATTCTTAAAATAAGCCCCGCGGAATTAAATGCTCAACGAAATAAAAATGATTGCCCTTTTTTAACAAAACCCAAAAAACCATCCGCCTTTGCATCAGGCAGTTTTCCGGGGCTATGATGGTACAACCATATTTTTTTCTTCAATCTTGCAGGGATAGTAACTAATTCGGAATAATGGGCGTGAACGCCTGATTTTTTTTCTGCTGTTTCGCAATCATGAAAAATAATAGTTGCTTCCTCATAATAATCCAAAAGCTGTTTGGGAGCATATTGCGTATCAGCCGTAAAATATATTTTGTTTTCCTTGTAGTGCATCAATAAACCATAACAAGGCATTAACTCATAATTACTGACAATATGAATTGCTCGTACCAATTGAAAATTAATATCATTCCAACAAAAGTGTTCTTTTATAGGGTGAGTGTTAAAAAATGTTTCCAGTGTAGCCTTTTCAGTTTGTAATGTACGTAATCCGCCAGATAGTGAGTGTTCCCATAAATCCTTAATAATATTTTCCGAACAGTAGAGATTGGGCTTAATTTTATAGGCAGGATCAAAAAAAGTGTTCAGTGCCAACCACTCTAAACCACCTATATGATCAGCATGCAAATGGCTAATATAGACGTTCTTGATATCGGCATAGGTTAAATGTTGCTCATTTAATGAAAAACGAAGATCGCCTCCTGCATCAATCAGCAAGGTATCATTCGCTTTTTGTAAAAGTACATTGGATTGATAATTATCCTCTCTCAACGTGAATGCTGAACCAGAACCAAGAAATGTTATCTTTAAAGTCATAATTCTTCCTGTTGTACTATCGAATAAAATGAACGGTTATGCCGCCCATTCAATCGCACCATCCTTACTTTTATTATAGAAACCAAATCCATTCATTTTAATTTGGCTCGTCTTCTGGTAGGAGAAAGTAAGTGGGAATCCTTCCCATACCTTTCAATAAAACATCCCCTCTGGGTAAAAGTCTATAATCATTTTTTATTCGCTCATACACCGCTTGCGAGCATTGGATATGCCCAGGTACTGAGGTAGACTCGAGGCGAGACGCTATATTCACCGTTTCCCCCCAAAGATCATAGGTAAACTTATGGGTCCCAATAACACCAGCAACCACAGGACCGACGTGTAACCCGGCGCGTATAGCGAACTTCCTTTCATCCAGATGTTCTTTATTAATAAAGGCCATCATTTCCATACCAGCCTCAACACAACATTTTAAATGGTCTGGTTTAAACTCGGGAATTCCACCAGCAACCATATAAGAATCCCCCATTGTCTTTATTTTTTCCAAACCATACTTTAGTGAAATTTCATCAAACCGTGAAAAGATAAAATTCAGGACCTCAACCAATTTTTCTGGGCTCATCGCAGCAGATAGTAAAGTAAAATTGACCATATCTATAAACAAAACCGAAACATCGTCATAACGATTGGCAATATTTGTCTCTTCCGATTTTAATCGTTGGGCAATACTGCCTGGTAAAATATTCAATAAAAGTCGTTCCGATTTTTCCTGCTCTGCTTCAATTCTCTTTTCATAACGTCTGCTTACTTTTAGTGCAGCATAAGATGCAGGGAAAGCAACAATAAACCCCAGCAAGATAAAAGCAATTAGGGATAATCTCTGTAATTTAGCGATTTCGCTATTGAGTCTCTTCATATTTTCATGAGAGAAGACTCTCACAGTTGTGTCAGGAACAAGGAATGAATTAACAATTTCTGTTCTTCCTCCTGGCATAATCAGGGTACCACCCGCTTCTACCTTTTTACTCTGGATAGCAGCTCCCCATTTTTGTGGGTGTGCTTGCCCGAGTAATAAAAAATTGGTATCAAATTGATGTACATTTTGCCCGACCAGTTTTTTAATCGGGTGT
This sequence comes from Legionella donaldsonii, assembly GCF_900452385.1. NCBI lineage: Bacteria > Pseudomonadati > Pseudomonadota > Gammaproteobacteria > Legionellales > Legionellaceae > Legionella > Legionella donaldsonii. The sequence goes on along the minus strand of NZ_UGOA01000001.1, from coordinate 727,462 downwards.
GCTAGAAAAACGCCTGTATTTTCATCAATCAAACAAAGATAGCCCCGATCCATTTCCGTTTTCGCTAAAGAAGCCTGCAAAGCTGAAATAATATTTTTTTTAGGCTCGCCGTCTGTCAAGAGATGGGAAATCATCTGTGCAACAACCTGCGCCTGCCTTCGATTCACATCCATGCTCATAGTCAGGTAAGTTGAGCGAATCATATTTAAGAGAAGGGGTGAAAGGAGAGTACCGACTAAAAACAAACTGAAAAAGATACCGAGGAAAGTAAACAAGTACAGGTTTGATTTTTGGATCACAATAAGGCCTTCCCTGCTGAAAACAGCTTACTTTATTATTATGGAGTGCTTCGCTGCTCTCGTTCTTAATTCTTTTGTTTTTTAGCCTATCAATGAGGCGTTAACAGGCAATCGCCCTCTTGCCACACCCAATAGCCATTCCGTCAGTTGCCAGCAGTTCTTCAATACAGCACCTACCCTGGCAGCTATTTTACTTACCTCACAAAAACCAGAAGCAAGATTAGAGTTTTCATTCGCTTCAAAGAGGCGGCGGGATGTAAAACAGCTAAAGAGTTCTGACTCGAGAAAATCTCTACCGTCCGCATTGCCAGCTAAAAATTCTGTTATTGCCTCTACGAAAAGCAACCAATAATGGTCTTCTTCAAATGGATTTTTGCCCTAATGGTCCTTAATAATAACTTTATAGTTTTTCTGCTATCAACTCATCCTTTCGTTAAACAACAATGGTCTATAAAAATCCCATCGCTTTAAGAAATTCAGCAAACTAAGCTTTAATCAGCTTCAGACCTCCCAAATAAGGCTGCAATGCATTTGGTATACGAATATTGCCATCCTTGTCTTGATAGTTCTCCATAATCGCTACTAACGTCCGGCCAACTGCCAATCCAGAACCATTTAGAGTATGGACTAACTCTGTCTCCCGGGTTTCTGGGTGCCGATAGCGTGCTTTCATACGGCGGGCTTGATAAGCTTCCGTATTGGAACAGGATGAAATTTCTCTATACATACCCTGGCTGGGTAACCAGACCTCCAAATCATAGGTTTTAGCCGCGCCAGCTCCCAGATCGCCCGTACAAAGAGCGACAACACGATAAGGTAATTCCAGACGTTGTAAGATAACTTCGGCGTGATGAGTTAGTTTCTCAAGCGCCTCATAAGACGTTTCAGGGGTCGTAATCCATACCAGTTCAACTTTTTCAAATTGATGTTGCCGGATCATGCCTTTAGTATCTTTACCATAAGAGCCAGCCTCACTGCGAAAACAAGGGGAATGACAAGCATGGCGTAGTGGCAACGATTCTGCAGCTAAAATTGTGTCGCGAACGGTATTTGTTACTGGAATTTCAGCGGTCGACGTAAGGTAATAACCATCATCCCCCTTCAATTTAAATAAGTCTTCCTCAAATTTCGGTAATTGACCAGTACCCATTAAACTATCGGCATTGACTATGTAAGGGACATAAATTTCTTCGTAACCATGCTCTTGCGTATGAATATCAAGCATAAATTGAATAAGAGCACGATGTAATCTGGCAAGCTCCGCTTTCATTACCACAAACCGGCTACCGGTAATTTTAGCCGCTAGGGCAAAATCCATCTTGGCTAATGCTTCACCCAACTCATCATGCGATTTCACCGCAAAGTCAAACGTAGGAATGGCGCCCCAGCGACGGACTTCCTGATTATCTTGTTCATCACGACCTTCCGGTACCGAAGGGTGGGGTAAATTTGGCAAACTAAAAAGGAGCGCATCCAGGTGCTTTAATACTTCATCAAGCTCCGTTTTTTTGCTCTGTAATTCTTCACCGAGGCGATTAACCTCTTCACGCATCACAGTAATATCTTCACCGCGAGCTTTTGCTTGTCCAATCAACTTGGAGCGCTGATTACGATCATTTTGTAATGCTTGAGTTGTAACTTGCAGCAGCTTTCTTTGATCTTCAAGAATAACAAATGCTTGCACATCAAAATGAAAACCGCGTTTTTTCAGTTGCTCAGCAACATATTGCGGATTATCACGCAATAATTGAGGATCTAACATAGTTCACCTTTAACTCTGGTCGCAGACAATTCGGATTAACTCCAATACGCAAAGTTTATCCTATTTGATTCGATTAATAATAGGGTCCTATTGATTAGGAGCTGCAAACTCAACTCAACAATCGGCCACAGTAAATTCCTAATAAGACCATCGCTAATGAACCAATATTATTGAATAATATATTCAATGCAGCAGCGAGTACCTGGCCATTTTGATAAAGTACCCAAGTTTCCCAGGCAAAACTGGAAAACGTGGTATAAGCCCCAAGAAAACCGACCACTAATACTAAGCGCCAATAATCCCCTACCGCAAATCGTTCTGTTAGCAGAATTATTAGAAACCCTGCCAAAAAAGACCCTAAACTGTTAACTACCCAGGTGCCATAAGGATAACGCGAACCTAAAACATGGTGCATTATGCTTACTGTAGCGAAACGAGCCACTGCTCCTAAAGTCCCTCCACAGGCTACTGCAAGCACTGAAGCTAACACTGTTATCTCACAATGCCTCGGGTTGATTGATTCAGGGCATCAATCATAGGGATAACCTCGGGACAATCATTTTGTATTAGCTCTAATTCTGCAACAGCTTGCTGTACTGTTAGTCCTCTGCGGAAAATAATTTTATAGGCACGTCGCAAATGGTCAATCGCAGAAGAAGAAAACCCTCGCCGTCTTAAACCAACTGTATTGATTCCACATGCAGAGGTTGTGTGGCCGGCAATCATGACATAAGGTAAAACATCTTTGGAAACATAAGTTGCACGGGCAATGAATGCATAGGCGCCTATATGGCAAAATTGATGTACGGCGGCATAAGGCCCGATGATAGCAAAATCATTAACAATGACATGGCCAGACAAGGCTGCATGATTTACCATCGTGATGCTGTTTCCTATCATACAATCATGGCCGATATGAGAATAGGCCATAAAGTAATTACCGTTGCCAATACGGGTAACTCCTCCGCCTTTGACCGTACCACGGCTAATCGTACAATATTCGCGAATAATGTTATTATCGCCTATCTCTAAACGCGTGGGTTCGCCTTTATAGGTAATATCCTGCGGTTCATCACCTACGGAAGCAAATTGAAAAATCTTGTTATTTTTACCGATAACAGTGGGTCCTTGAATTACCACATGGGGGCCAATCCAGCTTCCTTCACCAATTTCCACATCAGCACCAATCACGCTGCCTGGACCTACTGATACGCCTTTTGCCAATTTGGCAGAGGAATGAATCATTGCGCGTTCATCTATCACTTTACAATTTCCTTCGCTGCACTCATTAAATCTGCTGAGCAAGCAAGCTTGTCACCAACAAAAGCTTCGCCATGCATCCGCCAAAAATCACGTTTTTGACCAACTAGTTTGACCTCCAAACGCAGTTGATCACCTGGTATTACTATTTGTTTAAAGCGGGCATTATCAATTCCTGCAAAAAAATACAGGAATTCATAGCCTTCTTTAGGCTTGCGCGACAAATTCGATAATATCGCACTGGCCTGAGCCAACGCTTCAAGCATTAGCACACCAGGCATGATAGGATTTCCCGGGAAATGCCCCGTAAAAAAAGGTTCGTTAATTGTTACATTTTTAGTAGCAATTAAATAATTCATTACTTCGTATTCCATAACCCGATCAACGAGGACAAATGGATAACGATGTGGTAATAAATCGAGAATTTTAGTTATTTCAATCATTTCACTCATGCACTTTACTCTCATTAAATTCATTGGGGCTTCACATCTGTTCTCAATCTCTGAGAACTCAATTTGAATCGTGCTGCCTCTCCTTTTCCAATTTGGTAAGGCGGGTAACATAATTATCAAGGCGCCGAAAACGCGCCGCATTACGACGCCATTGTCCATGTTCACTCACCATAATGCCAGAAGAATAAATGCCTGGCTTAGACAAGGATTTATTCACCGTTGACATGCCGGTGATCACGATATCGTCCACAAGATGCACGTGCGCGGCAACACAACTGGCACCGCCGATTATACAATGTGCCCCAATCCTTGTATAAGCACCAATAGCGGCGCAACCGGCAATGGCTGAATTTGCGCCAATAATAACATCATGAGCAATCTGTACCAAATTATCGATGTGCACCCCTTCACCAATATAAGTATCGCCTAGAGCGCCTCTGGCAATTACCGTGTTAGCACCTAGCTGAACGTAATCTGCAATAATAACCCCGCCAACGGCCGGGCCATGTAACCAGCGACCCTGCATTTTTACACTATTAAAAGGTAAGGCACCAATTATGGCCCCACTTTCAATAGCAACATGTTGACCTATTTCGGAACCTTGTAGAACAACAACCCCGTTATGAATGGTCGTTTGATTTCCTATCCTGACATCCGATTCAATCACACAATTTGCATCAACCTGGACACCATTACCCAGCACTACCCCGTCGCCAATAACAGAATTTTCTCCCACTCTCACACCCTGGCCTATTGTTGCCGAAGGAGAGACTACGGCTGTCGCATGAATTCCTTCCAAGGTTTTTGGAGTCTGTTGAAATAGTCCTGTAACCACTGACATTTTTTCTAGAGGATTGGCAACTACAATAGAACTGGTCGGGCAATATTGGAGATACGCTGCAGTTAGCAGGACAACACCAGCCCTTGTTTGACTCAAAGATGCAAGCAAGACAGGATTATCAAAGTAAGCCAGATCGGTCTGGGTAGCACGACTCAATGATGCAAAACCCTGAATGGGGCATTCAGCTTGACCATGAAAAACCCCATCCAGGCGAGCCGCTAGCTCGGCAAGGGTATACACGTTACTCACGAATTAGCAATGAAACAATTAGTTAATTTGTTTCATCACTTCCTCAGTGATATCCAACTTGGAAACACTGAAAGGTGCAGCATCTTTCTGCAGAATAAGATCATATTTTTGGGTTTCAGCTACCTTGTTGATCGCTTTGCGTATCTTACCGTAAAGCTCTTCCATGGCTTCATTATGGGCGGTACTCAATTCCTGCTGATATTGCTGGCCTTCTCTTTCAAAAGTTTGCTGGGTAGCAACGATCTTTTTCTCCAGTTCTTTCTTTTGAGTCTGGCTCATAATAGCGCTATCACGCTTAAATTTTTCCATATCCTTTTTCAACCCTTCTTCCATCGCAACCAACTTGTCACGACGAGGCTTGAAATCTTTCTCTAGTTTTTGCTGGATCACTTTCATTTGGCTAGAGGTTTGCATGATTTTTTGCAAATCTACAACACCAATTTTTGCCCAATCTGCAAAAGCATTAGCGGCACCTAAACCAAACACTAATGCAATTAAAATCCCACTGACACGCTTCATTATGTTGCTCTCCTGATTAAAAGTCTCTGATGCTAACACACTTCACTGCAGGTTGCGATATTGTGCTAGTCTCCACCTATTAATTTCTTCAGTTAGCTTCAGTTAGCTTCTTTTACTCATTAAACCAACCCTAAACTAACCCCTGCGAAATTAAAAACCGGATGACAAGGTAAATTGGAACAATTGTCCCTTATCTAAAGGTTGTTTGTTCAATGCCTGAGCCACGCTGAATGCCAAAGGTCCAAAAGGAGAACGCCATTCAACAGATAAACCGGCTGAATAACGCATCGGTCCTGCCAGCGTTCCTCTTAAAGCAGTCGGTATGCCTTTTGCAAAAACGTTACCGGCATCAGTAAAAACCGTTGTTCTGACGTTATCACGACTTAAGGGATAAGGCAGGATAAGACCAGCACTTCCATTGACAAGGAAGTTGGCACCGATTGCATTACCATTACTATCCTGAGGTCCTAGAGAGTAACTGTCATAACCTCGAACCTGACCAGGCTGGGCAATACCTCCCGCGAAATAGTTTTCGAAGAACGGTAAGCTCTTGCCATTAAAGCCGTTTCCATAGCCAACATTGCCTAACAAGGTAAAAATAAAACCACGAGTAATTGGTTGATACCAGTGGGCTTGATAAGCCGCTTTGTAATACGACAAGGAATTGGACGAGGCAGGCAGGGCAACTAAACCCGAGATTTGCTGATTCATCCCTCTCGTAGGATAAGGCATTTGATCGTAGCTGTTACGATTCCAACCGCTTGTTAAGCGAATCTCATGAAAGTCACGCCCATATAAATTCACGAAATTCTGAATTTGCATAACCGTACCGACTGACTTAATACGTAAGTCTTGGTATCCATAGCCGAATTGCAGACTACTATTTTCGCTTAATAATACGTTGTAACTTACATCACCACCAAAACGGTTAGAGGAATAAGAACTGACATCCAATTTTTTTGGGTCAACTCGCTGATAATACAGCCCCATCCCGCGTCCAACCCCATTTTGGGTATAAAAAGGATTGTAATAATTCAGGTTATAATCCTGCCCCCAATAGCTCGCATTAAAGCCAACCCCCATAGAACGCCCGGTTCCCATGAAGTTATGCTGATTAATTGCAGCATTAAATTGCGGTCCGTTGGTACCATAACCTACCGAAGCCGTTGCCTCTGCCGAAGGCGCTTCTTCTACGTCAACGTCCAAATCAACCTGGTTATTTGTTCCTGGTACAGGATTTGTTTTCACATTGATATTTTTTAAATAGCTAAGAAGACGCAACTGCCGTTCAGATTCTTTAATATTATGTAAAGACAGCAAACCGCCTTCATTTTGGCGAATGACATTACGTAATACATAATCAGCCGTTTTCGTATTACCATGGAAATTGATACGGCGTACATAAACATGACGGCCAGGCTCGATCATAAAAGTAATAAAGACTGTTTTATTGGTTTCATCGATCCGAGGCTCTGCATTAATGGCAGGAAAACCATAACCAACATCACCTAAAGCCAAACCAATCGCAGAAATACTTTCCGTAACCTTTTTACGTGAAAAAACATCGCCCTTTTTTACTTCAATCAGAGAGTCTATTTTTTCTTTGGGTAAAATGGTTTTACCTGCAATTGCATAACCAGCGAAACGGTACTGTGGTCCCTCATCGATATGAATATTAATATAAACATCTTTTTTATCAGGGGATAATAAGACTTGCGAGGAAACGATATTAAATTTCAAATAGCCCCGATCAAGGTAAAAAGACCGTAGAGCCTCTAGGGACGTGTCCATAGCTGCTTTGGAATACTGATCCTTTTTACTGAAATAGGTGAAAATATTGCTAGTCGACAAAGACAATTCCGGCAATAATTCATTACTGGTAAAATCGTGATTGCCAATAAACTTGATTTCTTTGATTCGAGAAACACGCCCTTCGGAAACGGTGACGGTGATAGCAACACGGTTTTCCGTCAATGACGCAATCTTCGTTTCGATGCGAGAATTATACTTTCCACGTGCATTATAGGCCTGTTTTAATTCTTTTTCTAAACGCTCAAGGGATGACCGTTGAAAAACACGCCCCTTGACCAAGCCCATCTCCTTGAGTAACTCCTTCATTTTATCACTGGGAATCTCCTGGTTCCCCACTACCGAAATAGAACCGATAGTGGCTCGTTCAACCACGTGAACAACCAGTGTGTTGCCTTCTCGCTCAAGCGATACTGCCTGGAAAAAACCGGTTTCATAAAGGGCTCGAATGATTTGTGCAGAAGAGCCAGGTCCTATTTCCTCACCAACTTGCACAGGCAGGTAATTTAACACAGTACCTACACTGACTCGCTGCAAACCAACAACCTTGATATCACGCACAACGAAACCATTTGCCGCATTTATTTCAGTCGACCAGGCTAACGCCGTTGAACAAAGGATACCCAAAACAATTTTTTTACTGATTTTTTTCATTCTTATTTTACGTCCAGTACTACGCACGGTCTTGTCACTGGAATAATTCCAGCACGAATATATAAATTGCACCCTTTTATAGGAAGTGACTAACCCTGTCAAGAAATTATGACCTCTTTCCAAACTCTACTTGGGTAGGAAATTGCTTCGTCGAGACGGTACTCGAACCCTCGTGTCCTTGTCTGTACACTCCGGCTCCGCGCTCCGTGTCTGCTCGCTCTTTCCATTCCACAGCCAGGCTGGAAGAAGTCTATGATTAAAATGTAGCCTTGAGCTGAATAACTAACGCAAGAATGGTCACATCCAAAAGCGCTAAATCGGGCAATAGCTAGATTTTTTGCGACAGTCTACCACAGAGAGCCCCCACTGTTACCAGCTATTTATTATCTTGGGACTAAAAATCTGCTTGCATTTGTATACTCAATTGATTTATTGATTATTTCAATCGAAAACAATCATAGAATAATCATTATTATCCCAGCAACCGCGATATATCATTGCTCAATGCTAAAATCATTAATGCCATCATAAACAATAAGCCAACATAAATTCCCGCTGATCTCACCTCTTCAGAAAGTGGCCGCCTTCTAACAATTTCCATTAGGCAGTAAAGTAAATGACCTCCATCCAGCATAGGAATAGGCAATAGATTCAACACGCCTAAACTAATACTGACTAAAGCTAAGAAAGATAAATAATAAGTAAATCCGGTACGGGCGGATTCGCCTGCTCCCTGGGCTATTCCCACCGGTCCGCTAATACTTTGTAACGCCAGTTTACCTGTAATAAAACGGCCAATTAAAGAAAACGTTGCTCCTGTTAAATCAATTGTTTGCGCAAAAGCAGTCCCCATTGCTTCAACGGGACCTTGGCGTTGTACGCGCAACCATTGTGGCGGCCAATCTACTTTTTGAGAGCGAACACCAAGAAAACCTTCTTTTTGGCCATCATTTACTTTCGTACCAATTTGTAATTTGACGTTCTCTATCTGCCCTTGTCTGGCGATCAACAAATGCAAAGGAGCGCCTGGATGTTGCTTGACATACTCAACCAAATTTAGCCAATCCTCTAAAGGTTTGCCCTCCACGGTCTTAATAATATCACCCGATTGCAATCCTGCTGCTTTCGCCGGCGAGTCATCAAGTACTTCACCGACTATAGGAGGTATGGTAGGTATAAAGGGGGTTATCCCAAGGCTTCCTAAGGGATCAGGTTTTTTGGCGTCCAAATTCCAATTTTCCAAGGGTAGAATGAATGTTTTTTTCTCGCCATTTGCTAACGACTTGACAGAAATGGAGACTTTTTCATCACTGCCAAGCAAAGGCATTAAAGCAAACTGAAAATCTCGCCAACTGGTAATTTTTTTATTATCCAGAGCCAGAATTTCTTGTTTCGGCCCTAACCCAGCCTCTGCAGCAATACTTCCAGGCTTCACTGTTTCAATCATAGGTGCCAGGGATTGAATACCAATCACCAAGACCATCCATAACGCGACGAAAGCAAAAATAAAATTAAATAAAGGACCGGCTACAATGATTGCGATACGAGCCCAAACCGATTTGTTATTAAAAGCAAGATGACGCTCTTTTTCCGGGACTTCGCCTTCAGTTTCATCCAGCATTTTCACATACCCGCCCAGAGGAAAAAGAGACCAGGCATACTCCGTGCCCTGTTTATCATGCCAGCGTGCCAGTACCTTACCAAAACCGAATGAAAAACGAAGGACCTTCACACCGCAAAGGCGGGCTACGAGAAAATGACCATATTCATGTACTGTTATTAACAATAACAATGCAAGGAAAAAATAAATTAAAGTCAGTACCATAATTAGATTCCTGGTGCTAAAACGTATAATCCCCAATAAAATAAAGGCGATGCCGCAAGCAAACTGTCTAAACGATCGAGTACGCCCCCATGGCCAGGAATTAACCGACCAGTATCCTTAATTTTAGCTCTTCTTTTAAGCATGCTGATAAATAAATCGCCGACCATGGAAATTAAGGTCGTTGCTATTCCGATGTTAAACCAATGAACAAGGCCTACACGGGGCTGAAAATAATAGTAACCGCAGCATGCCACCAACATTGACAATATAAAACCACCTGACGCACCTTCTACTGTTTTGCCAGGGCTCACAGAGGGAATAAGCTTATGACGTCCCCACTGCTTACCCGCCAAATAAGCGCCGATATCAGTAGCCCAAACCAGAAAAAGCAAATACACAATCAGATCTTTACCTTGCTCCTGTTTATAAATTGCCATCATACTCTGGGCAAATAAAGGCAGCAGCAGCAGGCAAGCACCGGCAACTATCCAGGAATAACCCCAAACTGTCTGTGATCTTGGGAACAGAACTATCGCTGCTAAAATAAAAACCCATAGCAAGAGGCCAAGAGCCAACCAATAATAAAAAATGTAATGACTTAAACACGCCGCTGCCAGAAGCAACACAAGAAAAGCAATTTTTGATGGCAAGGAAGCGATAGGAATTAATCCTAACCATTCAAAACCGCAAGCTAGCATTAAGAGCAGTACAAACCCGGCAAAAACCCAGTTTGGTGCATAATAGATAGCAAACAAAACGAGGGGCACTAGTATAACTGTGGTTAATAGCCGCTGTTTAAACATGGTTAACCTCATTAAGTTGTTGTGAGGTTTTACCATAGCGCCGTTCTCGCGAACTAAAACTGGCCAATGCTTTTTGGAATGCTTCCGCTGTGAAATCAGGCCAATGTACATCCGTAAAATACAATTCGGTATAAGCTAGCTGCCAAAGGAAAAAATTGCTAATCCGTTGCTCGCCACTGGTACGAATAAACAAGTCCGGATCCGGCAATCCATGGGTACTGAGCGCTTGTTCCAGAGCAGATTCATTAACCGCCTCAATAGCCAACTCACCTGTACACACACGTTTCGCGATACTCTTGGCAGCCTGGACAAGATCCCATTTACCGCCATAGTTCACCACAACATTCAAGATCAGACGCTTATTATTTGCAGTCAGCTCTTCAGCCGCTAACATCTGGGAACACAGCGTTGGTGACAGGGCTTCCCTATCACCAGTAAAACGCAGGCAAACCCCATGTTGGTGGAGTTCTTGTACTTCATGTCCTAGCGCTTCAATAAAAAGCTGCATCAAAAACTCAACTTCGTTTTCAGGCCTTGACCAGTTTTCACTGCTAAAAGCGAATAGGCTCAAGATTGGAATTTGAGTTTGTAAACAACAACGGATAACCGTTTTTACTGTCTCAACACCAGCACGATGTCCTTCAACTCGCAACAAACCACGGCTTTGTGCCCAACGTCCATTGCCATCCATCACAATGGCTACGTGTTGAGGTAAGATCTCGTTCAACCCAATTCATCCAATACATAAAATGGTGGATAGTCTACCCGCTTTATAACAAAATATTAAGTATTGTAATATCTAAAAACCAAGTATCTCCAATTAGGGTCTGTTGATATTTTCCTAGCTTGAGTGATTACGGCTTGATAGTCGAGCATCGCAGCGAAGCACAGAAAATCAAGCCATAAGCGCCAAGATAATAGTAGAAATGTCAACAGCCCTTTACTTTTTGCAGTGCCATCCTGCTTAGAAATTAAAACCAGTATATAATCGGGTTTTACTCCATTGAGATTTTTTGATGCAACAGATTAAGCCACTCGTCTTAATGATCCTGGATGGTTGGGGTTACCAAGAAAATACGGCACATAATGCGATTGCTGCAGCCAAGACCCCCCAATGGGATGAATGGTGGCAAACACGACCACATATTCTCCTCGATGCCTCGGGTCACCAGGTTGGCCTGCCAGATGAGCAAATGGGAAACTCTGAGGTTGGTCATATGCACATTGGCGCCGGCCGAATTATTTATCAGGATTTTACTCGTATTAACGACGCAATCAGTCGTGGTGAATTTGCTAAAAACCCCGTCCTTACTAATCTTATCGAGGATATGCAAAAAAAGAATAAAACCGTGCATGTCATGGGACTTCTTTCACCAGGCGGAGTGCATAGCCATGAAAATCACCTTTTTGCTTTTCTGGCTCTCTGTCATCAATTAAGGTTTAGCAATGTATGCCTCCATTTATTTCTCGATGGACGCGATACACCACCACAAAGTGCCTTGCAAAGCCTGGACAGGCTCAACCAGCATTTAGAACGATACCCTGTCGCTACCATATGTTCCATTTCAGGACGGTATTTTGCCATGGATCGCGATAAGCGCTGGGAACGAGTGGCGCCGGTTTATCGTTTATTAACAGAAGCAAAAAGTAACTATCAATTTCAGCGGGCTGAAACCGCTATAGCGACCTTTTACGAGGAAAAAAAATACGATGAATTTATTCCTCCTACACTGATTGGTGCAGGTAAAGTGATTGAAGATGGTGATTCAATCCTGTTTTTTAATTTTCGCGCCGATCGGGCTCGTCAATTAACCCAAGCGTTTCTTGATGAGGAATTTAATGGTTTTATTCGCTCAACTCACCCTACACTTGCTCATTTTGTAAGCATGACTCACTATGCAAAAAATTTAGCGACTGAAATAGCCTTCCCTCCAATAACATTAAATAACACCTTGGGAGAAGTCATCGCCAATAATGGCTTAAGTCAATTACGCATTGCTGAAACCGAAAAATATGCCCATGTCACATTCTTTTTTAATGGGGGTTCAGAACAAGTGTTTCGCAATGAAGATAGAATTCTGATTCCTTCCCCGTCAGTCGCTACTTACGATTTATTGCCGGAAATGAGTGCACCGGAACTGACCCGGGCTTTAATAGATGCAATTCGCAGTGAGGCCTATGATGTCATCATCTGTAATTATGCGAATGCTGATATGGTAGGCCATAGTGGCGACTTTAATGCTGCTGTCAAAGCGGTTGAATGCCTCGATCAATGCATGCATGATGTGTGGCAAGCGCTAACAGAGACCGGAGGTGCTTTATTGATCACCGCTGACCATGGCAATGCGGAAGCAATGTTTGATGAAACCACACAACAGGCACATACAGCCCATACCTGCGAACCCGTTCCTTTACTTTATGTAGGAGGAGATTGGCAGTTTAATCAGTCCAAAGGCAGTTTAATTGATGTCGCCCCCACTATTCTGGCCTTACTTGGTATTACTCAACCCCATGAAATGACTGGTCACGCACTCTTGGTAAAAAATTATGATTTTGCAAATTAAAAACCGCTTATTGACTTCCATGAACTCAATCCTTTGGTTAACAATACTTTCATTGCCTTTGTTGACAGAGGTATGCTGGGCTGAAAACGCTTCGCTCACCCAGGCTAAAACCAAATTAAAACGGTTAGACCAGCAAATCCATACCCTGAAACAGACTCTGGCCTCCGTTCAGGACAAGCGTGGGGTACTTAATCAAGAACTGGCCGGTACTGAAAAGCAAATCAGTGATGGCATACGCAAATTGCGTCTTATCCAGCAAGATATGAATTCCAAGCAACGTAAAATTAGTCTTTTGCAACAACATGTTAATGAACTCAATCAACAACTGGCAGCACAACAGCAATTACTCGCCCAGCATGTGCGCACAAGATATAAAATGGGTGAATATCAACCTCTTAAATGGCTTGTAAATCAGGATGATCCTTATGCAATCAGCAGGTTGTTAACTTTTTACCAATATTTGGTTCAATCGCGCCAACACATTATCGATCAGATTGATACGACAAAAAAAGAGATTACCCAAGACCATAACAAACTTAAAAATGAGCTCACTGAACAGCAACAATTACAACACCAACTTCATAGCCATCAACAGCAATTAGAGCGAGATAAGCAATACCACACCGCCGTCATACAATCACTCGACAACGAAATTGAAACAAAAGAACACACTTTATCAGAGTATGAACACAATAAAGAAAATTTATCCCGTTTACTTAAAACCCTGGCTCTGCAAAGTGTGACTCAAGCTAAAAGACCATTCACCCAGATGAGGCGAAAATTGCCACGCCCTGTTCAAGTCGGTAGGCAATCTTTGCAAAAAATGAACCAGGGAGTGACATTTTTTGCCGGAGAAGGGACCCCGGTTACTGCCGTTTATCCAGGCAAAGTCGTGTTTAGTGATTGGCTCAATGGTTACGGGCTTTTATTAATTCTGGACCATGGTCAAGGCTTTATGACCCTTTATGCTCACAATCAATCTCTCTTTAAACACAAGGGTGCAACGGTGTTACAAGGTGAACAAATTGCTACTGTAGGCCATAGCGGTGGATTAAAACAAAACGGTCTATACTTTGAAGTAAGGCAGCGTGGAAAAGCGATTCCGCCACTCGAGTGGTTGTCTTGATAATCCTCTGGCACTTATATTGCAACGTACAGTGATACCGGAAGATGACGCATACAGCGCCAAACTTACCAAAGGAGAACAGTATGTACAACAAACGCCTTTATTTTGGTGCGATCACAGTATGGGTCAGCACAAGCCTTCTTTTTCCACTACAAGCTTATACTGCCGAAGAAACCTCCACTAAACGAATTCCTATGGAAGATGTGCAACGGTTTTCCAATGCCATCGGTCAAATTAAGAAATATTATGTTAAACCTGTCGATGACAAGGAACTGTTTGATAATGCCATACGGGGTATGCTCAGCGGCCTGGATCCCCACTCCACTTACCTGGATGAGGATGCTTTTAAAGAATTGCAAACCTCAACCAGTGGTGAATTTGGCGGCTTGGGCATTGAAGTGACGATGGAAGATGGTGTAGTCAAGGTTGTCACTCCTTTAGTTGACACCCCCGCATTCAAAGCAGGTATTAAGGCCGGTGACTATATCATTAAATTGGGGAACCAATCGGTGCAAGGAATTAGCTTAAAAGAAGCCGTTGAATTAATGCGAGGCAAGGAAGGTACTACCCTGGATTTAACTATTTTACGTAAAGGTGAGAATAAGCCACTCAATTTTTCACTGGTACGTGAAAAAATCCTGATCAAGAGCGTAAAAAGCAAATTACTGGACGATGGCTATGGCTATGTGCGCCTCACCCAATTCCAGGCGATGACTGGCGAAGATATGGAAAAAGCGATTAGCCAGTTAAAACAACAGTCTGGCGGTAAACTTAAAGGCCTTATTCTGGATTTACGTAATAACCCAGGCGGGTTGTTGGACTCAGCAATCCAAGTCTCCGATGCTTTCCTTGATACAAGCAAGGCTGGCAAACCTGAACTCATTGTTTACACCCAAGGCCGCCTCCCTGGCTCAAAATTTACTGCCTTGGCTAATCCGGGTGATATCTTGAACAATGCGCCATTAGTAGTACTCATTAATAATGGCTCTGCATCTGCCTCAGAAATTGTTGCCGGTGCACTGAAAGATAACAAACGCGCTATTATTCTCGGCACGCAAAGTTTTGGTAAAGGCTCGGTACAAACAGTGCTCCCTCTTGATGACAAACGAGGAATCAAATTGACTACCGCATTGTATTACACGCCTTCTGGAACTTCTATTCAAGCAAAAGGTATTACCCCTGACATCGTGGTCGAAGAGATCGCTGTACCCAAAGCTGACCCGAAAGCAGGTGGTTTTGCCGGTTTCAGTGAAGCCGATTTGAGTGGGCATCTACTGAACAAGGATGAAAAAGGCGAACAAAGTAAAACGAATGCCTCTGCAAAAGATGATCAAACCCTGCTTCACGAAGATTATCAATTGTACGCTGCCCTTACTATCTTAAAAGGCCTGGCAGTCGCCAAGCGTTAAATAATTCCACCACAGGCCAATGCCTGTGGTGGCTACTGCATTTAGTACTGGATGGACAGCCTTCAAAAAAATGTATATAATCTGTCCATTCCGCTGGAATGACCCCTTTCATGCTCTGATTGAGGTAAATTAAAGATGTCAAATTTTTTTGGAAAAAATGTACAACGACCGGTGTATACAGGTAAACAGCTGCAAACCGAAATTACCCTATGCAAAGCGCGTATCAATGAAGCCCATCAGGCTTTAAAGCGCCTAAAACAAGACATTGATAACCGTTGCCAAAAATTGCAAGGTATCTATGAATTCCTGGATGAGAAACAAGCGCTTTATGAACAATTAACAGCGCGATATCAAAATCAACCTTCAACTTCACTGGCAGGCCGCATTGAAAAGCTTCAAAAAGCCATTACAGATATGCTGGCTAATATGGAAGCAACTGAACCAGCCAAAGTGATAGCCGATTTAAGTGCCAATTATGAAGCATTGAAATTAGAGTTGGCTAGAAAAGAAGTCTTATTAACTATAAGAGAGCTGACAACGGCTGGTGAACTCGACGTCCACGACGCAATAAAGCCAAAGTGGTAGTAGAAAAAACATCTACCCTTCGCGCTTTAAAGTAGGGTTTGCGAACCCAGTTAAAAAGCGATTTAGGGTCGTCGTGTGGAAGGCAAAACAGGGCAGAGCAGGTATCAGAATGGTATGATACTAAATGAGATAAAAACTATAACGCATACATTTTGGAGCAAAAATTAGCCCTTAATTTTCCCATAAGGTTATTGCGATATACTAAATACAACAAATTAAATTAGTGAAGGTGCAAAATGCCTACAAATAACCCTTTTAATGATGAGCAGTTTTTCCCTATGCTGGCAGTAATCAGCCGCCAATTCTTCAACAACAAACTAGAAAATCAGGGAGACAGTATCCTAGATAGGAACGTAGAAGAAGCTGATATCCAGTTTATGCAGGGTCTACAACTCAAAGATATGGAGTTTGTTTTACCTGCTAAAAATGAACAAGATGAGCGGGTAAGAGCAAAATTTGCCATCAAACGTAAAGACAGTGATGAAAGCCTTGCTTTTTCGAATCGTCCCGCTACCCGTGGAGAAATGCGAGGGGCGCGTTTGCGTGAACGTTTAGAAATCCTGAAAGCAGAAAATGGCGACCTCACGCTTTATGAAGCAATGGAGAGAATTTATCGCGACAATTTTAAAGACTCTGACTTAATGACCTATTTCCTAGGAAGCCCTTCGTTTGAAAATGTCGAGGCGAGTTACAAACATGCAACTTTAAAGATGGGTGATTTAATTTTACAATATTTAAAAGAACATCCAGAAGCAGAGGATGAAGAGCTGATTGCTTATGGCAAATCCAAAATGGCTGAAATAATGCCACGCGATGGACTCACTTTATTGGAAGATACCTTACGCAATCCTACCGAAAATTCCAAGGCATTAGGCAGAGTTTTATTAGCTATCAAATCAGGTACTTTGACAGTAAATGGCCAAGCGCCAGATGATGCCTATCCGATTGGTGAATACCTAACTCATGGCGGTCGAGTTAACTTTGATGTCAGTGCTCTGTCAGCCGAAGAACAACAACAATTCTACGCTTTCATCACCAATAGCCAGGCTAAAACCCGTGCTTTCGCTACCCATCGCGCTGGCGGCACAGATGCGAATGGCAGTCCAGCAGAAGCTAAATCCGGTTTGTTAGGCGCTATTTCGGATGCGTTCCGTGCGCTAGTAGGCGCTTCTAAACATGCTGGAATCAACTTGGCGATTGGTGGAAATCATATAGCCAGTCGAGAAGGCGCTTCAGGCGGTTTGGGTAAAAATCCCGATGAATCTGGTGAGTGGGGCCACATGTACTTACACCAGGATACCAACATAGTTATGGTTGGTGTTGAAGCAAGTGCTCCAGGCAAACACAATACGAGGACAGGTGAATCACACAGTAAAACAGGAGCGGCCGGTGAGTTATCTCCTTTCTTACAGAAAAAAATTGATTCTCGCGAGCTGCATGAAGAGCAAATAAAAGCAGGTAAGACACCTTTAAGCACAAAGGAAAAATATAACTGGGCAACGGTTAAAATTTCCTCTGAGCAGTTGCGTCAAATGATGCTTGCTGATCAGGGAGCAGATTATGCCGCGTTGGTTAAAGCAAAACCTGATAATGCTCAACCTGCAGAGCCAAACCGCAAAGAGAAAATGGAAGCCTGGGCTAAAGCGACCAAAGAGGGCAACAAAACCTCAATGGCTGCAAAAATTTTCGGTTTCCTCTTATTTGCCGCCGGTATTGTGCTGGCTTTTGCTCCAATCCCGGTCGTATCTCAGGCGGTTGGTGGCTGGTTAGCAGGATTAGGCCTTGGCGTTGCCACCGGAACAGTAACTCTAGGGGCAGGCCTTACTGCTGCAGCGGTTGGTTTAGGTGTCTTTGGACTTGGTACGCGGCAGGATCCCGAAAAACCTCATACTCTTTATGAAAAGAATTTGAGTAAGCTTCCACCAGTTGAAGTGGTCGAAAAACCAGTAGTAGTTCAAGAACAGGTTGTACACGATGTAGTTCAAGAGCACGTTGTACGCGATGTAGTTCAAGAACACGTTGAAGTCGATAAACGCCGACTAAGCAATAGCTCCGACAGTGGCTCTGAACTTGATCTAGTTGGTTTTAAAGGGGTAGAAGAGGACTTGAGCCTGGTAGTCAAATCTAAGGATGAAGTGGACGAAGCAAGACGATTGATCGGTGGTATAGATGAATCTTCGGTTGATTCCCCTGTAGTGATCAACCCAGGTATCAAAAAAGATGTTGTTAATCCAACAAACACTGACCAAAGCACATTCACACTCTAGTGGAGATGCCAATTAATGCGCGCCGCAATGCGCGCATTAATCATATCAATCACGCATAAAGGCTCGCCGGAAAGGCATTGAATCGCACCGTGAAAATGACAAGGGATTTTTTCTCTTTACCAGATAGCAAAAAGCACTTTATCAACAACTCAAAAAACAATATCAACAACCCTTTACCCTGAGCTCGCTGTAAGAATTAAAGAACTTAAACCATCCCTTAATAATTGTTAACCTGTCTTCAAAAAACGCCTCAAGAGGTTATTGCAAAGCTCTGCTTTCGACATGAAGATTACAAGCTGAATTAGGGAGCTCCATGTTTGAGAGCTAGAAATAGACAATTAACAAAGAAATGTATATAATCTGTCCATTATTGTAGGTGCGTCCTACTTCATACTGACTTAAGGTTGATTTGCTATATTAAGCAGATTGATCGAGGGGAACAATACAATGCCTAAAGTTAAAAAAGTCGCTGGAACTTCGCACGATGTAGTAAAAATTACATTTGATAACCGGTATAAACCGCTTCCCTCAAGGGGTGCGAATGGTAAAATTCGCGATGTGGTAAAGGAGATGATTTCATCATCACCTTATCGCGCTAATCTTAGCCAGACACTTCTGGATCTAAATAGAGCAAATTTCTTTCCCTCTAATGGAAAGACTGTTGATGATTTCGTTCGTGATTGGGTCAATGCCCCTAGTACTGATTTTGCTCAAGGCAACTTAACAGCGGCCTCTTATCAATTACTGCTCAGCTTATTGATGGTAAACCAGGAAATTTTTTGTAAGGATGGTGCTGAAGGCGATAGAGCACAAAGATATGAAGCGTACTTCCAAAGTATGCGTAGAATTGACTTTGGCTACTATAATGACGAGGGTATACTTTGCGGCGTTTCCATTACTTACTCGACTGAAGATCCTTCCCTATGGATTGCCAGCAGTACACGTAACACCCCGGGAAAGGATAAAGATCGACCGACTTTCTTCCTCTCTTCAGAAGAAATAGTTGACGATGATAAAGGAGAATTCGTCGAGAGTAGCGATGCTGCCCCAGAATTTTTAGCGTTTTTGAAATCTGCAGCCGTTAAAGACATGTTTGAAGGGGTTTTTCTGGCCGATGGGTTAGTCAGTCTCGAAAAATTAGAAGAACTGGAAGAATTGACTAACAAAGTCGCTCCGATAAATGCTGGCAAAACTAAAACTTTTCAAACAAGAAAGGCGCTTTTGGAGAGACTTGAAAAAGAGAGACAAGATGTTATTGCCGTTAATCCCGCTTTAGAGCGAGCCTCGCAGCAGTCTTTTGTACGCAGAAACGCTGGCAGTCTTTTTTTGGGTTTCCTCGCGTTAATGACTCTAGTCAATTTAGTATTAATTGCTACCGGGGCTTTCGCGCCCTTAGGCTTCATCCTGGAAGGTGTAAAAGACTACCTTGCATTGGGTGTGGGTGGTGTGGCTGTAGGCGTTGCAAGCGCAACAAACCTGTCGCGGAATGAACATCAATTATCAATTTACCAAGAGAGTATTAGTGAAGAAACTTTTGAAACCAATGCTAGAGCAGCCTTTATAGCCTTGGATAAAAAAGAAGCAGAAGAAGCCTTACGCGAAAAACAAGAGCAAGAACAGAAAATACTATTAGGTGAACACCAAGAACAATCGGAAAAAGCATTTAATCATACGGATGAAGAAGAATTTGACGTTGTTCGAGGGTATATAACAGAGGTAGTGCGTGGTGATTCTTCCTTGTCAAAGGCAGCTATCCTTGTGGAAAGTTTATCTGACCAACCACTTGTTACTTCTCCACAAAAAGGGTTAGGTGTTACAATTCCCCAAGATGGAGTTGTCATTCCTACCGATGGGGCTACGCCAACTTACGGTTAATAATGGAAATAGGTCAATTAAACAATGTCTAATTTATTTTTTAATGGCAACGGGTTTCCTGTTTACGGGAAATTGCTACAGCAAAATGAAATTACTACGTGTATGACACGCCTGCGTCAGGCACATCAAGCCTTGCAGCAACTGAAGGAAGACATTGATAAGCGCTGCGAAAAGCTGCAAGGCGTTTTTAATTTCCTGGACAGCAAACAAGCCCTCTATCAGCAATTAACTGAACAGTATCAGCAAAAGCCCACTGCAAGCCTGGCTCTAAGAATTAATAAATTAGGACAAGCGATTAGTGATTTACTTGGCAAGCTTGAGGCATCCCAACCAGAAAAAGTTATTGCAGATTTAAGTTCTCATTATGAGGAATTGAAAGCTGCGCTGGCCATAAAAGAAGCTTTAATCTTAAAGAGTAACCCTGAAACGACTCAACCCTATGAGCTTGTTGAAGAAGCTGGGGATTCTTTTCCAACTCTAGCAAAGCTGTAAAGAATGATATAAATGACTTAGGTCAATCATCCCCAGTATGGCCTATAATCTATAATAAACAAGCCGCTAAGAATCCTCATAAGGTGAAGTACAGGCTTCCAAAAAAAATTTATGAGGTTGTTTACGCTTGTAGTAATATCAAGATACTGAATAAATGTTAATTTCCAATTAGCATTATTATGCATTGCTAGAAAGATAACCATCCTATTTTATACAGGATTGAAGATTCTAAACCGCATAGGATGTTTTAGGAGGGCCAAAATGCCTAAGTCCTTTTTTAACCAGCAAAATCAAAAAAGCCATGCTTATGAAAAATTATTGCAGCAAAATAAAATTAAAGAGCGCAAAACACGCATTTCTAAAGCACACATCGCGTTAGAGGAACTGGAGCATGACATTGAGGCAAGGACCAAAAAATTACATGAAATTTTTGCCTTTTTAGAAGCAAAAAAAGCGCTCTATCAACAGCTGACAGAAAAATATCAACTGAAACCTTTACCAACCTTGGCCACGAGGCTTAATAATCTTAAACAGGCAATCGATGATTTGGTTAGCAAAATTGAGAAGGCCCAACCTAAAGAAGTGATCAATGATCTAAGTGCCCGCTACAAAGAATTGAAAACCGAGTTAGCCAGAAAAGAAACTTTAATAAATAAAACTGACACTGCAAAAGCCTCTCAAGACAAGCAAAGCACTGAGGACTAAGCAAACTGTCGTGCGCCAGAGAGGGGATAACGAGCCATGGCTGGCTCATTTTTAATCAATATGCTATAACTCCATGTGAATACTTACGCAAGGAGCAAAGTATGAAATCCTGTCTACCACTCCCCTTTTTGATTCTGGGAGCTTGTTTTGCTTTCAATAGCCAGGCCGCTAGCAGCCTGGAGATTCAGGGGAAACAAGCCAAGCATCTTTATAATTCACTGACCGGTCCCAAAGTTCATGAAGAAGGCGCCGCGGGTCATTTGTATCGACAAGGGACGAGCATTCTTTGTCGATACACGAATGCTGATATCACGAAACATGGAAAAAATGTTCCCCGCGAGGCAGCCTGCCGTTATGCCTGTACCATTAAATTTGATCATAACGGACTGGCATCGCCAGGGAAAAACCCTTAGCCAAAATTAAGTGAAGCTGTAATCCGAGAAAAACAGTTTACCCCCGGTTACAGCTTCGCAAAACGAAACGGGTGTCATTTCCGCGAATGCAGAAATCTATTTCCCAAATTGCTTGTGGATTTGGTTGGAATTTCGTTTCCCGCCTACGCAGGGAAGACAGAATTTAGATCAAATTAACTAATGTTAGTTAAAGCTAGTAGTCTTGATGGAGCCTAGCGTAATCAAGGTATTCACTCTCCAAAACAACCTGCTCAATTCGGTTTAACCATCCCTAACCAAGTGAGTAGAGCATGTGCAATAATACGATTCTTGAACCAATAAACCTTGATTACGCTTCGCTCCATCAAGGCTACCCATGCTTTCTCCGGTAGCACGGAACGCAGAACGTAGCCTTGATGGAGCGGAGCGTAATCAAGGTATTCACTCTCCAAAACAGCCTACCCAATTCGGTTTAACCAGCCATACCCAAGTGAGTAGAGCATGTGCAATAATACGATTATTAAACCAATAAACCTTGATTACGCTTCGCTCCATCAAGGCTACCCATCATGCTTTCTCCGGTAGCACGGAACTTACCTGCTGTGCTTTATGCACGACATCAGCGCGCCCCAAGAGAGTTCAAATTTCAAACAAAAGGCAGCAAGAAGCTTTCTCTGCTTATTTATGCGATAATCGCTGTTCGCTAAATTTAGTCCGGTTTTTTATGCGACTGTGCAAACAATTTTTTCTCTGGATTCTGCTTGGTTACCATGCTTTTGTGCATGCAAACATCTATCAATACTTTGAAACCATTAAAACAGATCCTAATGCCCTTTATGCTTTTCTAAGAGCGATGCCCAAAGGGGGTGAATTGCATTATCACCTCGCTGGTGGCGCCTATCCAGAGACCATGCTCGCTCTGGCCAGCCAGGGAGATTATTGCCTGGATAAAATGTCTTTGGGAATCAGTAAGACAACTGAGCGCTGTGTCGGCGTTAAAAGCGCTGAATTATTACAGCAACCCGCTCTCTATAATCGAGTGATTCGTGCCTGGTCATTGAAGGATTTCATACCGGGGGAAGAATCAGGGCACGATCATTTTTTTGCTAGTTTTTACAAGTTTATGCCGCTTGTTTTTGCTTACCGACCACAACTTTTGGCTGAAATCATGCAACGGGCAGCAAGCCAGCATGAGCAATATTTAGAAATCATGATTCTGCCTGATAATGCCCAGTCAACGACCTTCGCTCCTCAGAGCATTAGCCCCGCCAATTTTGCTGCAACGAGCAAACAATTACTTGCTGACAAAGCCTTTCAGGCAAATGTCAAACATACCATGGACGTGGCTCAAGAGCTTTTACAAAAAGCACGCAAAGAGTTGGGTTGCGACAAAGCCCCCTTTCAGGATGTTTGTCAATTAACTGTTCGATTTCAATACTATGTTTTGCGTGAGCAAGCCCCAGAAAAAGTATTTTCCCAAGCCTTAAATGCTTTTACCGCTGCTTCGCAGTCTAAAGAAATTGTAGGGGTTAATTTGGTACAGGCTGAATCTGCACCTATTTCTTTACAAAATTATCATAAGCAAATGGAGATTTTTGCGTTTATGCATCAGTTATATCCTAAGGTGCATATTGCCCTGCATGCTGGTGAATTAGCTCCCGAAGCAGTCTTACCCGAGGATCTGCGTTTTCATATCAATGAAGCAGTGACTTTGGGTCATGCCGAACGCATAGGCCATGGTGTCGATATCGCTTTTGAAAATAATGCTGAAGCCTTGCTTAAGACAATGGCAAACAAACAGATAGCCGTTGAAATCAACCTCACTTCTAACAAAAAACTCCTTAATATCGCTGGAAAAAAGCATCCTTTACGGTTTTATATAGCCCACCAAGTGCCCGTGGTTTTATCTACTGATGATGAGGGCATACTACGTACGGATCTTACCCGTCAATATGTGCAAGCCGTATTAAATCATGGGATTGATTACCCTACTCTAAAAATGATTAATCGCAACGCGCTCACCTATAGTTTTTTACCTGGTGAGAGTATATGGGCTGATGCAGCAACAGCAAAACCAGTCCCTGCTTGTAAAGACTTGAATAGCGCTGCCTGCCTCGAGTTTGTCGAAAAAAATGAAAAGGCAAGACTACAACAGCAACTGGAAAATAAGCTGGCTGCCTTTGAGAAGAACTATATCTCGGTAGTAAAACCCATACCAGTAAAGGCTTATAATTAAAGTTTCGTCACTCACATAAGCAATACACTTATGAAAACTGTATGGTCCCGTACTTAACAATGATTGATATCTTTTAAATTAATAACCCGATCAGCCATTTGAATTGTTTCTATACGATGAGCAATGACAAGTTGAGTAATTTTTAATGATTTTAAAGAGCTATTAATGCTCTTTTCATTCACCAAGTCCAAATGACTCGTTGCTTCGTCCAAAAATAATATTTTAGGCTTTTTATACAAGGCTCTGGCTAAGAGTAACCGCTGTTTTTGTCCACTGGATAGAGCCAATCCTATCCCCCCAACCAGTGTTTCATAACCCATTGGCAATTGGCATATATCTTCGTGGATATAGGATATTTTTGCTACATAATAGACTCTTTCCAGATCGACATTTTCATCAAAAAAAGAGATGTTATCCAATATTGAACCACTGATTAATGAATCCTCCTGCATCACACTGGCAATTAAATCCCTATAGTTTTTTAATCCAAACTCTTTGATTGGTAGATTATCAATAAAAATTTCACCTTCAGTTTTATTGAGCAAACCCATCATTACCTTTAAAAGCGTCGATTTACCACAACCAGAAGGACCAATAACGGCAATTTTCTCACCAGCTGCCACATTTAAGTTAATATCTTTCAAAACATATCGATCACTTTGGTTATATCTAAAAGAAATGTTTTTTAAAGTAAGTGCCCCCTTGATTTCCTCTACACGTCCTGACCCGGTACCAATGACCTCTGGTTCATGGAATAAGATATCGCTTAACCTCTCTAACTGAATGGAAATTAATTTGTAATCAAATATATTTTGAATCAATGAGGAAGTCTTATTAACCAGGAGGAGGCGGTAAGAGAGAAAAGCCATTAACATGCCAATAGAAAATCTATTAACCAAAATGAGTTGCGCGCCTACCGACACAACTAAAATATGCTCCATACTAAACAACAATTGGCTAACAATACTATAAACACTATTAATCTTGGCAATTTTAAAATCCGCATTTAAAGAATGAATATATGAATTTCGCCAAATATTGAATCTTACTGACTCTTTTAAAAAAGACTTGATAGAAAAGATACTTTGTAACGTTTCTAGAAAGATAGACGATGATTTTGCATGCTGATAAATGGATGTTTCAGTTTGCCTTTTAACCCTATTGTACGTTATACATCGTATAGCCAGATAGACTAATAGGGTAAAAATCACAATACTGGCAAGTAACTGACAATAAATTATCATGACCAACAGGTTGATTATAATGACTAATCCATCTAAAACCGTATTAATAAAATCTGTACTAATTTTTCTTTGAATCTGATCGATAGACTGACATTTAGATTGAATATCTCCTTTATGTCTTTTTTCAAAAAAATCCAAAGGCAGTTTTAATAAATGTTTAACTAAATTTGCTGATAAATTCTCTGTCAAATTCGTTGTTAAATAAATTACCATTCTTCCGCGAATATATTCAGTGAAAATTTGAATAAAAATCAATACACTAAA
Organism: Legionella donaldsonii; assembly: GCF_900452385.1. Taxonomy (NCBI): domain Bacteria; kingdom Pseudomonadati; phylum Pseudomonadota; class Gammaproteobacteria; order Legionellales; family Legionellaceae; genus Legionella; species Legionella donaldsonii. The sequence goes on along the minus strand of NZ_UGOA01000001.1, from coordinate 701,830 downwards.
AGCAAGGACAATAACATATAAATTATTGATGTTACTGGAAATAATTACACTATCAGTAACGTATTGTATAAAGAGAGGATTTAATAAACTAAAAAATTCAATAGCCAAAGAAATTAAAATCAGGAATAAAATATAATTGTTAATCCCTTTAACTGTTTTAACCAAATCATATAAAGAAAGCTTACTCTTATTCTTAATAGCCTGAAAATCGTTTGCTTTCGCAATCTCTAATGCTATGCCTGTAAACGAGTTAGACACCTCTTCAATTGAACACTGTCGAATACCTAATGCAGGGTCATGAATTGTGATCGATTTTCTTCTAACTTTTTTCAGGACAACAAAATGATTCATATCCCAATGCAAGATTGCCGGTGTTTTTACCTTGTTTAACTCCTCCAGTGAAACTTTCAATCCTCGTATCATAAATCCCAAATTTTCCAATAAATCTTTTATTTGCAATAAATTAATACCACGATTTGAAGGTCGACTTATTTTTCTAAGGGTATACAAATCAAGGTGGTGCCCCCAAAAATTAGCTATCATGGCAATACAGGCGTGCCCACACTCACTCATTTCACTTTGAATAATAATGGGTAATTTTGACCTGCTGTTTAATACAGGAACTTTCTTCTTCATGAAAATAACACTCCATAATAGCTATATAAAGGATCTAAGATCCATTGCCATATTTTTCTTTTTTGACCAACGATAACGGCTGAGAAGGTCATTCCCTGCTGTAGTTTTTTTTCCGCCCCATAAACGACAACAAATTGCTTATCCAATTCAGCAGTAATTTTATAATAGGGCTCTCCTATTCGTATGGGTTTTTCTTCTTCATCATCGGTGATAATGCTTTGGCTTATTTCCTTTATTGTTGCTTGATAAGTTCCAAACCGTTCGTAGGGATAGGCATCGTATCTAATAATAATTTTATTCTCTTTATTCAAGAATCCGGCTTTTTTCGCTGGAATAAAAAGTTCCGCTACCAAATCAGTGTCAATTGGCATTATTTTGGCCAACGGTTTAGACAAATTGGTATACTGTCCTTCTTTATAAATAATGCTTGAGACAACTCCATCTATGGGTGAGCGAATAGTATAAGATTTCCCCTGCCGATACTTAATCATATCGAGTTCAATAAGATTTTTCTTATTTTTAATTTCTATCAATTCTTCTTGTTTTTCATTGTATGTTGCCCATGAGATATAGTGCTTTTCTAATAGTTTTTTTAAGGCATCTAAATATTGATTTTTATAGTTAATTTCTTTTTTAATAAATTCCTGATTCTTTTTTAGATTTTTAAATATTTCATGATCATGGCTTTTGTATATGCCAGTATAAGACGTATCAATCAAAAATAAATTCTGCCCTCTTTTTATTTTGTCTCCTTGATGCCGATAGCTTTGAATAATTACACCATTTCTTTTTGGATAAACTCGCGCTATCCCCTTGGTAGAATCAAGATAACCAGAAATAATAATTTTCTCAGCAAATTCAGCGAACACTAAAAATAAAACAATGAGCAATACAATACCCATAGAGCCAATTGCTATAAACCGGTATGAAACAGGTGTGTTAATTGATACAAGCCCATAATTCTGATTTTTTTTACTCTCGGCGACTTCTAATCTAAAGAGTGTTTTATCGTTCATTAGCTAATCATTCAAAGATAAATTAGTGATTGACGCATCAAATTTAGTGTTCATATGACTTCATAAATGGATTAGTCTTTCTACGTAATTTCATTTAAATAAATGTGCCTTTGGATTTTTTCCTTTTTAATTTTATTCACTTGACTAATAAATTGCTTTGTCGACAGTTGTTCCGGCCTATTTCTATATAGACAGAAGGGGGGCTCTTCCGTCAAAAATTGAATCCATGTTTCTAACATGTTTATTTCCGGATTAACTTCTTCTATCCAGAGAAATTGTCCTTGCTCATTTATTTCTAAAAAATAGAGTTCATTATCTGTCGATACTATAAAATCAAAACATCCAAAAACTATTCCCAGGCATTTCATAAATCTTTTAATTTTATGCATAGTATTTTGATCAAGAATATAGGGTTTAATCTTCAACTCCTGATTAGCAATCCTGCGCCAATCAATTCTCCCCTTTTCATGCTTTTGGGAGTCTATTTTTACTGCAACTACTTTTTCACCAAAACAAGTCACTCTTAATTCATATTTCTTTTTTATTTCTACCTGGAAAATGCCAGGTACTAGTTGCAATAACTCATCGTCAGGAAATTGGCTTTCATGAACGCTTGCAGTATACATTGCCCTTACACCATTTTCGTTTTTCCAGTAATTAGGTAGAAAAGATTTATAAATCACTCCCCTATTTTGGTATTTCTTGGTGAATCCTTTTATATGTGAAGGGGAATTTGACATTAAGGTGATTGGAATTTTGAATCCACACTGTGAAGCTATTTTTAATTGACTGGCTTTTGAGTTTGCTCGTCTTTGCGTATCAAGAGGATTAATCCAAAAAGCACCTGGTGCAATTATCGTCGATAAGGATTCGAAAAACGCGATGTTTTCTTTACGCGCGCATTTGCGATCTTCTACCTGGATTGAATCAGGGATATAGGGAAGTCTTGCTCTACGCCACCACACTATATCAAAGGGATTAGTTTCCAAATGACATAATTCATCACTTATTCCCGATTCTGGGATCCACTCAAGACCACCATTATTAATATAAATACTGTTGGCTTGTCTTGAAGGCATATCAGCTGTATACCAAAGTGTACAGGCATAACCTTTTTGCTCAAGTGCTAATTTGGTTATAATCGCGTGCGCATCATCTGGTTCTGTGGCGATTAATAAATTCATTCAATTTCCCTATAGTAGACTTTTCAATATTGCTTATTTCCGTAAAAAGATTACAAATGATAGTTAATCTAATCTGGAATATGATCCGTGCTAATATCGCAAGGGTCTGGATAACAACCAGATATTTCTAACGTATTTTGCCTGCTGCCAAAATTAGAACCGCCGGATACGCTTTCAAGCTCTTCATTGCTAATCTCAACAGCTAATCCATAAGCTAAAACCCGCTTTTTCATATCTTCCATTTTTATTCCTTATTGTTATATAAAATCATTGTTTTAAATCCAATTAAAATAAATCATTTAGGCCAATCCAATTTGAGCTGATTCCAACCATTTTTTCCAAGCAGCTAGATTAGTATCACCAAAATCTTTTCCACTTATTTTCTTTAGAATAAGGTAAGCTATATCATGGTTATTGGGCTGCTTAAGTTTCAAGATGGCCAACAGATTTTCACCTCCCTTTTGAATAATAATTTTTTTTTCATCTTGAGAGTCCGCTGCTTTAGCAAGTATACCAAGAGCCTTATTTCTATCTGTCGTTTCGGGAGAGGCTAATAAATCTAAAAAAGGTAGAACATCAATATGGTCTATTTTTGCTCTAAACATTGTCGCTGCAATAACCCTCATTACATTATTTCGAACACCACTATCTCTATCATTAACATGCAGCATTAAAAGGGAAATAATCTCATGGGGATCCTTAAAATGCCCCAGCAAAAAAGCAGCTGCGGCGCGTCTCGATGGATCAGGATCATCATTTAATGTTTTAATAATGAATGTTTTTTCTTTAATAGCGCCTGTATTAAAAATTTTTAAATAAGGCTTTAATTTAGGATGGTGAAATCCACTGATACAATGATAAACAGGACAGGAACTCTCTTTTAGATTTAATTGATTGTTAATCATTAATTCAAACTCAAGATTACTAAAAGTAATCATTTCATTAATTAAATCATCTTTTAATTTATAGTTTTTTGCATACTCTGTATTTATATACCGTAGCCTTTCAGGTTGATCTTTTTGAACGACTTCTATCGTAGTATATTGATTTTTATTTCCAGGATAAAAAATCGTATTAAAATCCACATACAAAAACCGACCTTCATTCTTGATTTCATTTAACAATGCTCTCTTTTTGAAAAGCAGGTTATCCAAGTTACTGTCATTGTTTTTTTCACGCCTTCTATGCAGCAATAAGCCCTCAATAATGGCCACTCTATTTGCATATTTCTTTATTATTTTCTCTGATTGCTTTTCGTCAAGTCCATAAATATCGACTATGTTGTTTGCTTCAATGGTAAATGAACATAGAAGAGTTAATGTTAATATGAATACCCTTTTCATTATTCTTACCTTATTCGTTATGCATACTTTTGCAATTTAAATCGACGTGGCGCTGCACATTTTGAGTGACTATGTCTTTCATTTCCTTTCTATAATCATTAATTACATGATTAAATTTTTTTGGATTCCATCTAAATGTCCTGGACTTATTGATAAGGAAATTAGTAAAGATATCCAACATAGGAAAATGCGAGCTATATTCTTCTAGCCATAGAAATTGGCCTTGCTCATTGACTTCAAGAAATACATAATCTCCTTTCGGAGTAACAATAAAGTCAAATGCACCAAACACTATTCCTATTTTTTGCATAAATTGACGTATTTTATTCTCTAACTCATCAGGCAATTTATAAGGTTCTATGCTCATTTTTCCTTCAGGAATTGCTCGCCAATCGATCTTCCCCTCGGGATGAAGTTGAGAGTTTAATTTTGCCGCAACGATATAATCACCAAAACAAGTAACCCTTAACTCATAGTCTTTCTTAACTTCTTTCTGAAATATCCCCGGTACAAGTTGTAATAATTTATTGTGCGGCAGATCCAAAAAACTAATTTTGCTTGTGTAAGCAATTTTAATTTTATTTTCTTCAAACCAAAAATTTGCGCAAAGGGGTTTATAAACTACCCCTTCCTCTTCATGTTTTAATAGAAAATATCGGATATCCTTGGGGTCATTTGAACAAAGTGTGGTAGGAATAATCATCTCGCATTGATTGGCAGTCTTTAGTTGTAGAAGCTTTGAATTGGCTCTACTCGCTGCTTCTTTTGAATTAACCCACCAGGCCCCCGGAGCCATACAGAAAGTTAATGATTCATAGAATAAGTGGTTTTCTCTACTAATAAATTTATAATCTTCCGGATGGGTTACATTCTTTGCAACGTAGGGTTTTCGTGCGCGCCGCCACCAGAGAACATCGTAATCATTATCTAAAATACTGCTGTATTTATCAGTGCTTTTCCATTGATAACCATCCCTATCAATAAACAGGGAATTTTTTTGTTTGCTTGGGTGGTCAGCTGTAAATAAAAGTCTGACGTGATGCCCCATTTTTTCTAAGGCTAGTTTTACTAGAATAGCATGCGTGTCATCTGGTTCTGTAGGAATTAGGAATTTCATTATTTTTCTCACAGCAGCCTAGAGCCTCGTTGACATAGAGCCCCCTTAAATGGGGCCTCTAACCTAACTACCAGTCAATGCTTTGATCATACCAGGCATCTACCCCTTGCCCGCTTCCTCCTGTGCCTTTCACCGTTTCTGAATGAGTAAACGTTGCTGCATATCCTCCAGATACGTTTGCCAATTCATCATTATCGATTGTTTTTGCCAACGTATAAGCAAAAACGCGTTCTTTGCTATCTGTCATTTTTCCTCCTTTTGTTTGATACACTGTTTCCTTAGTTCATCCAGCCTGTTTGGGATAAACCACTTAGGATTCAATCGAATTGTTTCACCTACGGATAATTTCATCCCATTAATAATTTATTCGCAATGGTCATATTTTTATTAATTTATTATTCATATTTATTCATTTAATGATCTTTTTTTGCTTTTGTCAATCTTTTATGAATAAATATATTTATCAGAAGATGGAGAGCTTTATGGCCGACAGTACAACGATAAGTAGCAATTTAAGACATTTACTGACACTGCATGGGGAATTATCATTAAGTGAATTGGCCAGACAAACACAGATTCCACAACCAACCCTACATCATTTACTCAATGGTACTACTAAAAAACCAAGGCGAGGGGTACTGGAACGACTCGCAAATTTTTTCTCTGTCTCAATCCCTCAATTAACTGGCTTATTGCCTTTGGATCAAAGCATACCTGATTCAATTAAAAAAAGTTTGAATATTGCAACCATTCCAGTTATTAGCTGGGCAATGGTGTGCCATTGGCCACACATTGAGAGAACATCCGCAAAACAAATAATTCTGGACAAAGAAGCAGGTGAGCATTCATTTGCTTTACTGATGGAAAGCAACACCATGGAGCCTCTTTTCCCAGAGAATTCTATCCTAATCTTTGATCCAGACAAAAAACCGCGCGATAGGGATTTTGTCCTTATTAAGAAAGATAACAATTTGATATTTAATAGATTATTTATAGAAAAATCGGAATTGTATATCAAACAAGATCAGGCGGACGGCAATATGAAACTGACTAAAATAAAAGAAAAAATAGATAAAATTATCGGCACACTTATTGAAGTAAGATTACAATTTTTGTGACTCCCATTCTTGGTAGGCCCGGCTCATTCCTTCCGGGCGGTTTTAAGCCTCCAAACATGCTGTGAAATTAACAGAATTTCAGCACACCCTACTAATCGACCTTCGCAAATACATTGGCATCTTGTAATAGTCGCTTGGTGACAGTTTTTTAAGTACAAGAAATATGATAAAAAAGCGGAGCTCTGAATTTATTTAAGGACATCAGGATGAAACGCATGTTGTTGTGGATTATTGGCTGTACTTTAACAGTTTTTGCAACCTGCGCTTTTGCTGCATTGGCCCTATCCCATGGGGAAACCATACAGGCCCCCTGGCTTGTTGCTGCAGCATGTATGATTTTCTTTATCGGTTATCGCTACTACAGTCGCTTTCTCGCCAATAGTGTGCTTTTACTTGATGCAAATGCGCCTACCCCGGCGGTACGCCATAATGATGGTCTGGATTATGTTCCAACCAACCGCTTTGTCCTCTTTGGTCATCATTTTGCTGCCATTGCTGGAGCGGGCCCTTTAGTTGGACCTGTCTTGGCAGCCCAAATGGGCTATGCACCTGGCCTATTGTGGATTTTAGTTGGTGTCGTCTTAGCTGGCGCGGTACAAGACTTCTTTATTTTAGTGATTTCCATGCGCCGTGACGGCCGCTCGCTAGGAACGTTAATTCGTACAGAGTTGGGCTGGTTACCTGGTGTTGTTGCACAGTGTGCGACGTTTATGATCATGGTAATCATTTTAGCTGTTCTTGCCCTGATTGTTGTGAAAGCACTCACTAATAGTCCGTGGAGTTTGTTTACAGTAGCAGCAACAGTACCCATTGGTCTGTTTATGGGAATTTATTTGCGCTATTTACGTCCGGGGCGTGTGACTGAGGTTTCCGTCATAGGATTTTTATTACTTTTTCTGGCAATTATGTTGGGACGCCAGGTCAGTGAAAGTGCTCTGTGGGCACCTTGTTTTACCGCCAGCGCTGAAGAGCTGGTATGGTTGTTAACAGGCTATGGTTTTGTAGCTGCCGTGTTGCCGGTATGGCTTCTTCTAGCACCGAGAGATTATTTATCCACCTTCTTGAAAATTGGTACGATGTTGGCCTTAGCCTTGGCTATTCTGCTCGTAGCCCCTACGCTCAAAATGCCTGCCTGGACTCCTTTTATCAATGGCACAGGACCAGTATGGGCAGGAGGCTTATTTCCCTTTTTGTTTATCACTATTGCTTGTGGAGCAATATCGGGCTTTCATTCTTTAATTGCCTCGGGCACTACGCCCAAAATGATAGCCAATGAAACTGATGCGCGATTTATTGGCTATGGTGGTATGCTCATGGAATCCTTCGTTGCAATCATGGCACTGATTACTGCATGCTGTTTAGAGCCCGGTGTTTATTTTGCAATCAATAGCCCTCCGGCTTTAATTGGAACAACAGCCCAACAAGCCGCAGAAACCATTTCACAATGGGGATTTACTTTAACTCCCGACATGTTAACAACGACGGCAGAAACAATTGGTGAGCAAACTATCTTATCTCGTACAGGAGGAGCACCAACCTTAGCCATTGGGATTGCACAAATTTTCTCTCAACTCTTTGAAAACAAGGCCATGCTCGCATTTTGGTATCATTTTGCCATCTTGTTTGAAGCTTTATTTATTTTAACTGCCGTGGATGCAGGAACACGAGCAGGCCGTTTCATGCTCCAGGATTTGTTAGGTACCTTTTTCCCCAACATGCGACATACCGGGTCATGGCCAGCAAATGTATTGGCTACAGGAATTTGCGTCGGTATGTGGGGATATTTTCTGTATCAAGGCGTTATCGATCCCCTGGGAGGTATTAATAGCTTATGGCCTTTATTTGGCATAGCCAATCAAATGCTTGCTTCAATCGCATTAATTCTCGCAACAGTAGTCCTGGTAAAAAGAAAACAGGAGTGCTTTATCGCAGTAACCCTGGCACCCACAGTTTGGCTACTCAGTTGCACACTGACTGCCAGTTGGCAAAAAGCATTTTCAATTAATCCTAAACTTGGTTTCCTGGCTCACGCTAACCAATACCAACAAGCCATAGAGAGAGAAATCGTTCTTGCACCAGCAAAAAATTTAACACAAATGCGCCAAATTCTATTCAATGATTACGTTGATGCTACCTTGACTATCGGGTTTGCAGTTGTTGTGTTGTTTCTCTTTTTTTGGGGCCTTCGCCATATCTACCTTATGCTGAAAAATCGCCTCCCACGCGAAAATCATTTTGAGGAGACAGGCCTGATGAAATGTGAATCACCGCCAACCCGCTGCTGTTAGACTATTGGGCACAAAAAATCGCTCATGCTTTTTTAGTGGAGCAATTTAAAATAGACAGTAGACGTTTTCGGCCCTCCCTGCAGAGTGAGGGCCGCAAGGAGACTCGGAGTAGTACACGAGAATTCGAGCCCCGTATCGACGGTCATTCTCTCTTCCCTCTGCAATAGCATCTAGTAGGCTATCCCATCGTTAATGGCGAAATTGCTTTCTCACACAGCTTACGCAGGGCACTGGATAGTTGGCGTAGTCTGGGTAGCTCTTCTTCACTGATATTATATTCTTCTGCCAACCTGACAGGCTCAGTGAAGCTTAACCAAACTTGGCCGAAACTATCTTCTGTCGCCATGATGCGAAGCGGTAAATCCAAAGCGAAAGCAGGATTCGTTTGCATAAGCAAAGTACCTTTCGCAGGATTGCCTACAATTAACACTTCCGTGTTGGGAAGCTTTTCGCCGACTTTTTTTGCCTCTGCACTGTGAGAGATGTGGGCAAAAATCGTACCGCCTTGAGCCTGAATAATCGTCTTTACCCGTTCCAGTATTTTAGACACTGAATAAGGGCTTTGCAACGTTTCAGACCAGGCAGCCCCCTGCAGTACAGCACCCAATTTTGGATCGAAGGCCGCTGCAATTTTTCGCCCTAAGATATCTAAATCCAGCAAATTGCCTTTATTCGCTAACAGGGTTACACAAACTAACTCAGAAGCATCTGTAAATCGGCTTAAAAAAGAAGAATACCCAGGAATATTGCCTTTAATTTCCATTAACCCCTTATGGCCTGGGAAAAACCAGCCGCCGTTACCTGGGATCAGTTCGCCATCGTCCAAAGTGGTAGGATTGTATATGAAGCTTCTATTTTCTGGGTCTTTTAACAGAATACCACCAGCAAGTCCTATATCCCAAAGACTGATATCCTCTGCTGAAGCAACAATACCACTGTCTGCGTAAGTAGCGGACCAGGTTAGTTGTGCACTCGGCGCAAGCGCTCCATCCTTGTCAACATAGCCTCTCGCTGGTTCAGTGGGATTAACAAGGATAGGATTTTGCAAAAATTGCTGATGCTTAAATGGCTTAGAACCATTATTAACTTCATTTTGTAGGGTAGCCACATTGGATACAAAAAAAGTATGTTTTAGACCCATGCGCTCGATTTGATTTTTAGTCACATAGTCTTGATAAGAAATGCCACTGGCTTTTTCAATAATCTTCCCTAATAAATAATGGTCGGTAGCACTGGGATTCATTTTAGAACCTGGTGAAAATAGCAAAGGCTTCTTACCTAATAACTGTATAAAATCTTTCCATGAGTAGTCTTTACTGAAATCAAACGATTCGTCGCTATAACTTGGCAAACCGGAGCTATGCGATATTAAATGACGAATGGTTATCGCGGACCACGCTTTAGGCAGATCAGAAAAATAAGTCGCCATTGAATCTTCGAGTTTAAGCTTACCTTCTTCTTTAAGTTGTAGTATTGCTACTGCGGTATAGGCGTTACTTAATTGCCCTACATTAAACACAGTATTGGAAGCAACAAGTCGTTTTGTCTCTCGGTCAGCCAATCCATACCCGACCACACGCGTGATATAAGGTGCCTGGACAATGGCCAGAGACATCCCGGGTACATTATTATCCTGCATATATTGGATAATTAAGTCGTCGACGGATTGTCCCTTATAAAGACTGTGGTAATCCCCCCGTCCCGTAGCATTTAGTTGCTCTTTTGTCATCATGCACTCCCTGTAAAAGCATTGTTTAAAGCCCCTCGAATTTTGGTTCTATTAGGCACATTTACAAAACTTTAAATTAGATTTTGAAATCCAACAATAAAAGCCGCCCATACACCCACTAAACTGTGAGAAACACTTACTCCAATTAAAGAATTCTGTCGGGCATACAGCCATCCCCAAAAAATACCCGGGATGAACGTAGAGAGTGCAAACCCCAGAGAGGTATGTGAGTGGACACTGGCAAACAGAAGATTAGAAATAATGATAGCCTTCCATTTTATTGAGGTTTGCGTACCATCCAGTAAATTTTGTAATGACGATTGAATACACCCTCTGGTAATAAATTCTTGCACGGGGCAAAAGATTATATATAGAAACATAAAGAAAAAATAAGAATGCCAGTTAAATATTGCTCTATTTTTAAATGGGGCAGTATGGTCAAATAAAGGAAATTGACTCAAAGAGGGTATATGAGTTATCAAGAGCCACTTAAGGAATACAATCATCATAAGAATAGGGATAGTAAATAATATCCCTTCGAAAAAATTTTTTGCTGCATTCTTTCGAGTGATACCGTAAAAACTATAGGGATTACCACTTTTTTTAACCACCGAAAAGGCAACCAGAGTAAAAATAACAATTATTGCCAGGCTCGGTATTGTAGTGCTTGAAAAATACCCTTCGCTCTTTTCAATTAAATTTAAAGATAACGCATAGAGAGATAACAGAATGAGTACCCTAATAAAGAAAATACTCATGACGTATTTACTTTGCAGTGCCTTTACAGTGACTTCATTGGTATAACGCAGGCGATGAGCGATTTTACGATTCAACGCATTGGCCATTTTATTAAACAAGGGCGCTAATTGAGGGTTTTCGCTTAATTTATCAAAATCAAATTTATATAAGACACAGGGGGTTAACGTAATCACTGAAGCAGAACGGGGTTCCCTATCGATAAGAGCCATTTCCCCTATGCTCTCCCCCTCTGCTAATTCAGCGATGATATGCGTTTTTATCCCAGAATTTTTTACTATTGCCACCTTTCCCTTATCCAGATAATAAAAACTGGACTCCTGCAGGCCTTCTTTAATGAAAAGGCTGTTTTCTTCAAGATGAATCAACTCTGCAGCGTTAATCAGTTCCTGTAACTCATCCTGAGTTAAATCGGAAAAAACACTTTGCTTTGGTGAGCCTATCATTATTTGCCTTTGAGCTGGGCTTTTTTATCTATTATAGTCATTAGGTGTACTTATTTCTGATAACAGCTAATTTTCTCACTCTCGAAACCAGTCCAACATACTGACCACATACCCCTAATTGATCGACAATAATGGGTATAACCCTACATTACTCTATAAACATTCGTCTCATAGCGGTATATCCATTTCCCTTTTTAGCAAATCATCCGGATCAATTTTATATTCCATAATATCGCCTGGTTGGCAGTTTAAATAAGCGCAAATAGCCTCAAGCGTTGAAAACCGTACGGCTTTCGCCTTCCCATTCTTTAAAATGGATAAATTGGCCTCAGTAATCCCTATGGCTTCCGCCAACTCTTTTAATCGACATTTTCGTTTTGCCATCATGACATCCAAATTAACAATAATCGGCATGGCAATATCCTTAAATAGTTAATTGAGAATCGGATTTCAATTGATTGGCTTCTTTGAGAATCCAGGAGGCAACCAAAATAATAAAGGCTGTAATCAAAGTAGATACATTGGTTGTGCCCAATGTAATACTTGCAAAACGCTCTCCAGGCGGGTTGTTGAAACTTAGTGCAACCGTTATTAATGGCTGGTAAATTAATTGAACCAATTCCCCCACTATCATGAAAATACTGATACTTCTAATCAATATAATATTTTCCTCTTCAAATAAATCTCCCTTTTCATAGAGACCAAACAGTTTAGCCAACTTGTGGCAAATCATGACTGTTATTGATAATGGTAAGAATTGAATTGCTAAAATCACTAATCGGTGTGTTAGAGAATAATTAGAAGGATCCTGGATATGGTTTGATGAAATGATTGAAGCCCATGCCCCCCAATGCAGCATGTCTTCCATGTGGAACAAACTCAGGAATACTGTAGCAATAGGGATGAACCAACAAAGAATCCTGAAAAAAAGAGCAAGAATGTGACTTGTAAGTTGTATTTTTTTCATAACGTTTCCTTAAAGTGAATTGGTGGCACTATTATAGCGCAAAATTATTGTTTATCAATAAATAATTATTGTTAATTTACAAAGAAGAATTTCCTCGTAACGAATAGGACTGCGCTAGTCCCACTTAATAACGGGGGAGCAATTAGGGGTAGGAATAAATAATTTTCCTCAAGTTAAGCTATTACTTGCCAGCAGCTTGCAACAGGACTATATTTTTTACCTCTCCCTCTAAAACAGTAAGAAATGGCTAAAATTGCACTTTACCTGGCAGGTGGTGGAGCTCGAGGAGCCTATCAGGCCGGGGCTCTCAAAGCGATTAGTACCATTACAAATGCAAAAAAGATTCCTTTTAATATACTCACCGGAGCCAGCGTCGGCAGTATTAATACTGCTGTGTTAGCTGAAAATGCGCTGGATTTTTCTGCTAGCGCCAGCAAGTTAAGTGAATTATGGGGTGATATTACTTGTCCGGAAATTTTTAAAACAAGCAATTATGCACTCAGTAAAACAGCGATGCGCAACATGAGTAGCATGTTTTTTAAACAACGCCTTTTAGGACATATTCTTGATACAACACCTTTGCGCGGTTTCCTCAAAAGAGTTATCGACTTCGAGGACGTGAACAATGCCATTAAAAATAAACACATCGAAACGCTTGAAATCATCAGCAATTGTTATGAAACTCAAAAAACCATTTCTTTCTATCAACATCATTCTGAGGATTTTGAAGATTGGGATCATCCCCTGCATATTAGTCAACGGATCAATCTGGAAATGGAATATTTTCTGGCATCGACAGCACTGCCTCTGTTCTTCCCGCCTTCAAAAATAGATGGTTTTCATTACGGAGATGGTCATTTAGGATTAGAGGCTCCTCTACGTGGCGCAATTCATTGCCAAGCAGATAAAATATTAGTAATTGGAAATCGGCAATTAAGAAAAGGTACTCCTGAAAAAATACGGGATGGTGACATAGATTTTTCACGTGTTTTAGGGGGGATGATCAATGGCTTGTTTTTAGATAACCTCGATCGTGATATTGAGCTAATCAACCATATGAACAATATTGCCAGTCTGGTACCACCTGAGAAAAAACAGCAAGCATCCTGGCGAACTGTTCAGATTTTACATTTACGGCCTAGTGTAGATATAGCTACTATTGCTCAATCTCATTACAACAGTATCCCGCTCTTATTACGCCTACTGCTTAATTTTCTTGGTGCTAAACGCCACTCCGGTGATTTACTAAGCTTTCTGTTATTCGAAAGAGAATTCACCCGCGAATTAATCAAGCTGGGCTTTGACGATACAATGGCCATACAAGACTCTGTTGCAGCCTTTTTTGAAGCCTAGAAATAAAGAACCCAGATACTTTGACTTGTTGATTTATAAGAATTTAGTGGAGCTGACATTGAAAGATTAACCAATTTTTTAGCCCCTTACTTAAGCTGCTCAATCCTGTTTGGCTACATCACTGCACACCAAAATTAGAAAACCCAAGGACACATTAAATCCCTGGTGCTGGGCGCGAGCGTATACCCATTAATTGCCAAATAATGATCACACTGTTAAAGTTGCGATCTTTTAGAAAGGCTTTTAAGATGTACCAGTTTTTTACGCGCGAAGATTTTCCAATACAACAATTCGATTATTCCGATAAAACCTATAAAGTCGGTACCGGTCAAGGTGCAATACTCCAAGCAAATGATGACTATCAGAATGTATTAACCACAGGCTTGCTTACCTGCGTTGCATTTGCATTAATTAATCCGACTGAAAAATCAGCGCTTCTTATTCATTTTTTTAAACAATCCCAGATAACGAGTGATTTAAACAAGCTTGTTACATCATTTATAAAGAATACAGAAAACAAATCAGAATTAATCTGTTTGATTGCAGGAGGGCGGGCTTTTAATGACTCCTCTGAAGCCATGTGTGATCTACTTATAAACTATGCTAAAGACAGGTTATTAAAATTAACCTCCCAGCTCAAACTTGAAATCAATGCACCCATTGTTGCTAACGATAATGAAACGTTATCTTTACTAATCAATTTAGAAACAGGCCAATCAACGATGTCGTTTAGTGATGAAGAATCTGATGAAGTTAGTGAACTATCATTAGATAAAATTGATTTTATTGATCTCAGGGATAGTGAGCTCCCAATACTATCCAGGTTATAGCCTTTTGCGTGCAAGCGTGCCGCCATCGGGTGTTGTTGGTATACTGCTCCCTCAGAACCGTGATTGGATATCTTCCTTGGCTTGTTGAAATATTTCGGGATGAACAAATGTTAGTAAGTGTCCCTCCCCACCCACAGGGTGCCAGATAGGTATCGAGCGACCCACTGGTGCCGAAGGCTCCGTAGCAGGCGCCAGCCATGCAAGTCACATTCACCAAGGGCGCCCCGGAGATGTAGTAGGCAGCGCTAGTGCCCAAGGTCCCCTTCGGAAATGCCGGTAACCGCGAACACTAACACCATAGACTTAGTGGAAAGCTATCTTTATCAACTTGCCATTGTTCATCATAAGAAAAAGAAGAAACTAAATTTTCATCACGCGAAAAAATACCAACCCTCTGATTTTTATAGAACACATACAGTGCTTTCATTGTTCCATCTCGAGTATAATTTTAAAACCTAGAACTTTAGACATTTTTAAAATTGTTGATAGTTGAGCATCAGATTGCGCGAGTTCAATACGACTAATGCCATTATGAGAAAGATTGCAAAAATCCGCTAAGGATTTTTGAGTTATATTCAATTCCCGACGTCGATTTTTGAGCACGTCTGCTAATTCTTCCAAGCTCTTGATATCAAACTTATCCATTTTGGATCACCCAATTCTCATTATAATGAGAATTTCACTCCGATATAGACTAGCTCAATTGCTTTATCTTCTTCACGAACTATCTGCACAAAAGACCATAATGAGAGTTTGTAAGATATTTCTCACATTATTTACCTGGGTTGTCTTAATGACGCGCATCAGCAATTAAGTCATACTGGCATCATTGGAAGTTGCAAATATCAGCAGGACATGATGTCCGTGAAAAGGGAGCCAGCACAAGGATGTGCTGACACAGGAAGTGAAATTTGCAACTTACCAAACCAATTTAATCGTCCAGTACATCCCACTTCTTAATCACCCCATAGCGAATGCCTACAATAATTGCACTGGTTATATTTCTGCATCCTAGTTTTTTAAAGATAGCTTGCCGATATTGAGTCACTCGTCGCATGGAGACATTTAGAAACGCTGCAATTTCTTTCAGCCCTTTGCCTTGGGCGGATAAGTAAAGACATTGTTTTTCCTGCTCACTTAAACGCAGGTCGAAACAAATCGGCAGTCTTATCCAGGTACTGGAAAGCAAGGCCTGGATTTCGGCTAGCTGTTTGTGGGTAGGATTCCTATTCCCTAAATAGTCCAGGTAATTTTTTGCAAAGACTTGAAAGAAGGGACTATCGATTAAATTCGTTTCCGTTAAAGTTTCTCGCTTTGTTGTCGCCATTATTCTTCCTTTATTTTTTAAAGGTGTGACATAGCACAGGAATTATTGAAAAAAATAATTCCTGTGTCTCTAGTCGCTGAAATGATTAAGATTTTTGGTTAATAGCGAATTCAAAGCAGGCTATAAACCATGCTCCTAATGTTCAACCGGTGTAAATAATGGGAAATTTTGGCGGCTTCTTACGGACATGCCATTGAAATACAAAACTGAAATAGACTAAGATTCGTTTAGCCATAATTTATCCTCATCGATAGATTGTGGTTAGCTGGCGGCGGGAATTCGTCGTTCCCTCTGTCAGCGCTTATTGCATTTAAACATGTCAAACGCAGATTTATACTATTTGATTCTTGAGTGTCTTGCAATTGAATTTTAATTGCAGGGCACTACAGAATTTTTACTTCCCAGTCTACCTCTTTAGGTCTTTTCAAATCAGCATCCTCAAGGCCTACCCCAAAAAGCATTGCACTGCGAAAAAATATAAGCGCTTATTACCCGGTTTTTAGAAATAGTTAAAGCACTCAAACAAAGCGCCTTTAAATACCTTAGAACATAATGGATAACAGAAGGGTTTCATCGAAAGATGAATGAAGAGCTTATGGCTTTAGAAACTTTGAAAATTATAGAGTAAGGGCTGAGGTTTTATGTTCTTGATTAATGCCCCAGATTGGGGAAAAACCTCTAAATGGCGCGCTCGGAGGGACTCGAACCCCCGACACCTTGGTTCGAAGCCAAGTACTCTATCCAGCTGAGCTACGAGCGCATTGTTCGAAGTAAACGTAAATATCAGGATTGTTACGCTGTGTTTTAGCTTTAAACAGCAGCTAAGCCAGAATTGGTGGGCCGTATAGGATTCGAACCTATGACACAGAGGTTAAAAGCCTCCTGCTCTACCGACTGAGCTAACGGCCCTTACAGGGTAAACAATTTTTCAGCTACTCATTTTAGTGAAGTGCGAAATACACTCCTAAAATGGTGGGCCGTATAGGATTCGAACCTATGACACAGAGGTTAAAAGCCTCCTGCTCTACCGACTGAGCTAACGGCCCCAAAGAGGCTGGAATCATACCGGATCAGGGTAAAATTTCAAGTGTTTTATGGGGTTTATTTTTCATTAAGGCGCGCCCAGTATATAAATCATCGCTGGTTGCCAGGATTGTCCACCCTTCCAAACGCAACTCTTTTACCTTCGTTTTCAAGCAATTACTAGGCACTACCAGCAAGAGTACGTCCGCTCCCAAGGCGCCACAGCCTTTGGCAGCCAAGACATCTGGCTGCGCCCGAAAGGCATTCAGATGATGCAAACTATGCGGGGCTACCAGGTGAAGATCAGCCAGCTGCTGCTGATAGGTATTCACTGCCTGTATCAACCATTCACTATTTATCTCTTCAAAAGCAGCCTCTGCCAAATTGACTGTCACTGCCAATTGGTTAATAGAGCTCGGTAAGGTTGTCCTTTGCAAATGATAATGCGTAGCTAATTTCTGCCCGCTATGCAACAGTAAAAAAGAAATATCTTTAAAAACCCAATCATAGGTCTTAATAACATTTCGCTGACGATTAATAGATACACAGCGATGTTGTGATTGAGCCAATACATCATAACCGCTGGGTTTTAACCCATCCCCTCGCCAGGCTGATTGATAGTAAGCATCCAGCATTGCCTTACGGTTGGGCGTTACATGCAGTAAATAAGAGCAGGCAAGATAGACAGCAAGAAACTGAGCACTGGAAGCACCGAGTCCGCCCCTGCCTTGGTAAGGATCATGCCAGAGGAGTCCCTGTTCGGGCATGCGATGATGAGCCCACCATTGCCCTGCAGGTGATTCAGGATGAATACCTTGTATAGTTGCCTCGTTGGCAAGTGACAATTCAAAACAAGGTGATGTCGTTAACACAATGGCTGATTCACCAGCCACAGCGGCATACTCACCAAGTAAAAAAGTTTTTGCAGGAATACGCCATTTCATGTTGCAGTCTGCGCCTGCCTGATCTCGGTCAACAACTCACACGCATTGTTTAAACTGACTCGCTTGTTAGTGACTAACCAGCTTTGTAAGCGCTCTTTTAATATCGGCATCTCACTATCAGTCGCGCCGGCCACCATCAGTAAATTATCAATATGTAACTTCATATGCCCCTGAATAATACCCTCAGTGCACAATGCCTTGATAGCCCCCAGATTTTGTACCAGGCCTACTGCGGCAATAATCCGTGATAAATGGTTTGCTGACTCAATTCCCATCATACGCAAACAAAGTTTTGCGGTGGGGTGAAGAGCCGTGACCCCTCCTACTGTGCCCACAATAATTGGAGCGGTTAATTGACCGGTTAGAACCCCATCCGCGTAGCGCCAACGGGTTATGGCTTGATAATGACCTGTACGAGCTGCATAAGCATGAATACCAGCTTCCACTGCCCGCCAATCATTGCCTGTTGCAATCAAAACAGGATCAATTCCATTCATCACACCTTTGTTATGAGTTGCTGCACGATAAGGATCCATTTCAGCAAAGAGTGAAGCCTCTTGTAAACGCTCTCCTAACTCCGTCTCAACATCGCGAATGGTTACTGTAGCCGTCGTTAATTTCTGATCATTCAAGTTAGATAAAATACACATGGTGACTTGTTCACCCGTTAAATTTTCCAAGGGGCCTTTTAAGTATTCCAACACCTGATTAATAATGTTTGCACCCATCGCATCACAGCTATTCATCATTAAATGAATAACCGCCATTTTATGACCGTCTTCGCGTTGCAACTGCCGCAACTCTAAATCAACAACGCCACCACCCCGTCGAACCATGTTAAAGGCAACTTCTTCATTCGCCTTTTCAATTAAGAATTGCTTATTTTCGTGGAAGATCGCAGCAAAACGCTCCAAATTATCTATTTTTGCCAGCTGAATTTGACCAATAATGCATTCACCCTTAACCTGGGTCTGAATTTCACCGTGCTGTCTTATCCATTTCGCGGTTTTCGACAAAGCAGCGATAATAGAGGTTTCTTCCACCGCAAGCGGAATGACATAATCCTGGCCATCAATACAAAAATTAGTGGCCACTCCCAAAGGAAGCTGGAAATAACCAATCACATTTTCAATCAGTTTATCCGCAAGAATAGTGTCGCTGACACCGCCCTTGACTAAATAGGCAACATCCTCTGCAGTAAGTGCACCTAACTCCAATAAGCGCTGAAATCTTTCCTCGCGATTCAACTTAGAAAAACCCTGGAATAATTGACCTGCTTGACTGCTTAACAGCATGCCTTCTCCTTCAACTCACTGATTACACGACTGCCCGTACAAAACATGGCAACCTTTAACTCATATTCAATAGATGCCATTAACTCATGCACCTGCTGTGCACTTTGCAAGGCTGCATCCAGCATTGGTTTGGCAAAACCTACTGACGTGGCGCCAAGCGCAAATAATTTTGCTGCATCCAAACCATGACGGACACCGCCAGATCCCCATATTTCAAACGTCGGCCTCAAAGAGGCCGCATTGTTAACACTTTGTACGGTGTCTATTCCCCAATTGCGAAAAGTAACCGACGTCTTATGCTTAATACTTCCCTCCGCAGCACGATGTCCTTCAATTCGCCCCCAGTGCGTACCACCAAGACCACTGACATCGACAGCGGCAATTCCAATCTCATTTAAACGACGTAAAGTAGACAAGGAGAACCCACAGCCTGTTTCTTTAATGACAATCGGTAAAGGCAGTGTAGCCACTAATTTGGCTAGTGCACTCCAACAACCTTTAAATTGTGGAGTTCCTTCCGGTTGAATTGCTTCTTGCAAAGGATTGCAATGAATAATTAACGCCGTGGCTTGCAAGGCTTCGGTTAAACGTTGGATTTGAGGAAGTGGTGTATTAATTAATTGGGCAATACCTAAATTACTGAACAAACTTACCTCGGGAAAATCGCGACGCAATGATTGCCACTCAAAAGCAGCCTGGTTATCTGTTAATTCACGACGCTGAGAACCAACTCCCATAGCCCAGCCACTTGCTGCACAGGCAGCAATCAGGTTGCGATTAATATTAACTGCATCATGATGCCCTGCTGTCATAGAACTGACAAAAAATGGTTTCGCAATGGTCTGGCCAAAACGCTGACTTTCTATAACGAGCTCATTAAAATCCATATCGGGCAGCGCTTCGTGACATAAAGATACCTGATCCAATACATTCATCTCACTGGCTTGGTTGCTTTGCATCAAAGCAAGCGCAATATGATCTTGCTTACGTTTTTCAAATTGGCTGTAGTCGTCTTGCATGTCCTGTACACAACAGCAGAAAAAATGGCTTGAATTTTATCACAATCTAATAATTTCAACTAGAGAACACTGAATTTGCTCAACAGGCCTCTTCCGAAAGTTGCTGTGGCGAAGGAAAGTGCAGGGAGGCTCGGAACAAAGAACGCCAGTATCAGCGCATCGACGAAGCATTTCTTTCCACAGGCGCGTTTGGAAAGATCTAATCATACACGTGGCTTAACAAACTATAAGATTCATTTAATTGAGCATTTAGGCGAGTAAAAAAATACATCAAGCTATAAAAACCCAGTGCTTCACTTTCTAAAGAAGCAAAACGCTGTGCATCAGTACTAATTGCCTTCGTTAACAAGTCAGTTAAATTGATTACTGGCAGCATGCTGGGATGTTTTTGTCTTTTGAGATGTTTTATCAATACAGTTAGATTATGTTGTGTAGTTTTAACAGCCGTCTCTAAATGCGCCTTATCCTCATTAGTTAGATAACAAACCAACCAACGATAAGCCTCGGTTAAACCAGCAACGTACTGGGTGGAAAAAGCCATGTGCATCAGTAGGGAATTAAACTCCTGTCGACTAAGACGATGAAAAAGAACTTCATAACGAATCGCGATGGCTTGCTTGCGGATCGTTTGAAAATCAGCATACAGATTTTGATTACTAATTACTGGACTGCTTTGCTGTTGGGTAGTAAAAGTCAATGCTAATGCAGCATTCATTTTTTCCAGATAACCAATGAAAACATCGATTATATTGGTTCTTACTGGTAAAAAAATACAGCCAACAAAAATAGCGATTAACGCCCCCAAAACCGTATCTAAAATGCGCTCTCTCAGTAAAAACAACGTCCAATCACCAAGTAATGCAAAAAGAAATACCACAAAACCGGTTAATGTAAACACACCCAAAAGATGATTAATTGGCAATATGTAGACAGTAAAAAATACAAAGGTTAAAAGTAAAACAAGAATGAGTGTGTCATTAGCAGGCAATAAGAAATATAATCCCGTTCCGCAAAGACCGCCTAAAATCGTCATACTAACCCGCTCAATAGAGCGTTTAATACTCTCCCCCCAAGTCTGAGTCGTTAGAGCCATCGCCGTTAAAATGATCCAATAGCCACGCTCCATCTGAAAATACCCATTGATAACTTCAGCAATCGAGATTGCCATAGCGGCTTGAAATGCCATTTTTGTTGTATTTCTAATTTGCATTCTCACCCCGCTGTAAACGCAGTATATTTTCATGCAGCAAATTAAAACTAAGCTTTAGATTGAGAAAAGCCATCACTAAAGCAGGATCTGTTAACGTTTCCTGACTTAGCTTTTCTGTAATTTTTGCCATCGAAATTCGACAAGTTTTCGCCGTAACAGAATAATCTTTGTTCATCGTTAATGACGTCAACAACGCTGCAAACTGCCTGTTTATTGCACTCAAAGCAAGGCGTTTCGAGGGCGATAATTGATAATTTTTTACCAGAATAGTCTTATAAGAATCCACCATCATGTTATAAGCATGGATTAATGCATATTCCTGAATCATTATCCCATCAATTAATTTCTCACGTTCATTAACTGCCAGGCCTTGCACGATGGTCTGATTACTGTCTAATAAGCGATGCAATACGTCTCGTATCCGTACAAAAGAAAGCCGGGCAATGTTTCGCGGCGGCACCGGAAACAAAATATGTCGTCGGCATGCATTCATGCCTCGCGCTAAGGCTTTAAATAATCGATTAGAATTATTAATAAATAGTTTGGCGTAATTTTCAGGAAAAACAAAAAGAAGAGTCAGTGCTCCTGCCACTAAACCAATAATAAACCCATAAACAGACGTCCACCACTCTGTTGTTTGCAACGGGATAACAATTGCCAAAAAACAAAGCGTCCACACTTTCATTGGCGCAACACTGTTACTTAAACCAAAACGCCGCATGTAATTGACTGTAAAACCAAGCACCACTAAAACGACTGGGCATAAATGAGGAAAATCCCGTACCCATAGACCCGTGATAAACGCTGCAAAAAAAGCCAGATCAAACAGGATCACTTGTACAACTCGCGAAATAAACGATTTAGCTATCATCCCTTGCATAGACATACCGCAGGCCAAACCAGTCATTGCCTTCGTAAAATGAGTTTCATTACGGACAAACCATAAAGCAATGACAATGGCTAAAACCGTTTTAAAGGCATGCTTCACACGGAAATAGCCAGGATCAATGTTCCAAAAGAAAATTTGCAGTCGTTTAAAATGATTCACGCTTTTACAAGTACTTTGCTGTGGCAGGTGATTTCGTATTATCCTAGGCTATTTCTTGAAATGATCGCAATCATGACCAAGGTAAAACCTGCAAGCCAATTTATCTTTAACGAAGAAAGCCATCGCTATCAATGCCAAGGCTCTTGGTCAGTTCTCCATTTAGATGGATTGGTTGACCGTTTTAAAAAAACCCCACTTCCCAAGGTAGAAAAAATTACCGTTAGTGGCACCGAGCTTAGCCAATTTGATAGCGCTGGTGCCTTAGCCTTACTACAGTGTGTGGAGATCCTGAAGTCTGATGGGAAGGAAGTAGAACTCGTTGAATTTGCCAAAGAACAAGATTCACTAATAAAGCTCGTGGCGGAAAAGAAAAGTAATTTGGATTACAAACCGCCAACCCCGAAGAAAAAAAATATATTAGCCCGACTTGGTGAAGAAACTGTCCATAAGTTGCGCCAGGCCGATGGATTCGTCATTTTAATTGGCGACTTAAGCTCCAAACTTTTTGAAGCCTTGGGCTATTGGAAACGTTTTCAATTACCCAGTATTGCTTCAAATGTTGCTTCTGCTGGCATTCAGGCTCTGCCGATTCTTGCTTTGCTGTCTTTCCTAATCGGTATTGTTCTCGCTTATCAGATGGGCTTACAACTACAAACTTATGGAGCCAATATTTTTATTGCCTATTTATCAGGTATGGCTATCTTCCGTGAATTTGCTCCGCTCATTACAGCGATCATTGTGGCAGGAAGGACCAGTTCCGCCTTCACCGCCCAGATTGGCAGCATGCAAATCAATGAAGAAGTGGATGCCCTTAAAACAATGGGTTTATCCCCTACAGAATTATTAGTCTTACCTAAGGTTCTTGGCTTACTACTCGTTTTCCCACTGCTAATTTTCTGGGCAGACGTTTTTAGTATCATCGGTGCTATGCTCATGTCCAAATGGATATTAAATGTCGGTTACTTTGATTTCATGGCTCGTTTGAAAGATTCAGTAGGCTTAGATCAGCTCCTGTTAGGTTTGTATAAAGCCCCTGCCTTTGCCATTTTGATTGCTCTGGTAGGCTGTTTTCAAGGCTTTAGAGTAGAAGCAGATACCATTGGCAGCCAAACCACAAGAAGCGTTGTCCAATCGTTATTTTTAATTATTGTTGCTGATGCGGCATTCTCCGTCGTTTATAGCTGGATGGGGCTTTAAAAATGAGTGAGCCAGTCATTGAAATTAAAGGATTAAAAAATTATCTCGGTGGGCAGTGGGTGCATTCTGATGTTAATCTGACGGTGAAAAAAGGTGAAATCTTAGCGATTATCGGCGGCAGCGGCAGCGGTAAAACAACCATTTTGCGCAGTCTTCTTATGTTGTTAAAACCTACCGAGGGCTCTCTAAAAGTTTTTGGCCAGGATATTGCAAATTTAACCAGTGCCAAAGCAGATGCACTTCGTCGGCGCTGGGGTATGTTGTTCCAACACAGTGCTCTTTTCTCCGCAATGACCGTGTTAGAAAATATTGTTTTTCCTATGCAAGAATTCACTACCCTTGACACAAAATTTATGGAACATCTCGCCATGCTTAAGATTTCCTTGGTAGGATTACCTAAAGAGGCTGCCGGAAAATATCCCTCGGAGTTAAGTGGTGGAATGCAGCGACGTGCAGCAGCAGCACGCGCCATTGCGATGGATCCAGAATTATTATTCCTGGATGAGCCCACAACCGGGCTTGACCCGCGCAGTGCCAGACAATTTGATGAGCTGATTCTTTTTTTAAGAGACTCGTTGGATCTGACTATTGTGATGGTTAGTCATGACATGGAGTCAATAAAACGAACTACGGATCGAGTCGCCTTTATCGGTGAAGGAAAAATATTAGCTGTCGAGCCAATAGAGGAATTGATAAA
Organism: Legionella donaldsonii; assembly: GCF_900452385.1. Taxonomy (NCBI): domain Bacteria; kingdom Pseudomonadati; phylum Pseudomonadota; class Gammaproteobacteria; order Legionellales; family Legionellaceae; genus Legionella; species Legionella donaldsonii. Next base: position 677,287 of record NZ_UGOA01000001.1, on the reverse strand, counting down.
AAATCCGCATCCTTTGATTGCCGAATACTTCAGTACCTTTTAAACTGTTTGAGAGCGAAAGAATAGGAGTATGTTTATTGGAAGCAAAAACCAACTACACAATAGTCGGCTTGGCAGTGCTAATCCTTCTCGGAGGACTTATCGCGGCTGGTCTATGGCTATCTGTTGGCTTTGATCAAAAACAATACCGTCTTTATGTGGTTTATATTCATGAAGCAGTTTCAGGATTAAGCGAAGAATCACCTGTTAAATATAATGGTGTGAAAGTTGGCTTTGTAAGAAAAATTACCCTCAATCGCCGCGATCCACAACAGGTTAAAATTCTACTTAATATTGAAGAAGGAACACCTATCACCACGAGCACCTCGGCCACTTTAATTTCCCAAGGAATTACAGGAACAACTTATGTAGGACTGTCAGCAAGTTCGTCCGATTTAACGCCTTTGGAGAAATTGCCCAGTGAACCTTATCCCATTATTCCAGCGAAACCCTCTCTTTTTAATCAACTCGACAAAGCATTGAAGGATGTATCCGAGAATGTGAATAAGGTAAGTGTGGAAATTAGCCGGATTTTTGATCGTGAAAATGCAAAGTACATCAAAAACACCCTGGCGAATTTAGAGAGTTTTAGTGGCGTTATCGCCAAGAATGGTAAACACATTAACCAAAGCCTGGAAAATGCGGATATCCTCATAAAAAATCTTACTGACGCAAGTCATCAACTGCCTGAGATAGTTAGAGATTTAAAGGTTACCGTGAATGCGATGACGAACGCCGGAAATAAGGTATCCTCCGCAATGGATGCAGGTAAAACAACAATTAAGCAAATTTCACAGCAAGCCTTGCCACCCACTTTAACACTCATACGCCGTCTTGATACAATTGCTGCTAATCTGGAAAAAGTCAGTAGCCAAATGCGCCAAAATCCTGCTGTAGTAATCCGTGGTACAACACCACCTAAACCTGGACCAGGAGAATAATTTTGAACAAAGTTGGTCTTATTCTTCTTTTCTGTGCTCAATGTTTACTATCAGCGTGCTCGCCGATTAAAACACCCGTTACTAATCAATACAAATTGGCAGCTTTCAGTAATAAGCAATTAGCCTCGAATGCTGCTCATCAATCTATTCTTGTTACTACTCCCGATGCCGTTGCCGGCTATCAAACGGAGCAAATGCTTTATATTCAGAAACCCTTTGAACTAAGTAGTTTCGCAAAGAATGCCTGGATTGATCCTCCAGCCGACATGCTGTTTCCACTGATTGTCCAAAGTTTACAACGTAGCGGTTATTTCTATGCAGTCGCTTCAACACCGCATTCTGAACAAACTGACTATCGCTTGGACACACAACTCATTGCGTTACAACAAAATTTTTTAAGAAAGCCCAGTGTATTAGATTTAGTTGTTAAAGTAACATTAACCCATGTGAGTGATAATCGAGTGGTCGCATCGAAAGTTATTAGTCAACAGGTCTGTTGCCCTATGGACACTCCCTACGGTGGTGTGATTGCCGCGAATCGAGCAACAGAAAATCTTACTGCTGAAATAGCCAATTTTGTTGTAAACCATGTAAGACAGGATAATAGCCATCGATAATTCAGCTCATAAGTAATAGAGACAATAGCGAAATAGACAAAACAATTGTACAATGAGCCGCCATTGCGGCGCTTTAACTATTAGTAAACTACGAATAAAAAAAAGGAGATAAGAGGATGAAAGCCAGATCGTTTTTAAAGATGGGACTTGTTGCAGCAAGCATTGTGCTGCTCGCATCCTGTTCGAAAACACCCGGTAGTGCTGACGGTGCAGGTATGAACGGGGGCGCGTCTGCCCATGGTCTGGGACAATTAGGCCGTTTTGCTGGTCAGGAGCCAGGTGAATCCTATACCACGCAGGCACCTCATAACCAACTTTATTTATTTTCTTATGACGACAGTAGTTTCAATCCCAAGTATATGGCTTCGCTCAACGCGCAATCTGAATACCTAAAAACACATCCAGGTGCACGTGTTCTGCTCGCAGGTCACACTGATGAACGTGGTAGCCGTGAATACAACGTCGCCTTAGGTGAGCGTCGTGCTAGTACAGTCGCTGATTTGATGAGAATGGCTGGTGTCAGTAGAAGTCAAATCCGTGTCGTCAGCTATGGTAAAGAGCGGCCTGCAAATTTTGGGCACGACGAAGCGTCTCATATGCAAAACCGTCGTGTTGAATTCACTTACGAGGCAACACGATGATTAAATCCCATCGACTTCTATTAAGTTTGTGCTTTTCTTGCCTTTTGCCGTTACAAGCATTGGCAGAAGCACCTGTAGTTGATGACAGCGAAAATTTTGCAATTCTTGATGAACAACAGGCCGCCATAGAGCAGCCTGTTGCCAAAGCTCAGCTTGAAAATATTGACAATGAGGAAGAAGTTGCTCTCGCAAAAGATACCCGTGACAGCAATGACGATAATGCCGGATTGTTGGATAAAGTTCAGGGTTTGCAACAGGAAGTCCAAGAGTTACGCGGTCAATTAGAAGTACAAGCCCATGATTTGAAATTATTACAACAACAACAATTAGCTTTTTATAAAGATTTAGATGCGCGTCTGCGTAATAATGGTCCTGTTAAGCCCGGCCAATCAGCCCAAGCAGAACAACCAAACCAACCAACCGAATTATCGCTTGGCTCGCAAGTAGCTACTCCCAATAAGGTGAGTGAAACACCGGTAAAGGCTATCCAAGAAAAACCAAGCTCGAAAATTGCTATAACTCCTGCTGCCACTCCTGCCCGAACAAATCCCGCTGATGAACAAATCAGCTACCTCGCGGCCTACGATCTGGTAAAAAACAAGCGCTTTGACGAGGCACTTACTGCGATGCAAGCCTTTGCAACACAATATCCCCAGGGTGGCTACACTGCAAATGCCCATTATTGGCTGGGTGAGCTTTATATGGTTAAAAATAATTATCCCAAAGCAATCGAGCATTTTGAAATCGTATTGCAGCAATTTCCCTCCTCAAGCAAAGCAGCTGCCAGCACGCTCAAAATTGGCTATGCACTTGCTGCCTCAGGTAAAACAGAGGACGCAAGAGTGCGTTTACAACAAGTACTAAAAAACTACCCTGATACCCCTACTGCGCAGTTGGCGATGAAGAAACTGGAGTTATTAGGCGTCTCATGAAGCAAGTTAGTACTCAATTACGCATTACAGAAATCTTTTATTCTTTGCAAGGTGAATCAGTTACCGTGGGATTACCCACGGTATTCATTCGACTCACAGGGTGTCCCCTTCGTTGCCAATATTGTGATACAGCCTATGCTTTTAGTGGTGGTGAGATGCAGAGTTTAACCTCTATCTTGGAAAAAGTGACTTCCTACAATTGTAAACAGGTTTGTGTAACCGGTGGAGAACCTTTGGCACAACCAGGTTGTATCGATTTATTGCGTCAACTTTGCGACGCGGGTTTTAATGTGTCGCTGGAAACCAGTGGGGCACGAGATATTGCTCAAGTTGATAAACGAGTCATGGTCATTATGGATTTGAAAACCCCCGGCTCCGGAGAAAGTAAAAAAAACTTATTTGCCAATTTAGCTCACTTAAAGCAAAGTGATCAAATCAAATTTGTATTGTGCAGCCGTGAGGATTACGACTGGGCTTGCCAAATTATAATTGAACACAACCTGTCAGAGCACGTACAAATTTTATTTTCACCCAGCTGGAATCAGTTAAACTCGACTCTTCTCGCTGACTGGATAGTAACAGACCGATTACCTGTGCGCTTTCAGCTGCAATTGCATAAAATTCTTTGGAATGATGCACCAGGCCACTAAATGTAAGGAGAGAGGCTATGCAATGGTTCGCCCAAGCACCTGCTAATATTGCCCTGATTAAATACATGGGTAAAAAAGACAATGAGAAAAACATACCGGATAATCCATCATTATCCTATACGCTAAACAACCTCTTAAGTAGTGTCGTACTTGAAAGTCATAGCGGAAAAAAAGATTTTTGGGAACCTTTAGATACCCCGGGCGCTACCCCCTTTGTTTTGTCCCCATTGGGACAACAACGCTTTCTAGATCATTTGGCGCGAGTGAAAGCTTATTTTGGTTATAAGGGTGCCTTTATTGTACGCTCAACCAATAATTTTCCACACAGTAGTGGCTTAGCCAGCTCTGCATCAAGTTTTGCAGCATTGACCAAATGTGCAGTACTTGCCTTAAGTGAACTTAGTAACAAGCCTTTGCTTTCTGTTGAGGAACAAGCACGATTAAGTCGTCTGGGTTCTGGTTCATCCTGCCGTTCTTTTTTCTCACCCTGGGCTCTTTGGGAAGAGGAAACTGTACAAGCAATTGATTTGCCTTATACCGATTTAATACATCAAGTGATTGTGATCAGTCACGATGAAAAGCCTGTGCCTTCCAGTGAAGCGCACGTTCGCGTGAAAAGTAGCAGCCATTACACAACGCGCTGTCAACGAGCAACAGAAAATTTAAAAGTTTTACGTCATGCGTTAGAAACTCAGGATTGGCCAAGTGCTTACCAAATTTGTTGGCGTGAGTTTCAGGATATGCATCAGTTATTTACCAGCTGCAAGCAACCTTTTTCGTATATAACAGAAAAATGCCAGGAAGCATTACGCAGCCTGCAAAACTTCTGGAACCATACCGGGGATGGTCCTATTGTTACGATGGATGCAGGGCCTAATATTCATTTACTCTATCGTCCAGATCAAAGCAAAATGGCACTGCAATTTCAACATGATCATTTAATTGGCAATTACGATGTCTTATGATTTTCAAACAACGACTTATGGTAAATGGATTTTAGCAGGAGAACATGCTGTTTTGCGTGGCCACGGTGCACTTGTTTTTCCTATTCAGGAAAAGAAACTGACCCTGAGTTACAACTCATCCAATTCTGAACTTAGCGCCGATTATGAAGGGAGCAGTGGTTCAGATATGCACTTGTTGTTTTGGTCTGTACTTGAACAAGGACAACAGCTCTTAGGTAAATCACTTAACAGCCTCTCCGGCCATTTTCATTTAGACAGTGATATACCCATTGGTGTAGGAATGGGGGCTTCAGCTGCACTTTGTGTCGCTGTAGCGCGCTGGTTTGAAGCACAACAGGTATTGAACACGCAATCCATTTATTCTTTTGCTAAAAACCTGGAAAATTTATTTCATGGTCAAAGTAGCGGCCTTGATATTGCTGGTGTTGCCACTGAGACTGGCGTTTATTTTCAACAAGGGCTATTAAAGCCTATTAAACAGGCTTGGCATCCACACTGGTTCTTATCCTCTTGCGGACAGATTGGCATCACTTCTCATTGCATCAACCAAGTACGGGATTTGTGGCAAGAGGATGCCGCTTGCGCTGCACAAATTGACAATAAGATGAATGCCAGTGTTGTAAAAGCACAACTAGCCCTGGAGCAAAGCGGACCCAACGCCCTGGAAGACCTGGTGCAAGCTATACAACAAAGTGCCGATTGTTTTCGGCAATGGGGGCTTGTCAGTGAAACCTTACAACAACATATGCAGATGTTACTTGACTTAGGCGCCCTGGCTGTTAAACCAACTGGCTCGGGAGGCGGGGGTTATGTAGTAAGCTTATGGGATAAATTACCACCCATTGTGCCGACAGAATTAATTGCTGTTTAACCTTGCAAATCTATTTCCTCATCCTTCAAAAGAGAGGGATGGGATCTAACGCATCTTGAAGAACGGGCCCTTAATCCACAAACTGATAATAAACTTCGTTATTCTTAACCATCCCTAATTCAGAACGTGCCTGCTCCTCAAGAGCCTGATCACCGCTTTTTAACTCAAGAATATCTGCTTCAATAGCACGATTACGCGCGGCAAGCTTCTCATTTTCCTGCTCTTGGATAGCTAATTTTTTTTCTAAATTAATCCATTGCGATACGCTGCCATCACCCAACCATAATTTATATTGCAGGCCGATTAACGCCAATATCAAAATAATAATGATAGATCGCATAGATTAACCAAAGAGAATTGTTTCTTTCCATTATTATATACCGGGCACGATTCGTTTTGCGAACTCTATCGTGCATACTCTATTAGAACTTCTTCGGAAACTCCAGAACGACAAGGCGCTGTGAACGTAACCCAAGCGTATCAAACCCCTCGGGTTACCCAATTGGCCGCTTCAAGCTCGAACTAAAACAGCTTTTCCAGCATACGGGAGAGCAGCCAACTCATTAATCCTTAGTAATTGATTGTATTTGGCGATTCGATCTGTACGGCATAAAGAACCTGTCTTAATTTGACCACAACCGGTTGCAACAGCCAAATCAGCAATAAAAACATCTTCTGTCTCGCCTGAACGATGTGACATTACACAGCGATAACCATTTGTCTGTGCCAAACGAATAGCCTGTCTGGTTTCGGTTAAAGTTCCAATTTGATTGGGTTTAATCAATATAGCATTTGCCATTTTTTGGCTTATACCTTCTTGTAAAATACGGGTATTCGTTACGAATAAATCATCACCGACTAATTGTATCCGCTCCTTTAAATCAGCAGTCAATTGCTGCCAACCCTGCCAATCATTTTCATCTAAACCATCTTCGATGCTGACAATTGGGTAATTGGTTGCCAATTCACGATAATAAGCGATCATTTGCTCGCTACTAAGTATTTTGTTTTCAGAAGCCAGATGATATTGACCATCATGAAATAATTCAGAGGCTGCTACATCAAGAGCAAAAACAATGTCCCGCTTTAATTGGTAACCTGTCTGTTCGACTGCTTGCGCTAAGATATCAAGAGCCTGACGATTTGATTTAAGATCCGGTGCAAAACCACCTTCGTCACCAACCGCTGTATTTAATCCCTGCTTTTTCAATACAGACTTCAAGACGTGAAAAATTTCTGTCCCCATCTTCAGCGCTGTCGCAAAATCTGGCGCCCCTACAGGCATCAGCATGAATTCTTGAATATCAACATTATTATCCGCATGTGCCCCACCATTTAACACATTCATCATAGGTACAGGCATGGTCATCGCTTCGCCTTGATTGAGCGAAATAAATAAAGGTTGTTTACTCGCATTAGCATAAGCTCTTGCACAGGCTAAAGAAACAGCCAAAATTGCATTGGCACCCAACCGGGATTTATTATCCGTCCCATCCAATTCACAAAGCCGTTTATCAATTGACTCTTGTTCTTTGACCGAAACACCCTTTAAAGCCTGGTTAATCTCATGATTAATATAGCCCACTGCCCGAGAAACGCCTTTACCCGCATAACGAGTAGTGTCTTGGTCACGAAGCTCACAGGCTTCACGACTACCGGTTGAGGCTCCAGAAGGAACACTTGCTCGTCCACATACGCCACTTGTCAAAAACACATCGGCTTCAACAGTAGGATTTCCACGTGAATCAAGAATTTCACGCCCTTTAATACTGGCTATTTGCATTTTTTATCCTCAAGACACTCTACCAACCTTGTTGGTAGAGTAATATTTAGAAAGGAGCTATTGTTTTGCTATCGAGAAGTGTTGTCAAGGTAATAGCTCCCGAAGAGACAAAAACCCTCTCGTTATTCTTTGTTAATACCGGAAGACTCTTTTTGTACAATGCGGACCTTAATGTATAAAGTAGAATTTTGTGTATATTGGTTTCCAGCACGAATCACTATTGTATTGGAATCCGCAGGTGCATCCCCCTCTGCGCTTGCCAAAGGCACCCACTGATTTAGAGGCACCATGACCGTTGTATTAACCTGCTGTTCATCAAATTGCTGATTGACGACTTGATTATCTTGTTCGCGAACACGGCGGACGGTTAATTTTACCCTCTGCCCCTGCAGCACAGGTTCTACTAGCAAACCATTTTGTACTAAACGGCGATCATAAGAAACACCTGTTCCCCAGAAACCGATACCCACAGAACTGAGTACAGGTTGATCTTCACCTGTACTTACAAAAGCTGACTCACCATTCATAACTGTGACCGATTGACGACGGCGTTGCTGGCTCTGAGAAGACGTACTGATAACCATATCATTATCGTTCTGCTGGTTAAGCCAATCTGGATCACCTTGAAAAACGGTGATTTCAAAAGTTACTGGTGGTTGATCAAGTTTGTGCAATACCGTACGTAATTGAGTTAAGGTTTGCGGTGTGACTTTTACCACCAGGGTCTGACCAGAACCGGTGATTTGTTCACCGTCTTGGAGTAGGGGTTGAACTAAGCGGATGACGTTATCGGCATTTTGGTAATTTAATTCAATGACTTTCGTGATCATTTGATCAGCCCAAACATTCATTGCCAAAAACAACAAACCAACAAACCATTTTTTCATGGCAACACTCCTTGTTAGCCGATTTTCATCTTAACTACCAGACTTCTTTGGAAACTCGCTGCAGAGCGCGCTGTGCAAGGAAACAGGGAGAACAGAACCGGAGGGTACGCGTAACGATCACAGTACCGGCAAAGCAATTCTCCTCTATAGTAGAGTTTCCGAAGAAGTCTACTTTCAAGTGTAGCAGACTAACACTTGTAGGCTAAATTTTTAAAAAAAATAATTTGAACAATAAGTTAGGAAACGTCTTTCGGAACACACTGCATTGAGAGCGCAGCAAGGAGAAACGGCGCGCAGAACCGCAGTGTACACGCCAATACCTGAGAATTCGAACATTGTAGGGGTAACGCCATGCTCCAAGGCAGTTAGCGTTTCAAGAGAAGTCTCTCTTTTCAGGTTATTTTGCTGATTTTACTTCCTGACATCAGGATAGGTTATGTAAAACAATTGTTTTGTTCCTGTAAAAGTTTAGTTATAATCGCCCTAATCTTTTTCAAAGACTCATACTTTATGGGTAGCATATTTAACATGTTCGGGCCCTCACCTATCAGGCCTATTGAACAACACATGCGTAAAACACATCAATGTGCAAAACAGCTCTATCCTTTTTTTGAGGCCGTTTTGCAACAAGATTGGGAAACAGCTAACGCTATCAAAGAAAAGATAGCCAGCATTGAAAAAGAAGCGGATGGAATTAAACGAGATTTGCGCTTGCATCTGCCAACTGGTTTGTTTCTACCAGTCTCGCGTACAGATTTACTTGAATTGCTTAGCGCCCAGGATCGTATAGCCAATAAAGCAGAAGATATTGCCGGACTCATTACCAGCCGCCAAATGGTTATCCCTGAGGCATTAACTGCTGTCTTTATGCCCTTTTTGAATCGTTGCCTGGATGCTTCCAAACAAGCTTGTAAAGCGATTAATGAACTTGATGAACTGCTCGAAAGCGGCTTTCGTGGAAGCGAAGTGAAAATCGTTGAAGAAATGATTGTCACACTAGATGAAATTGAACATGATAGTGACGACAAGCTTGCTGATATCAGACATCGTATTTTTGAGCTGGAAAAGGATTTACCCGCAATTGAAGTAGTTTTTCTCTACAAACTGGTCCAATGGATTGGTGACTTGGCTGATCATGCCCAAACGGTGGGTGGTCGGCTACAAATTCTTATTGCTCGGTAGTAATTCCTATGGATTATCCTTTTATTCTGCTTCTCGTTGCCATCGCTTTCTGTTTTTTCATGACTTGGGGAGTTGGCGCAAACGATCTGGCCAATGTAATGAGCACAACGATGGGCTCCAAAGCCGTCACTGTTCGGCAGGCAATGATTATTGCCATTGTATTTGAGTTTGCCGGCGCCTTCCTTGGTGGCAGCGGCGTAACAGAAACCATGCGGGACGGCATTATTACTAGCAGCCAGCTATCAAACCAACCCTTAATTCTGATTGAGGGGATGTTAGGTGTTTTACTAGCCTGTACTGTGTGGATGAATCTTGCAAGTTATCTCGGTGTTCCTGTCTCCATTACAAATGCGCTTGTGGGTTCTATGGTTGGCTTCGGTTCTGTCGTTTTAGGTCCAGACTCGATTCAGTGGCGTCAGGTTTATCATATTGCCATTGGCTGGGTAACTTCCCCTTTGATTGCCGGATTTACTGCCTACGTGCTTTTTATTAGTATCCAACAGGCCATCTTTGTAAAAAGCGACCCCCTCGAAAAAGCAAAATGGTATGTGCCTATTTATCTTTTCATCGTCGGATCGGTTCTGTCTTTTATTACTGTTTTTAAGGGATTAAATCATTTCGATATCCACCTTAATTTAAAGCAAGATTTAGCTGTTACCCTTGCAACCAGTATTACCATCACCATCATTGGTATGCTCTTTATAAAACGAATCCCTGAAATGCCCCGAATTAGGCGACGTGAACGTTTTCTTCAAGTGGAGAAGTATTTTGCTGTACTTATGGCCTTGACTGCTTGTGCAATGGTTTTCGCGCATGGTTCCAATGATGTTGCCTTGGCTGTAGGTCCATTGAGTATTATTTATACTCTTGTTATGCACGCTGATCAGCCTGTGAGTGCTGCTAATTATCCCGCCTGGATTATCTTGCTTGGTTGTGCAGGCGTAGTCATTGGTTTTCTAATGTATGGTAGAAAAGTAATTGAAACGGTAGGTAGTGCAATTACTGCTTTAACACCAAGCCGTGCTTTCGCGGCTACTCTGGCTGCGGCAACCACAGTAGTCGTTGCAACCAGTACTGGTATCCCCGTTTCAGCTACACAAACCTTGGTTGGCGCAGTACTTGGAGTTGGATTAGCACGCGGTATCGGCGCGTTAAACCTCATCGTAATTCGTAATATTTTTATGTCTTGGGTATTAACATTACCGGCAGCCTCGTTACTGACCATTATGGCTTATAAGGCCTTACATGCTTTGATAGGAATGTGAATCACAGTCAAGCTGATTGCTATGAACTTTCCGCAATTCTGCCAGTCTCAAATCAGTCAGTGACAATTGTAATTCAACAGGCTTTAAAGCCACTACCTCATCAATAGTCATTAAGCCTTCACGCAATGCAGATAATCCATTAGGGGTAAGTAAAAATTCCAGGTGGGAAGGCGGTAACAGAACCAGCTGTTCAATGGAAATTAATTGCTCCCGCAAGGCCTGTAAGCCATGCTCTGAAAATAACCATTGCAGATGCGAGAACTCGAGCAATACAATATCTTCGAAAGCAATTAACTTCTCGATAAATAAGGCAGTAAATCCTCCCTTCGTGCAGATAAACTTAAAAAAATCCTCTGGGACAATCTCCAAGTCTACCTTGTTAATAATCCCCTCTAAAAAAAGAGCCAAACCATAATTGGAGAACAGGTATTTAGCCAATTTTTCATCGACTTCATTGGGAAGCTCTTTTAATCCCTGGCGCTCTTCTTGAGATAACGACCATACTTTATGGAGGCGTTCGGCAAGCCCCAAACTCACGCTCTCATTGAAAACAAACTCCCTTAGTTCCGGACATAGTTCTTCGATTCTTTGTTTAAAATTCTCAAAAGAAGAGGCACCGGCCTCTTTCCATGTCTTTGCCGATAGACTTATCCGCTGCCAATCCTTACAGACAGAAAATACTGTCAGAAGATCTTTGCGCGGTAACCAATTGAATAGAGTTAAGGTAATTTCTTCAGGGAGTGGCATTAAACTGCATTAATGATTGAGTTTGTTCAACCATACTTCTTTTTTAAAGAAAGATGCATGGGTAAATTTACCCATAGCAATTCTAGAAATCTCTCCCTCCCCGGTCGAAGGGACATTCAAAGAGAGAGAGAGAATACATTCGTCTAATTCTGGCAAGAGTAATGAAATTCATGGGAACGTTTGTGAGAACATACCCACCGATCTTAGAATCCTCCCCAAATTTCATCATCCTTCTCATCTCGTTTGGCATTATCACGCAAATAGGCAATACGCTGATGCTTTTTGATTTCTTTGAGCTGGGAGGTGGATTTTTTATGTTGCGCATCAAATTCAAAAAGGAATTTGTCGTAAGGGCTTACGTAAGCTTTATCAATATCATTCTGGCTCATGATTAGTCCTGGATAGCATATAATAAATAACAGATGGCTAATTTTATCGGTTTTTACACTAAGTTGCCATTAATCATTAGACTTCATTCGAAATTCGCTGAATTTCAATAAAGTCTATTATAGCAATGGGAAGGAACAACCATGAGCATAAAAAAAGCCGAGCTGCACTCACATTTGGAAGGAACGATTACCCCAACTCTTGCCCAAAAACTCGCCAAGCGCAATAAGCTGCCGCTTCCGCAAACGCTACTTGCCTGCGATGGAAAAGGCTATAGTTACCATGATTTTCTCGATTTTTTAAAAGCTTACGATGCGATTGCTGCACTGATTAAAACACCAAGAGACTATTATGATATTACTTTTGATTATCTGAAATCCAACGCTTTAGAAAATACTGTTTATATAGAAATGATGTATTCTCCTGATCATGCTGAGCAAGCCAGTGGCATTCCCTCATCCGAACATTTGCAGGCGATACAACAGGCCATTGATGATGCCGAAAATCAATTTAATATTATAGGCAGGATCATCATAACCGCAGTAAGGCATTTTGGAGCAGACGCTGCGATCCGCGTCGCAAAACAAGCAATTAAAGAGCAAGTTCCTTGTATTGTGGGGCTTGGTCTTGGTGGGGATGAAATTCATTTTCCCCCTAAATTATTCAAGAAAGCCTACCAAATCGCTGCGGAAGCGGGGCTTCATTGTACGGTACATGCAGGTGAATTTGCTCCAGCAAGTGGCATGCTTGAAGCAATGGAGTATTTGCCAATCGAGCGCATCGGTCATGGTATACAGGCAATTCATTCCGCAGAAACCATTGCCCAATTGAAAGATCGTAATATCGCACTGGAAGTTTGTCCTTCCAGCAACGTGGCTCTTGGCCTTTTTAAAGACTTGGTGAGTCATCCCCTGCCCCACCTAATGGAAGCCGGTATTAAAATCAGCCTCGGCTCAGATGATCCTCCTTTTTTTCGCACTAATTTAGCGAAAGAGTATCAACGAGTACAACAAACCTATCATTACTCTGACAATCAAATGAAAATGTTTACACTCAATGCCATTGATTCAGCTTTTGCAGATGAGGTAACAAAATTGAAATTAAGAAAATTATTGACTGGCGATGAACAATCCTAGTCATTTATTTCAATTGCACAAGAACGCTTGATATTTTAAACCGTTTCTTCCATGTATTGGCGAAGTTTTTTCATGGCATTCTTTTCAAGCTGGCGCACTCGCTCTGCGGAAACACCATATTTATCAGCCAAATCATGCAATGTCGCTTTGTTATCCGCCAACCAACGTTGTTGTAAAATATCCTGACTACGTTCGTCAAGGCGCTCTAAAGCAACAAATAGCTGTTCTCTGCCTTGTTCCCCGCTTACTTCTTTTTCAATTAAATGGGCGGGATCACTATTCGCATCATGTAAATAATGGGCAGGGGCTTTGAAGGCGTCATCGTCATCATCGGACAGAGGGGCATCATAGGAGGCATCCATCGCATTAAGACGCTGCTCCATAACAAGCACGTCCTCACGGCTGACACCAAGATCATTGGCAACAGCATCGACTTCCTCACTGTTAAACCAGCCTAGACGGGTCTTCATTTGACGCAGGTTAAAAAACAATTTCCGTTGGGCTTTGGTCGTTGCAATTTTAACTATACGCCAATTACGCAGAACAAATTCATGTATTTCAGCTTTAATCCAGTGAACAGCAAATGAAACAAGGCGAACACCCATTTTAGGGTCAAAACGCTTAACGGCCTTCATTAAACCAACATTACCTTCCTGGATTAAATCATTAAGAGGTAAACCATAGCCTAAATAGCCACGAGCAACTCGAACTACATAACGAAGATGAGCAAGAACTAAACGACGTGCGCTTTCAAGATCGCCTTCAGTATGAAAACGCTCGGCACACTCATATTCTTCTTCAGCAGAAAGCAGCGGTATTTGATTGACACGATGAATATAAGCATCAAGACTACCAATAGGTAAATTCCATGACGCTAATTGCAACTGCTGACTCATACTGCTCCTCCAGTTACCAACACCATAACAATTACCAAAACAATTCAGTATTAACCTTATTAACTATAGCACCCGCATTATACATCAACTATAGGGCTCAATAGAAGCCAGTTGTTGTTTTACTGACAATCTGGCACCTAGCCACCCTAACATCGTAGAGACGATTACCAATAAATAAGCTTGCTTAACTGACAGCCCCATAATGGGATAATGCATTTGGTAGGCAGCTGCCAGCTGCTTAACGGCAACAGCAACGCTAAGCATGAAAATATTGACAAAAAGCACTGCCATGATTGCACCGGCTAAACTATACCACATGCCAGTATATAAAAAAGGACGGGCAATATAGGGATCAGTTGCCCCAATTAATTTTAGTACCTGAATTTCCTCATGGCGATTGTGAATAGCAAGACGCAAGGTATTGCCAATTATCAAAACGACAGCAGAAGCCAATAGAGCCATTAATGCATGAGCTATTTTAGTCGCAAAACCCAGGATTGCATGCAGTTTGGTTATCCATTGCATATCAAGTTTAGCTTGCTCAACTTGCGGATAAACTTTTAATCGAGCAAATAATTGCTCCATTTGAGCAGGGGTATTAATGGCAAGAGCTGGAATAACATCAACCATTGCAGGGAGAGGGTTTTCTGGCAGATAACGCATAATGTCATGCATGCCTTCCTGTTGCTGCAATTCAGCCAGTCCATCCTCTGAAGATTTGAGTATTACGTTACCAACGCCCTCTGTCGCACGAACACGGGCTACAAAAGCAGCCTGCTCAGTCTCTGATAGAGGGGATTTTAAATAGAGAGAAATATGGCCCCCACGCTGCCAATTGATAGTTAATTGCTCCAAGTTATCAGTAAACACCCAAAAAAGTGTCGGTAAGGTTAAAGCAATCGCGATGACAATCACCGTCATCATGGTAGCCAGTGGCTTACGGCAAAGCAAATTAAGACTACTATTAGCCGCTTGCAAATGATAAGCACTTAAAGTACGCAGATTTTTTAACACATCCGGCCTCCTTTAAGCATAACAATACGATGTTTCATCCCCGCAATAAGGGCAAGATCGTGCGTGGCGATAAGAATACTTACTCCAACCTGGTTAAATTGATCAAAAAGTTTCATAATTTCTGCAGAAAGGCTGGGGTCAAGGTTACCTGTAGGTTCATCAGCTAGCAGCAAAGCGGGCTTGTGTACTACCGCCCTGGCAATGCCAACTCGTTGTTGTTCACCCGCAGATAGATGAACAGGCAACATTTTTTCCTTAGTTAACAAACCAACCATATCAAGCGCTGCGTGCACCCGTTTGGCAATCATAACTGGTGCAAATCCTTGAATTTGCAAAGGTAATGCAACATTATCAAAGACGGTTCTATCATTGAGTAAATTAGGCGATTGGAAGGTAATCCCCAAACTACTGCGATAGGCAGCAATATCCCGTTTTTTTAATTGGTTTAAACGAATACCATTCACTGCGAGTTGCCCTGAAGAGGGTATTTCCAGCATAGCAATTAATTTTAGTAACGTGCTTTTTCCTGCTCCCGAATGACCGGTCAGAAAAACCATTTCCCCTTTTTGCAGCGAAAAATTGACCTGGCTTAAGGCTTCAAAGCCTCCAGGATAGCGTTTACTTACTTGGTCAAATTTGATCATCATTAAAAATTGCTCTGACAAATTGCTGGGCATCAAAAGGACGTAGGTCGTCAATTCCTTCACCAATTCCCAGATAACGGAATGGTATCTCTAATTCATTAGCAATAGCAAACAGTATTCCGCCTTTTGCAGTACCATCAAGCTTGGTCATAGTAATACCAGTCAATCCAATAGCCTTATGAAATTGCCGCGCCTGGTTGAGCGCATTTTGTCCTATACTGGCATCCAAAACTAACATTGTTTCATGAGGCGCATTAGCATCCAATTTTTGTATAACACGCTTCACTTTCTTTAACTCTTCCATTAAATTGCCTTGCGTATGTAAACGACCGGCTGTATCAGCAATCAAAACATCTATCCCTCTTGCTTTTGCTGCTTGTAAAGCATCATAAATAACGGACGCACTATCAGCTCCAGTATGTTGTGCGATTACAGGGATTTGATTGCGCTCCCCCCAAATTTGTAATTGCTCCACTGCAGCAGCTCGGAAAGTATCACCTGCTGCCAGCATCACTTTTTTGCCTTGCTGTTGAAACTGCTTAGCCATTTTACCGATCGAGGTTGTTTTACCAGCGCCATTGACGCCAACTGTTAAAATGACAAAGGGTGAGTGATCCACTGTTTCTACCTGCAATGGTTTTTCCCTTATTAGCAAAATAGTTTCCAAACGCTTTTTAAGGGCCTCAAAAACAGCATCACCATCGGTTAGTTGTTTTCTTGCCAACTCTTCACCTAGTTGCTTTAAAATCGCTTGTGAAGTTTCAATACCCAGATCCGCACTGAGGAGCAACGTTTCCAATTCTTCCAGTAAAACTGCATCGATCTCTTTTTTTCCTAATAATAAACGCCCAATCCCCTCGCCAAATTGCTGGCGTGTCTTGGTCAGACCGCGTTTAAAACGAGCAAAAAACCCTTGTTTAGGAAGATCATCACTCACCGGATCAGAGGCTATCTCAGGCTGCTGAGCGGGCATTTCTGACTCTTCAGTAGACGTAGATATTGATTTTGTTTCATCCTGATTTTTTTTAAACCATTTAATCATAAGGTATACAAAGCGAAGGAAATGTGGAATTCTATCACTTTTTTTGCTTTGGAGTTAATCCATGCGTACTGTATTAATGATTTTCTTGGCTGTATTAACTTGCCAAGCCTATAGTCAAACAAAAGAGTTCACTCTTCGAAATGGCTTAAAAGTGCTGGTAAAAGAAGATCATCGCGCCCCCATTGCTGTATCTATGATATGGTATAACGTTGGTTCTGCAGATGAACCGGGAGGGATCACAGGCGTTTCTCACGCACTGGAGCACCTCATGTTTAAAGGAACCTCGAAATATCCTCTAGGTGTTTTTTCAAAAACGATTGCTGCGGTTGGCGGACAAGAAAATGCCTTTACTAATTATGACTACACCGCCTATTTTGAAAAAATTGCTGCATCAAAATTGCCTATTAGCTTCGAACTGGAAGCTGATCGGATGCAAAATCTATTATTTGATGAAGAAGAATTTAATAGAGAAATCAAAGTAATTCGTGAAGAAAGACGTTTACGTACAGATGATAACCCACAAGCACTGACTTTCGAGCGCTATTTAGCTGCAGCCCATTTGACCGCTCCTTACCATCACCCGGTCATCGGCTGGATGAGTGATCTCTACCAAATGACTGTTGACGATGTCAAAACCTGGTATCAACGTTTTTATGCGCCTAATAATGCAACCCTTGTCGTCGTTGGCGATGTCAACCCAGAAGAAGTCCATCAATTAGCAATAAAATATTTTGAATCCATTGGTAAGCATGCTAATTACAGCCGTAAAGCCCAAATAGAACCACCTAACTTGGGTCCTAAATTCGTTGAAATTAACGCACCCGCCAAATTACCCATGTTGATGTTCGGCTATACAGTGCCGAGCGTGAAGACGGCTAGGACAGTTTGGGAGCCTTATGCGCTGGAAATCATCGCGAATATCCTCGATGCTGGTGAAAGTGCACGCTTTGCGAAGAATTTAGTCCGTGGCAGCCATCTGGCCAGTGGGATTGATGCTTACTACAATCTATACTCACGCTACCAGACTCAGTTTGTTGTTTTTGGCACGCCCACTGAAGCCCATTCTATTGATGAACTCAAAGCAGGTATGCTCAAAGAAATCAAGCGATTGCAGAATGAGCTGGTCAGTCCAACCGAACTAAAACGGATAAAAACACAGATTATTGCCCAAAAAACATTTGAAAAAGACTCTATTTTTGGTCAAGCCATGGAACTTGGCTTACTAGAAACAACCGGTTTGGGCTGGAAAACTGCGGATACTTATACTGATCGTATTAATAGCATTACGCCCGAGCAATTGCAGCAAGTAGCTCAGCTTTATTTTCAGGAAAATGCCTTAACAGAAGCCCGATTAATTCCAGTATTAGAAGAGGAACAACAATGAAAACATTGTTTACATTAATTCTATTAAGTATCAGCTTCGTATCTAATCTACAAGCCAGTACTTTTAAAACGCAGCAATGGCATACAAAAAATGGTGCAAAAGTGGTTTTTTATCAAGCCATGGAAGTACCCATGCTAGATATCAGCATAGCCTTTGCAGCCGGTTCAGCCTATGACGGCAAGCAATTTGGCTTAAGTGCATTAACATCCGATCTGCTTGCCCAAGGGAATGCCGGTATGGATGCAACTCAAATTGCAGAGAGAATAGCTGATACTGGTGCCCAATTTAATAATGAAATCAGTCGCGATATGGCGGTTTTAAGCCTAAAGACTCTAACGAACGAAGAGGCTCTTAAACGCGCTATCGACACCTTCGAACTTATTGTCAGCAAACCCGATTTCCCACAAGACGCTTTCGAGAGAGAAAAAAATCAGCAGTTAATGTCTATCGCGCAAACGCAAGAATCTCCTGATGATGTGGCTAATCAAGTGTTCTTTAAAACACTTTACCAAACTCACCCTTATGCTCATCCTGTTAATGGCACAAGAGAGAGTGTCAAAGCACTAACGCTTGGCGATGTACACCAATTTTACCAACAATATTTTGTTAGTTCCAATGCAGTTATCGTATTGGTAGGTGCTATTGATCAGAAAAAAGCCCAGCAAATCGCTGAACAATTAACCCAAAATTTACCGAAAGGAAAACCAGCCGCCACCATCCCTAAAGCAAACCAATTAAAAAACAAGGAAAAAGTCAGCATCGATTTCCCCTCATCGCAAACGATGTTGCGCTTGGGTCAAATTGGCATTGATCATCATAATCCGGACTATTTTCCATTGACAGTCGGAAATTATATTTTAGGAGGAGGCGCGCTGGTTTCTCGATTAGCTTATGAGGTGCGAGAAAAACGTGGTCTGAGTTACAGTGTCGTCAGCCAATTCATGCCCATGCCCGGTGACGGCCCCTTTATCATCAGCCTATCAACACATAGCAAACAAGCTGCGATAGCCTTGAAAGTGACCGAGGATACGCTGAGCAATTTTATCACTCAAGGCCCTAATGCGCAGGAATTACTAGATGCTAAACAATATTTAACAGGTAGTTTCCCTTTATCACTAGCTAGCAATAGTAGTATTGCCAATATGCTGTTGCGGATTGCTTTTTATCATTTGCCTGATACTTATTTAGATTCTTATGTAGCACGCATTAATGCAGTAACAGCAGACGATATAAAGAAGGCCTTTCAGCATCAAGTGCACCCCAATAAAATGCTTCTCGTTTCGGTAGGTAAGTTGTGAAGCAGACTGTACGGATAATCGGGGGAAAATATCGGGGCAAGAAACTTCATTTTCCTGATATTGCCAATTTGAGACCCACTCCAGACAGAGTTAAAGAAACACTCTTTAACTGGTTAATGCATGATATACGAGGGGCACGTTGCCTTGACGCGTTTGCAGGTAGCGGTGCTCTTGGTTTCGAAGCCTTCTCGCGAGGCGCTGCAAAAGTAGTTTTTGTTGAGACCGCCGCCAAAGCTTATGAAAACTTGCAGCAGATTGCTTCTTCATTCCCTGAAAATAATTTATTAGTGGTTCATATGAAAGCACAAGATTATCTTCGTCAGACAACTGAGTGTTTTGATCTTGTTTTTCTTGATCCGCCCTTTATAGAAAATTATATTCCACAATGCATGGAGTTATTAGCCCACTCCAATACACTACCTGCTGGGGGGTTGGTTTACCTTGAAGCCCCCGAAAAATTAACCCTGGATCCTAAAATCTGGCAAGAAAGAAAGTCCAGGCAAGCAGGACAAGTCATTTATGGCCTCTATGAAAAATGCTAGGGTCTGCTATGCTTAAATACTACTTCCGCTTGACAAGGCGTCATGCTCCTGTTTCAATCAAGGCAGTACTTATCGATTATAAAGCCCGAAAGATGATCAACAAGTTTGTCATGCTTATTCTTGCATCTACTCTATTGGCTGGGTGCATTCATTCATTCAAAAAACCGCCTACTAATGATCCTAGTGATGATGCAACGATCAAACTTGCAGAAGCTGCCACGTCAGTAAGCGACTCCATGTTGGAAATGGCGAGAGTAGAGAAGGTGATTACCCCTCCTACCAAAGACAACACCCTTACCATTCCCAATGCTTATAATTTGCAGGCACGAGCTTCTGTCGATTGGGCCGGCCCTATTGAAGAATTAACAGCGCGCATTGCGAAAGCAGCTCATTTTCGCTTACGTGTTCTTGGCAAGGAACCTGCCGTTCCTGTTTTAATTAGTCTTACCAGTAAAGATGAGAGTTTAGCTGAGATCCTGCGAGATATTGATTATCAAGCGGGAAGAAAGGCAGACATTCATGTTTATCCTAACAGTCAGGTTGTTGAATTGCGCTATGCCAAAATTTATTCATAGTATTTTTATAGTTTGTGTGGCTCTTTTGGTTGCTTGTACTCCAACCAAAAATGTGCCGCCTGGGGATACTACCTCCCTTAAAGGTTTGAAAGCCATGGTGAATACCAAGCGCTCCAAAGCCACCAAACAAACTGTGAATAAGATGCGTGAGATGGCTTTGAAAGAGACGGCTCTTAGTGTCGGAGCACAATCAGGTTTAGCTTGGCGCGCCAGAGTCATTGATGATCAGCTGACCAAACAGGCACGTCGTTTGGATACAGTTTATGATTTCAATTCATTAATTCTAGAGCATAATATTTTACCCCCAGTTTTGCTGGAAGGACGAAATACGCTGAATTTGGCCGATACACAAACGATTCGTATTTCAGACCGAACTTACAAAGTTGCCAAACAAGCTCAATTTGTTACCACGCCCCCTACCTGGAGACAATACTTGTGGATGGACTACAAGGTGCCTGAAAGACCGGATATTTCCCTTCTGCCTAAAACCAAAGTAGAGAAACAACTTTGGTGTTATTACGTAGAAAAAGGATGGCAAAATGGTATCGAGCAAGCCTCTACTATTCTTGAAGAGAGTATTGCTCGCATTAAAGAAGATTATGTTGGCATGATTCTTTATCGTAAATTACTCGCTATGAATATGGTTTCGCCCCCTTTTGTCTCCCACACTGACTTGGGAGTAACGGGAGATTCTTCAGAAATTCATATTGATGACAGGGTATTACGAATTACAGCCTTACCTGCGTTGAATATTAACGCCAATGAATGGCGAGCTGCTGTTACGAAAGATGAAAATGCATTAGAACAATTTAAAAATATGGAAAAATTGGCACAAAACACTAAAATTATTATTACGAATAAAGCGTGGCAACCTGTGATTGCCCCAGTCAACTTAGCCAAGTAAGATCTTATGAGTAATATTAATTTAATGCCAGATGAGCCAACCCGTTTTTCTCCAGTCTTTATGGATAAAATGTTGGAGCATGCAGAAAGTCTTAATGCGTCTGATATTACCATCCAAACTGGCGAGCCTATTTTTGCGGAAGTATATGGGCGACTACTTAAAATTACTAATCGCCGTCTTTCCAATACCGAACTTGGTGATTTGATTAACGCCATATACGGCCCCAATGCCACTACCCAGCTCCTGTCTGGTAAAGATATTGATACACACTATGAATTCCGTCCCAACCGCGGTGTTCGCTATCGCTACAGGGTCAATGCAACCTCCTGTCTGGTTGAAGGACATGACGCTATCCAAATAACTCTGAGAACTATCCCCACTACCCCACCAAAATTAGAAACAATGGGTTTACCAGAGAATATCGTTGAAGCCATTGCCCCCCAGGAGGGTATTGTCTTTATAACCGGTGCAACCGGTTCGGGTAAGTCTACCCTACTTGCCTCCATCATTCGCGATCTTATCGAAAAAGAAGATTCTAATCGTAAGGTCTTAACCTATGAAGCACCGATTGAATTCGTTTATGATGAAATCGAAACTATTTCGTCGGTAGTAAGTCAGTCAGAAATTCCACGCCATTTACCCGATTTTGCCGACGGTGTTCGTAATGCATTACGACGCAAACCACGTTTAATCATGGTGGGCGAGTGTCGTGATGCTGAAACAATTAGTGCTGCCCTTGAAGCCGCACTGACTGGCCATCCTGTTTATACAACACTGCATACCTCGGGTGTGGCTGAAACCATGCGACGTTTAGTGACTTCTTTCTCTGGCGAAGAACGCCTGGGACGAACAATCGATATTTTAGAGACTATTAGACTTTGTATTTGGCAAAAACTAGTACCGACCGTTGATGGCAAACGGGTTGCCCTGCGGGAATATCTGGTGTTTGATGAGGAAGCCCGGGATATTTTATTGGAAGGTGATCCCAACGACGTGACCTCCACTACACGCAAGCTTGTGCGACAACGAGGGCAATTGATGACCGTTGATGCCAAAAATAAATTTGAGCAAGGCTTAATCAGTGAGCGAGTCTATAAACTTATCATTGCAGGCACGAAAGAGTATCAAAGATAATTCTGATTCCCTTTCTTACCAACTGGAAAGCCATTAAAGGTTCCGTTGCTATCCTTAATAATGTTTATTAGCTCCTCAAGGTATTAAGAGTTTGGTATCTTTTCTCTTGGCTCATTTGCGACTTTGGGGCAAGGAAATGCAGAATTAACCACCATACTCAAACAGGGATGACAGACCACTATGAACGACAGTAATTTATTATTTTTTGATGACATTCAAATCGGGCAAACTTTTATTAGTCATACTTATACACTCAATGAAGAGCAAATTAAGTTATTTGCACATGAATTTGATCCTCAACCGTTTCATTTGGATGAAAACGCTGCTAAAAACACAATTTTTAAAGGACTAATAGCAAGCGGTTGGCACACTGCAGCTATTACCATGCGTCTTTTAGTTAAAGGAATTGGACATCGTTTTGCAGGGGGAGTTATTGGTTTAGGAGGAGAAATCAGTTGGCCTAATCCAACACGTCCGATGGATACACTCTATGTTAGCTCAGAGGTAATAGAGATTAACTCCTCTCTCTCTCAACCTGAACGTGGCATCGTTAAAATTCGTAATCACACCCTTAATCAAGAAAACCAAATTGTTCAAATTTTTATTGCCAACATTTTGGTAAACAAGAAAAATGGGTAATCCCCCAGACCAGAGCACAGAGTACCTATCTTTATATTAAGGATTGATTCTATAAAAAAAGGAACAAGTTACTGTTAGCTTGTTCCTTTTCCGAATCGTTCGGTTACTCGATCATTACTCAGGAGCCGAACCACCCGGAGTAGCATCGCCGCCATCAGAACCACGTTTGCCACCCGACGCCTTAGCCTCTGGTGCTGGCTGACTTTGACCTTTAAGTTTAGAAAGCCCTTTCTGAGCGTAACCACCCAATTGTTGATCCATCTGTTGAGAACCTTTAGTAGTGGCAGATCCACCTTCACTCACTTGTTTTTTGGCTTCCTCACCCCATTGGGCAGCTTCCTGGCCAATACTTTCAGGTTGTCCACCAATCCAACGCAGGACCTTATCAGGCAAATACGTAATCAAGGTAAATGCTTTCTGCACCACAATCAGGTACATCGTGGTATAGATCAGGACAGAGAAGAAGAAGCCATAAATACCCGCCCAACCACTATAACCGGTACCCATTGAGCTCATATTACTTGCCTGTTGATAAGCAGATTGAGCGTCACCACTGTATGAATAATTCCAGTTCACACCGCCACTACCAGAAGTCGCCCCCTGGATAAACACGAGGGCATTAGCGAAACCAGAATTAATTATCCATACGGAAACGTAGGACAAGGAAATAGCAGCAATATAACCAATAATCATCATTGCTGGTCTCAAAAAGACGTTCAACAATATCATGATCGCCTGTTCACCTTTACCAAAGGCCTCGTGGCCTTCAGGATGCGTCACACCTAATGCAACAATGGGTGCCGCAACCATGGCTTCAATGACCACCATCAACCAAGCGATTGATCCGAAAGTAAAGATGATATAGGGCAACATGGGAATGTAGTAAGCCGTAACAAATCCTATACTCACCATCACCCCTAACCAGGAAATAATGAGAGGTAGTACCAGCATGATTAAGGCTACGACAAATATACCAAACCAGGGAATCATAATGGTAGTTACTGACAAACCAACCAAGGTTATCCATAATTCATTCGCATAGTTAATATAGGCAACCCCCATATTAGCTAAGGCAATGACAGGATTTACGGTTGGCTGTTGAATGATCGCCACACCTTCCCTAAAGATATTCGCCATACCGTATAAAGGTGCCGCAAGGAAAGTCATTACGACCACATTAACAACCTGCGCCATCATATTGAGGAAGAAGTTAAAAATATTCTTCAAAATCAAGTTATAGAAAATATTACCCATCAGTTCCCCTAAACAGAAACTGAAGAACATGATTTTAACTTTTCCGCAAGGAAAGTCTTGTGAAGGCAGATTAAACTGACCCACTTGAATATTCATATTAAAATTCATTGCGAATTGAGGCGGTGTCATACCTGGTTGACCGGGTAAATTGACAAGTATCGAGTTAGTAATAAATCCGTTTACCGTAGAAGAACCCGGCCCAGATATGGCAACTAACCCTTGCGTATTGGGATCAACGGTTGGAGGAGAGTGTATTATCTCATTAGAGGGTAGAAAAGTAGACCCATTGATCAAACCAATAACAGCATTGATGGCGGAGGGATCGGCACCCAGCCACTCGCACAAAGTGGCATATGTTCCAACACACGTGCCATTGCTGAAAGGGGATACTGGCAGATTTTCATCAAAAGTACTCTTGTCTAAACCTGAACCCGTATCGGTCAAATTCGAATTGGTTGCACTTGGATTTGATGAATTGTTAGCACTCGTATTGCCCTGATTTAGTTTTGCTAAATTAATGAAATAACTTCCAGCCAAAATCCACCCATATTGATTTGCCTGTTGAATAAAGGCCCGGGCAGCGTTTGCAGCATCAGCATTCTGTGCCTGCTGAACCAAATTGAGTGTTGGCAACATAATCCCATTATAATCCGCAACTGCTCCTTGGAATTCAGTACCGTTAAACAACGGCGCTGATGTGTTGTTACTCAGCGTCGTATCTTGTCCCCAGCTAACGCAAGCTGGCTGGGCAGTAGGTGACGTCGGTCCAGGACAAGCTACTCCAGTCGTTAAGTAAGGCACACCAAACTGTTGGGTAGCAACATCAGGTGCAGCGGGGGTTTGGTTAGTCGTACTACCGGATGAAGGAGGATTAAGCAGTTTATAAGGATCATTGCCTATCATCACTTGAGCAACCGCTGATAAATCAATATACATTTGTTGAATCGCTATCGCTCTCGACGATTGAGCTGTTTGTAATTCACTGGCCGTAATCGATGTAATTGACGATTGAATATTATTAGCCCCTGTATAATCGACCCAATTAATAGTGCCACAAATACCATTGAGGAATTTATAAGGGCCATCAGTAAAATTAGGCATTGGCAGTGCATAAGGTGAGGGATTATGGTCTTGGTAATAGGTCGCGTTGACTGTACCTAGAAAATCAGGTACTGCCGTGTTACAGAACGTTTGCACCGTATCTGATGGTGAACCAGCGCAAATACCACTATTCTTTTGTTTACTGTTGAGTAAATTGGTGCGCGTGTTTTCTAATACCGTTTGAATACCCAACATACAAACCTGGCCATTAAGAATGGCGGCCGCACCTTTAGCAATCGCATCAGCATCACTCCCTAACGATACACCTGGAGACATTTGGGCCTGGATAATCACCCCTCCACGATTCAAATAACTTAATGCAGCAGCCCATATCTTGTCCGCAGCACCTACGCCCTGAACGACAATCCACATGACAAAGATCTGCATTAAGCAATAACCAGAGGCTTTGGGGATTAATAAAGCAAGCCCCAGGGTTGAGCGAAGGGGTACCCAAATAGAAGACCATTTTTGACCAAGCATTTGGCCTTCATGGGCTGTATTCATCGTTGATACTAGAAGGGTATACATAATAACCACACCGCCAATACCTAGAACAGCGGCGTTGAATACCTCGAACATGGCACCCATTATCTGGCTGCCAGTACCATGCAAAACCCCATCCACTACCCCAAAAATATTCCCCAAAAATACGACAGAAATATCGCTGGGTGGCGGAGCAAAACTTAAGCCAGGACCGCCGGTGGGATTATTGCTACTGGCAAATGCCAGAAACGGGGCTAACCAACCTAGTAACACAAAGAATACTTTATTCATCTTTTTTCACCCATCAAGCCTTGCCTGTACCACTCACTGATTGAGCAGCCCAACTTTCGCTCTTTGATTTGGAAGTACCAAAAGTGATAGCGAAATGCTAAAACTAAAGCAATCATCATGATTACCAGACTGACTATTACAGCTCTATAGCTGCCGTAAAAGAGGTGATAAACGGCGTAAGCAAAAATAAATAATGCTGCGCCGCACATCAGAATGCTCAACCGGTGTAGTGCCGATTGTTTGGCAATTAAATCTTTTTCACTTAAATTCAAGCGAGCCATTGCATTTTCAAACGATTCGCCTTTGGCATTTTGCTGAGGGACAAACATACGCTTAAAGCCATTTGCCAAATACATAGTAAATGACTTTAAACGATCGAAGTCCAACCACCAGCGAACATTGAAAATACGTTTAAAAATGGTTACAAATCTTGATTTCGATTCTTTTTTCATAAAATTTACTTTTTGGGCAATAGACTTTTACTCTTCATACTATACTATAGTAATTATAGTGTGTGCCGTCTATCAATCAATTACACCGTAAAAAAAGAGTAAAAAATGCCCGATCTTAGTCACGAAGCCTCTTCGCAGTATTGGAATGATTACGTGGACCCGATGATTTATCGAGTTATTACCTTCATGGAAAGCGTTGAAGACTGGACTCTCGATGGGAATCCTGTGTTAGAGGAAGTCATTTCTCGCTTGGGTAAGGAGTTAGATGATATCGAAAAAATAGACATGGGAATGCTAGGTCAGGAGGATGTCTTTATTCGCTTGGTAGGCAATATAAAATCTGGCCGCGGCCTCCGCCTTTTGCAAGCCATCGATACAGTTCATCCAGGCAGTGCCTCACGAATATTAATTCATGCAGAAGAAACAAGTACCGGTAGTCATGATCCAGCTGGATTTTTTCTTAAAAGGAATATAGTGTTTGAACGATTACGATTATTAGCTCGCGTTTTTTCTGAGTATCGCTTAAAACTTGTAGCTCGCGCTCTTGAAGGGGAAGAATGATGAAATTGATTAGTCGAGTTTTACCGGGTCTTTTACTTGCTGCAACTACCTCTACGTATGCATCAA
This sequence comes from Legionella donaldsonii, assembly GCF_900452385.1. Classification (NCBI taxonomy): domain Bacteria; kingdom Pseudomonadati; phylum Pseudomonadota; class Gammaproteobacteria; order Legionellales; family Legionellaceae; genus Legionella; species Legionella donaldsonii. Next base: position 649,964 of record NZ_UGOA01000001.1, on the reverse strand, counting down.
GCACTGACAGTGACTCATTGAGTGAGATCGCAACCTATTTACTGAATTTAGGGCAATATCTTGGTTATAACGTCAATGTCAGCCCTTCGGATCCCAATAATAATCCACCCGTTACCGTTAGCCAGACTTTGTTGAATGAATCGGGCCTACAAGCATCCTATATTGTTTTGTACGATACTTTTTTGGCTGCCATTCCAGTCAATACCGCTAACCAAAATCCAGTGATGCTGCTAGCGAATAACCTCCCAGGTGCCGGAACAATCAATACTTTTGCCAATCTTATTTATGCCGCGTACTCGTCTGTTGATTCAGCCACACAACCCTCCGCCTCCAAGCTTATCGACCAACAGACCTATCAAAATGATCCAGTCAGCCAGGCTGTACTTAATATTTTAGGAACCCCTGATTACAGTTATTGTTTGAAAAATGATAACGTGACAGTTATGAATCCTTGTAATTATCCTTCTACTGTATTTAACCAAAATCAGGTCATGGCAAACGTGCTGGGTGGAACGCCTGGAGCTATCGGCGATAGTAGTGGTATCCCTGATCCAGAAACCTTTTTTTCTTATGACTACAATCAACCCTTTCTATCTCAGCTTAATGCAAATAGCCTGATGGGTCCCTTGGTGTACTCCACCACCAATAGTGATAGTGCTTCTACCTCATCGAGTGGCAATACACAGAATCAAGGCTTAACCGCAACGAACCAGGTTCAACAGGCAGCCAATTTCATTCGTTATGCAACAGGTGCCGTTGCTCCGGCCTCCCTTCCTAACTACAGTCAGTATAGTGCGTTGTTTTCACAAGCTCAGGTTCCTGAAAACACGACTCCCAATCTACAACAACTGCAAGCACAGTCTGCATTGGGCGCTTATTTGATGAATCTGCGTATCTATGCTGCACAAACGTCAGTGGGCATTAGCAATCTTTACTATATTCTCGGCAAAAGAATACAGCAAACGCCCCCAACTGCCACTGGAGGTACTGGCAGCACCCCAACCAGTCAGGCGCTCACTGAATTTAACATGGCTACTTGGCGCCTTTATAATCCTGATCAAAGCGTGAACACAATGTGGACAGCTCAGATTAACAACGCGTCTGCAGCCACAGTACAAAAAGAGATTGCCACCTTATTAGCTGAAATCAATTATCAATTGTACCTGAGTCGTGTACAACAAGAGCGCATTCTGCTTACTAACACCATGTTGTTGATTCAAAATGCTCGTGCTGCTCAACCCTCATCATCCCTCAGCACATCCGGCTCATCAACATCGGCAACAGACAATTAATTCTATTCGCGGGTAGTGATATCAATCACTACCCGCTTCTCTTTGTCAGGACTTACGAAAAACGCCGGTCTCTTCGTTAACAATCAAATTTTGTCTCGACCTCGGAGTTTTCGTAAGTCCTGTGAATTTCCTCATGCCTATAGATTTTTTGGCGAAGAACAAAAAGGCTGATTCTCTGTTTATGTTCTTAGGGAAAAATAAATTCGATATCTGTTAAAAAAAGAAACCTATAATCACAAAAAAAAACACTTTATTTTTGATCCTATTTCATTAGAAGGAAAAGTAGGGCTTTATTTAAAAACTTTCTCAATATTTGTATTGCTTAGTATCATTTACGCTGTATAAAAGTATGCGTTATAGCGTATAGTAGCAAAGGGAATCTTGAATTGTATTCAAGTTAAAAACTGCGTTATAGATAATCTTTCCGCCTAATAAATTATTACTGAAATAACTATATGCAGCCACTACAGACTTGTTTCTAAGAAGGAAAAACGGATGTTAAAACGCGATATCTCACGCACGAATGTTTTGATTGCCGCCGCAGGGGGCATGATTGGTTCTGGCTGGTTATTTAGCCCTTTTATCAGCGCTCAAATGGCAGGAAGCAATGCTTTAATCAGCTGGATTATTGCAACAATTTTTATGTTATTTATTGCCCTGCCTCTCTGTGAATTGGGTGCTATGTTCCCCATTTCAGGTGGAATGACCAATTACCCTAGCTTTACTCATGGAAATGACGTGGGCTTCTTATTCGCCTGGACTTCCTGGTTATCCTATGTCGTCATGACCCCCATCGAAATTCAAGCGATTCTGCAGTATTCAAGTCATTTTTTCCCCAGTCTGCTTGTAAAAGACACTATGACTTTTACGCTATCTGGTGTGGGTTATTTAGTTGCAACCGGCATTATGCTGTTTGTCGTTTTGCTAAATTCCTATGGCATTCGAATATTGGCAGAATGCAACAAAGTGGCCAGTATTATCAAGTTTCTTGTGCCTAGTATTGCTATTGTCTCTCTTTTATACACTGCACCATCAATGAGTAATATCAATATCCATCTGACTGATAAAAATTCCTGGATACAAATATTTACAGCGCTTTCCGCAGGCGGAGTAGCCTTTGCTTTTACCGGATTTCAGAATGGCCTAATGTTGGCTGGTGAAGTACAAAATCCACAACGCAATATTCCTATTGCTATTTTAGGCGCTGTTTTAATTGGTTTTGTGTTGTACTTTATGTTGCAACTCAGTTTCCTGGTAGCCATTCCATCTTCTTATTTAACGCATGGTTGGCAAAATTTGAGTTTTCCGGGTGATAGCGGTCCTTTGGTAGGCCTGACCTTATTAGTCGGTTTGGGTGGTGTTGCTATGTTGTTAATGTTTGATGCTGCCTTTTCACCCTTTGGCACCACGCTTGTTTATACAGCAGCGACCTCTCGCATTTTATATGGCATGGCTTTAAATAATCATTTGCCTAAAGTATTTACCAAAGTCAACCGCCATCAAATCCCCTATATTACTCTCTACGCTAATTTTTTAGTGGGTCTTTTTTCTTTTCTACCTTTTCCTGGGTGGCAGAAAATGGTTGCGTTCCTGTCGTCATGCAGTATTTTATCATACGGCATAGGACCTATCTGCTTACTAGCCATGCGCAAACTGCAACCCAATCGTGAGAGACCTTTTAAACTGTCTGCCAGCCTGTTTTTTTGCCATGCTGCTTTTTATGCATGTAACTTAATGCTTTATTGGTGTGGCTTTGACATACTTTGGAAACTTGATTTAGCTCTCTTGATTGGTTTTGCTATCAATCTCATTTATCAAAAACGCCGAATCACCGATTGTAGCCCCAGCTTCTACTGGTTTGTCTTCTACATGAGTGCCATGTTGTTCCTATCCTACTTAGGCGCTTTTGGGGGTATCCACTTCCTTCAATTCCCATTAGATATGGTTGTCATTCTGCCGCTAAGCATCATAGTCCTTCATTTTTCACAACGTGTACTTGTTGACTCCAAAGCCCATGAAGAATTGACCGCACATATACTGGTTGCTGAAGTAATAGAACAACCCGCTTTAGTAAGACAATAACTCTATTGACCGCTGTAACTTTGATCTTGTTTTATCAAAGTTACGGCAACGCTTCTTAGTGGCTATTTTTTAGAAGAAAACGCTTTACACTGTTGTAACCAATACCTTGCAATATCAATACGGCGGGCTATCCAAATATCAGGGAATTGTTTGAGATAACTTAAAAACTGCTTTAACGCTAGACAACGACCAGGATGTCCACTAAAACGGGGATGTAAACCGATCGTCATCATAGTCGTTCTATTTTCTTGATATAAGTAATCCAAGGTATTTTTTAAATAGACGAAAAAATCATTAGACTGACTAAAACCTGGCGAGGTACTAAACCGAAAATCATTACAATCTAGCGTATAAGGAATAATTAAATGATGATGATTAGCAGCAAAATAGGGCAAGTCATCGGCATAACTATCTGAATCGTAGACAAAACCACCTATTTCCAATAATAAATCACGTGTATGCTCACTACGCCGTCCAGTATACCAACCAAGAGGTCGTTTTCCTGTTAATGTTTCTATGGTATTGATGCACAGAAGAATATGTTTTTTTTCCTCTTCGCGGGGTAGTTGTGCATAATCTATCCAGCGCCACCCATGCCCGGCTGTCTCATGCGCTGACTCCTGCAAATACTGGCTTAGTTCTGAATTGAGGGTTAACGCTAAACCAGTTAGGAAAAACGTCAGTTGAATTTGCTCTTGCTCAAATAAATGGATGAGACGCCATAAACCTGCCCGGCTACCGTATTCAAATAAAGATTCCATACTCAAACTACGCACGCCTTCCGCTTTAGCTGCCAAGGGAAACTCCCCGCCATAAATCTCCGAAAAAGCATCGCCATTGACTGGCGTTAATTCCGCTCCTTCTTCATAATTAATCACAAAATTGAGGGCTACTTTGGCTTGATTTGGCCATTGAATATTAGGCGTCTTTCTTCCGTATCCAACCATGTCTCGTAACATTGTTTATCCTAACTCAAAGGAAGTAATTCCATAAATATGTTCCATGGGTAAAGACGGTGTCTCCCTTAAATACATGCGTGCCGTTTCAAAAACCTTTTCCAACTGATACCGCTGAACCAAGGCTTTAGCATAGGGATTATTTTCAGGAATATCCAAATAGATAGGCTTACCTTGGGCATAACTTGCCAAGGCAATAAACAGTTCATCAGCTATCGCCGCATTATCAGCAAACAAAGGACCAATTTTATATCCCTGCCGACAAGTTCTTATCACCCCATAACCAGCCAGTTTACGATCGTCGTCAAGATAACCAACGCCAAGACTATCGGGTTGATTAATCCAACATCGCAAAAAAGCAGCGCGTTCAGCAGGAAAATGTTGGCGATCATAGAGAAGCAACAAATTAAAGTCTATGTCCTTTAAGAGGACCAAAGCCTTGTTACTTTTAACGATCGGATGAAATCCAGAACAACTATAACGAGCATTATTATGAGCAAATTGGTATCCTAACTGCGCGTATTTATCGAGCATATTAGTCACACCATCAAGACCAACATTGCGTTGTCCTACATAAGCCAGGCGCTCTTTCGTAAGAGCGAAACCATAGCCCTGCTCGCGATAAATTTTATCAACAATATAGAAACCACAAAAAGCAAAGCGCTCATCATAGATTACCGCAGAACCTACAGCGATGATCTTGCCATTCAACTTCCCAGCAAAAAAACCATGGGGATCCGCTTGGTAAAAACACTCTGCATCATGTAATCCTGGATTCCATCCTTCATTGGCCGCCCAGTCAATGGCAATATTGACCTCGTCTTTTTCCATCCGCTCAACAAGGTAATTCTTCTTCATGATTAATCTCCTTAACATGACTGAAGAACGAAGCCATTGAAATATTATCTTGTGCTTCTAGCTTAGCAAAATTTACCTGTAACTATTAACTTCCCTCTACTTATTTTAGCCCGCAATAGGTAATTACCCATTGCGAGACCCTTTCTAACCCGAGCCAGCTGTTTATTCCTCAGAAGTATTTGAAGCGGCTTTGTCAGATTTGACTTGAGGAGAACAAGCCGCTGCTATACTATTAATTTCATCCGCGTATTGTTTATCAGTCATATTGTCAGCTTCTTTAATGAGCCCCATCAATTTAGGTTTGGCGCATTCACAATAAGCTTGAGTTGCCCTTTTGCCATTCTCGCTTAATTTGGGATAAACAAGGTTCCAGCGATCAAGACAATATTCAGAGATATCATCTTCTGTGGCTTCGCTTAATCCTATTTCCTCTTCTAAAGAATCCATAGTATCGTGCAATAAAGTTTGTGACATACAAAGCTGAATTGCCTTGTTCACAGCTTCATCCGAATCCAAAGGTTGAGTTGCAGCACATTCGCAATATTTTTCACCAAAATCTTTATAGTCTACTTTATCTTTTGCTTCATTGACGCGGTTCATCCAAGTATTAACACAGGTTGTTTGAAAAGATTCCGCGCCTTGGCTTTCACTCTCAGCAGCATAAACAATCAGCGGAGAAAAACTAACTAGCACAGCAGTTGCAATTGATTTTAAACAGAAATTCATAGTGCGTCACTCCATTGAATTGATAAGATGCCTTCACATTCAGCATAGCTTAAGCATAACAACTTCGCGAGTTGATATGAAGATGAAAGCCTCTTAACGCCGCATAAAATATTCCAAAAGCTCATCTACTTACAACACAAATGATCAAATATCGATCAAACTTATCAAATAACAGTCTACACTAAAAAGGGATAGCTTTCTTTGAGTTTCGTATGATTAAGAGCAGTGATGTCAAAGCCTCAGCAACTATCGCATCTGAGTTTAAAGGCCCTATTCTGCTGCACATGGTTGATCAAAATGGTTATGGTGATGTTTCTCTTGCTATCAAAGTAGCAAAATTTCTCTTTAAAAAATATCCGCAAGCCGTGATTTGGATTAGCGGTAAAATGGAATCTTTTGAAAAAATACAAGAAATTGATCCTGACTTTTTGGACTATAACCTTAATCCCCGCTTGGGGACTGTTCTATTTGAATCAAGTGATTTTTTTACCTTGCGCGATGAAACCGATATTCCATTGGAAATTGAGACAGCGATTTTTAATAATTCGTTGCGGAAAGCTAAACGCCCACAACTTTTTATTGGCGAATACGGCTCTTATTTAACCACCCCTTATGCACTAATTAACCCCGACGTCATTCATATGAGTGGTAATCTAGGTAAAGGATACCCGGGAATACTTATTGAACCAGATTTAAAAAAATTTTCGCAATTAAGCCCGAATGAAAAAATGCAGGCAAGGGCAAAAATCTTAGAAGGCAACGCTCTCGATAAAGATGACCAACTATTAAAAAAGCAACTCTTACAGGATACAGATCCTACCAAGTTTGTAGCCCAAAACGGCTGTGCATTTGCTTATTACAACTGGCCAGTCTCCTATAAAAGAGCAGCAATAGCTTTTGCCGCAAGCAATGATAGCGATCATGCTAATTTTTTTGTCAGCGCAAATGATAAACAGAATAAAGCCCAATCAATTTTTACTATGTTAAAAGATAATGATTTTCAATTAGCACTAAAACAGTTGGGCTATACAAAAATTAGCTTTTATAATGCGAAAGGGGAAGAAGATAGCATTGTATTAAACACCCACAAACCAAATGAAAGAGAGTTCAGGGTTTTTCAACGCAGCAGGTTCCACCATGATTTGATGCTTGATCTCATGCGTTTATCAGATGTTTGCGGTGTAGCCGGTGACCAATCATTGACGGAAGCGATTTCACTCGGAGCCATACCAATACCGGAGGAATGGCATTGCCAGGTGACTATAATCGGACAAATGGCAGAAGAATATTACAATGGCACCGTGATGGCAGGTTTTCACAATTGCTTATGGCAGGCGAGGCGAGAAACAGACATCGACAGATGGTTAGAAGCAGGAAAAATTTTAAAAGCCCACCGCTCAGCTGCAACGGTCGTCATTAAGAAAATTCAAGAAGAAGCCAATCTCTATAATGCCCTAGACTACCGGCTAAATGGGCTATTCGACAAACCACAACAGGAAAAAATCGATCATTATAATCAGTTATTCATTAAGGAATTAAAAGATTATGCATCGACCTTAAAGAAAGACAAGAAAGTGGCCTTTTCCCTCGCGACTGAGATTGCCAAATATCTTTGTCAAACCAAGCCTAGTGAACCGTTAACAATGAATAAAATATTACTGATCCTGGATACCCATATTGGCAAAAGAATGGCTCATATTGATAGCATTCGGTACCACACTATAACGGCCAATGATACGCACTTGATTAGAGAGCAGCAAAGCCATAGTTTTATAAAGCGTACTCTTTCTCATCAACCATCTGGCAATAGTGCCTTGGCCACGAGGTTACAAAACCTGTATCAAGAGTCTTTTAGTTCAGAAACAGAATCGTGGTTGACAGCAGAACAAAGTAATCCGGTCACTGCAAAAATACCTCAGCAATAGTATTGCGCTCTAAGCATGATACAGCATTCTTAATTGGTCTTTTAACGCCCCAAAAGCAGACTCGATATTAATATAGTTCTTTTTGGCCAGATAAAAAGATAAAGACCCATCATCAGTAGCAGAATTTGATTGTAAAGCAACGTTAAATTTTAGTTTCTTTAAACGTCTATATTCTTCTGATTTAGTAACAAAATAGAAATTTCTATAATTACTTTTGGGTCGATAATGGAGTGCTTTAATATCCTTTGCCAAAGGATGTTTAGGAAAATATTCTTTTATGGAATAAGTTCTATTATTATGAACTGCAACAACTGTCTCGTTTTTAGGTAGTAACCTTTTAATTTTATCGGCAAACTTACTAACTTCGGTATGCGCTGCCGGCGAATAAGAGCCGTATTGTTTCAGTGTCTTCTTAATGCCTCTATCTGTAAAAATGCGATTTGGATCAAATTCGTAACGCACCCGACGTAAATGAAAAACGATATTGCGTGTTCCTGAATGCCGCAGCGTTATTAAACTACCTCCTTTCGCTTTAATAAAGGTTTTAGCTGCTGCTAATGCTGTTTTCTCATTCTCATGCAAGTGAACAAAGGTTTTTCCTTTCCCATGCTGTTTTATAATTTCCACCTTGGTATTACCCAGCATGACTGGATACGTTGCAGCATAAACCAGGCTATGTACTATGAGATAAAAAAAGATCAAATATTTCATTTTGAATATCAAAAACACAAAATTGCATAAATTTTACCCTTTATCTGCGCTAAATTCATCCTTTTTATCTTCAGCACGAAGGCAATCAAGATAATATCATCCAATTAAACAGCTATTCTTAATAGAGGGAGGAAATAAAGCTAAATTAGCCATCAGGTCTAAGGAGTATACTATGGCTACCTCAAGGGCAAAAAAAATTAGTGCCATTATTGATAGTGAACAAGAATTAGAAATCATTATTACGGAATTAAGTGAGGAAGTTGTAGGACGCCAGGATATTAGTGTTCAAGGAAGTCCAGGGGAGCTAGATGAGCAGTATGGTACTCCTTTTCCCGATCCCGATATCCTGCAACATAGCGCTCATCCACCTAAAAAAGAGCCTTTCATGATAGATGACTTTGGCTGGGTCTTGGGATTTTCTATTGGGATCCCAATTTTTATTTTTGCTGCCATTGGCATTTTTCTCCTAGGCGATTTCCGCTCTCTGAAAGACAATTTATTTTTCGGGGGGATAGGTGTTATCTCAGGAGCCATTATTGGCTCAATCCTCGCGGGATTTCTTAAACTTTATCGCAATATGATAATAAAAAAACAAGAAAAGAAAGGCGGTTTTGTTTTATGGGTCAATGCCACTTCACAACAGCAAATGAGTAAAATAATTCCTATTTTAGGCCAAACAAATTACTTTAGATTGGGAAAGTTCTACTCATCATTAATCAAGTAGCTTGGCACTTATACGTTGATTTTTCGAGCAGCAAAGCGCAGAAATCGAAATATAGGTGCCAAGATAGTAGAGAGTAAACAGCCGTTTAGTTACATACACTTTTATACGTTGCAACCAAACTATCAGGATTGGTAACGGGTAAATCGGTATCAGCACTCCACAGGATCACTCCCTTTAATTGTTTGGTTTTGATAAATTCGCAAACTGATTTAACTACAGCAGGCGATTGATAGCCTATAAATTGTTTAGCCACTGGATTATAAAGATAAGCTCCAGTAATAAAAGGGATGCCAGCAACATCATCTGCCGTCTGAATTTGATAACTTTTATAACCCAATTCATTCATCACTTTAGTCACAGAATTATAGGGTAATAGACCATCTTGTTTCGTATAAGCCGCTGTGAAATGGCTGGCACCACGCCAAGGTTGTTCAAAACCCGGATAACTGCTGTCATCACCTCGCTCAACACCAGAAAAACCTCGACCATAGGCAGCAAGACCAACCTGTAGTTTTTCCTTCGGCATACCATAGGCTAAAACCTGCTCAGTGATTGCGTCGGTTGCATAGTTGATAGCAAACTCATCTTTACGGCTCGTCGCTGGGTGCTTAAGATAAGCGTGAATAGACGTGTAAGGATCACCGCTTTGATTCCACGGGCCATGCAAATCATAAGTCATCACATTCACACTATCCACATAAGCGGCAATTTGTTTAAACCATCCGCCTTCGACTGATTGATTGATTCTTTCTAAATAGTCTTTATTTGCTGTGACGGTTACTGAAATATAAGTGTCACTTCCTAAGGTTTTGCGGCTGGCCTTGACTAAATCAAACAAACGTTTGTAATCAGTACTCGTTTTTGCATCTGGAGGTAACTGACCGCCAGTCTGCAAATCGATAGGCGGTTCAAAATCATAATCCACGCCCTTAAGATTTTTAAAATGAGTCATCCAGGCTTTAAATTGCATTAAAAATTTATCCTGATTAGCAAAAATGGCATCAAAAGTAGCGGTACTAATTCCCTTGTTTTCAACAGTATTTGCCCCACCAATTGCGATAATTCGCTTCGCTTTATATTTATTCGAATTAATAAAAGCACCAAAACTATTCAACTGGCCAACTCCTTTTTGATCAGTGTAATTAAACAACTCTTTCTCGCCGGTATTGCCATTGATCTGTACGGAAGCACAAGCCCCTTTATTTGCTTCACAGAAGGTTAAAAAATCCTTGGTTTCTGGTGGTAGAGGTGATATCCACGAGCCCTCTAAAGGTAACTCACCCCATAAATCATCAAAATGTAACAAACCAGACCACTCACTGGGAATCTGATAAAAGGCTTGATTTGGATCATTGCTGTTCCATACCTGTAAAAAACTCCAGGCAACAACATCCGCTTTATTAAATTGGGCAACCATTGCAGGATTGCTGACATAGGATAATTGACCATAGGGCCGACCATTTTTATAAGCACCATCATATTCATAGGAATTTTCGCCATACATAGACCAGCTGGTGGTATATAAGGTTAAAGAGGCTTGTGCCGCCAGGGGTAATAGAGCAGAAATCAATGCCAGTAAAGCCATTTTTTTAAACATTTGCATAAACTCTCCAACAATTATCGGTGGTCAAATTTTAACTTTCCCACCAATTATCTAACCACTGTCATTCTTAACAGGGGGCTATAAAGTAAGTAATTGCTCCCCTATCGCTTTTGCTAGCGCTTGATACTTATTTTTAACTGCCAGTTTTTTATTTATTTTTTGAATGTGAAAATTAATGGTTCTTTCACTTAACTCAAGCTGTTGGGCCATCTCTTTCACAGAATATTCTTTCGCAATAAGCAACAAACATTGAATTTCTCGCTGTGTTAGACGAAACATCTGATTGGCTGATACCTCTTCAAGAAGATGTGTCTGGATGTAGTGGTAATAATGATGCGCCGCCACGAAAAACTCATACTGCGCTTGAGCTTGTTGCAGATTACATTGTTCATTTTGCATCTGCACCAGTAATAAAACAGCAAAATTATTATGTGGACCATGAATTGGTATAGATAGGCCCGATTCAGCTCCAAAGGCAATCGAATCTAACCGCATTTTTCGTTCTAACTCAGAGGAGGCCTGAGCAAGTTGTTGTTCTAAACTCCAATAAATAGGTAAATGGTTGTTATAAACAAAGCTTAAGGTGCTATCGATGTCGTTATACTGCTCTTCAAGATAATGTTTATGCCAGACTTTAAAATTGACAGAAGACATATCGTATTTTAATTTATTGGCTGAATTGGGGTGATAAGCATAGTAGGTAAAAGAAAAGGTATTAATCCCTTTATTAGCTAAATAACGGCCTAAAGCCTCATCACATTCAGTAATGGTATTCGCTCGCACCAATTGATTTTCCAATTGCATTAGCAAATCATCCATGCTGATTCATCCGCCAGCAAGTCATCACGACAAGAAGAATATTGGCTAGAAAGATATAAAAGAAAAACCAGCTATAGCCCAGTGCCTGTTCCAATAGTCCACTGACCGCACCAAAAAAAACATAACTCAATGCCATGGCGGCTGTGCAAATTGTATACATTGACATGGGGTAAATCCCTTTATTCGCAGTAGCTAAGAGATATCCCATATAACAACCATTCACTAAACCAAAGATTAGTTGATTAACCAGAATGGCTGCATAGATAAAATAAATATTGTGCTCATCGAAGGAGAGAAAAAAGAATAATAAATGCCCCATCAGTAAAAGGATTGTCGTATTTTTTAGGCAATCTGCCAACGTATAACGGCTAATTAGAAGGCCAGAAATAAAAACACCACTCATTAAAGCAAGGGAGCCCCCAATACCATAAATGGTTGCAAATTGAGATAAAGAAAGAGCCATTCCCTGTTTATCAAGTAAAAATAACGGAATAATTTTTTGCATTTGAGCATCAGAAAAATTATATAAGAATAAGAACCCTAATGCGGGATAGAATTCACGCTTACCAAGCAAGCTCTTACAAATAGTTAGATAACTACTTTGAGGCGTCTGGTGCTTGTAGTCCGTTTTTTCTGGTATTTTTACCCAATGATAGAGAGCAAATAGTAAGACAATTAGGCAGAGACTAGAAAAAAAGAGACTCCAGACATTAACCTTATACGCGATAGCCAGTCGACCAGCTAAAACCAATAATCCTCCTTTTATAAACAGACGCCCGAACTGATAAAAAACAGTACGCAATGGCACGTATTTTTTTTGCTGATGTCCATCCAAATTAAGCAAATAAAGGCCATCCGCCACAATATCGTGCAGTGCTGCAAAAAAAGCTAACCCAATAAAAAGTAGCGTGCTAATCACTATAAAATGAGTTTCATTACTAATTGCCAAGAGCAGGAATACAAAAGCTATCAATAATTGATTGAAGATCGTTAATTTTTTCTTACTTGCTTTTTGTTCCAAAAAAGGCGCCAATACTGGCTTAATAGCCCAGGGTAAGATTAATAGACTACTGATTAATGCTGCGTGGAAATTATCCATCCCCTGTTGTTGATAAACGAGTATGGCAATCACAGTCACTACAAAATAGGGGATACTCTGTAAAAAGTATAAACTTGCTACCCATTGATACGCTTTTTCCGGGTGTACAGACACGTCCAACTCACAGATGGCTACAAAAAACCAAATTGTACATCATATGAGCAAAATTAGAAATATTAATGCTTTTTTTAATTCATCTGATAAGTGATATAGTGATAGCCATCTTAAATTTCCATTCAAGTATCATCGGCTCCCCTATTACAAAGCTGGTAAACTATTTATAAAGTTGGTATTGACTAAAATACCAACAATTTGCTCGCTGGTCTTAAATTTTAATTCTTAATAACGAGGCACTATGAACTGGATAAAATTAGGTTTTTCTATCTTATTAGTTGGTGGATTCATTGCCAGTCCCGCCTGCCTTGCTACCACGTCCTCAGCTACAGCAGTCTTTGTAACGCGCATTGACCAAGACGACCTGAAGAGATGGCAAAAGAAATGGGGAAGCCCAGAGGATTTTACTGTTCTCTTTTATACTCTGGTATTAGCAAATGAAATTCTTGACCAAAAAGACGATTACCAACTTAAAATTGCCAACATTTTTTTTACAGTCGATCTATACAAGGGCTATGAAAATGCCTATCAAATCAATAAAGAACTGCAAGATAGAACAAAGGAAATTGGCTGTCTTGATTTTCGCGTTTTAGCAGGCGGCAATGATACTGTTAACGGTTTTCAGGTAAAACAGGCCTGGACTCAAGGAAAATACACCGTTGTGCCTGTAAATGGTGGGATAAAAGCATTAGTTCTACTTAAAACCAATGCAGGCTGGCGAGTAGATGATCTTGTATATACCTGGGAAAAAGCGAGAGGCCCTGTAAGAAAAATAAAGAGCAGCTTACGCTCTCAATTGATTTACTGTAATAAACAATCTATTTCTTCTCAGAATAAAAACTAGCTGGATTGAGCTGAAAGACCAGGCAATTAACCTGCTTGGTCAAACACCTCCGCAAGCTTAGCCAATACGGCATCCACTTTAACCAATTTCATTGTGTCTTCACCATGAGCATGAGTACCCCATACATTAGTTTCCGGAGTTTTTTTCAAAATAGTAGTCACTGCTTCAGGATAACAATCAACTGCCAAGTGCCTATAGGTATAAGGCCCAGATACCGAGGAAGAAGTAACAGCGTGTAAAGCAACTACAGGCGTACCAACTGCCGCAGCCATATGAGAAGGTCCCGTGTCAGGACACAACAATGCTTGCGCTTGGCTGATTACCGCAAGCAATTGCTTAGGTTTTGTTTTACCCACTAAATCAATGCAGGGAACTTCCTTGATGATTGCATCGGCCAGCTCTCTATCATACTCACCCGGCCCCCCCGTTAGAACCACTTGCACTCGCCAACGTTTTATCGCTTCTTTGATCACGTCAATATAGCGTTCAACCAGCCAACTTCGCTCTGGTTTACTGGCAGCAGGGTTAACTAATAAAATAGGTCGTTGAGTCGGCAAATGAGCGCGTGCCCATTCATAGTCGGCCTCACCGATTGGGAGATCCCAACGCAAGCCGCTTTGCTCCAATCCAAGCACCTCAGCAAATTTTAGAAATCCGTCTAAAGTATGATCATGCCCAGGCTTGATGGTTTCACTAATAAACCATCCATGTCCATCTTTAGCACGTAGTTTGTCATAGCCGATTTTTCGCGTTGCCCGAATTAGTGGGTATAGTAGATTTGCTCGGAAACTTGCCTGAGCAGCTAATAAAACATCGAACTTTCTACCCGCCAACGTCTTCTTAAAACGCCAATAATCAGCCAGATTATTGGGTTTATTGATAACAATAAACTCAACCCCATCCATCCCTTCCACCAAATCATAAGCGGGGCGCGAAATAACCCAGGTCAGCGCGGCATCAGGCAATTTTGCTTTTAAAAGACGTATCAACGGAACAAGCATCAAAACATCGCCTAATGCAGATAAGCGTACAATGCAAATCGATTTAATCATTTTTTAATACAAAGCGTGAGCCACAATAAGGACAAACCTCGGTACCTGTTTTTTCAATCGGCAAATACACTTTCGGATGGGCATTCCATAATGCCATTTCATCCGTTGGGCAACTCAATGGTAAATCTTGTCGATGTACAACATAATTTTTTTTAGCGCACGCAAGTTGTTCTTTTGCAGACATCGTTTTCTCCCCCTACAAAACTCAATCATTTTGTGCCCTATTATCCAATATTTCATTAATGATCGCTATGATTTCACTAACAGTTGATGGATTTTCACAAGCAAAAAAAGTTGCTTCTTGCCAATGACGTAACCAAGTTAACTGTCTTTTAGCAAGCTGGCGTGTTGCTACAACCCCCTTATGACGCAGTGCTTCGAAATCATAATCACCTGCCAGATAATCAAATACCTGGCGATAACCCACACTGCGCATTGCGGGACAAGACGGCGACAATTGCCATTTTTGAAGCAATTGTTCTACTTCATTCACAAAACCTTGTTCAAGCATCTGCTCAAAACGTAAGGCTATTCTTTTATGTAACCAGGCTCTATCTTCAGGAAACAAAATCAGGTTCAGAAATCGATAGGCTAATGCCTCTTTCTGTTCAGACCAAAACGATGATAAAGGTTTTCCGCTTATCTGATAAACCTCCAAGGCACGTTGAATACGCTGGGTATCATTGGGATGAATTCTTGCTGCCGATAAAGGATCAATTTGCATCAATTGCTGATGCAAGTATGCCCAGCCATACTCTTCTGCCTGCTGTAATAGTGAAGCACGAATCGTTTCATCCGCCTGAGGTAAAGTCGATAAGCCCTGCTGTAAGGCGTTAAAATACATCATCGTCCCCCCCACGAGTAAAGGGATCTTGCCCCGCGTAAAAATCGCTCTGCACAGAGTAAACACATCGGTACAAAACTGAGCGGCAGAATAACTTTCTGGCGGATCAATGATATCAATTAAATGGTGTGGTACCTGTAATAATTCTTCCTGGGTGGGTTTGGCAGTACCAATGTTCATTTCCCTGTAGACCATTGCGGAATCAACACTGATAATTTCAAAAGGAAAATGCTTTATTAATTCACTGGCTAACGCTGTTTTTCCAGAGGCTGTTGGCCCCATTAAGCAAAAAAGAATTTCAGGCATTTAACAAACTCTCACACAGTGTAGTCGATAACTGTCTGCACCAAACAGGCAACTCTTTTGCATTATACAAAGTTTGCAGATAGACGCATAAAATCTCTGTTTCCTCTGGTAAGGCTTGGTACACATTAAACAATTGACATAAACTCAATAACTCAATCAATTGCTGATTTGTAGGCGAACTTAACTTAAAAACGAGTGCAAGAAAACGCTTAATATCAAGATGGGGCACAGCCATTGGCAAAGAGCGAACCAACATCGCATTTTCACCAGCTAAACCCAATTCTACTCCTACTTGATTCAATGATTGGCGATAATGATTCATCCTATCCGGGCTAAATTCCTTAATAGGGTAACTAATAGGCACCAACAGTGGGCGGCTGGCTAAGGGCAATGATTCCTGCGCCAATATTGATAGTAACCAATGGCGTTGCAATTTCTCGATATCGACTAAATAGGGCTGTTCTTGTATAAAAACTAATGCATAAGCAGTATTTAAAGTGATCCAGTGGCTTGTCACTGCAGCACTTTGTTCAATTTTCTTAATCGAAAGGGGTAAGGATAGATAGTTTTCGTGAATTTGCTGCCCCGTTGTGATTTCTTTCACCGATGATTGCTGGTAACCACAGGATGTTCCTGGTACTGCCAAAGCCTGCTGAATTTGAGAGGTGATAAAATCGTGTACCAGCCGTGGTTGCTGAAAACGCACCTCATGCTTAGTAGGATGAACATTAACATCTACCTCTGCTGGATTTAATGTCAGGTACAACAAACAAGCTGGATATCGACCAGGATACAGTAAACTTTCATAGGCTCGTTTAACCGCATGATTTAACAATTTATCTTTAACCATGCGAGCATTCACATAGACCCATTGTTTATCGCTCTGACTACTCTGATACGCAGCGTTGCTAACCCAACCATGTAAACGCATTCCAGCGTGCTCTACATCAAGATATATCGCTTGCTCAATAAAGGTTTTTCCTAATAATTTCCGTATACGTTGCAATCTAGTTTGGGCACAATGTGCCGCTGGTAAATTTAATCGTTGTTTTCCATTATGGGTTAGGTTAAGTGCTATTGCAGGCGCACTCAAAGCGAACCGCTTAACCACTGCCTCTATTGCCTGAAATTCACTTTGCTCGGTTTTTAAAAATTTTTTTCTGACGGGTGCATTAAAAAAAATATCGCGTACATCAACAGTAGTTCCCTGATTACGGGCACAGGGTGTCATATGAATCGCCCGACCATCACTGCTAAGCATCATGCCGTGTTCCTGGCTCACAGGCCTGGAACTGATAGTGAAACGCGAGATGGATGCGATACTCGCCAGGGCTTCACCGCGAAATCCCATACTGGCAATAGAGTATAAATCACTAAGCTGTTTAATTTTACTTGTTGCGTGGGCAGCAATTGCCAAGGGTAGATCCTCAGCAACAATACCAATCCCATTATCAGTGATTTTAATTTGATTCAGGCCACCATAACCAATATCAATACTGATCATATCAGCCTGGGCATCCAATGAATTCTCTAATAACTCTTTAACCACAGAAGCAGGGCGTTCAATCACTTCCCCTGCGGCAATTTGATTGGCTACGGTTACTGGTAATTGCTCAATTCTCATTATGTCAACGCAGGTATAACAAGTTTTTGCCCTATTTTTAGCTGCGAACTTGATAAATGATTTACCGCTTGTAACACCGCGACTGACATATGATATTGCGCAGCAATTCTAGGCAACGACTCACCACTACGCACTATATGGATTTTACTATTGCCAGCCAAAGCTTCTATACGTGTACCGTGCGGAGGATAATCCCAAAAATAACGTTTCAAACCTTGGAAAATCGCCTCCGTTAAATGAGTCTGGTAGGCAGGATTTGTTAGGTTACTTTCTTCGCGAGGATTAGAGATAAAACCTGTTTCAATCAAAATGGAAGGAATATCCGGTGATTTTAATACCATAAAACGAGCTTGCTCAACTTTATGATTATGTAAATTGGTTATCCTATCGAGATCCCGTAATACTCTTTCTCCCATATGTAAACTGGCACCAATGGTCGCTGTTTGCGACAAATCAATTAATACCGTACGTACTAATCCACTTTGATCATCTAGTTCTGATAAATTGACACCGCCCAACTCGGAATAGTTTTCCTTCTCAGCTAACCATCGAGCTGCTTCACTGGTTGCCCCCGATTGTGATAAAGCAAAAACAGAAGCGCCATTAGATTGCTGATTGATGAAAGCATCTGCATGGATCGAGACGAAGACATCGGCATTATATTTCCGGGCAATGGTTAAACGCTCACGTAAGCCAATATAATAATCGCCGTTTCGCGTTAATACCGCCCGCATACCAGGTTGCCTATCGATAATTTGTTTCAACTTTTGCGCGATTCTAAGAGTAACCTCTTTTTCCATCGTGCGTCTTGGTCCACTAGCACCAGGATCTTTCCCGCCGTGCCCAGGATCGAGTACGACAACAACATCACGCAGCGTTTTCCCGGGTTCATGGCGAGCCGATACCGGTACTTTCGCTGTATTTGTTGCCCTACTTCTGTTGACAGGCACAGTGGATGACGTTGAGGGGCCCTGCAAATTACCATTTGCAGAAAGATCTAATGAAAAGCCGTGTTTTGACGATGCTGAACGATGCATAGGATTCGTCCTGGTCATGACAGCCTGACTGACCTCAAAAACCAGACGCAGGGTTTGTGGGTTTGGGCGGCCACTACGAATATATTTGATTAACTGCCTACCCAAATTAACTCGATTCAGGTTTACCGACAAATCAGTGCCCTCAAAATCAATCACCACACGATTGGGATTTGTGAGCGTGAATACTCTGTGCGTAACCGCTTCATCCAGAGTAAACAGTACAGAAGGATTCCCTGACTGTTGCTTAATCTCAATAGATAACAATTTTGCTGCCATCAAAGTCGAACACCAGACTATCAATAAGCAAATACTAGTTATGCGTATCTTCATTGTTTACCTGCAAGGCAAGACAAAATTAATTCTCCAGCGGCAGTTGTTGCGGTTAAAGTCAACGAACGGCCACTCCCCTCAATAGTAAAGGCAAAATTAATATCAACATGTCCCAAACTTTGACCGGCTCGTTCAGGCCATTCAATACAACAGATTGCATCAGTCAAAAAATAATCTCTAAAACCAATATACTCCAGCTCTGTTTCATCGTGAATACGGTAGAGATCAAAATGATGTACTTGTAAATACTGGCATTGGTAGCTTTCAAGCAATGAAAAAGTCGGACTTTTAATAGCTGATTTAACGCCTAGAGCTCGCAGCATAGCGCGGATAAACGTCGTTTTCCCTGCGCCTATCTCACCACTAAAGGTCAACACTAAGGGAGCAGTTAAGCAAGCTGCCAAGCGTACTGCAAGCGCTTCGGAATATTGCACATCAGGCAAAGCAATGCAATCAACTTTGACCATAAAAACTCATTTTATTCTTGATAAATAATTAACCTGACGACGTAGATAAGGCATTAAATCACTAGCCAACAATCCACGCTCACCCATTACAGCGGCTGCGGCATCTGCAGCACTGGCATGTATCCATACACCCAATTTGACAGCCTCAGCAAGTGCCAGGCCTTGGGCAATTAAGCCTGCAATGACACCACTAAGGGCGTCACCCATTCCTGCGCTCGCCATACCGGGATTACCATCAGCACAAAGATACACACCAGGCTCATCCGTGCACACCATTGAACCTACGCCTTTCAGGACAACATTTCCCCCATATTGCTGTTGTAGCGTCAATATTGTTTGATACCTATCTTTTTGAATCTCTGCAGTAGAACATTGGAGCAAACTGGCTGCTTCTCCTGGATGAGGCGTCAAGATCCAATTATCATCATGTTGAGGATTCTGAGCGAGTAGCCGCAAGGCTGAAGCATCAATAACCATTGGTAATTGAGAAGCAATTGCCTGGTTAAATAAAACCTTTGCCCACTCATCCTCACCAAGACCAGGACCAATAATACAGACAGTTGCCCTGGCAATAAGCGGCAAAAGCTCAACAGCTTCTTCAATGCCATAAATCATTGCTTCTGGTAATAAAGGTAAAACTTGCCCTGCATATTCCGGTCTGGTAGCAATAGTTACCAAACCAGCACCCACCCGCAAAGCAGCATTTGCCGCCAAATAAACTGAACCGGGCATACCATGCCCACCACCAATAACCAAGACATGGCCAAAATGGCCTTTATGAGAATTTTTTAAACGTCGTGGAAGTAAAGCATGGCCTAAATTTTCATCCAAGAGATAGGCAGCAGGTTTAATCTTTACTAAACAAGATTCAAGTTGCAGACTATGACAAACTAATTCACCACAATGATCAGGTCCATCCAGGGTCATTAATCCAAGCTTGTAAGCGATGAATGTCACTGTAGCATTCGCTTTGACAGCTACCCCCTTCACAGAACCTGTATCGGCATTTAGACCTGAAGGGACATCAAGGGCCAATACTGGCAAACCACTGTCATTGATCTGAGTAATCGCTGTCGCTATTGGACCATGCACATCGCCTTGCAAACCAATTCCTAGTAAGGCATCAACAATTAACTCCGCCTCAGGGTCTATAGCATCATCAAGGCACTGACAGGAAACACCAGCAGCAATTGCAGCTGCAGCTGCTCTGGCTGCAGGCGGTGGCAAATCCTCTATGGTTTTGTGTTGATTGACAACAACGGAATACCCTTTTTTGTGCGCAAGGCGGGCGAGAACATAACCATCACCAGCGTTATTACCACTGCCACAGAAAATGGCTAAAGTACGTACTGTGGGGTATAACATGGACAAGGTAGAAAAGGCGCTGGTTCCCGCGCGAACCATTAACTCATCTTCAGACAATCCTAAATCATTCGTAGCCATCTCTTCACATAAACGAATGTGTTTGGCCTGATAAAGAGCAACCTTTGATGTAGTCATGGCCTTGTTATGCTCCGTTAGCTAGCAGGAATTCACTTGTCAATTCTTCGGGACTTACGAACAACAGCCAATCTCTTCGCTAAAATTTAATGTTAATTCGGTCATTTAGTACGGCTAAACGCCCTCATTAACATTTAAATTTTGCCTCGACCCCGATGTGTTTCGTAAGTCCTGTTTTTATCGTTGAGGCGAGTGATTTGCTAAAACGCTCACAAATCACCTGCCTTAGGAATTGACAGCTTAAGCGTCTAATCTTTTTTTACAAGGGTTAACGAAGGTTTACTACGCCCTTTTATTTCAGCTTTTGCTGTCGGTGGTGGCGGGGGTTCACCGGTATCTTCACCAAACTCCATTCCCCTACCATTTTCTTTGGCATAGATGGCAAGTACTGCAGCTGGAACTATAAATATCTGCACACTATGACCAGAAAATCGCGCAGTAAATACTATTCTATCGTTTTCAAGATGCAAACCACGACATGCTTTGGGTGAAATATTTAATACTATTCGCCCACTATTAACATGCTCCTGTGGAACCTGTACCCCGGGATAGGCTGCGTTTACCAATATATACGGCGTCAGATCATTATCAACAATCCAATCATAAATGGCACGAATCAGATAAGGCTTATTAGAGGTCATATTCATCATTAGGCAGCCCTTAATTGCCTCTCAGCGTCTGTCAAGCTTGCCTGGAATGAATCGCGTTTAAATAAACGTTGCATATAAGCATGCAATCCCTTCATCTTGGCAGGTATTTCTATACCCAGCTGGGGTAGACGCCACAATAATGGTGCGAGAGCACAATCTAGTAAAGAAAATTCATCACTTAAAAAGTAAGGTTTATCAGCAAAGATCGGTTCCAAACTTACCAGGCTATCAAATAAATGTGTACGCGCTTCTTCTTGATCAACGCCCGCTTTAATGCGTTGCAGTAAATAGTACCAATCCTGCTCAATCCGATGCATCATCTTTCGTGTTTCTGCACGAGCAACCGGATATACAGGTAAAAGTGGTGGATGAGGAAAGCGCTCATCTAAATATTCCATAATAATACGGGCTTCATACAAAACCAATTCGCGATCGAGCAGGGTAGGAATCGTACCATAGGGGTTTACAGCAACTAATTCATTAGGAGCTTCCCCTTGTTTAGCGTGAAGGATCTCAACATTTACACCCTTTTCTGCCAATACAATACGAACTTGATGACTATAAATATCATCATTATCAGAATACAAAGACATAATCGTGCGCTTTGCAACAATAGCCATCAGCAACTCCTCATCAATCGTTAAACCATACTTTACAGCAGGTTAAAGAGCAGCATTTTACCACAATTTTACCTAGCGTGATGAACCTAGTATGACAATTTGTCATTTCGCTATAAATAAGTCAATTTTGTTTTGCAAATCAACCACGAAATCCCTGTTACGACCGATGACCAGAAACGTACTGTCGAATTGGTCATTAAGGGTCAATGGAGCTTTTTCCAATATGCTTTCTTGAGTTGATACGCTACGACTAAGAATATACTTAAAAAAATCAGCACAATTATTCCTAAATGATAACGTACTAATTTTACAGGTTCGCCGACATAGACAAGAAAAGTCACCAAATCTTGCAAAGCGCTATCGAACTGCTGCTGATTTATTTCTCCATTTTCTACAAGAACTAAATGAGAGATCGTCGACGTTTTAGGATCACCCTCCCTTACCGCAATCACTTTTCCGGCAAGTGGAGCTAAAACATTTGGCATTGCCACCTCTGGTACCAATAAATTATTAGCGCCAAAAGGTCTTGAGTCATCAGCATAAAAACTCTTCAGATAAGTATAAATCCACTCTGGACCACGTTCGCGTGCTGACAAAGACAAATCGGGTGGGGTAATGCCAAACCATTGCCGGGAATCAGCAGCCGGCATACTAATATGAATCGGATCATGGACTGTAGCACTGGTAAAAATGAGATTATTAACTAACAAATCTTTATCCAGTTCACCATCAAAGGTCGTTAACCCAAGATCTTTTGCCATACGGCTATAACGCATATACCGCAGCGAATGGCAGCCAGAACAATAATTCATAAATAATTTTGCGCCTCGCTGTATTTTAGCCTGATCATCGATGTCTATATCAATTGACGACATCTCAATCTTGCTAACAGTTGCCGCCTGTAGCAAAGAACTCATTAACAAACTGAGTAAGTAAGTAACTATCCGACCCTTGCTCATCCATCTATCCTCTCAGGTACTGTTTTATGCTGCTCATAACGACTGTAAAAAGGCATCAATAGAAAATAAGCAAAATAAACAACTGTGCAAATTCTAGCCAAATACTGTTTCAGCGGGGTCACTTGTACCGTCCCCAAATAACCTAGAATGCAAAAACTAATTACAAAAGTAATAAAGGCATATTTCGAATAATTTCCCTTGTAACGCATGGCCCGGACAGGGCTTCTATCCAACCAGGGTATAAATAATAAAATTAATATTGCTGCTCCCATAGCAATCACACCTGTTAGCTTATGTGGGATAGCGCGCAAAATGGCATAAAAGGGTGTCATATACCATACAGGAGCAATATGTTCCGGCGTTACCATTGGATTTGCCGGAGCAAAATTAGCATACTCTAGAAAATACCCGCCCATTTCAGGGATAAAAAATACTACCGCAAAAAAACCAATCAAAAAGACAATGACACCGACTAAATCCTTCACGGTAAAATAAGGATGAAAAGGAATGCCATCAAGTGGCTTACCTTCTTCATTCAGATGCTTCTTGATTTCGATTCCTTGTGGATTATTAGACCCAACTTTGTGGAGAGCAATAATATGCAAGAAAACCAGTACGAGCAGTAAAATAGGAATACCAACAACATGTAAAGCAAAAAAACGCTGTAAGGTCGCATTAGCAACATTGAAATCACCCCGTAACCAAGTTGCCAAACCATCACCTATATATGGAATTGCCCCAAACAGGGAAGTAATGACTTGTGCCCCCCAATAAGACATCTGTCCCCAGGGAAGTAGATAACCAAAAAAAGCCTCCGCCATGAGTAAAATAAAGAGGGCCATACCCAAAAGCCAGATCAGTTCTCTTGGCTTTTGGTAGGAGCCATACAATAATCCCCTAAACATGTGTAAATAAACAACTATAAAAAATGCGGAAGCACCCGTTGAGTGCATATAACGCAGTAACCAACCATAATTGACATCACGCATGATGTACTCAACAGAAGAAAAAGCTTGTTCAGAGGTTGGTGTATAGAACATCGTCAGCCATAAGCCAGTGACTAATTGATTGACTAATACCACCATAGCCAGGGAACCAAAATAATAGAAGAAATTCAGATTTTTGGGAGCATAGTATTCACTGACATGGCTTTTCCATGTATTAAGCAGTGGAAAACGGGCATCCACCCAATTGATCAAAGCCTTCATGGTATTATCCTTCTTCTTTGTCCTGCCCAATTACAATGACATGCTCGCTGATAAACTGGTATGGAGGAACCTCCAGATTAATGGGTGCTGGAACCCCTTTAAATACTCTGCCAGCCAGATCAAACGTTGAACCATGACAAGGACAATAAAAACCACCTGGCCAATTAGGACCAAGTTCATTGTCGACAGGAGTATATTTTGGCGAGCAACCTAGATGCGTACACACCCCTACCAGTATTAAATATTCCGGTTTTATCGAACGATATTGATTTTTTGCATAAGTTGGTTGCTGATCAACCAATGAATCCGGATCCCGTAATTGCTCATCATGACCGCTAAGCTGCTGTAACATTTCCTTGGTACGTCGAATAATCCAGACGGGTCTTCCCCGCCATTCAACCGTCACTTGTTGCCCCGGCTCTATCTTGGAAAGATCAACCTGCACAGGCGCACCAGCCGCTTGTGCTTTTGCACTAGGGAACCATGAAGCAACAAAAGGGGTTAATGCACAGGCAACACCGACGCCTCCTAATAGGCTGGTCGTCGTCACTAAAAAATGACGCCGTTGTTCATCAATTTCTTCCTCACTGGGAATATCATCACTACTAGGGTTGGGATCAACATTATCAATCACGGTCATTTCGTCCTGGTTTCTGTCCCTGAGTCCGTCCTCCTGGCAGACACACTCTTCCGACAGGAAAAAATATAAATCCAGTTATAACAAAGAATTAAGTATTTGGAAACGCCCTTGTAAATTACCTGAGCAATCGTCCTGGTATTTTTACCTAAAGTTACACCGGGTATTAAAACAGGAGATAGTAGACTTTCTTTGGAAACTCGCCACAGCGAGAGATGCGAGGAGACACGGGGCGCAGAATCGGGGTTTACACATGAAATACATCAGGATTCGAGCCACGCAGGGACGAAACAATTCTCTTCTATTGTAGAGTTTCCGAATAAGCTATATGAGAATACGACCACAGTAGGAGCAAGCCTGAGTAAAAAAACAGATAGGATACCATAAACGGTACAAGGGTTAGTGTAATTCCAGGAAAGAATCAGAAGATAAAAAAACCCTGCTTCTGCAGGGTTTTTTTAGAACAATTAACGCTTGGAGTACTGTGTTGCACGACGTGCTTTGTGCAAACCAACTTTCTTTCTTTCCACGCGTCGCGAATCTGTTGTCATCAAGCCACGAGCACGCAGTTTTCGACGGTAAGAGTTAGGATTGGGTTCCGCACCCTCAACCAGATCAGACTCGTCATAGGCCACTAGCGCACGCGCGATACCCAAACGAACAGCGCCTGCCTGACCAGAGATACCACCGCCAGCGACTGTTGCATAAACGTCGAATTTGCCCATAACTTCCACTGTTTCCAGTGGTTGGCATACAACCATGCAAGAAGTCTCGCGACCGAAATAATCTTCTAAAGCACGATTATTGATCACGATTTGACCTTTACCAGGGCGTAAAAACACTCTGGCCGTTGAGCTTTTTCTACGGCCGGTACCGTAATATTGCTGTCTTTCAGCCATAATACTTATTCCTCAATCTCAAGTTGCTTGGGTTGCTGTGCTGTATGCGGATGCTCATTACCGGCATACACTTTCAGTTTACGGTACATTTCTCTACCTAAAGGATTCTTTGGAAGCATCCCCTTCACTGCCAGCTCGATAATACGCACAGGGTTCTTTGCCTGTAATTTATCGAAAGAAATTGATTTGATACCACCAGGAAATTCTGAGTGATGGTAATAAATCTTTTCTTTGAATTTGCGACCAGTAACAGTCACTTTCTCCGCATTGGTTACAACGATATAGTCCCCTGTATCAACATGAGGGGTATACTCAGCCTTGTGCTTGCCTCTTAAACGACGAGCAATCTCAGTAGCAAGACGACCTAAAACTTTGTCGCTAGCATCGACTACATACCAGTCACGTTTGACTTCGTGTGTCTTGGCGCTAAATGTCTTCATTAAATAACTCCGTACCGCCTTATTGGTAATCTTTCAATCTTGGACGGGCGATTTTAACCAAAACCGTGCTAACCTACAAGTAAAATGAAATAAATTCTTGCAAGGTTTTACAATTTGGCTGAAAGATATACGTTTAATTGGGGATTAGCAAACGTTCAACTGAATGACCAGCAACCAAATGGTTGTCTATAATTTCATCAATATCCGCCGTTGTTGCATAGTTATACCAAACCCCTTCTGGATAAATCACGATACAGGGTCCGGCACTACACCGACCAAGACACGCAGATTTACTTACTCTTATTTTACCAGGACCATGCAAGCCCAGCTCTAATAATTTTGTTTTCATGTAATCAAAAAACAACTCTCCGCCTGTGTTCGCGCAACATTGCTTACCAGCAGCTTTTTGATTAGTGCATAGAAAA
Organism: Legionella donaldsonii; assembly: GCF_900452385.1. Lineage (NCBI taxonomy): Bacteria > Pseudomonadati > Pseudomonadota > Gammaproteobacteria > Legionellales > Legionellaceae > Legionella > Legionella donaldsonii. The sequence continues at coordinate 623,213 of NZ_UGOA01000001.1, read as the reverse complement.
ACATGCTTTGTATAATGGGTCAAAAGACTACTTACCTCGTTCCTCAATTTTGGTTTTTAATTTGAGCCCAGGTTTAAAGGTAACAACACGTCGTGCTACTACCGGAATTTCTTCCCCTGTCTTAGGGTTCCTACCTGGTCTCTGTGGCTTATCACGTAAGGTAAAATTACCAAATCCTGATAATTTAACATGCTGGCCATTTTCAAGAGCATGCCTTAGTGTTTCATAAAACTCTTCAACCATTTCTTTTGCATCAGGTCTGGTCAATTTTAACTCATCACATAAAGTTTCTGCAATCACTGCCTTACTTAGTGCATTCACGATTAGTCCCTCAATATAATGGCAAATTTTTCTTCCAGCTTCTTGATTATAGCACTGATTATCTCATTGATCTCATTATCGACCATTGTTCGTTTATCATCCTGCAAAGTGAGTGCAATTGCCAGACTTTTTTTACCTTCTGGAATTGTCTCTCCAGTATACACATCAAAGACATCAAACGATTTTAGTAAAGCCTCATCAACTGTTTGCCGAACTAATTGCTCTATCTGTGCTGCACTCACTTCGTTATTAACCAGCAACGACAAGTCACGACGGATCTGGGGGAATTTTGAAATTTGCTGATAGCGTACTGCCTCTGTATTAATCAGTGCAGCCAATCGAAGCTCAAAAAGCACTACCTCATCCTGGCTATCCAGAGCATCTGCTATGCGTGGATGTAAAACACCACACCATCCCGCCTCCTGATTACCAACCATAATCCGGGCTGACTTGCCTGGGTGAAGTGCAGGATGTACACCAGCAATAAAATGGACCTCTGGTGATTGCAACGCAGCAAACAGTGCTTGCAAATCGCCTTTTGCATCATAAAAGTCAAACTTGGCGGTTTTTTCGCTCCAATTCATTGCTCCTTGCTCGCCAGTCAGTAATCCTGCTATGCAGGCATGTTCCTGCAAAGAACCTTGCTGTAAATCAAAAATTACTCCATTCTCAAATAACTTAAGTGCTGTTTGCTGGCGATGGGTATTATAGACCATCGCAGCAATCAATCCTGGCCACATGCCTACCCGCATTTGCGATAATTCAGAAGAAATAGGATTTAATAATTGCATGGTCAGGTTTTGGGGATACAATTCTTGTTGCAACGCGGGATCAACAAAGCTGTAGCTAATTGTTTCATTGTAGCCACGCGCAATAAAAAACTGGCCGCAACGTGCAGCTAGCGATTCTAAAGGATTGATATTTCCAGCCTGAATCGTGGTATTCATCTTAGCGCCAGGTAATTTGTCATAACCATGTAGACGAATTATTTCTTCAATCAAATCAACATCTAAACTAATATCAAAACGATGAGAGGGGATTTTAATCTGCCATGCTTCAGCTGTTTTTCTATCAACATCCATGCCCAAGCCTTGTAGCATTCTAACCATTTCATCTTCATCAACGGCTAAACCGGTTAGTTGCTGCACTTTAGCTGGATTGAACAGTATCTTATTTTTTAAGGGTAAGGCGGCTAACTCAGAGGCAGACGATACAGGGCCAGCATGTCCACCAACAATATCCAGCAATAGATCCGTAGCACGCTCAAGAGCCAACAACTGCAATGCTGGATCAACTCCACGTTCAAAGCGTTGAGATGAATCCGTACACAACCCATAACTACGTGCTATACCAGCAATTATTATCGGACTGAAAAAGGCACTTTCAAGAAAAATATCCGTAGTATGCTCCTGTACTGCACTATCCTCTCCCCCCATAATTCCAGCCATTGCCAAGGCTTTTTTATCGTCAGCAATCACCAATACCCTGTCATGCAAATTAATCTGCTGCCCATCCAGTAATTGCAATGTTTCGTTTGCGTTAGCAAAACGAACATTAATATTCCCATCAATGGATTGCAAATCAAAGGCATGCATAGGTTGACCGAGCTCTAGCATCACATAATTAGTAATATCGACGACTGGGTGGATAGGACGCAAACCTGCTCGACGCAAACGCTCTGCTATCCAAATAGGTGTATGTGCCTGAGGATTAATACCACGAATTACACGCCCGTAATATTGTGGGCAGGCATCCGGGTTTCGTAATTTAATCGCCAATTGCTCATCGGTAGTCGGTAAACGAGTCTTTTCGGGTAGCTGTTGGAGGGGTAATGAAGTTAAAACAGCCACCTCCCGTGCAACACCCAAAACGCTAAAACAATCGGCGCGATTAGGCGTTAAATCAATATCGAGTACTTGATCGTCTAGTGCAAGATAAGTACGTAAATCCGTCCCTAACGGAGCATCTTCATCCAACTCCATAATACCGTCAGAATTCTCGGCAAGCCCCAACTCCGAAACAGAACATAGCATACCCTGCGATAATTCTCCGCGGAGCATTGATTCTTTAATTACTAAGCCACCAGGTAAATTAGCCCCCATTTGGGCGAGTGCTACTTTCAAACCTTGGCGCACATTTGCCGCACCACAAACTACTTTTAACGGTTTTCCAGCACCCGTATTAATTTCGCACAAGGTCAGTTTATCTGCCTGGGGATGAGGAGTCGTATTTAAAACTTCTGCGACAATGACACCCGTAAAAGCACCCGCAACTGGAGTCACTGCATCAATCTCCAAACCTGCCATGGTCAGAAGAGACGCTAATTGCTGTCCATTCAAAGAAGGGTTTACCCATTCACGTAACCACAATTCACTCACTTTCATTGTAAATACCCGCCTAATATCCGGAGATTATCCAGTAGACCAACATTATTATATGTGGCTGCTAGAACTGTTTTAAAAAAGTTAAGTCATTTTCAAACATCATGCGTAAATCATCAATTCCAAAATACAGCATAGCCAATCTATCCATTCCCATACCAAAAGCCCAGCCTTGATATTCATCTGGAGAAATATTAACCGCGGTCAGCACATTAGGATGTACCATGCCGCAACCCAAAACCTCTAGCCAACCAGTGAACTTGCATGAACGGCAACCTTTACCAAAACATTGTGTACACTCTATATCCACCTCAGCAGAGGGCTCCGTGAAAGGAAAATAAGAGGGTCTAAAGCGTAAAGCCAACTCTCGTCCAAAGAAATCAGCAAAAAAATCCTGTAATAACCCTTTTAAGCCATTTAGCGTAGCCTGTTTATCAATAAGCAAGCCTTCTACCTGATGAAACATAGGTGTATGGGTGACATCTGAATCACAACGGTAAACTCGTCCTGGAGCGATCAACCGTAAAGGTGGTGTACGCTCTTCCATTGTCCGAATTTGTACTGGCGAAGTATGAGTGCGCAATAAATGCCCATCCCCAAAATAAAAGGTATCGTGCATGGCACGGGCCGGATGGTGTCCTGGAATATTAAGTGCTTCAAAATTATAAAATTCAGTTTCAATTTCCGGGCCAGTGACAATATCAAAGCCTAACCGACTAAAATAATCATTAATGCGTTGCTTTACCTGCGTTACTGGATGTAAAGAACCATGTTGATTGGTACGGCCTGGCAACGTTACATCAATTCGCTCAGCAGCCAATTTACTCTGTAATTGCGCTTCTTTTAAATGCAACATCTTTTCTTCAATGAGAAGACTTATCTCTCGTTTAGCCAAATTAACTAACTGGCCCACTTTGGGTTTTTCTTCTGCGGATAAATTAGCTAACCCTTTGAGGATTTCGGTGAGCTGTCCTTTTTTGCCCAAATAGTCGACACGAATCGATTCAAGGGCGGTAACGTCTTCTGCCTGAGCGATGGCATCAGCAGCCTGTTGCTGCAACGCAATGATATCTTGCATGATTAGAACCCACACGTAAAAAAGGAGGCCAAAGCCTCCTTGTTAATTATCACGACAAAAACTGATTAGGCAAGCGCAGCTTTCGCTTTTTCAGCTACAGCAGCAAAGGCATGTTTATCGTATACAGCCATGTCAGCAAGCACTTTACGATCCAACTCGATACTGGCTTTTTTCAACCCGGCAATTAACCGACTGTATGATAAACCACACTCACGAGCCTGTGCATTAATCCGAGTGATCCACAAAGCGCGGAACTGGCGTTTTTTCTGGCGACGATCACGGTAAGCATATTGTCCAGCTTTGATAACCGCTTGTTTGGCAACACGGTAGGTGCGGCTACGGGCACCGTAATAACCTTTCGCTTGATCTAAAATCTTCTTATGACGTGCTTTCGCCGTCACACCACGTTTAACTCTTGGCATTATTCATTCCTCCCCTTAACTACCGTGCAACATACGCTCAGCCAGACGCGCATCACATTGCTTCAATGTACCCGAAGCAACACGCAACTGACGTTTCTGCTTGCTGGTCTTTTTAGTAAGGATATGGTTTCTATAAGCGCCACGACGCTTGATAATACCACTAGCTGTCTTACGGAAGCGTTTGTGCGCTCCACGATGCGACTTTAATTTTGGCATAGCATTCTACTCCGCATTTGTTCTGCTATTAATAACGATGCAGTGTAATCGATTAGCTCTTTATCTCACTTTAGGATGGATAATTGAGCGAATATTTTTACAACTACCTTATTTTTTCTTTGGTGCTAAAACCATCAGTAATTGGCGGCCTTCTCGTTTCGCATGCTGCTCGATCACCGCATATTCAGCGGTATCCTGTTGCAAACGCTCCATGAGTTTCATACCTATTTCCTGATGAGCCATTTCTCTACCACGAAATCGTAGTGTGATCTTGACCTTATCACCATGATTGAGGAAACGGACCAGGTTGCGTAGCTTGACCTGGTAATCTCCCTCTTCCGTCGTCGGACGGAATTTTAACTCTTTGACTTGAAATTGCTTCTGCTTTTTCTTCGCTTCCGTTTGCTTTTTATTCAATTCAAAAAGAAATTTGCCATAATCCATAATGCGGCAAACGGGGGGGTTAGCTGTGGGTGAAATCTCCACTAAATCATAGCCACCTTCTTCCGCCGCCCTCAATGCTTCTCGCGTTGATACAACGCCCACCTGGTTGCCATCGACATCAATTAAGCGTACCTCAGGTACATTAATTTTTTCGTTAATTCGCGCGCGATCACTATCACGCTTATTCGATACGCTAATGGTTTAATCCTCCAAGTGGTTTATACGCGACCTTTTGCGTCAACTTCCTGACGCATGGTATCACAAATTGTATCAATATTCATCACACCCAAATCCACACCTTCTCTTGTTCGTACCGCGACAGAATTATTTTCAACTTCTTTATCGCCAATAATCAGCAAGTAAGGTACTTTTTGTAAAGTATGCTCGCGGATTTTAAAGCCAATCTTCTCATTTCTCAAGTCAAAATTTGCACGAAAGCCCTGCTTTTGTAAAATAGTTGTCACTTTAGCGGCAAAATCATGCTGTTTTTCACTAATTGTCAATACAGCAACTTGCGTAGGTGCCAACCATAAGGGGAACCGACCCGCATAATGCTCGATTAAAATTCCCATAAAGCGCTCAAATGAACCCAGGATAGCACGATGTAACATGACCGGTGTTTGTCGACTACCATCTTCTGCGACATATTGGGCATCAAGTCTGTCTGGCATAGAAAAATCGACCTGTATTGTACCGCACTGCCAAATACGCCCTAAACAATCAGCTAGCGAGCATTCAATCTTCGGCCCATAGAAGGCACCTTCCCCCGGAGCATCAATCCATTCAATCCCTCTACTCTGCATAGCAAGCTTTAATGCTTCCTCTGCCTTATCCCAAACGGCATCACTGCCTACCCGCTTTTCTGGACGCAAGGCTAACCGGTATTTTATCTCTTTAAAACCAAAATCGGTATAGACTGATTGGACTAACTCAAGCATCATTGCTACTTCAGACTGAATTTGCTCTTCTGTACAAAAAATATGTGCATCGTCCTGTACCATGTTGCGCACACGCATTAAGCCATGCAAAGAGCCAGAAGGTTCACAGCGGTGACAATTACCAAATTCAGAAAAACGCAATGGCAAATCACGGTAAGACCTAAGTCCTTGATTATAAACCTGTACATGGCAAGGGCAGTTCATTGGTTTTACAGCATATTGACGATTTTCTGTTTCTGTAACAAACATCTCATCGCGAAAATTATCCCAATGCCCTGATTTTTCCCACAAAACCTTATCAACTAACTGCGGTGTTTTAATTTCTTGATAACCAAAATCATACAAACGACTACGCATATATTGTTCAAGTAGTTGATAAACAATCCATCCTTTAGGGTGCCAAAAAACCATACCAGGGGCAATTTCCTGAAAATGGAATAAATCCAAAGCTTTGCCTAATTTTCGATGATCACGTTTTTCAGCTTCTTCTAAACGATGCAAATAATCCGCTAGCGCTTTTTTGTCTATCCAAGCCGTACCATAAATACGTTGTAACATTTCATTACGTGCATCTCCTCGCCAATAAGCTCCTGCTACTTTAGTTAACTTAAATGCTTTCAAATACGAAGTAGAAGGCACATGAGGACCACGGCAGAGATCTTCGAAATCCCCTTGTTTGTATAAGGAAAGCGTTTCCCCCTCAGGAATATCGGCAATAATTTTAGCTTTATACTCCTCACCAATATTGCGGAAATAAGCGATTGCCTCATCTCGTGGCAATACTCGACGAGTAATTGGGTAATCCGCTTTGGCCAACTCCTCCATTTTCGCTTCTATACGTTCCAAATCTTCTGGAGTAAATGGTCTTTGAAAAGCAAAATCGTAATAAAACCCATCCTCAATAACAGGTCCAATAGTAACTTGCGCGCCGGGAAATAAGAGTTTAACTGCCTGTGCCAATAAATGAGCTGTTGAATGACGAATCACTTCAAGGCTCTCTTCCTGCTGTTTTTCGGTAATAATGACTAAGGCGCAATCATCACGCATAAGGTAACTAGTATCGACCAGCCGACCATCAACTCGTCCCGCAAGTGCAGCTTTTGCCAATCCAGGACTAATACTTTGAGCGACATCATAAACCGTTACAGGCTGTTCGAAATGTTTGACACTTCCATCAGGCAATTTAACATTTGGCATTTTGTTATCCTTCCATCTATCAGGCAGGTAAAGTTTCAATCATAATTGCAATAACAACTGGTAGCTAGAGAATAATTTCAACGATCAACATACGACAAAAAAAAACCCTGCGGGGCAGGGTTAAGTTGGTAGGCACGAGTGGGATCGAACCACCGACCACCACCATGTCAAGGTGGTGCTCTACCACTGAGCTACGTGCCTATTATTCGTTCTATACCTAGAATGGCGTTGATTATATAAAAGCTATGATTACAAAGCAAATAATTTTAATGCTTACAGGAGTTACCTGAAATTCAACGACTTTCGTTAAAATTTGAATTTAATTTAATCATTTTGTTAGATTAATTTCTCATTAAATCAAATTTTGCCTCGATCCCGGTGCTTTTCGTAAGTCTGCCTTGTTTAGAGAAGGAAGGCCTGAATGGAACTGCTGATTATTCAAGCCATATTTAGGATGCGAGGTTAGCAGCCATGACTAAACCACTGTTATAAAACATTGCTCTACTTTGTTCCATCACGTAGTGCAAAACTCCCTGTTTGGACACTAATTGAAACAACTCCTTGTTTCCCATTCTATTATTACAGAACAATACGAAATTGCAACTATTAATTTCCAAAAGAAATAATATGTTTCGTTTCGTTGCGAATTTGCAGGAAATCTAACCCTTTGCTACACTGCGTTAATTCAGTTACCTAGAAAAGCGCGTTCATGGAAAAAGTCGATTTAACTAAACAATTTGCCTATCGCCTACGTGATGCCATGATTGCTGCTGGGTTTAATTCACAACGCTCTACATCAGGAGTATGTATTCATAAACTAGCGGAGATTACCGGGTATTCACTACAGATCTGCCGTAAATATTTACGCGGTGAAGCAATTCCAGAACCGACCAAACTTGTTGAGATTTCTTCGAAACTTAATGTTTCGCCAGGTTGGTTACTCTTTGGTGATCATCACCACGGCTCCCCACAGCCGGACGATAGAATTACTATTAATAGGAATTTATTACACTATGTTTTCACGCAAGCAGGTGAACTATATACAAATTCCCTACTTGGAGATGAGCTTCCTGATTTCTTGCTGGAATTGATCAATGACCTTGGTCAAATCAATGCGACTGAAGAGCAATCAAAAAAAATTATTGATTTGGCTCTTTCCTCTATTAAACGATTTAGTCACTAGCATGGAGCAATTAAGTATTAGTTATGGATATTCACAACGAGATAAGACCACATTCGCAACTACTAAAATTATTGTTTGCGTTTAAAAATAAAGTAGGGGCTGTATTCAAAGATATACTTGGCATCCATGAAATTAATCATATTGCCATTACTCGTGTTGGTATTGAACAAGAGATAGTCATTTTCTCTTCCACGCCTGCACTTGAATTTAACCTATTTAATAGCGAGCTCTGGCGTTATGATCAAACCTATCATCCCGCCTGGTTTCGCTCAGGTGTACAAACTAGCTGGCAATCATTATATAGCCCGGCGCGTTATGATGAACTTTATTACCTGAAACAGATCAAACATCATTATCCAATCGGCTCTTCTCTCGCAATCCGCCAGGACAATGTCTCTTACATTTACTCATTGGCCAGTAAACAGTCTTGCTCTCAAACACAAGAAATTTTTACCAACCAATCCGATGACTTTCGTAAAATTGGTTTATACTGCACGAATCAGCTGCAGGATCTTTTTATAACTTGTGATAACTTGGCAAGCCTGTCCAAGCCCAAAGAACTTAAACAGCTAATACCCATGGACTCGCTGGTTTAATCTTCCTATTCTTTCTATCCATGCCGGCCTCACAAAGAGGCTTCATACTCTTGGGGCATGAAATCTAAAATCTAACAGGTTAAACAAAGTTGATTGACTAATAGACAGTGAGGAACGATTAATTCTTTGATTGCATAGAAAAAAAACCAGGAATGGGGAAGAAAACTGTTATCACTCAGCCCTCAAAACTGGATTTAGAGGGCTAGCAGAAAGGTAGATAAAACTCTCTACGCTTTTTAAACGACCACTGTCTCTTGTAGCGTATCAGTCATGTTAGCGTCTGCCTGACTATGTTGATCAAGTATATGGCAATAATTTTGACGTTTAATGGGATCTGTTTCTTTTGCACAACGTTCCTGAAAAGTATCGAGAACCCCGTTATCTGCACTACCAGCAAATGAGAAAAAAGGAATTAAACAACTTATTGCTACTGCTGCTAATTTTTTCATTAAAGACCCTTTTAATTGGTTAAGTTAGACTTAAAACACTTAAAGAGAGCACTACCTTATTTCAACACAAGACTAGTGTGCACTAAAATCTATAAAATTTAAATTTTTATTTTAGGCTTCTTCAAATGTCTCTATTAGCTTTTCCATTTTTGTCTTTAGAAACAAAAGATTGCCCATAAATCTGTTACAAAAATCCTTGAGAGTCTGATAAAAACCTCTCATTGCAACCAATCATTCTTTCTATTGACGACGCGCATTGTAACACAAGACACATCCTTTTCTCAAATCCTTTCTGTTTATTAAAAGAATAATTTGATTAAATTAATAACAAAAACCCTGATTACCCTGCATCTCTGGAATGAGGGGTGATAAAAGAAAAATCAAAAAATTAAAAAGAAAAATCATTCCATTAATATAAAAAAAGTTTAAAATTTTATTTTTTTGCACTGGATGCGACTCTTATGTATACGCGACTTCTATTTTTATTATTCTTTACTCAAGCGGCAATAGCGGGACCATGGTTCACAGGCCCGTTGCTTGCCCCTGCGGGAAAAACAATTCCCGCAGGCCATTTCAATTTTGAACCCTATGCTTTTTATAGTGGCTATCCGAACGGATTTCGAAACATTGAAGTCATCCCTATTATTACGGCAGGAATCAATGATTTTTTAGATTTGCAAACATCCTTACCTTACGACTACAGTTGGGATCATGGACAGCATGGAAATGATATTGGTGATTACAGTTTAGGTTTGGGTATCCAGGTTTTGCGGCAAAAAGAAAACTCCTGGCTGCCCGATTTACGACTTGTCTTACAGGAGGTATTTCCTACGGGGCGCTTTGATAACTTAAACCCACGAAAATTGGGCACTGATCAGACTGGTCTCGGTGCTTATCAAACTTTTATTGGCGTGAACTTCCAACGATTGACTCAATTCACAAACGAACATTATTTGCGTACGCGCTTGGGTTTAGTTGCAGCAAGATTCAGCGATGTCAAAGTTCATGGAGTCAGTGTTTTTGGAGGTACCCCCTCAACGGAGGGGCGAGTTAACCTGGACAACAGTTATGCGGTTGATTTAGCTGCTGAATATACATTGACCCAAAACTGGGTTCCTGTTTTTGAAGTATTGTATGTCCATAGTCCAGCAACCAATTTTGATGGCAATCCTGGATTCACTCCCGGAGGTACTGTTGCAGGCGTTGGCGGGAGAGCGGGCGATCAGGTTTCCCTGGCCCCAGCAATGGAGTATAACTTTACCTCAACTCTCGGTGTTATCGGCGGGGTCTGGTTTTCTATCACCGGTCCGCATGCGGCTAAATTCGTTACGGGAGCAGTTGCGCTTAACTATTATATGTAATTTCCTCTCAATGGGTTTAAACGTCAAGCGTTTAGTCTTTCTATAGATGAGCGCTTGGCCCTCTTTAATAGTTAAGATGTAAAACAACGTATAATCAGGTTGAAATTTATAAGAGCGACTCTGGTTTGAGCAAGGTGGATAAGCCCCCTGATTTTACAAAAAAACAAAATGTCCCTACTATAGATAACTTATAGACTCATCTCTAAGGATGGATGATGTTTCCATGGGCCCTTTTTTTTTTAGTAATGACACTGCTAACCGCATTATTCAGTTATAAAGGAACACCCTCTACCGCTACCTACATAACAAAAATTTTATTTTTCCTATTTCTACTCATTTTTCTGGTATTGATAGTCATGAGTGCTTTTGATTCGGCCCCCCCGCTATCCTTAGATCCTAATGGCAAAATGATTCCTTAGATGAAAAATGACTCACTCCATGGAGAACAAAATTAAAGCAATCATGGCAAACACCATTCCCAGGGTTTGTTTTAGGGACAAGCCTTGCTTTAAAAAAAGTATCGATAACAGTAATGTGATAACAGGATACATGGAGGTAATCAAAACAACAGGCATTGCTGGCCCCCTACGTAAGGCAATAATAAAAAAAATGCAAGCAACACCATTGGCAACCCCATTAAGAAGACCATAAAGACCTCCTTTCACAGATAGTTCTGGTTTGAAATTCAGCAATACAAGAGCAAGGACACCAGATACCAAAACCCCCAGACTGGAATAAAAAGTAATAGAAAGTGGATTAATAAAATTTGCCGCCCGGGCGCCCCAATACCCCCAAGCACCATAAAGACAAAGGGCAATAAGCGAGGGGTAATACCAAGAACCAATAGTCATCATAATTTTCGCTTTTACAAATCGCTAAACAGCCGATTTTCAATTCCAAAGACAGAGACTGAGCATAACCGGGCAAGCAATAAAATAAAATCATTAGCGATAAAAATCTGGCAATTTATTTACATGTTTTTCAATTTACCAACAAAATATACCAGGGTCTGCTGACATTTTGCTTGCTTGAGTCGAAAAGTATTGAGTTACGAGCGTCGCTGCACTGTTTACAAGGTAGTCCAGGAAGGAAATCATCTTTTTTTGGCCAAGATAATAGAAATGTCAGGCCCCTAACCAGGAGTAATACGCTCTTGCGTACCATCCATATTCATTTCCACAGTTTCCCTTTTGACTACCTCAGGCAGGATCATTGGAACTAAAGGCAAATCAAGGTGGGTTTCATTTAAAAAACAAGTGTTTTCTTTACTAACCAAGAACTCTTTATCAATGAGATTCATTAAGAGGCCCATAAAGGAAATCATTTGGCTTGCTTTATGGGTGAAAAATTCACAATTTATATATTCCCGTTTTATTTCCTCAAGTAACTCATCGATAGTCTTACCAGGATAGTGGGCCAATACTACAGCCAGAATAAGAACCTCAATACTAGCCAAGCTATGTTGAAATCGATTTGGACTAAACAGCCTATTTTCAGAAAGCTCATTTCTCGAACTTATTATGGAAAACTGCAATACCAGAGTGCGTTCGAGCCTATTATTTTTTTCTAATATGGCAAAAACCATATCCATTTGTGCTTCAGTTAAATATAACATGGCGTTCCTGTAATTAATTTCAATCTCAAGCAGTCTTATGGCTATACAGTATAAATTTAGCAATGGCTCTTAATTATTCTCTTTCTGCACCAAAATAAACTGCCTATAAATTTTATTCGCGATACGTCTTAAAGGGACATGATTTGTATTGACTAATATAATGATAGAAATTTGCTCATCAATATGGCGAACCATCCAACTACCATAACCCCGTATCGCACCATTTTTTTGAGCGACAAGCTTATTTCCAAAATAGGATACCTGCCAACCTAAAGCCCATGACCATCCTTTACGACCAGAAGGCTGACCATCCTGTAAAAAAACTGGACCCCACATTTCCCGATAACTGGCTGATTGTAATAGTTTTCCCTTCGTCATGGCTGCATCCCATTTCGCCATGTCGCTAATGCATGACACAATACCGCCAGAGCCCCACATTTGCGACCAAGGCGTTCGATTTGGATTGGGAACTACCTTGTTATTGATTACTCGGTAGCCAGCCGCCAAACCTGGGGGACGTAAGGTATCAGGAAATCCTGTTTGCTGCATGTTTAGGGGAGTAAATAGGTTTTCCGCTAAAAAATCGCTCAGACTTCGCTGACTAACTTTCTCAATGACACGACTCAACACAATATAACCAAAATTGTTGTATTTAAAATGAGTACCAGGCGAAAATTGCATCGGTTTGTTAGCCAGTTTTTGCCAAATACGCAACCAAGGTAAATGAGGCCCTTGATGTTGTGGAATACCACTGGTATGTGAAAGCAATTGCCGAATTGTTACAGACTGCCATTGTTTCGGCGCATCTGGGAGGTATTTTAATAGGGAAGCATCAAGGTTAATTTTACCTTGCTGTACCAAGATCATCACTGCAAAGGCAGTGATGGATTTAGATATCGAGCCGATACCAAATAGTGTCTCTGTTTTGACTGGCCGCCCTTGCAAATCAGCATAACCATAGCCCTTGATCAAGACAGGCTCACCTTTGTATAAGACAGCAAGGGCCAAACCAGGAATATGGTACTGTTGCATATCAGCCGCTACTAGCTGGTCAACGTTTTGCTCCAATAGGACTGAGTTTGGCAGAGCGGCATTCGAAAAAAATGGCCAGAAGGAAAATAAAACCAAAACAATAGCAATCACCCTTAATGTCTTATTATCCATGATCTTTGCCATAAATAGGTCACACATCCCTCTGTTCAAAGATAGAAAAACGGCAAATCATCCTGTCAATACGATATCTGGTTCATTTGCCATAACTCTGCACAGCTTTATTACTGGACATTCTATTAGAATAAGCCGTTTTTTAGCATTAAAAGGCCTTTTGCAATTTAGTAATTTTGTCAATATTATCATCAAAAACTTGGCGTAATGACTCCAAATTTTCCTGATTTATGGCATTAAATTCTTCATCACTTAATTCCTCAGAAACAGTCATATTAACCAGTGTTCTGATGCTTTCTATTGCTTGACTTACTTCATCCTCCAAGATTAATAAATGTTTTTTACGATTCTCAATTACCTCGTCAGTTTTTTCCAAAGCCATCGATTCTTTTTTTACCTGGATCTCTGCCAATAAACCTTTAAGCTTTTGATCTAACCGTAAAATACTGTCATGCATTTCCTTGTCGACTGCATTAATAAATTTGGATGGTGTAGGTTGTTCGTCAATCATTATCCTCTCTCCAAAACTCTAAGGGGTTATTTATTATAAGCCTAGCGTATACGTTCTATTTCGCCAGTCAGATAAACAGTGTTATGATTGCATCTTTTTGACGCAATGCAAAACTATGTTATTACATTACCTATTTATTATGGGCATTTGTGTGGAAGCAATCACTGGTGCCATCGCTGCAGGTCGAAAAAAAATGGATTTTTTTGGAGTCATGTTGATTGCCTGTATTACTGCTCTCGGCGGCGGAACCGTACGCGACGCTCTTTTTAATACGCATCCGCTGACTTGGGTCGCTCATCCTGAATACCTATTATACACTTCAGCCTGTGCTTTTTTAACTATTTTTATTGCCCATTCACTGGTTCGGATTATGAAGGTTTTCCTTATACTCGATGCATTGGGTTTATCAGCTTTTGTGATCATCGGTACCCAAAAAATTCTTGCCAGCGGCCTTTCTCCTAGCATCGCCATTATTAGTGGCCTGATTACAGGTATTTGTGGTGGTATGTTACGCGACATATTGTGCAATGATATCCCGCTTGTGCTGCGTAAAGAACTGTATGCCGTTATTGCTTTGGCCGGAGCCTTACTATTTATTATTCTGGCACATTTCCATGTTGCCAATGAACTCAATGTAATCATTACATTAATTGCTATTTTCTCCGCTCGTCTACTCGCTATTTTCTTTCACATTGAAATGCCCAAATTTGACTACTCAGAAAGTCTGCGCAAACGGCGGCGAAAATAATTCACCGCCGATTAAGCAGTTTGCCATCAAATTTCACTAATTTCATGAATAACAACATCTTCCAAGGGCACATCTGCATGCCCCATGCGTTGTCCTGTCTTAACTTTCACAATGGCATCAACGACATCCATCCCGTCAGTCACTTCACCAAAGACACAATAACCATACCCTTGTGGATGCTCCCCACTAAAATTCAAGAAGGCATTATCGGCGACATTAATAAAAAATTGCGCTGTTGCTGAATGAGGATCCATCGTTCTAGCCATAGCGATGGTGCCTCGTTTATTCGCTTTGGCTGATTTAGCTTCGTTAGAAATCGATGCCTCTGTTGGCTTCTGCGTCATCTCAGCTGTCAATCCACCGCCTTGAATCATAAAACCATCAATTACACGATGAAAGATCGTATCATTGTAAAAACCCTTACGAACATAGTTGCGAAAATTTTCGGCGGTTTTTGGGGTATTTTCTTCATCCAACTGTATACGAATATCGCCTTTTGAAGTAGAAATTAAAATCATTATGTCTCCTGTTATCTCTTAAAGATTATGACGCAAGTATTAGGTCGCGCATTTTAGCACAAACATCATGCATTACATGGATATTATGTATACTTGCCAATGCGGTGAACAAATTAGCCTTTTGTTTAGAAAGATGATGTAAAAAAGCACGCGTGTAATTCCTGCAAGTATAACACAAACAGCTAGCCATCACCGGTGATGTATCATCCGCAAAACAGGCTTTCTTAATCTGAATACGCTGATTCTCATAACTACTGACAAATCGTAACCACTGACCTTCGGGAAGAAGTTCACCACAATACAGAGCACCGTGACGAGCATTACGCGTTGGGGCAACACAATCAAACATATCAATCCCCTCAGCAACAACATCCAATAAATCTTGCGGCGACATACCTACTCCCATGGTATAGCGCGGTTTATTCTCGGGCAGGTACTCCCTGACCCAACGAATTATTTCCACAGTAGTTGGCATATCAAAACCTACTGTTTCTCCACCAATCGCAATGCCATCTGTATGCATGGAAGAGACAAAATCAGCACTTTCTCGTCGCAGCTCTTCGTAAATACCCCCTTGGACAATACCAAACAAAGCCTGGCTTGCACCATAACGAGAATTCGGATATCGCTCATGATAGGCTATCGACTGTTTAAGCCAACGGTGTGTACGCACCATTATCTTCTGTACTTCTTCACGAGAACAACTGTCGGGGGTGCATTGATCAAAAGCCATAATGATATCAGCACCGATAATTTTTTGTGTTTCCAAAGACATTTCAGGGGTCATATGAATCAAACGCTGTGTACCTGGCAATTTGAAATGCGCACCCTCTTCATCGATAGTACAAATCTCTTTATTCTTGGACAAAGAAAATACTTGAAAACCCCCGCTATCTGTTAGCATGGGACCTTGCCAACCCATAAAACGATGCATCCCTCCCGCTTGCTCAATGATCTGCATGCCAGGGGCACAAAGCATATGGTAAGTATTGCCCCCCAGGATTATCTGACTTCCCGCCTCTAGTAATTCGCACGGGGTCATATTATTCACACCAGCTCGAGTACCAACAGGCATAAATACTGGTGTTACAAAATCACCGTGGGGAGTATTAACACGGGTAACCCGTGCTTTGTTGAAAGGATAATTCTTAAGAACCTCGCAATGGAACTTGTTCGTCATAACTTGTTTTATCGATTGTAATGGTGTGCGATGATAGCCAAGTGGCCTCATATTTACCAGTATTTACTCGTCCTCTCGGCATCATCACTGGTAAAAATACTTTATTGCCCCCATAACTGACTATTCCGAGTTTCCTATTTTACCAGTTTGATTGACATGGTTTGTTTCAACGCATTGCAGTTAAGCATAGGTCCGGAGTATGAGCAGCCCATAGCGTCAAGCTGTCAATACTAGGTCAGTAAAACATATAATTTAAGTTTCTACTCGGCGGATGATAAAAATAGCAGCTACCAGCATAAATAAAAAATAAAAAGCTGACCAGGCAGGCATGGAGAGGCCAAGCCAAGTCCAATTAACCTCAGCACAATCCCCTGCACCCCAAAAAAGGGCATGTAAAACATCGCTCCAGGGAAAATACCTAACTAAGACTCCTAAGTCAGGCATACAAGCCGGAGCTTGGCCGGCAGGCAAGGCTTGCAGCCACAGTTGGCGGCCAGCAAAAAATACACCGCCCAAAGCAAAAATAATTTGCAACACGGCGATGATTTTACGCGGTTTAATCTGCTCTACATAAATCCCTATCAGGCCTAATATAAATAATAAAAAAACGCATAGGCGTTGCATGAGGCACAAAGGACAAGGCTGCAAATTCTTCACATACTGAAAATAAAAAGAACTTATAAGGATAAAAAAACTTAACCCTGCCAACAAAATTTGTCCCTGTCGATAAATAACTTTATTCATGTTCTGATGTCATATATTGAATAGCTTGCTTAAGATCTTCTTCGCTGCATTCTTGGCAGGTTCCCTTCGGTGGCATGGCATTCAGTCCTTTAAGAGATGAAGCAACAAGCCCATCCAATTTCTTTTGTTCAATTCGTGGTTTCCAATCAGCCGCGACTCGAAATTTAGGTGCCCCCGCCACACCATCACGGTGACAAACCGAACAATATTTTTCATAAGTAGCCTGTCCAGGAGCTTCTTTAGCAGAGCTGGCTTCTGCTTTAACTGGTTTTGCAGTAGCAGTCGGTGCGGGCTCTTGTCCTTCCACACGTACCTGGCCAATCGGTTTAATTCTTTGTTCAATTTGTTGGCGGTCAAAATCATCACTAGCGTATGCACTCAACGCTATAGCAATGAGCGAGATAGCAAAACTAAGACGCATGGGGATTACCTTTTCATACCTGAATATAAAAATCATACCGACAAGAAGATAGTATTTCCAGCCTGACTTCACATTGTTCGACTATCTGTTATAGTTTTTCACCTGAATAGCCAATTAGTCTTTCCTCCGTAACGAGAACATTGATGCCGCAGACAAGACTTAGCAAACAACTAGGTAGCCACTTTCCTCTAATTCAAGCACCCATGGCGGGAGGCGCGACAACCCCATCCTTAGTTGCGGCTGTCTGTAATGCCGGAGCGATTGGTTCTCTTGGTGCAGGCTATTTAACCGCCAACGAACTTAGAGAGAATATTCTTAAAACTCGTGCTTTGACTGATAAACCATTTGCAGTAAATCTGTTCATTCCTGAAATAGCCATAGCCAGCCAACAACAAATTCAACAAACTTGTAAAGTAATTACTAATGCTTGCGTAGAACTTAAGCACGAAGTTAAACCCATCAATCCTCCTTATACCCCTTCATTCGAGGAGCAAATGAAGGTTATTGTGGAAGAAAGAATACCTATTTTCAGCTTTACTTTCGGCGTACTTGCACCACAGTGGGTAACCCAATTAAAAAGAAATAGTACTATCTTGATTGGGACTGCCACTACGGTTGAAGAAGCCTTGCTTCTCGAAAAATCAGGTATTGATATCCTGGTTGTGCAAGGTAAAGAAGCAGGTGGTCATCGCGGTACTTTCCTTGGTAAAGCCGAAGATGCTCTGCTTGAGCTTAGAGAACTATTACCTTTATTAAAAACTCAGGTAAAAATACCGGTTATTGCTGCAGGCGGTATCATGAATAGTAACCATATAACTGCGACTCTCGCTCTTGGAGCTATGGGTATACAAATGGGAACCGCTTTTTTAACCTGCGTGGAATCAGGAATTCATCCAAAATATAAAGAAGTTTTATTAACTAGTCGGAAAGATAATACCGTACTTACCACGGCATTTTCAGGGAAATTTGCTCGCGGCATAAGAAACAAATTTACCGAACGCTTAACAAACCAAGAGAACTCTATTCTTGCCTATCCAATACAAAATGCCTTAACAAGGAGTATGCGTGTTGAGGCAGCAAAACAAAATTGCACGGATTTTATGGCCTTATGGGCTGGACAAGCAGCTCATTTATGCCAAGAGAAATCGGCTGCTGACTTAATAAGAGAATTAACCAATGAAGTTATTGAATTTAACCAATAGTGATCTCGTTTCTTTTCCTAAGGAAATTATAGAATATAACCAGTTAGAAACACTTTATCTCGATCAAAATTGTATAAGGCAATTACCTGAAAATATTTCTCAGCTAAAAAAGCTTAAAAAAATAAGTCTCTATAATAACTATTTAACCGATTTACCCTCTTCTTTTTTTGCGATAGAAACCTTAGAGTCGGTCAATCTAAGTGCAAATAAAATTGTCTCTTTTTCAGAAAATATTTCCCAACTAAAAAATTTGCAAATTTGCGATATGCAGCACAATCAATTAACTGAAATCCCCGAGTCACTCGGTAATTTGAGCAAACTACGTTTTCTTTATTTAGGTGGCAATCAACTTCAAACACTGCCCAAAACTTTTGGAAATTTAAAAAATCTCCTCTATCTAAATTTAACTTATAATCAATTTATTTCGCTTCCCGATTCCCTGGGAAAATTAAGTAATCTTATTGAATTACGCCTATACAGGAATCAACTTCAAAACTTACCTGAAGCCTTAAGCAAGTTAGCAAAATTGAAAGAATTATATGTCATGGAAAATCAACTAACCCAACTACCTTTATCGATCGGCAAACTAACCAATTTACGAAAATTGATGTTAGAAAATAATCGATTAAATACCCTCCCTGCAAACATTGGTGATCTTAAAAAACTCACTGACCTAGATCTGCGCAATAATCAACTAACTCATCTCCCGGAATCAATTGGTCAACTTAAAGCACTACGGTTCCTGGATTTGCGAGCCAATCAACTATCCGAACTTCCAGCCACACTCCAGACATTGAGCAAGCTTGAAAAACTTGATTTGCGATTGAACAAATCCCTGCTTTTGCCTGATTGGCTACCTAAATTAGCACAACAAGGATGCACTATTTTTGCATAATTAACTGAAATTGCTTTAAAAAAAACCAAAATTAAACGTTTGCTTTTCCTCTAAAATCTCGCTAAGGTATGGGGCACTTTCTAGCTTGATGGTTAGCGCCTGCAAATGCAAGAAACGCCTGATTGCTTTGATTTCTCTCGATTATCCTCTGAGGAAATCGCCCGTTTGCTGCAGCAATTTAATCTACGCTTGACCGTTGAGGAAGCGCTCACTATTCAGAACCACTTGTTAAAACGCCCCCCTAACTACGCCGAGTGCGTATTATGGTCGATACAGGGTTCTGAACATTGCTCATACAAAAGCAGTCGTAAGTATCTGAATCAGTTTGTTACAACAGCTCCTCATGTCATTCTCGGCCCTAAAGAAGATGCTGGAATTGTTGCTGTAGCGACCGATCATCAGGGCTTACGTTACGGAATTGTCGTGAGTCATGAATCACATAATCATCCCTCACAACTAGTTCCTTTTGAAGGAGCAGCAACAGGCGTAGGCGGTAATGTTCGGGATGTCTGTTGTATGGGGGCTGAAGTGATCGCCGTTGCAGACAGTTTACGCTTTGGTGATATCAATCGTGCTAAAACGAAATGGATCCAAAAAGGCGTTGTCCAGGGTATTGCAGGTTATGCCAATCCCCTTGGCATTCCTAACCTTGCTGGTGATTTGTATTACGATGAAGCCTACAATGAAAATTGCCTGGTCACTCTTGTTACTTTAGGTGTCGTCCGAGAAGATCAAATAATCCACTCTTATGCCCCTGCCAATGCAGAAGATTATTATTTTGTCCTGATCGGTAAGCCGACCGATAACAGCGGCTTTGGCGGTGCTGCTTTTGCCTCTGCGACACTCAGTACTGAACAGGAAGAGCAAAATAAAGGGGCGGTGCAAGAACCCAATGCTTTTTTACAACGTCACCTTCTTAAAGCCAATTATGCTTTTTTTAACTTGCTACGAGAACAAAACCTGCTTAGCCGTGTGGGCTTTAAGGATCTTGGCGCTGGTGGAATAGCTTGTGCCAGTGTGGAACTAGCGGAGGCTGGCGGCTATGGAGCAGACATTGAGCTCGACTCAGTACCAACCAGCATGGAGAACTTATTACCTGCAGTGATCCTGTGCTCTGAGACCCAGGAGCGTTTCATGTGGGTAGTCCCCAAAGAGTTAGTTACCCCATTGCTAACCCATTATAACGAACATTTCGCTCTTCCCGAAATCTGTAATGGCGCACAGGCAACAGTCATTGGTAAATTAAGAAATGATGGTTTATATGTTGTTAAATACAAAAATAAAACCATTGTTTCTGCTCAGGCCAAAGATATCACGCAAGGCATTCTCTACGATCGCCCCTATTGTACACAAAATAAAATCTGCACTGAACCAGAGCCCTTCGCAAATGATGACTCGAATGAGATTCTTCTACGTCTTTTGGCACATGAAAATATTGCTTCTCGCGCAGCTGTGTTTGAAACTTATGATAAACAGGTACAAGGTCGCACAATTATAGAACCAGGCTGGGCTGATGCCGGCCTAATGGCACCTTTTAACGAAGATAAATACCCGGCGGAAATTCGTCTTACCGGTATTGCCTTATCCATCGATCACAATCCTCGTTATAACAAAATTGACGCTTACTGGGGAGCAATTAATGCCGTCCTGGAATCAGTGCGTAACATTGTTGCTATAGGAGCTTGGCCACTTGCACTGACTGATTGCTTATGTTTTGGCAATCCAGAAAACCAAGTCCAAATGGGTGAGTTTGTGGATTCAGTACGAGGAATTGTCGCTGCCTGCAAGGCAGTCACCATGATAGAAGCACCTGATGTCAGCTTGCCTATTATTTCCGGCAATGTTTCTTTATATAATGAGTCTGCACAAGGCTCTATTCCACCCAGCCCTATTATTAGTTGTATTGGATCTATGCCTGATTTCTCCAAAGCACTGACTTATGCCTTAAAACGCCCAGGTTCAGTTCTGCTATTATTAGGTGAACGCAAAGATGAATGTGGTGGCAGTATTTATTATCAACTTCACCAGCAGCTTGGCAGCCAACTTCCTAAACCCGATCTAACTTCCTTTGCCAATGAAATTACAGCAGTCTATTCAGCTATCCAGCGTGGTTTGATTTTATCCGCCCATGATATTTCCGAAGGGGGGATAGCCGTCGCACTGGCAGAAATGAGTTTTAAAAATAAAATTGGTGTGAATGTCTTTATTCCTGGTGATTTACCAACGAACAAAAAATTATTCTCTGAAAGCGGTGGATTTATCCTTGAGGTATCACCAGAAAATTTAAGTGAATTGGAACAATTATTCGGTTCTTATCCTATTTCATATACAGCGATTGGAGAAACCATCGCCGTTCCTGTTTTGACTTTCAATTCCGTGATTAATTTGCCCATTAGCATCGCCAGTAATGCCTGGGAAAATGGCTTAAGAGAGAGGTTAATCTAAATGTCTAGCATTAATTATAAAATGGCTGGAGTTGATGTGGAAGCGGGTAACGAAGCGGTTCGTCGCATTAAACAAGCAGTAGAAAGCACCTTCTCTCCACAAGTATTAACTGGGATAGGCAGTTTCGGAGCCTTGTATGATTTGAAATACCTCATGCATCATTATGAGCACCCTGTACTTGTCCAAAGCATTGATGGAGTTGGTACAAAAATGATGGTCGCCAAAATGATGCAGAAATTTGACACTATCGGTATTGATCTTGTCAGTGCGACAACCAATGACATTCTGGTGATGGGAGCCAAACCGCTCACTTTGCTTGACTACATTGCCAATGCTAAATTAAAACCACTCGTTGTAGAGCAAATTGTCAAAGGCATTGCTTCTGCTTGCCGCAACGAAGGTATTTCTCTTGTCGGCGGTGAAACAGCAGAAATGCCTGGCACCTATCTTCCTGGAGAGTTTGATCTGGTTGGTGTCGTCACGGGTGTAGTTGAAAAAGACAAGGCTATATTGGGAAAAAACATCTGTGCAGGTGATCTTGTTCTGGCATTTCCTTCCAGTGGTTTACATACCAATGGTTATTCTCTTGCGAGAAAATTGCTTTTTGATATTGCTGGTTATAACGTTGAATCCCGGTTCCAGGATTTTAATCACACCATCGGTGAAGAATTATTAATCCCTCATCTGAATTACACGCAACCCATTTTGAAAATTCTCGAGAAGAACCTACCCATAAAGGGGATGGCGCATATTACAGGCGGCGGTTTATTAGAAAATATTCCTCGTATTCTACCGTCCGATTGCAGTGTAGAAATCATCAAGAAACAAATTCCAGAGCAACCTCTATTTAATCTTTTGCGCAAACTCGGCAATCTGGATGATCACCAGATGTACCGTACCTTTAATATGGGTGCAGGCTTGGTTTTATTTTTAGCCCCTGAAGTCCTTAGTTCTGTTCAGGAAGTCTTACTCAACTTTCCATCGTTCCCTCTTTACGAGATAGGCCGTGTAGTAAAAGGGGACAGAAAGGTACAGCTATTATGATTCGCATAGGGTTAATCCAATTTCCAGGCTCCAATTGTGAACGGGAAACAGCTTTAGCGATAAAACGCGCCGGTATGGAGCCAATCGACTTTTTATGGAATGAGTCTCTGTCAAAATTGCACAGTATGGATGGTTACGTCCTCGTGGGTGGTTTTTCTTACGAAGATCGCTCGCGTGCTGGAATTATTGCCGCTTTAGCGCCCCTCATGAAGGAAATAAAACATCAAAGTGAACAGGGTAAACCTGTATTGGGTATCTGCAATGGAGCACAAATACTAGTTGAGTCAGGTCTAGTACCAGGCTTGGATACCGACGATACTCTGGCACTAACAGATAATAAACGAATTGTAGATGGTAAAATAATAGGAACAGGTTTTTACAATGCCTGGATTAACCTGCGGCTTGCTTCTCATTATCGGGATAATGCTTTCACGTCTCATCTCTCCGCCAGCGATCTAATCCATTTACCTACTGCCAATGGTGAAGGACGTTTTATTATGCCGGAAGCCTTATTAGAAAAATTAGAAAAACAGGGGTTAATTCTCTTTCAGTACTGTGATGAACAGGGAGAGTTAATTGACAATTTCCCTATTAACCCCAATGGGTCTGTAAAAAATATTGCTGCCATTTGCAACACAACAGGAAATGTTATGGCAATCATGCCTCATCCTGAACGCACAATCCACGGCGATCCCATTTTTACTTCCATGCGTGCTTATATCGAAACTAAAAAGGAACAAACACCAGTCAGCAGAAAGGTCTCCGCCCAGACCTCCGTCGAATTACAGCCTTTTAACAAAATTCCTGGCAGTTATCAGTGTCTGGTTAAATTAATTATTACTGACAATCAAGCTTTAACCGTACAACAAACATTAAGGCAATTAGGTTTTCCTGTCCTTGTTCAGCGCTTTGTGCATTGGGAAATTGATTGTGACTCGCAAGACATGATTGAGCAAATAAAAAAGAGTGAGGTTTTATATTGTCCTCGTAAAGAACAATTAGCCACACTCGGTGAGCTTGAGCACACACAGAGTCCAACCTTCCTTGTACGTGCAAAAGACGATCTGATAGGGCAGCAAGCCTTACAAACCCTGACAAGCCATTACGCCGTAAAAGGAGTAAAAAAAATTAGCTACGGTGTGGTATGGCAGTTCAAGAGTGATACAGCCGATATCAATGAATTAATCAACTCTATTTTGTTAACAAACATAATTAGGAATCAATACGCACATGAATGCTATCAATATGACTACCAATTATTGTGATGAAATTCAGGCAGCATTACCCTTTTGCCTCAGTAAAACAAACCTACCTTTCGGTAAAAAAAATCAAGGTAAAGTACGAGATTTTTATGATCTTGGCGGACATATTCTATTAATTACCACCGATAGATTAACTGCCTTTGATAGACATCTTGCTCTGATTCCTTATAAAGGAGCCGTATTAAACCTAACTTCCGCCTGGTGGTTTGAGCAAACCAGACATCTTGTTCCAAATCATATTATTGCGGTACCTGATCCCAATGTAGTTGTCGCAAAAAAATGTACTGTTTTTCCAATTGAATTTGTCGTCCGAGGCTATATTACCGGCACCACAGAAACGTCATTATGGACCCAATACCAACGGGGTGTTCGTGACTATTGTGGTCTTTACTTTCCTGAAGGCCTACAAAAAAATCAGCGATTACAAGAACCTGTCCTAACCCCAACAACAAAAGAAGCTCATCATGATCGACCAATATCCCCTGCTGAGATTGTCGCAGAAGGATGGATGAGTGAAGAAGATTGGGCCGCCGCCTCCACATTAGCACTCAAGCTATACCAAGCTGGTGTTGAAAGGGCTGAAAAGCATGGTTTGATTCTAGTCGATACCAAATATGAATTCGGCCGTGATAAGGAAGGCAATATCATGGTAGTGGACGAAATTCATACCCCTGATTCAAGTCGTTATTGGTTAGCAACTAATTATCAGGCTCGTATCGCAGCAGGCTTAGAACCAGAAAACATCGACAAGGAATTTGTGCGCCTATGGTTTGCCAAACACTGTGACCCCTACAACGATAAAGTTTTACCACAAGCGCCACGCGAATTAATTGCTGAGCTATCGGCACGCTATATTCAGCTCTATGAAATGATTACCAGTCAAGAATTTGATTTTAGTGAATTTGATGAACCTGCGGAGCAACGCATAAAACGAAATATTTCCCATTATTTAAGGTAAGATTATGTGCGGCATAGTCGGCATTTACAGTCATGAACCAGTGGCTTCCGAACTCTATGACAGTCTTATTCATCTACAGCATCGAGGACAAGACGCTGCAGGTATTTTGACTTGTGAGCAACGTTTTTATAGTCAAAGTGGTTTGGGGCTAGTACAAGAAGTTTTTACTTCTGAAAATGTTCTTGCACTGAAAGGAAACATAGGCATCGGCCACACGCGTTATCCTACAGCAGGTGGCTATACTGCCTCAGACATTCAACCCCTGTGGATTGGAAGTCCGCGCGGCATTGCGCTTGCCCATAATGGCAACCTGTCTAATTATCAGGAATTGGCCGATGAAATTCGCTTAAAGCAGTATCGTCACCTTAATTCCTCATTAGATTCCGAAGCGCTATTGCTCATGTTTGCTGACCAACTAGTTAATGAGGCTAGCAAGAAAAAAGAGGATGACGATGATTTCTTTGAGCTTCTCTGCAAAGCGGTTGACTATATTTTTAATCATGTTGAGGGCGCCTACTCTATCGTAAGTACGGTCATTGGAAAAGGATTGGTTGCATTTCGCGATCCCCATGGCGTTCGACCACTTGTATGGGGGACACGCACAAGATCTGATAATAGCAAAGACATCATTTTTGCTTCGGAAACGACTCCGTTTTATGCGCTTGGCTTTAAACCGGAAGGAGATATTCAACCAGGCGAAGTAGCGTATGTTAATCAAGCGGGCAAATTATATCGTCGAGTAATAAAAACTGCTGAATTTCGGCCCTGTGTTTTTGAATATGTTTATTTTGCTCGTCCGGATTCAACTCTAAATAACGTTAGTGTCTATCGCGCGCGCTTGCGAATGGGACAAAACCTGGCTCTCCAATGGAAAAAAAAATACCCCAATATCCTGCCAGATGTTGTTATTCCGGCACCCTTCACTGCCAATACCGCAGCCTTGTCTTTTGCTCATGAATTAGGTGTGCGGTATTCGGAAGGCTTATATAAAAATCCATTTATAGGCCGTACTTTTATTATGCCTAATCAAAGTACTCGCAAACGCAATATTCGCTATAAGCTAACGCCTCAACGAACTGAAATCGCCAATAAAAATGTATTGATTGTGGATGACAGTATTGTCCGAGGTACCACATCACGTGAAATTGTAAAAATGGTAAGAGAATTTGGCGCTAAAAAAATTTATTTTGCCTCAACCTCACCCGCCATAAAAAACCCCTGTTTTAACGGTATTGACATACCCTCCCGTCAGGAACTAATAGCGGCCCACCTAACAGACGAAGAAATAGCCAAATACCTTGGCGTTGATGCGTTAATGTATCAGTCTCACCCTGATCTGATCGAGGCCGTAACCCGGCGTGGTCGCCATCAAATCAAACAACCTTGTATGTCATGTATGGATGGTAATTATTTCTGCAATACGATAAATACTCAAAAAATGATCCAGCTTGAGCAGCAGCGAAAAATGAATCGCCTGGAGCTAGAAGAAACGGAGACTTAAGACAATGAAGATCCTTGTTATTGGTTCAGGCGCACGTGAACACGCGATAATCAACGCGCTTTATCGCTCACCACAAAAGACGCAATTGTATTGCTATGCCAGCTCTGTTAATCCAGCCATCAAACCACTCACCGCTGATTATTGTACAGGTGATATCACCGCTTGCGCCGCTGTCTTAGCCCAGGCAAAACAATGGAAAATAGAGCTAGCTATTGTTGGCCCCGAAGCGCCACTGGAAAAAGGGATGGCTGATATTCTATGGCAAGCAGGTATTCCAACTATTGGACCTAAAAAAGCGCTCGCACAAATTGAAACAAGTAAGGAATTTGCTCGCGACCTCATGCAGCAATACCATATTCCAGGCTTACCTCGTTACCAAAAATTCTCTAGTCTCACCAATCTTGATAGCTTTCTTCATGAATTGGGCGAAGGCAACTATGTTATTAAGGCAAATGGGTTAATGAGTGGTAAAGGCGTCAAAGTGGCCGGAGAACAGTTACAGTCGTTTGCCGAAGCTAACGTTTTTTGCCAGGATATTATAGCTAAAAATCAAACCTTCCTTGTCGAAGAAAAACTCCTCGGCCAAGAATTTTCCTTCATGTGCTTTGCCGATGGTGAAAAACTGGTTCCAATGCCTTTAGTCCAAGATCATAAACGCGCTTATGATGGGGATAAAGGCCCTAATACAGGAGGAATGGGAAGTTATTCCGATTCTAATCATCGCTTACCTTTTTTAACAGAACATGAAATTAACCAGGCTTTTGCTATTAACCAGGCAGTTTTTCAAGCTTTATCACGCGAATTCGACGAAAAATACATCGGTATTTTATACGGCAGTTTTATTGCAACTAAAGAAGGTATATTCGTTATTGAATTTAATGCCCGCTTTGGTGATCCGGAAGCTTTAAATGTGCTATCCATTTTAGAAACAGATTTTTTGGCAATTTGCCAGGCAATGATAAGCGGGAAACTCAACGAAGCAGAAATCAAATTTTCACCGCAGGCTACCGTTTGTAAATACGCTGTGCCTCAAGGTTATCCAGATAACCCTATTAAAAATTTTGTTGTTGATTTCAGTAAAATACAACAACAGGGAAATTTGTACCTTGCCTCCGTTAACCAAATTGATAACCAAATTTTTGCTGCGGGTGCAAGGACTGCAGCCTATGTTGGCATTGCAGATACTATTTTTACTGCAGAAATGCATGCTGAAAATGAAATTTCTCGTATTGATGGCCCTTTATTTCACCGTCAGGATATTGGTACTCAACCATTAATCCAGTATCGTATTGACGATATGGCAAGGCGCCGAAATTTATGATCCGTTTAGCCATCCTGGGTTCAACACGTGGCAGCAATCTCGACGCACTTGTGACTGCAATCGCTAAGGGGCAACTGAGTGCTACCATCACTTTGGTGCTCAGTAATAAAATTGAGGCAGGAATTCTAGCCCGAGCTAAAAATTTCGGTCTTAAATCGATATTTGTCAATCCAGAAGGTTTAAGTCGCGAAAATTTTGACCATCATTTATCGTCACTACTTCATCAACATCATATCGACCTGGTTGTTTTAATGGGCTATATGCGCATCTTATCTGCCTCATTTGTTTTAACCTGGCACAATCGAATCATTAATGTCCACCCTTCCCTGTTGCCTGCTCACGCAGGACTTATGGATCTGGCAGTACATCAGGCTGTTTTAGAATCCGCTGACCACTTAACAGGCTGCACAGTTCATTTTGTCACTCAGCAAGTCGATGCAGGACCAATTATTTTGCAGAAAACCTGCCCTGTTTTACCAAATGACACTCCGGAATGTTTAAAAGCCCGCGTACAGCAGCTCGAAGGCCAGGCTCTCGTTGAAGCAATTGCCTTGCAAAAAAACTACACACATGCTAAGGTCTGCAGCTAACTCACGCCACTTAACTAGCTTGTGGAGAATGTGAGCCTGCTGCAATGGCCAGCTACGAATCCTCATTTTTATACTTTGGCACTGGATGACGTTTATTTAGGAAATAACCCATGCATTCGAGTCGTTCCTGGTACCCACTCTGCTTTTTTTCTTTAAGTCTGTTGTTGATATTCATCATTTTGCCTCTCACGCGCCAGGGAATGTTCATGGATGGTGTTATTTATGCGGCCATCGCTAAGAATTTAAGCCTCGGCTACGGGAGTTTGTGGCAACCTTACTACTCTCAAACTGATTTTCCTTTATTTTATGAGCACCCTCCTCTGGTTTTTTATTTCCAGTCTTTATTTTTTAGACTTTTTGGCCAAGGCTTCGGTGTGGAGCAATTTTATTCATTTTTAATGGCACTAGGGCAGTTTGCTTTAATTTCCTGGTATTGGTTAAAAAATAAAAATACGAGTTTCCTGACATTGGGATTATTATTGTTTTTGTGGTTGTTGACTCCTTTAAACCATATCTATACCAGTAATATGCTGGAAAGCACCCTAACCTTATTTACCACCTTCGCAAGTTTAGTCTTATTGGCTAACACAAAATCAAAATCAGCTTTCTTTCTCCAATACCTGATTAGTGCTATAGCCATTTTAGTCGCTTTTTTTTGTAATGGACCTACTGCATTTTTCCCTCTTGCAGTGCCTCTACTTAACAAACTTATCCTGGAACAACAAGCCCTTGTTAAAGGTATTAAAGAAACCCTATTTTTAATCGCTCTTGTGGTCCTGTTACTGAGTGGTTTTTATTTATTGGTGCCTGCAGCACTGGTTAATACACAAAAATATTTTTCCCAACAACTCCTGGCCTCAATTACTGGTACACGTGAATTAAATTATGTTGGCTTAAACCACTTACATATCGTTGTCCTTTTTTACAAACCTTACCGCTTGGTGACTGTTTTTGCTCTTTTATCTTTGGCTATTTCCGCAAAAATTGAAGGGCAAAGTCTTGTTAAAAAATTTAAATCCAGTTTACAGGAAAAAAGAGCGTGGTTCTTTTTCGCCTTGGCATTGGTTTCATCCTTGCCAGTTGGCATCAGCCATCGACAAGCACTGAACTATATTATGCAATCAGCACCCTTTTTTACCTTGGCAATGATGTATTTTTGTTTTGAATCTGTTAAAACAATTGCTGATTATTGTAAAAGTAAACCTTGGTTTTTTAAGACACTTACAAGCTTGAGTTGCCTGATTTTTGTCGCTTGTATTGCTATAGTTTTAAATCTTTCTTCAGGCTTTAACCGTCATAAAGCCATGCTAGAAGATCTCAATTATCTAATCAACTACTGCAAAAATGATGAAATCATATCAGTAAGCCCTGCCCTGTATTATAAATGGTATACCGGCGCCTACCTTGCACGTAACTCAATGATTAGTGTAACCCCACAAGCTGGCAAAGCATTGTATCTTACCTTGAAGACTGAACCTGTTCCTGAGAATTATCACCTAATCAAGTTGCCGTTGTCTTACTATCATCTAGCACGTCACGATTAAGTACTTTAGGCTCAGGCCATACATGACGAGAATAGGCAAAATAATTTAGAAGAGAAGCCAAACCAATACCAACCCCAATAATCAGATTCTCTTGCAGAAAACCACTGCCTAAATATGTGATTCCAAATTTAAGCCAATAGCTCTGCAGATAAATCATAACCACCGAATAAAGACCAAACCAAAGCAGGCGCTTCATTTCAAAAAATTTGCTAAGCTTCAAACTGCTCTTAAAAGTAAAGTTACGATTTAAAATAAAATTATGAATAATCGCCGCTAATACAGCGAGTTGTGAGGCATTAAAAGCCGGCAGGTATTTGCGAAATAAATTATACGCGACAAATTGAACTGTCATACCCATCAAACCAACTAAACACATTTTTAAATAACGTTTGAGCTCATAATAACGTAAAGTAAAAACAACATGTAAAGCATCAATAATACTGTTCTTAGGTAATTTACTTTCTCCATCTTCTCTATCAATAAATTCTATAGGATATTCACAAATTTTGGCTTTACTTTTGTGCAACAACCAAAGTAGTTGTAGTTTATAAGCATAATGATTAGAAAGAAAACGTTGAGGAAGTACATTAATCAAACTTCGTCGGCGCGTTGCCCTAAAGCCGCTCGTGAAGTCTTTATATTTGGGTGTTAGTACTGTTCTTGCAACATAGTTACCCAGTACAGAAAATACCTTACGATGCCATTCCCAGTTTTTTGGAATACTCCCCCCAGGCACATAACGACTACCAACCACAACATCAAAATCCTTTATTTTTTCCAGCATTGGCTTGATGTATTTAGGTTGATGAGAAAGATCTGCATCGAACTCAAAGACAATATCAGCATTCATCACAGTTAAAGCATATCTCATTGCTTGTAAATAAGCGGATCCCAGACCAGATTTTTCCTGCTCCCTTTTTAGATGCAATTTTGGATAATCATCTTGTAGAGAGCTTACAATGTCTTGAGTCTTATCTGTTGAGTTGCTATCAAAAATTAAGATATGAACATCAAAATCCTCAATCGCTTCCACGGCAGCAAATACTTGCATAATGGTGTTCTTAATAACGAACATTTCATTATAGGTCGGAATTATTATAACAACTTTTTCTTTTCCTAATTGACCAGTTGGGGTTGGCTCGGGTATTAGGTGGTTATTGAAGTCCATCATCAAATCGTATATCTCTGATCTTGTGATATTTGGCTATAATAGTACTCGTCGACTTGCAAAAAATAAAGCGAACATCGACTCCTTTTAGAATCATTACTCTGAAAATCTAACCCGCAGCCCAGTTGTTCTCATAGATTTTTCATAACCACCGTTCGAAGTTATCGATTGACTCTAGTTCATTCTACTATAAACTCTTTTGCAAACATCCCCCCTTCTCGCGAGAAGCATGAGATGTTTAATGGATTGACGTTATAGTATTAGCATTGCGCGTATTGAATAACAACTAGCCAGGAATGATTATGTCAAAAACACTAGTATCTATTTTAATGGGATCAAAATCAGATTGGTCCATTATGGAAGAAGCCAGTCTCATGCTTGAAAAATTTGATGTTCCTCACGAAGTGCGAGTACTTTCAGCACATCGTACTCCTGATGCTTTATTTACTTACATTCAATCCGCTGAACAAAATGGGATCGAAGTGATTATTGCCGCTGCTGGTGGAGCTGCGCATTTACCAGGGGTTATTGCAGCCAAAACCCTATTACCAGTCTTGGGCGTTCCCATGCCTTCATCAACATTTACCAATGGTCTGGATGCTCTTTTATCTATTGTCCAAATGCCTGCTGGAATTCCTGTTGGCACGCTTGCTGTCGGAAAAGCTGGTGCAATTAATTCTGCTGTGTTGGCTACCACAATCCTCGGTAACAAATACCCTCAATACCGAACTCTCATACAACAATATCGAGCCAACCAGGCAAAAAAAATACTGGAAGATTCTGAAATTAGATAATAACTGGTTAAGCAGTTGCCATTACCTGAGGTCAACCCAGGAAATCAATTCATTTCCTGGGTTGAATTACTCTCTTTGATACAAGGTATTTGTTTAGCAGTATCTTAATCTTGTTTTTAATAATACTCTTTAAATCAGCAATAACCTCTTCCGAATTTTCTATCCACGGGTAATGACCGGCATTTTTAGTTCTGAGCAAAATGTTAGGACGTTGGAATACTTACGTTTCACTGAACCATCCATCAATATTAATCCAATCTATAAACGCTCCAATTTTTCGGTAGCCAATGCATACATTCCGCCTATTGAATGTGCGACTAAAATGACCTTATCTAATGCAGTTATTGCTTCGACAAGTACAGCTGACCATTTGGAGAGAAACTCTCCTGTCATTGATTGTTAAATTTGAACCATCACCAGGCAGAAAAACCCAATAATAAGGTTTATCACCCTAATGCTTGCTCAGTTGTAAACGCGATTTTAAAGACGTCCAAAGATAGATTTTTCATATTAAAAATTGTCTCTCTTTCGTTGCTTGAATCGATTAAATAAAAATAAATAGATTAGGGGGTTAGCAAAAAGAAGCAGGAAATAATATGCTCTGTTTATTAATGCCAGTCTAGGGAAGACGTGATGATCGATTTAAGTAAACTTGAAGAACGATTATGCGCTATCGAAATGCGCCTGAGCCTTATTGAGAATCATTTAAGTAACACCACAGAATCTCCTTGGGTCGAGGCAACATCTATAACAACAATACTACCGCCTATACAGCCCAAAGAATCGCTGCCGGCAGCTAAACCAGGAAATTGGCTTGGCCTTATTGCCGTAGTGTGTTTCGTATTGGCAGCAGGGTTTATTTTGAAACTCTCCCTTGAATCGGGTTGGTTAACTGCAGAAAAACAGATTGGCCTTGCCGCCTTATTTGGTTTTGCTTTGATTGGTGCAGGTTATCAACTCTTGGAATCCGATCGTAAATATGCCAGTTTGCTACCCGCTGCAGGTATTATTATTCTTTATTGCACTGTTTTTGCTGCCTACGGACTTTATTCACTAGCCTCCTTTCAAACAGCTCTGGCAATGACAATTCTTATTTCATCAATCTGTATTTGGCTTTACATAAAGGTTAAGCATGATATTTATGCAATTATCGCAGCCATTGGTGCTTATACAACACCAGGTATTCTAGGCCTGCATGTAACAACTGTTTTTTCTCTTTACTATTTCATCGTCTGCTCACTAACCTTTGCAACCATTTCAATCTGGGTACAATCACGCCTTCTAACGATGATTGCAGCCTATTTATCCATTCTTGTTACCGCACTAGTTGGATTCCATCTCAATAACGATCTATTGATAGCGTTTATACTGGCTCTGCATTTCATTATTTTCTCAGTAGGAACTTATTTTTACACTCGTCTAACTAGTCAGCAACTCTCAGAAAAAGAAGCCTGGAGTTTCTTTCCCGTGCTGATTATATTCTACGCCATGGAATATTATTTTATTGATCGAATTGAACCCGGGCTT
Organism: Legionella donaldsonii; assembly: GCF_900452385.1. Lineage (NCBI taxonomy): Bacteria > Pseudomonadati > Pseudomonadota > Gammaproteobacteria > Legionellales > Legionellaceae > Legionella > Legionella donaldsonii. Next base: position 589,475 of record NZ_UGOA01000001.1, on the reverse strand, counting down.
GCACCTTGGATCTCATTAGGTTTTGCCGGTCTGCTTATAGGGTTGTACCTTTATGCCAAAAAATGGGTTTCCAGCCTTAACAGCGAGTCAGTCATTGTTGCTTTTACTACGCTCGTTTGTTTTCACTCAATCTATCTTGAACTCTTACCTCTAGAACTGCGTCCTTGGCTCTTTGTAGTAATAATACTTGGCAGCGCCTTGCTCCCTGTGAGCTATTTAACAACGAAAAAACCACATTATTCTCTGATACCTACTATTGCAGTGCTGATTATTTTAGCCATGGAGTACCTTAGAATGCTTGCTCATTTGATGGCTGATTTTAATCCTGCCTGGTTCATTGTTGCTACAGCATCCTTTTGTAGCATTTGGGTATTGCTGATAAAACACCACGCCAGTATTACTCGCAAAGAAGAATATGGCTATCTGTTGTTAGGCTTGGCCCATTTGCTCGCGATCTCAGCGCTTTATCAATTAACCACTGATTATAATTCACTTGCGGTTTCCGCTTCCTGGCTTTTCTATGCTATTTGTGTGATGAGTATCGCTTATTTTCGGAAAGATAAAATCATGGCTAAATCAGCTCTCTTTGTTTTAGGGTTTGCCGCCGGAAAAGCGCTTATTTACGATGCCTCGGCAACACCAACAATTATTCGTATTTTATGCCTTATGCTTACAGGAGTAGTTCTATATGGCTCTGGACTGGTTATTAGAAAAATTGCCGAGTGGCAAAACTGATAAGATGCTATCGTCACAGCAAACGAGCTCCGGCAAAATTGACGGTACCCTAACACCTTGTTATAACTTACTGGGAATACTCATAATCTTTATCCGGTTATGTTGCGCTAAGAATCAAATACATAATTGGGATCGATAGTCGATGGCTAAATACGATACTCAAGACGCATCAGCTAAGATCGAAAAAGCGGCTTTATCAAAAACACAGGATAAATTCCCTGGGTTTATCAATACGGTCCTGCAGCGCTATTTTAAAATACGGGTGCAGCAATCCTGGAAAGGCACTCACATTCTAAAAGGCAAAATACCCACAGCGAACGCCTTGCGCCTTGCCAGTAATGATTATTTAAGTATTAGTCATCATCCCCAACTCATTAATGCTCAAATCCAAGCTATGCAACAACATGGTAATGGTTCCATGCAATCACCCGTTTTTTTAAGCGATGACAGCTTGCTTACTGCTTCTGAGCAACAATTTGCGACCTTAACTAATTATCCCGCCGCCCTGCTCTCTCAATCAGGTTGGTGCGCTAATATGGGTTTGATTCAAGCGCTGGCCTCTCGTAATCTCCCGGTTTATCTCGATTTTTATACCCATATGTCCTTTTGGGAGGGCGCCAAGGCAGCAAACGCAAGGCCAATCCCTTTTAAGCATAATTCAGTACAATCACTGCGTAAACGCCTGGAACGTTATGGATCAGGAATCATTGCTGTAGACTCTATTTATAGCACCTTAGGTACGCTCAGTCCCTTAGGTGACTATGTAAAACTCGCTAAAGAATTTGATTGCTTATTAGTTGTTGATGAGTCTCACTCTTTAGGGGTAAATGGTCTCAATGGCAGTGGCCTGGTTGCAGAACTGGGTCTTTCTAACCAGGTTGATGTAATTACTGCAAGTCTTGCCAAAGCAATATCAGGACGTGGAGGTGTTATCGTTGCAAATCGGAATTTGATCGAACTAGTCCGCTACACTGCCTTACCCACTATTTTTAGTTCCGCACTGGCCCCACACGATTTGGCAGGTTTTAACGCCTCACTTGCCATTATCGCTAAAGAAGAGTGGCGGAGAACGAAGTTGCATGATAACGCAGCATTTTTACGTAACGCCTTGCTACAACATGGATTTGATTTAGGTGGCAGTAATTCACAAATTATTCCACTGATTACTGGCAGCGAAGCAAATACCATTTGGCTGCGTAATAAACTTGAAGAAGCGGATATTCACGGAGCAGTCTTTTGTGCTCCAGCAACCCCAAAAAATAAGGCATTAATTCGCTTATCAGTCAGCACTAATCATCCACCAGAACAGCTAGCAAAAGTGGTCGATTGCTTACTGCAACTAAATAGAGAAGAGCGAGACTTACCACTTTTTACAGGCTTCCAGGATTTAATTTAAAATTTCTATACGGAAAGTAACTCTTCAGCATCAAGTTCTTCTAAATGAGCGTGATAAGATAAAATTTTCTCCTGTCGTACATCAAACAATACCGGACCTTGTACATAAGCATAAAAATAAACTTCATTTGAAACAAAGCGCTGGGCTGGCACCAAACAAGTCGACCAATCATCCCATTGAGGTGCTTGAGTATTTGCTTGCCAAAAACAAGGGATCTTTTCACCTGCTGCCAGTTGATCCAAGACTTCCTCACTGGCCCCATTATCCAATGCTAAATCATAGTGTAACCGCATGTCTGATTCATTTTTAACAATGAGGAAGCTTATATTCGCATCATCATCAAGCAACAAAAAACTGCCTGAATTATCAGCTAGATAATATTCAATAGCGCCTTTTTCCTGACGAAGCTGGCGAAAAAATTCGGCAAATTTTTTATCATGTAAACAACTAGGTGAAGTAACTGATAGCATCCTCACTACTATATCCGACATGGCTTGAAAATAGTGCAACTGTAAATCATAAATACTTTTAGTGATTAACTCTGCAACATTTGGATCACTTTTTTGAATATAACGATCGATTAAACCTTCATTGAAGGCCTCTATCGCAAGCTTCTCATCAGCCTGTCCCGTTAAAAGAATTTTTTTAATATTAGTATTCTCAATACGGCGACAGAATTCCACTCCGTCCATTTCGGGCATCGCATAATCAACGACTACTACTGAAATTTCCGAGAAACGACGAGAATTGTATATTTCGGCATGAATAGCTGCTAAATCCAAATTCACGGTATGATTTGTTAGAGGGCAATTTTTAGCCTCTGTATATTCACTCAAACAACGCTGACTTAACAAATCCAGTTCACACCTTTTTTTGTAAATACAGTCCAGAGCGTCAAAGGGAGAATCAAACACTCGATAGGCTAGGCCTTCATCCAACTGCAACACAAAATTCAGTAAAAAATCGCGACTATCATCAATAAATAACGCGGTGCTTGGAAAATAGCAGGTGGGGATCGAGAACGGTGGCATAGCTCCTCCTGAGCAAACGCTCTTAGTACACTGTAAGTCTTAAATCATCCTGTTTTTCAGTGCCGGCAAAACCCTTAACCATTCTGGTGGAACAAGAATGAGAATTACAACTTGCATATAAGCTAACACAATTGTCTTGTTTTCCCAAAACAAAAATTAGATATTAAATTATCCATTATGGTCAATCTTAACCACACCATCCCCTTATGGCAGTGTAGGGAAAGTTAAAGCAAATTGTGTATATTTCCCTTCTTGTGCCTCACAGCGAATATCACCACCAAAACGATTCATAACCAACTTGCAAAAAGATAACCCTATTCCTGTACCCATAAAAGTCGTTGTATAAAAATGGTTAAACAAACGAGCCAGTTGTTGTGAAGACATCCCCTTGGCAGAATCCTTAAAAAAAAGGGTGTTCACTTTATCGCCAGTCTCAGTCCATATAAAAATATCTCCTTTTTGCGTAGTTGCAATGGCATACAGGGCGTTTTTGAGGAGATTAAAAAGTACATGTTGCATCAATAACTTTGAACCGGTAAAAACAAAGTCCCCCCGCCAAGTTATTAGTGAACGCTCATGATTTGATTTAAAAGGATATCTTGCCATCGCTTCGGTTAGGCAATCAGTCATTGAGCAAGGCTCTAATATACAATTCTGTAATGAGTTTTCTCGGCCGGCTTTAACCAGCAACATATCTATAATTGTATTGGCATAATCAATCTCGTTAATTATACGCTCACCCACATCCTCTAATTGTTGTAATCTCATTTCCCGGATAGTAGAAGTCAACAACTCTTGTTCTTTGGCAACATGATACGCTTGAAATAATTGAGGCATATAATAGGTCAGGGCTTTTGCACCACTTTTAATGCCTAACAAAGGCGTTCGTAATTCATGAGCTATCATGCCAGCAGCCGCCGCCATACCAGCCAATCGCTGCTGTTGTAACATAGCGGTTTTATAATTTACGGTTGAACCAACAATAATTACAAAGAATAATACCAAGGTCATTTCAATATGCTCTTCACCAAAATAGAGCTCCGGCGACATAAAATAATAACAAACCAAGGCAAGCCCCCATCCCAAAACCAACAGTACTGAAAGACTGAATAAATCCACTAGCAAGACCAGCAAAAATACGCTGCATAATAAAGACATCGCCGAGATGGCATTCGCATGATTCATTAAAAATGAATAAGCAAAGAAAAAGGATAGCGTATAAAGAATCGTCAAAAACCAATACCAAGGCATATAGGGTTTGCTTGCTGCAGGCCAATAGGGAGTTAACATTAAACCCAAGCCTAGTAAACTGCCTACTAGACGTAATCCCAAGGTTTCATAGGGCTGTGGAAACCATACTGTCCATATCCAGTAAAACAATGGGAACCCAAAAAAAGCAATTGCTCCTACGGCGATCAACTGGTGTGCAGCATTAGATAAACTGCGCTGCATCGATTGATCAAGATAGTTCACTATTTTTTTCAAATTTTTCATCACTGCATGCATGCTCTTCAAATAAATTCAGAATTGAACACGAGTGGACCAATGTCAAGATACCAGGAACTGTTTACCTATCGCTAACTTGAGTGATTATGGCTCGAAAATCAAGCCATCACCATCAAATGTAAATAACTCCTACATTAATCTTGTGGGAAGAATGATATTATGCTTTCTTTATTATTCTTAATTTGTAACTCAGTATGGCTATTGAAACCTTACGTATTGCGACAAGAAAGAGTCCCTTGGCCTTATGGCAGGCCAATCATATTGCTGGTCTACTTAAGCAGTATTGGCCGCTACTTGAGATAGAGCTCGTCCCAATGGTAACGTCGGGTGATAAATTTTTGAAAGACAAATTACTGGTTACCGGCGGTAAGGGCCTCTTTGTGAAAGAGCTTGAAGAAGCACTCTTAGCTGGGGAAGCTGATATTGCCGTTCACTCAATGAAGGATGTGCCGGCAACATTCCCTGAGGGGCTCGCTCTTGCAACCATTTGTAAACGGCATAACCCTCTAGATGCTTTTATTGCAAAACGACATAAGAGACTACAAGAATTACCCTCAGGCAGCGTCATTGGTACATCCAGTCTACGTCGCCAGTCACAGCTCTTAGCGCTCCGTTCTGATTTGGAAATAAAGGTATTACGAGGCAATATCAATACCCGTTTAAATAAATTGGAAGAGGGAGAGTATGACGCCATTATCCTGGCAGTAGCAGGTCTTGAGCGCATGGAGATGCAAACGATAATTACCGAGATTTTAAGTGATGAGCTTATGTTGCCAGCCTGTGGGCAAGGCGCTCTGGGAATAGAATGCCGTGCTGAAGATAGCGACATAAAAAAGCTTTTGACGCCGCTTAATGATCCACTTTCAGCACTTTGCGTACACAGCGAACGCCACGTCAATGCCTTACTAGGTGGTAATTGCCACGTACCTTTGGCTGTTTTTTGTACTGTGCAATCTAATCAACAATTGCTTTTACGTGCCAAAGTCTTCACTCTAGATGGCCAAACAGTCATTCAAGACAGTCAATCAGGCCCACAATCAAAAGCAACAGCGATAGCTGATGCCTGTGCAAAAACCTTATTGGCGAAGGGAGCAGATAAACTCCTTTCTCTCTCATCATGACTTATTCTCTGCATAATTTACATGTTCTCAATACGCGGCCTCTTGGGCAAGCAAAAGAATTGAGTCGCGCTATTATTGATGCGGGAGGGATAGCCATTGAATGCCCCGCTTTAAAAATTGAAGCAAATAACCAGCAGTGGCTATCCTCCTTGCCCAATTTAGCGGCAACTGAGTATGCCATCTTCATTAGTGCTAATGCTGTCGAACATTGCTTCACCACTCTGGAACAACAAAAAATTGCCTGGCCTGCTACAGTGAAGTTAATCGCTGTCGGACAAGGAACTGCTTCTGCTTTAAAGAAATATGGTTTTCCTATTCATCTAATCCCTTCTCATGCAGACAGCGAACATCTATTGGCACTTGCTGAACTACAAACGGTCAATAAAAAAAAGATTCTGTTATTCAAAGGAGAAGGAGGCAGGCCATTAATTGCCGAAACCCTAAAGAGCCGCGGGGCAGATGTCTATAGTTTTGATGTTTATAAACGAGTAAAACCCGAGATTAATCAGCAACATTTATATTCATTGTGGCACAATGACGTTGTCGATATTATACTGTTTACAAGCCAGCAAGCGATGCATAATATTTTTGCTTTGTTTGGTGAGGGCGCCCATGCTTGGCTTTGCAGCAAACCTTGCCTGGTTATCAGTGAACGCTTGGCAAAATCAGCATCATTATTAGGAATAAAAACTATTCTGATAAGCAGCCCGGAAACAATCTTAAAAACATTGCACCAATACAATCAAGGATTAATTCATGGCCAACAGCAATGAAGCGCAGAACAAAGCCTCAAAAACAGCGCCTAAAACAACCACCACCAATCATGATATAAACCACCCCATTCAGCCGCCAAGTAATAAAATTGAAGAAAAACCGGCTAAAACAACCACTTCCTTTGTCCCAGTTTTGAGTTTGATCATGGCAGGCATTGCTCTCGTTAGTGGTTTATATGCTGCTTATACCAGCCAACAGCTACATCAAACGGCCAGTCAACAAACTCAAATGCTGAATAGTGAAATCAATGAGTTAAAACGAAGTCAATTAGAGGCAAAAACTCATTTTGCTGAAGCAGCACAAACAAGTAGTCAAACACAAGAAAAAATAGAAACACAGGTGCAAGAATTAAGCAAAAATTTGCATATTGCCATGCAGCAACGCCTTTACCAAAAACAGGATTGGGTTTTATTGAAGGCGCGTTATTATTTAGAGCTTGCACAGATTAATGGTCACTGGAGCGATGACCAACAGGCTACTATTGCACTACTGCAACAGGCAGATACCCTGTTAGCAACTGTATCTAATCACCAACTATTTACCGTCCGGCAAGCGATTGCACGAGAAATTACCCAGTTACAAGCTCTTCCCAAAATTGATACAGCAGGCCTCTTAAGTCAACTCGACGCCGCACAGAGCATCATTTCCGATTTGCCAATCAAACAAGCATTTAATCAAGTTGCTACGGTGCCTACAAAAAACATCGACACCCCGTCCCCCACTACCTGGCGAGACAGAGTTCATGACAGTATGAGTTTACTTGAAAAGCTGGTGGTTGTTCGTCATCACGATGAAGAGATTAATTCTTTGCTCTCACCTGTACATCAGGCAGTATTACGCGAAAGTATTCGCCTCAATTTACAAGAAGCGCAATGGGCGATATTGCAAAACAATCCCCAAGTATATCAATTGGCGTTAACTCAAGCCATAAAGGATGTGAAACGTACCTTTGATGAAAGTGCTGAGAGTACGCAAGCCTTAATCAAAAAATTGCAAGACTTATCCCAAGAAAACCTTGCCCCAGCTAAACCCGTCATTAAAGAATCGCTGCCTTTGCTAAATCAGCTGATTGAATCCAATTCTCAAACCACCAAGGCTGCTGTATCGGAAGGAGAAACTATACAATGATTCGCGTGTTAATGATTTTCCTGCTCTTACTCGCGTCCGTATACCTCGGTATTCAGCTTAGTCGCGATCCTGGCTACCTGCTTATTGCCATTAATCATTGGACTGTTGAAACGACCCTTTTAGTTGCCATTTTCGCTTTGATTGTTAGCTTTGTTTTATTTCATACCATCCTGTTGGTAATGGCTAAACTGGGTAAAGGTCCTGCAGCTTTCCGTCATTGGCAAACAAAACGTCGTGTACAAAAAGCACAGGCTAAAACAAGACAAGGATTAATCGAGTTCAGCGAGGGCTATTGGGCGCAAGCCAAAAATCACTTAATCAAAGCCTTACCGGATACTGACTCTCCATTGCTTAATTATCTCACCGCAGCTCGTGCCGCACAGGAGATGGGAGATAATCAATTGCGCGATGATTATCTTCGGGAAGCCCAACAATCGATGCCTGAGGCTAAAATAGCAGTCGAATTGACCCAGGCTCAATTACAGCTTGCGAACAAACAATGGGAACAAGCCTTGGCAACACTACGCCATTTACAAGATATGGCGCCCCACCACCCCTATGTGCTTAAATTGTTAATGCATCTCTATCAAGAAGTTAAGGACTGGCCGCAATTAATTGCACTTTTACCTGAATTAAAGAAAAATCAGGTTATTACAGGCCAAGCCTTTGAAATCCTAAGAAAACAAACTTATTTGCAGTCTATCTCTGAACTTGCCAAGTATTCGCAAGTTGAAGCTCTGACAAAAATGATAGCATCACTACCCAAAGCACTAGCCAATGACCCTTTATTAATGGCCGAATATTGCAAGTTTTTATTAATGCAGAATGACCAGATGCAAGCAGAGTCAATTTTACGCCGCTGTTTGCGGAAAGAATATCATGAAGGACTTATTTCTCTTTATGGGCAGGTGAAAGGGGATGATCAACAATTAGCTTTTGCTGAATCTTTACTCAAAAAAGCACCCCATTCGGCAGCGCTCTATCTTTGTCTTGGGCGTCTAAGTCTCAACAATCATTTATGGGGAAAAGCAAAGAATTATTTTGAAAAAAGTCTCGAACTTAGTCCAACAGCGGAAGCTTACGCTGAATTGGGTAAACTATTGGAAAAATTGAATGACCAGAGTGGCGCTTGCTCATCGTATCGACAAGGACTAGCGCTTGCAATCAACAGAAAAGCGGATGGGGAGTTAACAGCAAGAACCAGTTAATTGGGTGAATGGCTTTTGAAATTTTTTGACAAAATAAAAACTAACTGTAAAATTTTATGCAGAAAAGTTTTTTCTTACTCTATTTTCAGAAAAATACCATATCACTTTTAAGAAATAAGAGGTTTCTTCTCGACCCAATTGAAAATTTTTCAACTAAACTAACGTATTATTAAAAATTGATGTGAATTTAAATGCCTATTGCCCATCTGTTACTGGCCCTTTTAGTTGCTATAATTTGGGGCGTTAATTTTCTTTTCGTGAAATTAGCTCTTGACGAAATTTCACCACTTTTTCTTTGCGCACTGCGATTCCTATTAGCCAGTGTTCCAGCCATTTTCTTGATAAAACCACCTGCCATACCTTTCAGACTAGTTGCCTTATACGGCTTAATTATGTTTGCTTTACAGTTTGCCTTACTTTTTATAGGGATGAATGCGGGTATGACACCTGGTATGGCTTCGTTAATTATTCAAGTACAAGTATTTTTTAGCATGTTCTTTGCAGCAGCTTTATTGGGTGAGCAACCCAATCTTTGGCAGGTTGGAGGCGCTTTAGTTTCGTTTATCGGTATCGGTTTAGTTGCAATGCATGTCGATAAAAATATCTCCCTCTTAGGCTTTATGTTTATTCTTGCTGCAGCTGCAACTTGGGGATTAGGTAATCTTATTACCAAAAAAATCAAAGATATTAATATGATGGCTCTTGTTATTTGGGGAAGTTTTGTTGCCTTTGTCCCTATGCTAATCCTCGCTCTCGTTGTTGAAGGACAGGACAAACTTGTTTATAGCTATCAACATTTAACCGGGTTGGGCCTTAGCTCATTGTTCTACATTGTCTATATCTCAACCTGGATCGGTTATGGTGTATGGAACTGGTTATTAAGTCGTTATGCTATTGGCGCTATTGTCCCATTCACTTTGTTAGTGCCAGTCGTAGGCATATTAAGTTCTGTCTTACTTTTGGGGGAACCCTTCCAACTCTGGAAACTAACTGCAGGATTACTAGTGATTACCGGGCTTTGCATCAACGTCCTAAGCACTCGTTTTAGGATGGTGAAAGTACCGCAAGAGCTCGCTAGAAATTAACGATTTTGATTAACTGCCTATTCCTGCTTTTTGGCATCGTCGATTGGAATATCGTAGATAGCACACTATCAAAAAATTTAGCACCCTTTGGTGTAGGCAGCTAAAACGTTGCCATATCTTTTTAAACTATTTTCAGCAGGCGAGTTATAAACACGCTTACTTTGAGCTATTCTGGCATCAGCAAGAAACTTAGCGAAATATATCCCTGTAGGTAAAGGCTCAATAATAGGGATGTTAATCCCTTCGCGCTCTAAACGTTCATTAATCGCATCACGATAAGCAATAAGCCGTCCAGAGCCCAAAATCAGTACATCGGCTTGCTTGCTAGTGACCGCATCATAACACTGCTCTACTAACGCACTCATGGTAGCCTCTGAGCGATAATCAGCAGTCGGATCGAGCTGTACACCTTGTACACAGGCTAGCCTATCATACAGCCCATAGACTCTGGCTAAATTTTCTTGGATAGGTGTTAACTCCTCTGTAGTGTTTATGATGGCAAATTTATTGCCCATCATTGCAGCAACATGCATGGTTGTTTGAGGAAGACTAACGACAGGAATAGAAACCGCTTCGCGTAGTGCGCGCAAGGCAATATCAGCCATCAGATCGATAACAATTGCATCGGCTTTCTCTTTTTCTGCTGCAAGAACCTCAGCAATCAACCCAGGAGCGATCAGCGCCATATCAAACTCATGGCGTATAGCATCGACCTCAATGTCGACATAGCGAATACTCAATTGCAATTCACTACTCTGATAAGGCTGCAACACCTCCTCGCTTAATACTTGCGTATTATAACCGGGTAGAATCACATGTACCTGCGTCATTATTCTCTCTCTGTGATTAAGATAATAGCGTTATCATTTTCCTAACATTCGCGTAAACGTTTGCTATATTACGTGCCTCTAATTTTTCAAAAACCAATTGAGGTAATACACGTTGAATTAAAAAATCGTACAGGCAATATTTAAAACCAAGTTGCCATTCTTCTTCAGCAATCCTGGTCTTAGTTGCTTCAGCTAATTGCAAGCGATGTTGGTCAAGATAATGTAGCAATAATTTAGCATCAAAATCGGTAGGTAAAACATAAGATAAAAACTCTACGGCATCTCTCTGTGGTAAATGAATCGTTGCAATTTCCCAATCATAGACATAAATTTGTCTCTCATTTTCACTAAATGCTACATTTTTAGGAACGCAGTCATTTTGTACCAAGGTTTTTTTCATAGTATCAATTTGCGCGCGCCAAATCGGAATATCTTGTATTAGCCGAGAGTGAAAAGCATAATCCTCAACCTGTAAAAAGGGTAGTTGAGCTAGTTTTACAGCATCGGCCAAAGCTAACCAATAAGGCATAAGCTGCTGCATCATTACCACATCCAGCCTATTTCCAAAACCAGGGATTTTCATCAATTCTGCTTCTTTTTGATACCAAACTGCATGCATCTTGGCGAGTGCTGCACAGAGGTTTTCAATAGCCCGCTGATTCCACTTGGCAATATTAAAGGGATCTAACGATAACCATTTCTCGTCAAGATACTGCAAAACAAGCACGCAGGCATCACCACTAACATAGCTTCCGTAAGAGAACGGTAAGTACTGCTGAAAAGCGGGATAAGCCTGTTGCATCGCATAGATAGCTGCCTCTTTACGATTAACATAGGCAAATTCCAATTGGGACAAATAATCATAGACCGGATGAGTAGTACGAATCCCACATTGGAAAAAAGCAGTGCTTATTGCTTTTAAATAATCTTCTTCGCTGATCTTCGATTTTACGATAACAACAATTTGCTGCTGCTTACCCTGGCTTTCGAATAAGAGATTATAGCGTTGTACGCCAATGGGATGAGATCCACTTTTAGGATGTTTTAGTGCAAGCGCCATTTTTTCACTGGCAGAAGGTGCATATTCTGCTTCATGAATCATTAAAGTCTGATCATTGCGCTGTTTCCGCAAACAAAATTGAAAAAACTGTTTGGTGAAAACAAGACCTACTTCCGTTGTCTTAACATAAGTACTGTCCATAACAATGCTTTCCTTGAATGGCCATAAAACCATTAACGCAATATTGGAGTACAGGCATCTTCACAAAAACGCAAGCTACGTTCAACCTGAATAGTTGCATGGTGAATGTTGTGTTTTTCTTTCAGCATGTTCACTAATTTTTGCCGTGCTTCATCACTTAATGGTAATTCAGGCATAAAAAGATGCACAGACAAGGCATTTTCTTGTGTGCTTATTGCCCAGATATGTAGATCATGTACCTCAACGACGCCAGCCTCCGCCTGCAATGATTCGCGAACACTCGACCAAGAGATCCCTCGCGGAACCCCATCAATAATCAGACGAAAACTATCGCTGAAAAGGGACCATGTACCCTTGATAATAAATAGAGCAATCAACAGGCCTACAATCGGATCTATCCATAACCAATTGGTCCAATAAAGAAGGGCTGCTGACACCACTACGCCCACAGAAATTAAAGCATCGTAGAATAAATGCAAGAAAGCCGCACGAATGTTTAAATCATCAGCCCCACGTAAAAATAGTAACGCCGTTGCTCCGTTAACGACGATACCTATGCCAGCCACAATCATTACTGAGAGTGCCTGTATTTCAGTGGGTGAAAACAACTTATACATCGCTTCCGTAGCAATGATTCCACAGGTAAAAACTAATAGTACGCCATTGGCCAGTGCGGCTAATATTGATGTTTTCTTCATACCATATGTTGTATGGGCCGTCGGCATACGCTTCAATAATCCGTGGGCTATCCAGGCTAAAATTAAACTTAGCACATCACCAAGATTGTGAATGGCATCAGCCAATAAGCTAGTCGAATTAGCGATATAAGAAAAAATAATCTGGAAAATAACAAATAATCCATTGGCAATAATAGCAATCAAAAAAGCGCGATTAAAATGGGGAACACCATGATGATGGCCATGCGAGTGCTCATGCGAATGCCCCTCGTCCTCATCGTCATGCTGATGAAAAATCATAGCTGCTCCTTTAATTTTCTGCCGGTTCTGCTGAGGAATTATCGTCTTGATTACTATAATAACTTATTCCAATTTTAATGCGCTCACGGCTATTTTGCTTACGCCAGGCATTTGTATCTCGTAACGAGTATACGCAGCCACAATATTCTTGTTTATAAAAATTTTCGCGCTTGGCTATTTCATACATTCTTTCCGAGCCGCCATTTTTTCGCCAATTATAAGTCCAGTATTCGAGATGAGGATAACGGCTAGCAGCGCGAGTTCCTGAGCCATTAATTTGCTCCATATCCTTCCAACGAGAAATACCAAGCGAACTGCTGATCACCGGAAACCCATGTTCATGAGCATAAAGTGCAGTCCGTTCGAAACGCATATCAAAACAAGCGGTACAGCGTTTCCCGCGCTCAGGCTCCCATTCCAGCCCCTTAATCCTTGCAAACCAATTGTCCTTATCATAATCCGCATCAATAAAAGGAATATTATGTTTCTTTGCAAACTGAATATTCTCTTCTTTTCTAATTTCATATTCCTGCACAGGATGAATATTGGGATTATAGAAAAAAATAGAAAAATTAATTTTTGAAAATAACAAAGCTTCCATCACTTCACCCGAACAGGGCGCACAGCAGGAGTGCAATAATAATTTGTCAGCACCATTAGGAAGAACTAGTTGTTCACGATTGATCATGATTACTACTCGATAAATTAATAAAATGCTCGCGATAATAGACAAGTTCAGCAATTGAATCCTTAATGTCATCAAGCGCCAAATGCTTTGATTCTTTCACAACACCACTTAATAATTGCGGCCGCCAACGCTTAACCAACTCTTTTAATGTACTCACATCAAGATTGCGGTAATGAAAAAAGGCCGCCAGCGCAGGCATGTATTTATATAAAAACCGTCTATCTTGGCAAATACTGTTGCCGCACATAGGGGACTTACCTTTATCCAAGTATTGTTTAAGGAAAGCGATTGTTTGTGCTTCTGCCTCAGCTTCTGTCGTTGTAGTCTCCTGTACCCGTTTAACCAATCCTGATTGGTTATGTTGTTTAGTATTCCATTCGTCCATCCCTGCAATTAAGGAAGGAGCCTGATGAACAGCGAGAACAGGGCCTTCAGCCAGAATAGTAAGATTTGCATCAGTGACAATAGTAGCTATTTCAATGATGCGATCCTTCTCTGGGTCAAGGCCAGTCATTTCCAAGTCTATCCAAATCAGATTATTATTGTTTTTCATGTGGTTTCCAAGAATTCAAAATTAAATCGGCGCAGGCAACTCGCCGTTGATGTAACGCCTCTTTAATGGCCTCGCCCTGATATCCCTTCTCAATTAAATTTTGAGCAGAAATTTTACTACACTCTTGTAATAAGTAACGCCAATTTTTCCCTTGCTTATAATCAATTTTTCGGCCACAACCCTGAGCATCAGCTTGACAGACAAGCAATAATTTTTCAAAAAGTTGTGGACGGCGAAAAGCATCCGTCTGCTCAAAAACTTTAACTATTGTTTTCGCGTTCAACTCAAAAAGACGATGAATCGTTAAATGAAAGCGCGATACCATGACCGCAAATTTACGGTAATCCGCAGGAATTCGCAAACGTTCGCATAAGGCTTCAATAATTGGAATCCCCCGCTCCTCATGTCGATGGTGTTTTGGCCATTCGGCCATTGGAGTGATGGCTTTCCCTAAATCGTGCATAACAGCTGCAAAACGCACCATCGGCTCACTCGATAGTTCAACCGCAGCACTTAATACCATCAAGGTATGTACACCGCTATCGACCTCAGGATGGTAATCCCTCCTGTTAGGTACGCCAAAAAGAGCATCTATCTCGGGTAATACTATTTTTAATGCAGCACATGCCCTTAAGGTTGTAATAAATATTTCTGGATTTTCTTCCGTTAAACTACGTGACCACTCTTGCCAAACACGCTCGGCAACCAAATGACCCAGTTCACCACGCTTTACCATTGCATACATCAGAACACGCGTATCATTCGCCACTTTAAAGCCTAAATGATAGTAACGAGCCGCAAAACGAGCTACTCTCAAAACCCTAACTGGATCTTCAGCGAAAGCGGGTGAAACATGTCTTAAAAGCTTTTCTTGTAAATCAGCTTGGCCATGATAAGGATCAATTAGTTGGCCGCTTTTATCTTGTGCCATAGCATTAATTGTCAAATCTCGTCGCTGCAAATCCTCTTCCAAAGTAACAGTCTGTGAAAAATTACACTCGAAACCATAATAGCCAGGAGCCGATTTTCGTTCTGTTCGAGCCAAAGCATATTCTTCACGGGTTGTAGGATGGAGAAAAACTGGAAAATCTTTTCCTACTTGCTGATAACCTTGTTTCTTCAACTGTTCTGGAGTCGCTCCCACAATAACCCAATCACGCTCTTTAACGGGATATCCCAATAATTGGTCACGAACAGCCCCTCCCACTAAATAAACTTTCATTAATATCTGTTTGCCTTCATACTGTACAAGTTTAAGATCCTGACAATTATAGACTATGTTTAAAGCATGAGTAAAAGACGAATTAACAAACAACAAGCTGCGCGCATTGAAAAAATGCAAGCCGAGTATCGTCAAAACACTGATATCTCAGGCAAAGAAGGTTTAGTCTTGTCCCGTTTTGGCCGCCATGCTGAAATCGAAGATAGTCAGGGAAATCGTATTCATTGCTCTATTCGTCCTAATTTAGATTCTTTAGTTGCCGGTGATCGTGTCATCTGGCAAGTGGAAGGCCATGCTCAAGGTGTGGTTGTAAGTCGTTATCCACGTCAATCCACACTGGGTCGCCCAGACAAGCGAGGACTATTCAAACCCGTTGCTGCTAACATCAGTCAAGTCATTGTTGTTACCGCAGCAAAACCCGAGCTCACATGGTCTTTATTGGATAGTTACCTGGTTATGGCTGAACATTTAGCCTTAGAAGTTTGTATTGTTTTAAACAAAACAGATCTCCCCTGCGAAACGATTCAGCAAGAACTATTAACTTGCTATAAACCACTTGGCTATCCCCTCGTATTTACTAGTCAATTTGATACTCAGGGTTATGAGTTATTGAAAAAAACTCTTCAACATCATACCAGTGTCTTTGTTGGACAGTCGGGTGTAGGCAAGTCTTCGCTTATTGCCGGGCTTTTACCACACGAAAATAACATTCAAACGGCGGAAATTTCAGCTAGTTCAGAGTTGGGTTGTCACACAACAAGCAATTCACGTCTCTATCATTTACCTAGCGGCGGCGCCTTAATTGACTCTCCGGGTGTACGTGAGTTTGGCCTTTGGCATATGCCCATTAGTGAGATTACTCAAGGTTATCGCGAGTTCCAGCCTCTTATTGCCCAATGCAAATTCCGCAATTGTAATCACAAAGATACACCCGGCTGTGCAATCAAAGCTGCACTTGATGCAGGAAAAATAGCACAAAAACGCTATGACAGCTTTGTTAAAATTACTGTGCAATTTGCCAAATAATTTAGGCTGGCAATGGGCTAATCGATCAGTGCTGTTTCTATTTCTCCAGCTGGGAGAGTAAGCCTTGATAGAAATGTTAGGCCCTTAAGCTAAAGCCAGCTCCATAGCCACATGCTCATCTTCTATCGTTACTCCTTTCTCTGGAGAGGGTTGCGCCGTTATAGTCGTACTTAATTTCTGCAAATACTCTAACATACTATCGGATTGCAATTTACTGACAGCTAACTTTTCAATTTTTTTCTGTAAAGTGCCCATCAGGCTTTTTATACTACCTATAAACATTTCTTCTTTAAGTTTTTCAGTTAGCTCCTGGTAGAACAATTTAAAAGCCCCTGGATTAGCACCAAATAATCCAATTCTCCTTTTACAGCCTTCTCTCGCTCCACAGCTAGCCAGACGGTGTATCAAAAACTCCCGATTTGCTTTTAAAAATTGATCAGAACTAACGGGGGCAGATTCTTTTCTTAACTCTTCCAACATCTTTGCCCTATCTTCAACGGGTACACTTCCTAATAGCTTATTGAATTCAATGTTAATACGAGCCCATTTTAACTGAGGATTTTTGGGCTGTAAGGAAGTTTGCACGATTTGCTCAAGGAAATTCTCAATTAACATCCTTGACTTAAATTGTCTTTTTGATGATAACGACCAGAGTACCGTAAACAACTGCTCTGGCTCAAAGCAGGTGTTATTCTCTTTGGCAAAGATTGATTGATTCTCTATACTCTTCCACCATTCCAATGTGTCATTATATCGCGTCCATGAGGTAAGAAAATCATTTGCCGCAGCCGCTTTCTTGACAATATTCTCCATGACCGAGGCATACGTAAAACGACTCTGTTTTACATCTCCCTTTTCAACGAAAGAAGAAAGGGTATTAAATAAATCGATGCAATTAGAATCAGGGACATTGTTAGATTTATCCCAGATACGTAGAGAAGTACTTGTAAAAGGTAAATAGCTAAAGCCATGCGTCATTAATGACACAAAAATAATTAACGCTCTTCGATTCGCCTCTTGCTCATCTATCTCATCATACTCCCGATAAACTTTTTTTGCTGAAACACGGCGTAAAGAATCGATTTCAATCCTATCGTCTTTTTCTATCTCTTTGCGAAACTCAGCTTGCGGATTATAATCTAAAACTAATTGCAGGAAATATTGTCCATAAACTGCAATACAGCCCCGATCATCATCATCGAATTTATGCTGAATTTTTTGCAGAATGGTTGCAACGGAAAGCCGTTTTGTACGAAAGGAAATTCGTTGCTTAAATAATCTATCTAACTCGGTCTGTTCTAATCCTGCGATAAACTCAAGAAATTTTGCATACGCTTTATCAGCTGTATCGAGTTGAGTTGCACTAATATCATAACCAAGCAATAATCCCACTGGATTTAAAGTACCATTAACTAACTCTCTGACTGCCTCGACAGTTTTAACGCTGATACCGGGCTCTGGTTCTGTCTCGACCACGCGAATAAAATAATCAGGATAGCGAGGGGCTGCAAAAGCTAAACGCGCTAATTCCTTTTGGGTTAATGGGCATGGAGGATGCTCACTACACTGATAAAAAGTTCCGTTCGCTTTATGATGATCAATAAGATGTTGAGCAAGAATTAACTTCGTTCCATTATCAGAAAGAATAAGATGAGATAAGGGATAAATTGTAAATAGCTCTTGAGTAACCAGATCCTTATCCATCTGCAGCGTTGGAATCAGCAACCGATAGTAGTTAGGGTGAATATACCCTGCACTTGCTAAATGGCGGGCTAAATGTATCCAACTGCGATTGGGTCTATCTTGCCTACGGGTATAATCATTTGGTGTATCGATGATACTTTTCCAACGCAAAGCATAAATTTGTTTTATCTGCTCAATTATCTCAGGTTTAATCTCATCTTCACCACGAAGTCGCTGAACTAGCTGATCTATCTCCGGTTTCAGTGGATCAGTGTCATTTAGTTCTAACGCTTGAACTAATTCACATAATTGAGCCACCTCAAAGTAGTTTCCAACTTTCAAAGACTGATAAAGCGGTTGCAGTTTCTCATGCTTGCCGACCAGGGTGGGGTCAAATTGACAAAGCCATTTCGCCACGGCAGCCAGCTTATCATGCAAATCCTCGGTGTTCTGCATGCAATCAAGCAGAATTTCAATTAAGTAACTCCGCTTTTTATCCCCAAAATCTATTGGTATTCCATAAAAATGATTAATATCCTCTAACGAACAAGCACTGAGAGCTATAGAAAAATTTTTTAGACATTTTTGAAATTCTGTAAAATCTTTCGGCTCCCTACCAGCAGCGTCATAATAACTTTCAATAATATCAAGGAGACTGGGTAGTAGATGAGTAGGGCAATCGCCACGGCGTTGCCAATTAGGGGCTATCAGACGGAGTACGTAATTCCAAAAGCTGGAATAATGTTCGTTTTTAAGTTGAAAAGCTAAATCTTCGCCTCTTTTAGAACGAATTCGATACAATTCATTGAGAGTCAACGCTCGGGGTCTAAACTGTTTGGCCATGTCGTAGGTAGCCAATTGTCCTTTGCCGTGTTGCAAATGCTCTAAGAGCCCCAAAACTCTATGCCAAACACCATCATCACTAAGAAAAATTGCACGAGTATCAGGAGCTTGCTCTAGGCGCGACAGTTTATCGGGATCCACTTGATTTTTAAGCGTTGGAATTAATACTAACAAATAAGGTATCTTCAATTCAGCCGCTAAATCTTTAGCCAGTGAGATCCAAGGTATGTTCACCCCTCCAGGATAAAACGTATAATCATCTTCCTTATCAGCTATATTTTTCCAGCGTCTTGCAAAACAAGCCCTAATCCAAGCAAGGTCATCCTCATTTAAAGGGCTATCTAGCTCCAGTGGAAATAGTGGATCACTGGTGCCTTCTTCAGCTTTAGGGTCAAACCTTCCAGAATATTTTTCTTGGAAATCGTTAAGAAGAGCCTTATCATCCTCACTTAGTTTATCTTTAATACTTTCTAGAGCATTAATAAATTCCTGAACGCGGCCGACTAACATGCTACTCTACTTCCCCGTAAAATGATAATTAATACTACAACATTTATATCTAGCTAACTCTCAGTTCATAAAATGCTGAAACATTATCTCGAGCGCAGATAGATTAACATGAATTCTACTGAGAAATCATTATTTATTGTCGATGAAATGTACAAATTAAATAACTAACTACTAAAAAAAATTTAATTTGGATGGCTATGTCAAAATTAACGCAGAATTTTGTAATCTGGCAAAAAAAAAGCGGCTATTAAGCCGCTTAGGAAAAAAGCCCTGGCGATGACCTACTTTCGCATGGAGAAACTCCACACTATCATCGGCGCGGGTCTGTTTCACTTCTGAGTTCGAGATGGAGTCAGGTGGTTCCAAACCGCTATGGTCGCCAGGAAAACTGGTTTGCCTGTTCTGGTTAAAGCAGGGTTAACTGCGATAGCCAGGAGGCCGGTAAAGAATATGAGGTAACACAAACGTATTCGTCTTTCATTATTGCCTATAACCTCAAAGCAATTCAGGTTATATGGTCAAGACAATCAGCCAATTAGTACGAGTTAGCTTCACGCATTACTGCGCTTCCACACCTCGCCTATCAACGTCGTAGTCTTCAACGGGCTTCATGGGAAAACTCATCTTGAGGGAGGCTTCCCGCTTAGATGCTTTCAGCGGTTATCCCGTCCGAACTTAGCTACCCGGCAATGCGACTGGCGTCACAACCGGAACACCAGAGGTTCGTCCACTCCGGTCCTCTCGTACTAGGAGCAGCTCCTCTCAATTTTCCTACGCCCACGGCAGATAGGGACCGAACTGTCTCACGACGTTCTAAACCCAGCTCGCGTACCACTTTAAATGGCGAACAGCCATACCCTTGGGACCTGCTTCAGCCCCAGGATGTGATGAGCCGACATCGAGGTGCCAAACACCGCCGTCGATATGAACTCTTGGGCGGTATCAGCCTGTTATCCCCGGAGTACCTTTTATCCGTTGAGCGATGGCCCTTCCATACAGAACCACCGGATCACTAAGACCTACTTTCGTACCTGCTCGACCCGTCAGTCTCGCAGTCAAGCACCCTTTTGCCTTTACACTCTTGGTACGATGTCCGACCGTACCGAGGGTACCTTTGTGCTCCTCCGTTACTCTTTGGGAGGAGACCGCCCCAGTCAAACTACCCATCATACACTGTCCTCAACCCAGATTATGGGCCCAAGTTAGAACCTCAATAATAACAGGGTGGTATTTCAAGGTTGGCTCCATGCAAACTAGCGTCTGCACTTCCTAGCCTCCCACCTATCCTACACAGTTATCATCAAAGTCCAGTGCAAAACTATAGTAAAGGTTCACGGGGTCTTTCCGTCTAGCCGCGGGTACACTGCATCTTCACAGCGATTTCAATTTCACTGAGTCTCGGGTGGAGACAGTGTGGCCATCGTTACGCCATTCGTGCAGGTCGGAACTTACCCGACAAGGAATTTCGCTACCTTAGGACCGTTATAGTTACGGCCGCCGTTTACCGGGGCTTCGATCAAGAGCTTCTCCGAAGATGACCCCATCAATTAACCTTCCGGCACCGGGCAGGCGTCACACCCTATACGTCTTCTTACGAATTTGCAGAGTGCTGTGTTTTTAATAAACAGTCGCAGCCACCTGGTCTCTGCGGCCCTCACCAGCTTCGTTATGTAAAACAACTAACCGGCAAGGGCGTACCTTCTCCCGAAGTTACGGTACCATTTTGCCTAGTTCCTTCACCCGAGTTCTCTCAAGCGCCTTAGTATTCTCTACTTGTCCACCTGTGTCGGTTTGCGGTACGGTTTTCTATAAGTTATGGCTAGCAGCTTTTCCTGGAAGCCTGGCATTAATGACTTCTCTGCACCCCGAAAGGTCAGAACCACTTCGCACCTCCGCGTTAATGAGAAACCGGATTTGCCAGGTCTCTCCGCCTACATGCAAGTACCGGGACAACCAACGCCCGGCTCATCTAGCCTTCTTCGTCCCCACTTCACCACTTATAAAAAGTCCAGGAATATTAACCTGGTTCCCATCGACTACGCATTTCTGCCTCGCCTTAGGGGCCGACTCACCCTGCTCCGATTAACGTCGTGCAGGAAACCTGGGACTTCCGGCGAGAAGGTTTTTCACCTTCTTTATCGTTACTCATGTCAGCATTCGCACTTCTGATACCTCCAGCCCACTTCTCAATGAACCTTCATCAGCTTACAGAACGCTCCCCTACCACGTGTATTACTACACATCCGCAGCTTCGGTGTATGGTTTTAGCCCCGTTACATCTTCCGCGCAGGCCGACTCGACCAGTGAGCTATTACGCTTTCTTTAAAGGGTGGCTGCTTCTAAGCCAACCTCCTGGCTGTCTGTGCCTTCCCACATCGTTTCCCACTTAACCATAACTTGGGGACCTTAGCTGGCGGTCTGGGTTGTTTCCCTCTTCACGACGGACGTTAGCACCCGC